>URNT01000024.1 GCA_900549235.1 uncultured Clostridium sp. | reverse complement strand
ACGGTTATAAATGTAGAAAAACCCGGCAAATGCCGGGACTTTGTCTACAGTCTGACAGCTGCTGAAAGGCAGCTGTTTTTTTAATGAAATGTTGTAAGAAATACGTAAGCTCCCCTTCAAGCATTTCCACCTATGTCCTGTTACAATAAAATTAAAACAGTGTGGGTTTCAAGAAATGGAGGAGGCATATGGAAGGAAGCAGACTTCGCTGGCGGCTTATGTGGGGCGCCGCGGCTCTTGGGGTTTTGATGATTTTGGCAGGCTGGCAGATCGACCGGGCTCTGACTCTGCCTGGGCCGGTTTTTGCCATGGTGGATCAGGAGCTTCAGATGGAGGAAGAGACTCTGATCAAGCTTCCTTATATCGCCAGTGAAAGCCTGGAGGGGAAGATAGAGGAAGCCTCATTTCCGCAGCTGGAGGATAAGGCGCTGGTGAGCCTGTATTCGGACTGGAGGTCATATAAGGTGGGAAGATACCAGGCTGGTCAGATTTTTCTTACTCTGGCTTCAAAAGAAGGAACGGTATTGGAGGACGATTTTTCTGTGAATCAGATCCGCCTCAGATTGACAGACGGAAGGGAAGAAGTGTATGAGATTGGAAATATCCGTTTCACAAGGACAGAAACCATGGACGCCCTTAAACTCACCGGCAGCTCGGAAAACTCCACCGGCATTTATATAAGAACCTATGAAGCGCTGACCGACTTCCGGCTGGAACGGGCAGAGGCTTTCGATGAGGACTATATCCGTTCCCGATATGAGATCACTGCCAACGGACAGAATATCTGGGAAATGGAGCCGGTGGATATAAAAGAGGGCGACCACCTTCAGATTTATATCCAGTGGAAGGGAGATCAGGGCCAGAATCATTTTTATAAGGGCCAGATCCGTCTGTACGGTTTAAGCAGCTTAAAGGCTACAGAAGACTGTATGGCTGTGATAGAGGTTCAGCGGCCGGAGCCCCGGGATAAAACCGTATGGGATGCAATCGCGTATTTAAAAGAAAGGGGGAGTCTGTGACCATGAAAAAAGAAGCCAATCTGCTGATGTGGGGCGTGATCCTTTCTACCTTCAGCCTGAACCTGTTTCGTATTCCCATTCTGCCAAAGGCAGTGGGCCTGTTGATCTGGTATGTAGGCACCTGTAAGCTGTGCCGTACCGAAGAAGCAGGAAGCACAGAGGAAAAATGGAGAAGGACAGCCGAGCTGTCTGCCCTGCTCTTATTTTTTCTTGCTGCCGTCCAGACTCTCTGCGCCCTGACAGGCTTATCTTCCCGTTTTCCTGAAACACTGATGGAACAGATGGCTGCCCTTTCCTTCCTGCTGGAATTGTGCTGCGGCCTTTCCATCCTGACGATCCTGGGTGGCCGTTCCTTCTATTTATATGCCCTTCTCCTGCTCATGGCTGTGGCCGCCTATGAGTATTCACTGGTTCTTTCAAGCAGTGCCTGGAATACCACAGCCGCTCTGTTTTCTATTTTTTCCAGGCTGGTTCTGATTGTCAGGCTGGCGAATCGAGCGGCGTAAGTTATGCTGATCTCTGCCTTCTTTTTGCATTTTACTCAACCTTTACAGATCCCGGATAGAACAGTTTACATTTGATCGTTAAAATCATATTCTGAGGTGCACAATTATGATTATTAACTTAAAGAATATTTCCAAATCTTATGGCAAGGCAGATGTGATCAAAAACCTGGATCTGCGGATTGAGGACAAAGAGTTCACAACCTTACTTGGCCCCTCTGGCTGTGGAAAGACAACGATTCTGCGGATGATTGCCGGGCTGGAAACACCCACAGCAGGAGAAATTTATTTCGACGATCTCTGTGTTTATTCAGATCAAAAAAAGATCCACATCCCACCGGAAAAAAGAAATATGGGTTTTGTGTTTCAGGATTTTGCCCTGTGGCCTCATCTGACTGTCTTTGAAAATGCAGCTTTCGGTCTTCGGGCAAAAAAGGATACAAAAGATCTGGAACAGCGTGTTATGGGTGCGCTGGAGGCAGTACGCCTTTCAGAGTTCCGTGACAGGTATCCATCTCAGCTTTCAGGCGGACAGCAGCAGCGTGTCGGGTTTGCAAGGGCTATTGTTACCAGACCGGATTGTATTTTGTTTGATGAGCCTTTATCAGCACTGGATGCCATCTTAAGGGATGAAATGCGGATAGAGATAAAACGTCTGACCTCAGAGCTGGGAGTGACGGCCATTTTTGTTACTCACGATCAGATGGAAGCAATGAGCATGAGCGACCGCATTGTGGTATTGAATAAGGGCGTGGTTGAGCAGCAGGGAAAGCCTGAAGAAATCTATCAAAAGCCCAAAACATTGTTTACGGCTAAATTCATAGGTAGGTCAAACTGGCTGGGCCCTAAAAAGATGTTCCGTCCTGAAAGAGCAAGCCTTGAAAAGAAAGACGGGTATAAAGAATATCATACCATTGTAGACGGAATCCAGTTTCTGGGTGAAAACTATCAGCTTTATTTGAATGCAGATGGAAAACAATGGACCATGGAATCTCCACGCAGATATGACGTTGGTTCCAGTGTCTCTGTTTATATAAATGAGGATCATATTGCAGCTTTTTAATACGAAGCGGACATCAGGAGGAAAAAATGAAGAAAAAGGTATTAGCAGCAGCGTTAGTGACAGCAATGGGTTTGAGCCTTGCGGCGTGTGGTTCCAGTAACAGTACAGATCAAACATCCAGCCCTGTACCAAGCTCTGATGCTCAGGAAAGCAGCAGGGATGAAAGCTCCGAAGGGCTAAGCGGAACGCTGACGGTTTATATGCCAAGTCCTACAGATCTGAATACAGCCTATGTAGAGGGATTTGAAGAAAAAACAGGTATCAAGGTAGAGCTTTTTGAGGGAACCACAGGAGAGATCCAGGCCCGTCTGGAGGCAGAGAAGGATAATCCGGTAGCAGATGTGGTAGTTCTTGCATCATGGTCAGATGGACTTTCCATGAAGAAGAGCGGACAGATCATGAGTTATCCGGAAGCTGAAAATGCGGACAAGCTTTATGACGGCTGGGTGGATGAGGATCATATGCTGTTTGGAACCAGCGCCTCTGCTCTGGGAGTCATCTACAATACAACGTTAATTGACAGTCTGGATGCTGACTGGTCTGAACTGGCAGACGCTCAATATAAAGATATGATTGCAATCCCTGATCCGGAAAAATCCGGTTCCTGTAAAGATTTCCTTGCAGGCTATATGTGTTCTTCCAATGATGACTGGAGCGCATGGGAAGGGATGGCAGAAAATGGCCTGATGGTTGCCGGAGCAAATAAAGCAGCTCTTGAGACCGTTGTAACTGGTGAAAAGGCAATTCTTGTGGCTGGCGTGGATTACAATGCATATTCCAATATTGACAAAGGTGAACCCCTTGCAATCTACTATCCGAAGTCAGGAACTGTGATCAACCCAAGACCGGCCATGATTATGAAGACAAGCAAGAACGTAGAAAATGCAAAAGCATTTATTGATTATCTTATGTCAGACGAGGCACAGCAGATGGTAACAGATGCGTACCTTCTTCCGGGAAGAAGCGATATTACATGCGATAATCGTACAAATGTATCGGAAATTCCTACATTTGAGAACCTTAACTGGGATACAATGATGGCAGATTCCGGCGATATTGCAGCAAAATTAAATGAATTGTGTCAGTAAAGAGGTGTAACAGGAAGTGAGAAAAACAATAGACAAAAAGCAAAGGGTGGTGTATTTTACAATCTTTGCCATACTATTTGCATTAGTTATCCTTCCGATTGTTGCAGTTTTCAGTGAAGCGGTCATTACAGATGGCCGCTTTGATTTTAGCAATGCTTTGCAGACAATCATGGATAAAGATAACGCGGCAACCATTACAAATTCCCTGCTTTTAGGGCTCCTGGTTGTGATCGTATCAACAATTATATCGACTCCGCTGGCATTTCTGCTTGCCAGAACAAGGTTCTCCCGCTGGAAATGGCTGGATGTTGTTCTTATGATCCCGTTTATGACGCCTCCCTATATTTCGTCTATGGGATGGATTTTGTTTATGCAGAAACGGGGACTGTTTCAGCAGATGTTTCCATGGACGGGAAGTATTTCCGAACACTTTTTTTCACTGGGCGGTCTGGTTCTTGCCATGAGCTTTCATGTATTCCCCTTTATGACTACCATGATCAAGAATGCGATTCTGAATATAGGAATGAATCTGGAAGAAAGCGCAGCCGTCAGCGGTGCAGGCTTTAGGTACCGCTTCAGAAAGGTGATGCTGCCGCTTTTGACGGGGAATTATGCCATTGCCATGCTGCTGGTATTTGTAAAGACCCTTTCTGAATACGGAACCCCTTCGACCCTGGGAAACCGGATTGGCTTTTATGTGTTTACAACTGACATCCATCGCTACGCATCCACAGCGCCCATTGATTTTGGCAAAGCCTCCAGCCTGTCCAGTGTGCTGGTTATGATCTGTATGGTCATGTGGCTGGTACAAAGCTATACTACTTCAAAGCATACCTACCATCTGGTAGGCGGAAAGGGGAAAAAGGAAAGCCTGTACCGCTGCAGCAAAGCGGCGGAAATCATGGGAGAGATCTATATTTTCCTGATTATTATCGTTACAATCGGTGTTCCGTACTTTTCAGTCATTGCCACTTCCCTGATCAAGCTGCGCGGATATGGGCTTGCGGCAGGAAATTTTACCTTCCAGCATTATGTGGAGCTGTTTACGAATAACAGTAAAGGCTGGAAGGCCATGCTGACCAGCACCTTTCTTGCCGTGGTATCTGCAACCATTGCCAGCGTGCTGGGAACTCTGATCGTTGTGTCCATAAAGAAGGCTGGAAAATGGAAAAAAGTAATTGAAGGAGAAGCCCTGCTTCCGGAAATGCTGCCGAACATTGTCCTTGTGATCGGAATGATGCTGTTTTGGAACAAAATTTATGATCTGCTTCCATTATATAATACTCTTGGGTTTATGGTGCTTGTATATGTGGTTATGTTCCTGCCCTATTCTGTCCAGTATGTCAGCTCCGCATTTATGCAGACCGGCGATTCGCTGATTGAGGCAGGAATGGTATGCGGAGGAAACCGTGCATATGTATTTTTCCATGTGACCCTTCCTCTGATCATGCGCGGCGTCATGCAGGGCTGGATGATGATCTTCATCATTGTATTTCGTGAATTAGTAGGCGCCAGCCTGATTTCACCTCCGAATGTCCAGACCGTATCCACATTTATTGTGCGCGAGTTTGAACAGGGAAGTGCTTCCGTGGCGATGGCAATGGCTTTGATCTGCGTTCTGATCACAACCACGCTGCTGATTATTTTGAATTATGTGATCGGAAGGAAAAAATATTAGTTAATACACGAACCGATGGCAGGCAGAAATATTTTTTCCGCCTGCCTAAATTATCTACTATTCTTCCCCCAAAATCCCCACCAGAACTTGCCAAAATCCCCACAATATGCTATCCTATCACTAGCGTTATTTTTAAAAATAAATAACGGGTGGAGGTAAAAACGAATGAAACTTATCAGAACCGTGGACGCGGAGGGAGCCGTACTGTGTCACGACATTACGCAGATCATAAAAGGGGTGACCAAGGACGCGGTGTTCCGCAAGGGCCATGTGGTGACAAAGGAGGACATCCCTGTGCTTTTAAGCGTAGGTAAGGACCAGTTGTATGTCTGGGAAAAGGAGGAGGGGATGCTCCATGAAAATGAGGGAGCGGAAATCCTCTGTTCTCTCTGCCAGGGCCCATATATGGAGCGCTCAGAGGCCAAGGAGGGCAAGATCGAGCTGACTGCCTCCTGTGACGGCCTTTTTAAGGTGGACAATGAAGGCATGAAGGCGGTAAATGGCTTCGGCCAGATGATGATCGCCAGCCGCCATGGGAATTTCCCTGTGAAAAAGGGGGATAAGCTGGCAGGCACCCGGATCATTCCTCTGGTGATCGAAGAGGAGCGGATGGAGAATGCCAGAAGGAAGGCCATGGAAGCGACGGGAGGAAATCCCATTTTTCAGCTGAAGCCCTTTGTCCATAAAAAGGTGGGGATCATCACCACAGGAAATGAGGTATTTTACGGACGGATCCAGGATACCTTTACTCCGGTGATCTGTGAAAAGCTGGCTGAATTTGATACAGAGGTAATGGATCATGTAACCTGGAATGATGATGATAAAAAGGTGACAGCCAGTATTCTAGATATGATAAAAAATGGCGCGGACGTGGTGATCTGCACCGGAGGCATGAGTGTGGATCCCGATGACAAGACCCCTCTTGCCATAAAAAATACCGGGGCAAGGATCGTATCCTACGGCGCGCCGGTGCTGCCGGGGGCTATGTTCCTGCTGGCTTATTATGAGGTAACAGATGGGGAAAACCCCAGGACGGTGGCTGTTATGGGTCTGCCGGGCTGCGTGATGTACGCAAAGAGAACCATTTTTGACCTGGTTCTCCCAAGGGTGATGGCAGAGGATGAGGTGACGGCAGAGGATCTGGCGGCGCTGGGACAGGGCGGCCTGTGTCTGAACTGCCCGGTATGCACCTTCCCCAACTGCGGATTTGGAAAAGGATATTAAAAAGGATCAGGAGCGTTATGGAGTTTACACATTTTGATGAACAGGGCAATGCCCGTATGGTAGATGTAGGTGAGAAGGCAGATACAAGGCGCGAGGCGGTGGCCAGGGGAAGTATCTTTATGAGCCGGGAGTGCCTTTTAAAGGTGATGGAAGGTACCATGACAAAGGGAGACGTGCTGGGAGTTGCCAGAGTGGCCGGCATTATGGGGGCCAAGCGGACCTCCGAGCTGATCCCTCTGTGTCATGTGCTGAACCTGACCAAGCTGACGGTGGATTTTCAGATTGTGGAGGAGAAGCAGGAGATACAGGCTGTCTGTACAGCGCGGACAACCGGAAAGACCGGCGTAGAGATGGAGGCCTTAACCGGCGTTACGGTGGCGCTTCTTACCATCTATGATATGTGCAAGGCTGTTGACAAGACTATGGAGCTGGGAGAGATTTACCTGGAGCATAAGTCCGGCGGAAAAAGTGGTGATTTTCACAACCCGAAGGGAGCTGTGGAGACATGAGAGACGGACAGGGGCGGGAGATTGATTATATGAGGATCTCCATTACAGACCGGTGCAATCTGCGGTGCCGCTACTGTATGCCGGAGGGCGTGGAGTGTATGCCCAGATGGGATATACTGAGCCTGGAGGAGATAAAGGCCATCGCCCTCTGCGGCGCAGGCCTGGGGATCCGCCATATCAAGGTCACCGGAGGGGAACCTCTGGTCCGCAGGGACTGCTGCCAGCTGGTGGCTATGTTAAAATCGGTGCCGGGGATCGAGAAGGTGACCATCACCACCAACGGAGTGCTGCTGGACCAGTATCTGGAGCCTCTGCTGGCGGCAGGGATTGACGGGATTAATATCAGCCTGGATACCCTGGATCCGGTTCTTTATAGGGAAATCACAGGACGGGACCAGCTGGAAAATGTTCTGGGCGTCCTGAAAAAAGCCTCTTCCCTGCCGGTCCGGGTAAAAGTAAATGCCGTATCCGTTGATTTTAGTTCCCTTCTGCCGGAGGGAGCCGGTCAGGAGCCGGCCTGGAGAGAGCTTGCGGAGCTTGCCAGGGAGTACCCGGTGGACGTGCGTTTTATAGAAATGATGCCTATTGGCTATGGAAGGCAGTTTACGACCATAGACCATCAGGAGCTTTTAAAGGAAATGAAGGCCCTGTACCCGGATATGGAGGAGGATCAGACGCCTCATGGCTTCGGTCCGGCAGTGTATTACCGGATCCCCGGCTGGAAGGGTAGTCTGGGACTGATCAGTGCCATTCATGGGAAATTCTGCGGATCCTGCAACCGGGTGCGGCTGACGGCCCAGGGCTATATGAAGTCCTGTCTCTGCTACGAGGACGGGGTGGATCTGAGAGACATTTTAAGAAATGGAGAAAAGCGGCCTGACACAGAGGGACATTATCACTGGCCCCTGAAGGACTGCCCGGAGGAGCCCGCCCTGCAGGAGCGGTTAAGAGAGGCCATGTCCGGGGCCATTTTCAAAAAGCCCGGAGCCCATTGCTTTGAAAAGCCGGGACAGATTACAGAATCACACAATATGATTGCAATCGGAGGATAATATGGAACAGGAAAAGAAACAGCAGACAGAGGGGATCGTAAGGGCTGTCTGTATCAGTGAGCGCCGGGGGATAGAGAAAACCTCTATCCCGGAGGGGCATTTTATCGCGGATTTTGGAATCCAGGAAGATGCCCACGGGGGAAAATGGCACCGCCAGGTCAGCCTTTTATCCTATGACAAGGTAAAGGCATTTAACGAACGGGGGGCCAATGTAACGGACGGAGCCTTTGGGGAAAATCTGGTGGTAGAGGGCCTTGATTTCAGAGCTATGCCAGTGGGAACCAGGCTGTATGCAGGGACGGTGGAGCTGGAGATGACCCAGATTGGCAAGGAATGCCACAGCCACTGCGCCATCTATCACCGTATGGGTGAGTGCATTATGCCAAGGGAGGGCGTATTTGCAAGGGTTTTAAAGGAAGGCGTGATCCGTCCGGGAGATGTGATGCGGGTGGAGGCCCCTGACCCGGAGCGGCCCTTTACGGCGGCTGTGATTACCTTATCAGATAAGGGCGCAAAAGGAGAGCGGAAGGATGAAAGCGGACCGGCGGCCAGGGAGATGCTGAAGGAAGCTGGTTATGAGGTTGTGGAGCTTCTGCTGATTCCAGACGAACCAGATCAGCTTAAGACCCAGCTCATCCGTCTGGCAGACAGCCGCCAGGTGGATCTGATCCTTACAAGCGGCGGCACCGGTTTCTCTTTGCGGGATCAGACACCGGAGGCCACCATGGCCGTAGCAGACAGGAACGCGCCGGGGATCGCGGAGGCCATCCGTTATCAGTCCATGGCGGTAACGGACCGGGCCATGCTGAGCCGGGGCGTATCGGTGATCCGGGGAAAAACCCTGATCGTAAACCTTCCCGGAAGCCCCAAGGCAGTAAGGGAAGCCCTGGGATTTATTATGAAGCCCATGGAGCATGGACTTAAGATTTTAAGAGGAAGTGCTTCTGAGTGTGCCCGGTAAATGGGTAAGAGATACATACAAGCGCAACAAAAGAAAAGGAGAGATGTGTTATGAAGAAACAGGTTTCTATGATGATGGCAGCGGTACTGGCTGCAGGCGTACTGGCAGGCTGCTCCGGACAGACGGCGGAGAGCACCACTGCGGCGGAGACTACCACTACAGCAGAGACCACTGCAGCAGAGACGACTGCGGCAGAGACATCGGCAGAAGCAGAAGCCTCTGCCGGAGAGGAAACAGAGATTCTGGTAGCCGCCGCTGCCAGCCTGAAAAATGCCTACGAGGACGAGCTGATCCCCATGTTCCAGGCTCAGTATCCGGGCGTAACCGTAAAGGGCACCTATGACAGTTCAGGAAAGCTCCAGACCCAGATCGAGGAGGGCCTTGAAGCAGACGTATTTATGTCTGCCGCCCCCAAGCAGATGAATGCCTTAAATGACGAGGGACTGATCAATACAGACACAATGACAGATCTTCTGGAAAACAAGATCGTTCTCATTGTTCCTACAGGAAATGAAAAGGGACTGGCAGTCTTCGAGGACATCCAGAAGGCAGACAGCATTGCTCTGGGGGATCCGGCCAGCGTACCGGCAGGCCAGTATGCCCAGGAGGCTCTTACAAGTCTGGGAATCTGGGACGGCATCCAGGATAAGGTGAGCTTTGGCACCAATGTAACAGAGGTGCTGAACCAGGTGGCTGCAGCCAGCGCGGATGCAGGCATCGTATATGCCACCGACGCGGCCAGCATGGCAGACCAGGTAGAGGTAGTGGCAGAGGCTCCGGAGGGAAGTCTGGCTCAGAAGGTAATCTACCCTGTAGCAGTGGTAAAGAATACGGCCCATGAGGAGGAGGCAGAGAACTTTGTAAACTTCCTTCAGACTGAGGAGGCCATGGCTGTATTCGAGGAATACGGATTTTCTGCTGTAAAATAATGGAAGCCGCAAGCTGCCGCCTGGAGAGTTCCCGGCGGCAGTTTGAGAAAAGAGGGTTTGTATGGACTGGTTACCGATTTTAATATCCATGAAGACAGCCAGCCTGTCAATTTTTATAACATTTTTCCTGGGAGTGTTTGCTGCCTGGGCCGTTGTAAGCATCAAAAATCCCACTCTGAAAATGCTGTGGGATGGGATTCTCACCCTTCCTCTGGTGCTGCCTCCTACGGTGGCAGGCTTCTTTCTGCTGTACATTTTTGGGGTCAAGCGGCCGGTAGGTGAATTTTTTATCAACTATTTCAGTGTAAAAATCGCCTTTTCCTGGGGGGCTACGGTGCTGGCTGCAGTGGTGATGTCATTTCCCCTGATGTACCGGTCCGCAAGAGGGGCCTTTGAGCAGGTGGATCCCAACCTGACTGCGGCCGCAAGGACTCTGGGGATGAGTGAATGGAGCATTTTCTGGCAGGTGCTGTTTGCAAATGCTCTTCCGGGAGTGGTCAGCGGCGGCGTTCTGGCTTTTGCCAGAGGGTTGGGAGAGTTTGGCGCTACCTCTATGATCGCGGGAAACATTGCGGGAAAGACAAGGACCCTTCCCATGGCTGTCTATTCGGAGGTGGCAGCGGGAAATATGGATCAGGCTTACGGCTATGTGGCGGTGATCGTGGTGATCGCTTTTATATCGGTATTTCTTATGAATCTATGCGCCTGGAAGGCAGGAGGTCAGAACCATGGCTGTTAGTTCCGAACATAAGCTCTGCCTGGGGGTGGAGATCCATAAAAAATTAAAGGGCTTTGAGCTGGATATGAGGCTGTCAGCCGGAAAGGGCTGCCTTGGCATCTTGGGGCCCTCCGGCTGTGGAAAAAGTATGACTTTAAAATCTATCGCAGGGATCGTAACCCCTGATTCCGGCCGGATCGCCCTGCAGTATGCCCAGGGAGAGGCGGCAGGGGGACGGGTGCTGTATGATTCCTCCTTAAAAATCAACCTCCGTCCCCAGGAGCGCCAGGTGGGCTACCTGTTCCAGAATTACGCCCTGTTTCCAAATATGACCGTAGAGGAAAATATTATGGCCGGCCTTAAGGGGATCAGGCGGGGCGGGAGGCGGAGCGCCTTTCTTTCCCCGGAGGGCAGGAAAAAACGGGTGAGGGAAATGATGGAGCGGTTCCGCCTGGATGGGCTTGGGAAGCATTATCCCGCCCAGCTTTCCGGGGGACAGCAGCAGAGAGTGGCCCTTGCCAGGATCCTGGCTTATGAGCCGGAGGTACTGCTCCTTGATGAGCCATTTTCCGCCATGGACACCTATCTGAGAGAGGGGCTAAGGCTGGAGCTTGGGCGTGCTCTGGCAGAATATGACGGGGTATCTGTACTGGTGACCCATGACCGGGACGAGGCCTACCAGCTATGCGACCGGCTGATCCTTATCGATCAGGGGCGGGTGCTGGCAGAAGGGAAAACAAGGGATCTGTTCCAGGATCCGGTGACCTGCAAGGCGGCAAGGCTGACGGGCTGCAAGAACATTTCCAGGATCCAGAGGATCGGGGAGCAAAGACTCATAGCCCTGGACTGGAAGGGGCTGGAGCTTTGTACGGACCGGCCCATCGGAGATGAGATTACAGCAGTGGGGATTCGGGCCCATGACCTTGAGCCTGCTGCAGAGAGGGCAGGGGGAGAAAACCTGATTCCGGTAAGGAATCCGGCGGTATCGGAGATGCCCTTTGAGTGGTATATTACTCTGGACAATGGTCTTTGGTGGAAGAAGGAAAAGGATATTCATACACATGACAGCGCGGGAGTGGTGCCGGACTGTCTCAGGATCCGGCCCTCAGCCCTGCTGCTTTTGAAGGGAGAGCTGGATTAAAATGAAACGGACAGGAGCAGTGATCGTAGCTGCAGGGCACAAATGGGGGAAGCAGACTTTTTCCCCTATGCTTCCGGTGGGGGACAGTACGGTGATCCGCAGGATCATTATCACCATGAAACGGGCCGGGATCGACCCGGTGGTGGTGGTGACGGGGCGGAATGGAGATGAGCTGGAAAAGCATATCTCCAATCTCCGGGTGATCTGTCTGAGAAATGAACAGTTTGAGAATACCCAGATGTATGCCAGCATCTGTATGGGGCTGAATTACATCGAGGATCTGTGCGACCGGGTATTGATCCTGCCGGCCAAATTTCCCCTGTTTTTAAAGCAGACGGTAGAGCTTCTGCTGGGAACAGAGGCAGAGGCAGCCTGTCCGGTGTATGAGGGACGGCGGGGGCATCCGGTGCTGGTGTCCTCCTCTGTAATCCCGTCTCTATTGGCTTATAAGGGAGAACGGGGATTAAGAGGGGCCCTGCGCCAGGAGGCTGTCCGTGAAAAGGTAGCGGAGCTTCCGGTGGAGGATCAGGGGATCATCCTTTCGGTGGAGACAGACGAGGACTGTAAGGAAGAACGTGTAAGGGCCCAGCAGATCGATATTCATCCCCAGATCCAGGTCAGCCTGGAGCGGGATGAGGCATTTTTCGGCCCCTCTATGGCACAGTTTTTAGCGCTGATCGCCCATACCGGCTCCATGCAGACGGCCTGCAGGCAGATGCATATGTCCTATACCAAGGGATGGAAGCTTCTGAAGGCGGCGGAAAAGCAGCTGGGCTATCCCCTTTTGTATACCCGGTCCGGCGGAACAGATGGCGGGTTTTCACAGCTTACCCCAAAGGCGGAGGAGTTTTTAAGGCGGTTCCTCCAGATGGAGAAGGAACTGACGCGGGAAGGGGAACGGCTGTACCGCAAATATTTTTTAGAGGGAGAAATACAATGAAGGAATTGTTTGATGAGCTTATAGAGCTCCTTGATAAAGGAGAGGAGGCCGCCCTGGCTACCATTATTGCAAGTTCCGGCTCCACGCCCAGAGGGGCCGGTTCCAGAATGCTGGTAAGAAAGGACGGCACCATCCGGGGCACCGTAGGCGGAGGGGCGGTGGAATATAAAACCATCCAGGAGGCGCTGGAAGCCATTTCCCGCAGGGCTTCTTATATGAAGGGCTTTACCCTCACAAGAAATCAGGTGGCGGACATCGGTATGGTCTGCGGCGGAGATGTGATGGTGTATATCCAGTATATAAACCCACAGGATGGGGCCTTCCGGGAACTGGCAGAACGGATACGGGCCGCCCTTTCGCGGGACGGGGACAGCTGGCTGGTTCTGGATGTAACGGATGAGACCTGCTGGCAGATGGGCCTTTATGAAAAAGAGGGCGGCATATACGGCATCCCCCAGGAATGTATGGAGGATCTGATGCCCGGCTTTGGTATCCGGGCGGTACGGAGAGAGGCAGGGGGAAGAACCTGGTATATCGAGCCTCTGGTACAGGCGGGAACCGTATATATCTTCGGTGGGGGCCATGTGGCCCAGGAGCTGGTGCCGGTGCTGGCCCATGTGGGTTTTCGCTGTGTGGTAATGGATGACCGGGCGGACTTTGCCTGCCTCGAGCTTTTTCCTCAGGCAGAGCAGGTGATCGTGGGAGATCTGGAGCGGATCAGTGATCATATTGAGCTCCGTCCCTGTGACTATGTGTGCGTGATGACAAGAGGCCATCAGTTCGATTATTATGTACAGAAGCAGTGCCTGGCGAAAAAGCCCTGTTACATCGGTATCATGGGAAGCCGGAACAAGATCCGTGTGGTGACGGAGAAACTTTTACAGGACGGATTTACAAAAGAGGAGATCGAGGGCTGCCATATGCCCATCGGTACGGATATTCAGGCGGAAACGCCGGCAGAGATCGCCATCAGTGTGGCGGGAGAATTGATTGCAGTCCGCGCGGAGCGGATGGGAAGGGGGAAGCGTCATGTATAAATGCGTAAGAATCATGGAGTTCAGTCCCACAGGAGGGACAAAAAAGGCAGCCGGGTATCTGGCGGAGGGGATAAGAAAGGGATTCCTTGCAGCCGGTATTCCGGTGGAGGAAGGGGAGACGGTGGATCTTTTGGATCGGGAATTTAAAGGAGTGGCCTTTGGGCCGGAGGAGCTGGTTGTGGCTGCAGCGCCTGCCTTTGGCGGCCGGATTCCAGCCCTTATGGCAGAGCGGTTAAAGTTTGTAAGGGCAGAGGGAGCTGGTGGGGTGGCTGTGATCGTATACGGCAACCGGGCCTATGAGGACTGCTTTGCGGAGCTTGGAGACTGCCTGGAAGATTGCGGCTTCCGTCTGGAGGCGGCTGCGGCCCTTCTGGCAGAACATTCCATGGTCCGGGAGGTGGCGGCAGGCCGTCCCGATGACAGGGACCGGGAGGAGATACTGGGATTTGGTGAGAAGATCGCGGCCTCTCTGATGGAAAGCAGTGAGGGAAGGGAGCTTAAGCTTCCGGGGAACCGGCCTTATAAGGTATGGAACCAGATGCCCTTTGCGCCGGTGCCGGATGAGAGCTGTACTGCCTGCGGCCGGTGTGGGGAAATGTGCCCGACAGGGGCCATTGCCCCCGAAGATCCGGGGAAGGTGGAGCTTTCTAAGTGCATCCTGTGTATGCGCTGTGCCGCGGTCTGTCCTCTGGGGGCAAGGAAGCTCCCGGCTCCGGCTGCGGCCCTGCTGGCGGAGAAATTGTTTCCCATCAGGGACCTTCGCCGGGAGAATGAGCTGTTTTTACCGGAATAATACAGGCTGAAGCTGACGCCCCTCCATGGCCGCCTCAAGGGCAGGAATGATCAGCTCGGTATGGGCGATCATGGAGTTAGGCTTCTTTTCCGGGTTATCCTGGCCGAAGGGCACAAAATAAATGTGTTTTTTCTGATACAGCTCTCCGATATTCTTAAAATTGGCCCCCAGGGCATCATTGGTGGACAGGGAGATTACAAGCGGCTTTTCTCCCCTCAGATGGGCCTTAGCGGCCATCAGCACTGGTGTATCGGTGATGCCAGCGTTCAGCTTTGCCAGGGTATTGCCGGTGCAGGGGGCGATGAGCAGCAGATCCAGCCAGCTTTTTGGGCCGATGGGCTCTGCTCCTTCAATGGTAAGGATGGGCTCGTGGCCTGTAAGGCCGCTGATGCGGCGGATATATTCGGAGGTATTTTCAAAGCGGGAGTGGATGGTCTGCACGTTGGAGGAAAAGATGGGATAGAGATCCGCTCCCTCCTGGAGCAGGGCTGTTACCGCCTGCTCGATTTTATCAAAGGTACAGAAAGAGCCGGTAAATGCCAGCCCGATGGTCAGTCCTTTCAGCTTCATGGTCAGAGCTCCTTTCAAACTTGCTCTAGGGAAATGACAGCGTCCCGGAGGATCTGGGCGGAGGCGAGAGGGCTGAAGCGGCCGGGAAGTCCGGGGCACAGCTTTGCCCGGATTCCGGCCCTTTTACAGGCCTCAAAGTCCACCCCTCCCGGGGCAGAGGCAATGTCGATTATAGTCCCGTCAGCTGGAAGCTCCTGAATCATAGAAGCATCCAGCACCGGGGCGGGGATGGTGTTGAAAATGAAATCGCAGCCCGGAAGGGCTTTTTTAAGTTCTTTTATGGAAATGGCTTCAAAGCCAAGAGACCAGGCCTTTGCCAGGGCAGCTTCCTGCTGGTCGGCGATCACAGGATGGGCGCAAAGCCCTGAAAGCTTATCTGCCAGGCACTGGCCGCACCGTCCGAAGCCCAGGATCAGGCACCGGCTCTGGTGGAGCATCCCCGGCGAGAGAGAAATGGCCTCCGCGATGGCCCCTTCGGCTGTGGCGGCGGCATTTTTTAGGGCCACCATTTCCAGCTTCATCAGGTCATGGCAGGGGATTCGGTTCAGGCTGCAGTGGCGCCGCACCTCCTCCGGAAATGCCCCTCCAAATAGGGTATGGCCGGGAGTCAGGCAGGAAAGCAGCTCCTTTATGTCGTACCGGTCCGGCTCTGCCGGGTAAAAAAGGTGCTGCCCGTCCTTTGAAAAGGGAACCGGCCCCAGAATGAGCCGGCATTTTTCCGCCGCCTCTTTCAGGGAAAGGGAGCCGGGGCCGTAGCCCTCCCATCCCATATCAGAAAGCAGGCGGTAAAGATAATCGGACCTGTCATCTCCGCCGGCAATAAAAAATGTATCCATAAAAGAGGCCTCCTGGTTTCTTTGAGTTCACTTATAGTAGTTTATATGTTAGAATAAAAGAAAGGGTTCCCAAAAGGGGACGCGGTACATATTGTAACAGTACAAACCTTTGTGAATACAACAGGAAAGAGTGACCGATCATGATGAAAAAAGAAATATTCCGAGGCTCTGCCGTGGCTCTGGCTGCTCCCATGGACCGGCAGGGGGCCATTGATTATAAAGCAGTGGATGTTATGCTTTCCATGCAGCTAGAGGGCGGGACAGACGCCATTCTCATAAATGGAACCACCGGAGAATCTGCCGCTCTCACAGACCGGGAGCGTCTGGAGCTCTTGGACCATGCCCTCCGGTATGTAGACGGCCGGGTGCCTGTGATTGCAGGTACTGGCAGCAACTCCACCGCTCATGCCATCGCCCTTTCAAAGGAAGCCAAAAAAGCAGGGGCAGACGGCCTCCTGCTGGTAACTCCCTATTATAATAAGGCCACACAAAAGGGGCTGATCGCTCATTTTACTGCCATTGCAGATGCGGCAGATCTGCCCATTATCCTTTATAATGTGCCCACCCGCACCGGCGTGGATATTAAGCCTCAGACCTATAAAGAACTGTCCCTTCATCCCAATATCGTAGGGACAAAGGAGGCCGGAGGAAATATCTCACAGATCGCCCACACGGCGGCTCTCTGCGGAGATGACCTTGCCATCTACTCCGGCAACGACGACCAGACCCTGGCAGTCCTGGCCCTGGGGGGAAAGGGTGTCATCTCCGTCCTCGCCAATATCCTGCCGGGAGAGATGAGCCTTCTCTGCAGACGGTTCTTTGAAGGGGATCTGGAAGGCAGCAGAAGGCTCCAGCTCTCCTTACTGCCTCTGATGCAGGCTATGTTCTGGGAGGTCAATCCGATTCCTGTGAAAGCCGCCCTGGCTATGATGGGGGTATGCGGGGAGAACTACCGCCTGCCTATGACGAGGATGGAGGAAGGGAAGAAGGAGGAGCTTAAGAGGGTGATGGAGAGGATGCGGAAAACTTAAGAATTTTGTCGGTGTTTTTCTGCAGATGGAAATGTTATAGTAAAAGAAAAACACTAAAGGGGGAACCACATATGTACCAGATCCGTAATTTTTTAGATAATGATGATATTCGTACGGTTGAAGCGAAAGGGGCCTTTACCGTAGCAGAGTATCTGCGCGATTTGAGCGTCAGCCCGGACAATGCGGTGACGGCTTATTACAGCAGCAAGATGAACGTGCGGAGACGCCAGGTGGTCTGCGACCTGTCAAAATCCAACGTGACTGTGCAGGCGGGAGCCATGCAGTGGGCAGTCGGCGATGTGAACGCCACAACGGGAATCAAGGGCGTCGGCGATCTGTTTGGAAAGGCAGTTCGAGGCAAAGTGACAGGTGAATCAGCGATCAAGCCAGAATACACAGGAAACGGTACACTGGTGCTGGAACCAACCTATAAGTATATTCTGCTGGAAGACGTCCGCGACTGGAACGGCTCTATGGTATTGGAGGATGGCCTCTTTCTGGCCTGTGAATCTTCTCTGAAACATAAGGCAGTCATGCGCTCGAATCTATCTTCTGCAGTGGCGGGTGGAGAAGGACTGTTTAATCTGGGAATTGCCGGAGAAGGCGTTGTGTGCCTGGAATCGCCCTGTCCGAGAGAAGAATTGATTGAAATCGTTCTGGACAATGATGTGGTGAAGATTGACGGAAATATGGCCATCGCCTGGAGCGGCAGCTTGAACTTCACCGTAGAACGCTCTGGAAAGACATTGATCGGTTCTGCAGCTTCTGGGGAAGGCCTGGTGAACGTATATCGGGGAACCGGAAAAGTGCTGATGGCTCCGGTGGCAAAATAACGTCTGGTAACTTGAAATCTCTTAGTAAAAATACCTCACAAAATAATTGCATTTTCCTAAAAATTTGTTATAATATGAACCATAAACAGGAAAACGCAGTTTGGAGCTTTGAATATAAAAGCCGGTCATGGCCAGATCACAGAAGGGCCATACCGGCTTTTACTCTGCCTGCGTTATTCTTTTTTAAAAATAACGTATGAAAAAGGAGAGAAAAAACAATGGAAGGAAAGTTACAAGGAAAGGCAGCTCTTCTCCTGTGGGGAGGGGCATTGGGAGTGATCGCGGCGGTGCTGGCGGCCATGGGAAATCCGGGGAATATGGCATTTTGTATTGCCTGTTTTATTCGTGATATTGCGGGAGCCACAAAGCTGCATACGGCGGCCATTGTACAGTATATGAGGCCGGAGATCGTGGGCCTGGTAGTGGGAGCCTTCGTGATTGCCCTGGCAACGGGAGAATACCGTTCTACAGCCGGTTCTTCACCAGCCATCCGCTTCCTCTTGGGCGTGATCACCATGATCGGTGCGCTGATATTCCTGGGCTGCCCTCTGCGTATGGTGCTGCGTATGTCAGCAGGAGATTTCAATGCCTATGTGGCGCTGGCAGGCTTTATCCTGGGTGTAGGAACGGGCTGCATCTTCCTGAAGAAGGGCTTCAGTCTGGGACGGGCTTATGACACAAGGAAGGAAAATGGCTATGTGCTGCCGTTTATCCTTGTGATCCTGCTGATTCTCAGCCTGACCACAGCCCTTTTTGCCGTAAGTACAGAGGGACCTGGCAGTATGCACGCTCCGGTACTGGCTTCTCTGGCAGGAGGACTGATCTTCGGCGCCATTTCCCAGCGTTCCAGAACCTGCTTTGCAGGAGGAATCCGTGACGTGATTCTGATGAAAAACTTTGACCTGCTTTCTGTGATCGGTGGTCTGTTCCTGGTGATGCTGGTATATAACCTGGCTGCCGGCCATTTTATGGCAGGCTTTTCCGGTCAGCCGGTGGCTCATACAGAGAGCCTGTGGAACCTTCTTGGAATGTATACCGTAGGCTTTGCAGCTGTACTGGCAGGAGGCTGCCCCTTAAGACAGCTGATCCTGGCTGGCCAGGGCTCCGGAGACGGGGTGATGCACGTCCTTGGTATGCTGGTAGGCGCGGCCTTCTGTCATAACTTCGGCCTGGCTTCCAGTGGAAACGGAACCACACCTGCAGGGCGGATTGCCTGCGTGGCCTGTATCGTCATTTTATTTATCATCGCTGTTTCATGCAGAAGAAAAGCAAAATAAGGGAGGGGTTTTAAAATGAAGGAAGTAGATGTAAGAGGGCTGTCCTGCCCGGAGCCGGTACTGATTCTGATGGATGAAATGGATGCCGCGCCGGCAGAGACCTTTACCGTATTAAGCGACAGCGCCCACACCAGAGACAACCTGGTAAAGCTGGCGGCAGAGTATAAAAAAGAGGCCTCCGCAGCCATGCGGGGACGGGATTACGAGATCACCATCCGGCCCAGATAAGCTTGGCACAGGGGAGGGAATCTGGTATAATTTTTGTACACAATAATCACAGGGAGGTAGACAGGATGAATGAAGGTCAGCTCCATTACAGGCTGTCACTGAAATTGTACTTTGATGAAAAGGCCTTTGGCCCCGGTATCGCATCTCTGCTTCGCAATGTAGAGGCCACCGGTTCTCTTCAGAAGGCGGCCCAGAACATGAATATGGCCTACAGCAAGGCCTGGAGGATCCTGAAAGAGTCGGAGAAGGCCTGGGGCTTTCCTCTGACGGACAGAGAGACGGGAGGAAGGGACGGAGGGGGATCCACCCTGACACCCCAGGCCCAGGCCATTCTGGAGACCTATGACAATTTTATGTCTGAAGCCAGGGAGGATCTGGACCGGCTGTTTGGCCGGCATTTTTCCCAGGCCTGGATGGATGAGATCAGGATGATGGAATAGGAGGAGAGAGCGTTGGAGCAGGAAGAAATTGTATTTTGCAAGGGCGGGGGATGTACGGCCAAGCTGGGGCCGGGAGCGCTGGCCCGGGTTCTTGAAAAGCTGCCGAAGGTGAAGGATCCAAACCTCCTGATCGGCTATGAGGGCTCAGATGACGCGGCGGTGTATAAGCTGACGGATGATCTGGCTATGGTTCAGACTCTGGATTTTTTCCCGCCTATGGTGGAGGATCCCTATATTTTCGGCCAGATTGCGGCAGCCAATGCCTTAAGCGATATTTACGCCATGGGCGGGGATGTGAAAACCGCCCTGAATATTGTATGCTTCCCGGAGGCCATGGACTTGAATATCCTGGGAAAGATCCTTCTTGGAGGCAGTGAGAAGGTGCACGAGGCAGGAGGGATCCTGGCAGGGGGACATTCCATCGCGGATGCGGATGTAAAATACGGCCTGTCTGTTACAGGCACCATCCACCCGGACCGTGTATTTGCAAACAGCGGCTGCAAGACAGGGGATGCCCTGATCCTTACAAAGCCTCTGGGAGTGGGGATTGTCTGTACGGCTTCACGGATGGGCGCGGCCTCAGAGAAGGCCATGGAGCTGGCAGTACGGTCTATGACTACCCTGAACAAATATGCCTCTCAGATCGTCCGCCGCTACCGGACCCATGGATGTACGGATGTAACAGGCTTTGGCTTTCTGGGCCATCTGTGCGAGATGCTGGGGGACAGCCACAGCGCGGTGATCCGGAAAAATGATCTTCCCTTTATTCCAGAGTGTACTGAGTATGTAGAGGAATTTTACATTACAGCGGCGGCCCAGAGAAACAGGAATCATGTAGGGGAAAAGGTAAGCTTTGCAGACTGCAGTTTTGCTCTGGAGGAGATTCTATTTGATCCCCAGACCTCCGGCGGTCTTCTGGTGTCTATGGACAGGGAGGACGCGAAAGAGGCGGTAAAGGAGATCGAGGCTCTGGGGCTTCCCTGCGGGATCGTAGGGGAGATTACAGAAAAACAGGAAAAATCTGTGACGGTGTGCTGATATTCGGACATCGGAAGAAGGGAGAATCCATATGAGATTAGATGAAAGAGGAAAACAGTGTCCTCTGCCTGTGATTGAGGCAAAAAAAGCTCTGGAGTCCTGTGCTCCGGGAGAGATCGTAGAGGTGATCGTGGACAATGAGATTGCCGTTCAGAACTTAAAAAAGCTGGCAGACCACAAAGGTCTGTCCTCCAATTTTGAAAAGGTAAATAACAGGGAATACATCGTAGCCATTTCCGCCGGAGGCGGGGAAGCAGATCAGAAGGCAGCGCCAGAGACAGAACCTGCCTGCATCCCGGACAGCCGTAAAAAGGGCGTGGTGGTTGTCCTTTCTTCTAATGAAATGGGACAGGGGGATCCGGCCCTTGGCCGCCTTCTGATGAAGGGCTTTGTCTATGCCCTGACTCAGCAGGACCGGCTTCCGGAGACGGTTCTTCTTTATAACAGCGGCGCCTATCTGTCTTGTGAGGGCTCTGAAAATCTGGAGGATCTGAAGTCTCTGGAGGCTCAGGGGGTAGAGATCCTGACCTGCGGCACCTGCCTGAACCACTACGGCCTGGCTGAAAAGCTGAAGGTGGGCGGTGTGACCAATATGTATGAGATCACAGAGCGCATGACGGCGGCTGGCATTCTGGTGCGTCCATAAGCGCCCGGGTCCGGCCATACAGAACAGAAAAAAGGAGACAGACAGATGGACAGAAGCAGCCAGCTGATTATAGTAAGAGGAGCCGGTGACATTGCCACAGGGGTGATCCACCGGCTGCATCGGTGCGGCTATCCGGTGCTTGCCCTGGAAACAGGGGTTCCCTCAGCCATCCGCAGAAAGGCAGCTTTCTGCGAGGCAGTATACGACGGCGTCAGCGAGGTAGAGGGAGTGGTCTGCAAAAAGGCGTCGAAGTTTTCTGAGGCCATGGAGCTGATGGAGGAGGGCGTGGTGCCCCTTCTTATCGACGGGGACTGTGAGGTCCTTAAGGAGGTGCGTCCCTGGGCCCTGGTAGACGCCATTCTGGCAAAGAAAAACATGGGGACCACAAGAGCCATGGCAGACAAGACCATTGCCCTGGGGCCGGGCTTTCAGGCGGGGGAGGATGTGGATCTGGTTATCGAAACCATGCGGGGCCACAACCTGGGCCGGATCATTGGAAATGGCAGCGCCCAGCCTAATACAGGGGTTCCGGGCCTGATCGGAGGCTACAGTAAGGAGCGGGTGATCCATTCTCCTGCTACGGGTATCCTCTTTGGCAGGTGCCAGATCGGGGATCGGGTGGAAAAGGGCCAGCAGATTGCTGTGATTGTAACGGGAAAGGGTAAGGTAAGCGTGGAAGCCTCCCTTACCGGTCTCCTGCGGGGACTGATCCGGGACGGCTTCCCGGTGACAAATGGATTTAAGATTGCGGACATTGATCCGAGAGAAAGCGAATACGAAAACTGCTTTACCATTTCTGATAAGGCGAGGGCCCTTGGGGGCTCTGTGCTGGAGGGGCTTTTGTATTTGGAAATGAAGCAGGGGCATTAGGAGGAGACTATGATATATCTGGATCACGCCGCCACCTCCTTTTATAAGCCGGAGACAGTGGCCCAGGCGGTTTTTGAGGCCATGGGCACCATGGGAAACTGCTCCAGAGGCACTCACGGCGCTGCTCTTAAAAGCGCCAGGGTCATTTATGAGACAAGGGCTCTTTTGTCGGAGCTGTTCCATGGGGATGGGCCGGAGCAGGTGGTATTTACCGCCAACTCCACCCAGAGCCTGAATATGGCCATCAAGGGGATTCTCAGGCCGGGAGACCGGGTGGTGACCACAGCGGCGGAGCATAACAGCGTTCTCCGCCCCCTTTATGAAATGGAAAAGCAGGGAGTGGAGCTGGTGATTACCGGCTGCATAGGAGGTGAGCTGGGACAGCTGGATTATGAGGCTCTGGAGGCTGCCATTACCCCGGGCACAAGGGCGGTGGTTATGACCCATGCTTCCAATCTTACCGGAAACCGGATGGACATCCGCCGGATCGGAAGGAAATGCCGTGAGACGGGGGCTGTGTTTATGGTAGACGCCTCTCAGACTGCCGGGGTATTTCACATTGATATGGAGGAGGATTTGATTGATATTCTCTGCTTTACCGGCCACAAGGGGCTGATGGGCCCTCAGGGCACAGGAGGTCTGTGCATCCGAAAGGACATTACCCTCCGTCCCCTTCTCACCGGAGGAAGCGGAATCATGACCTATGAAAAGGAGCATCCGGGGGTGATGCCCACAGCCCTGGAGGCAGGAACCTTAAATGGACACGGCATCGCAGGTCTTAGGGCGGCCCTTCTTTATATAAAGGAGCAGGGAATAGACAGGATCCGCAGGCGGGAGCAGGAGCTGGCCTTTTACTTTTATGATCAGGTAAGAATGATCCCGGAGGTCAGAATTTATGGAGATTTTTCCCAGAAGGAACGGGCAGCTATCGTAAGCCTGAACCTGGGAGAGGAGGATTCGGGCCAGGTAAGCGACTTCCTGGCCCAGGAATGTGAAATTTACACCCGGTCCGGCGGGCACTGCGCTCCTCTGATGCATCAGGTTCTGGGTACAAAGGAACAGGGAGCGGTGCGCTTTAGCTTCTCCCATTTTAATACAGAGGAGGAAGCAGACCAGGCGGTACAGGCTTTAAAGAAATATCTGGAATAAATTTATTGACAGCGGCATGCCAGGATTTCCGTCAGGGCAGAGCCGCTGCTTGTATGACAGCGGACGATTTCCGTAGCCCTGTCATCAACCTCATCCAGGGCGCATTTAATCATCTTGTGGGAAACGGTATTGGTAAAGAGAACCAGAAGATCCGGGCGGCCGATCTGCTTATCCAGACTGGCGCACATCTGGGTAAATACCTTTGCCTTGCACTTGTAATCCTTGCATATCTTCTTATACTGGCTGACCATGCGGTCGTGGCCTCCTATAATAACAACGCTCATATATGATCTCTCCTTTAACTGTGAAGGGTGGTCTGAAAAAAGGTTAGTAACAACTAACTTTGTAACAACATCATACAGGAAGACAGATCAAATGTCCAGACCATAGAGGGAAAAAGCGGTGAGAAATTTTATCGCTAAGCCTGTGTTAAGATGTTGTTAATAAAAATACAAAAATTTTTAGGCATCAAAAATTTTTTGTATATATTAGATAATAAGAGCCGGGTCAGGGAAAAAAGATTAGGTATCCTGCGGATTGTATAAAAAGGGCCTGCATATTATAATGAATACCATCAAGATGAAGCAATGCAGGAAAGGAAGAAACGACATGGGTATTATCGCAACAGCACTGGCATTTGGAGTATTTATACTGGATATGTATACTGTTATCCGGGATCACTATAACAACTAAATCCGGGAGAGAATACAGAACGGATGAGGACAGCAGGCGCAGGAAGGAGCTTGGAATGTGGGCTCTTTGCTGGGCCTGTTTTTTTGTGCCATAAATAAAGGAAAGTGTGGAAACTTTCCTGATTTCCATATTCAATTTTCTCTTTTTCAAACACGCTCTAACTGCATCATATTGATTTTTCTCCTTATCTGTTTCGGATGAATGATAAAAGCTGTTGCTGGCCAGGGGAATAACATAATAAATTCAAATCGTATTTATTAGAAAATAGCAGAACCAATCCTCCGGCTGTATCAGTTAAACAAAAATAACCGGACAGTATCAAACCAATCCTGTCCGGAGTGAAGGATATATCATTTCCCACTATCCCCATAATTCGCCAAAACTCTCGCAGAGGGATCCCTCACATCACACCCCTCCCAGTTCTTATTCGGCATCCAGAATCCCCTGATCATATGGGCCTGGTCGGGGTAGAAGGACTCAAACAGCTCCCGGTAGAGAAGGGACTCCTTGGTAAATGGAGCAGCGTAGGTGTACTGCTTTGATTTTTCCGCAAATTCTTTGTCTGTATAAAGGGTTTCGGCGTAGGCCTTCAGGTCATCAACCAGGGAGTGGCCTACTGCGTCGGAGAAGGCGGCTTTTTCCCTCATAAGGATAGAGCGGGGGAGCAGGCCGTCCTGCTCAAAGGCCCGGCGGAGGAGATATTTTCCTTTGCCGTAGACGTTCATTTTCTTTGCCGGGTTGATGGCCATAACGTAGGCCGCGAAATCCAGGTCGCCGAAGGGAACCCTCGCTTCCATGGAGTGGACACTGATGCAGCGGTCCGCTCTCAGAACATCATACATATACAGCTCCCGGATCCTTTTTACCGCTTCTTTCTGAAATTCCTCCGGCGACGGGGCAAAGTCGGTGTATTTATATCCGAACAGCTCATCGGAGATCTCCCCGGTCAGCAGAACGCGGATGTCTGTGGTTTCCCGGATGGCCTTGCAGACCAGATACATTCCCATAGAAGCCCGGATGGTGGTGATGTCATAGGTTCCCAGAGTCTTGATAACAGTGGGAAGGGCTTCGATGACCTGGTCTCTGGTGATCAGAACCTCGGTGTGCCGGCTTCCGATGTATTCTGCCGCCTCCCTGGCGTATTTTAAGTCGATGGCGTCTGTTTCCATGCCGATGGCAAAGGTGCGGATGGGCTTTTTCAGGAAATCTGCGGCGATGGCGCAGACCAGAGAGGAATCCAGGCCGCCGCTTAATAAAAAGCCCATGGGGGCGTCAGAATCCAGCCTCTTTCTGACTCCTTCTGTCAGCTTCTTCCGGATTTCCTGGCAGATGGTATCCAGATCCTCGTTATGGATCTCCTTTACCTCTGTAATATCCCGGTAGCAGACAAATCTTCCATCCTTATAATAATGGCCGGGCGGGAAGGGGGAAATCTCCTTCACCAGTCCCACCAGGTTCTTTGCCTCGCTGGCAAAGAGGATGGCATCCTCCTGGTCATAGCCGTAGAACAGAGGGCGGATGCCGATGGGGTCTCTGGCGGCTATGTAGGTCTTTGAGGAGGCGTCATAGAGCACCAGGGCAAATTCCGCGTCCAGCATGGAAAACATTTTCAGACCATATTCCTCGTAGAGGGGGAGAAGGATTTCGCAGTCACTGCCGCTGGAAAAGGTATAGCCCTTTTGGATCAGCTCCTCCTTTACCGGGCGGAAGCCGTAGATTTCCCCGTTGCATACCAGGTGGTTTCCGTGAAGGGAAAATGGCTGCATCCCTTCCTCTGTAAGGCCCATGATAGCAAGCCGCTGAAAGCCCATCAGCCCATTTCCTGTATTAATGATTCTGGAGGCGTCGGGGCCTCTGGAAATAGTCTGGGAAAAACCGGAAAGAAACCGGTCATGATCTGCCCTGGCAGAGCAGTAGCACATAATGGTACACATAAGCAAATCCTTCTTTCTGTGATTAAATTTCCATGGGATAATGGCCGTCAAAGCAGGCCCTGCATAAAGGAAGCTCTCCCACCATGGATGGCAGATCCTCAAGCTTCATATAGCCCAGGGAGTCGGCGCCGATCATGGCGCATATATCCTCCGGCGTGTGGTCAGAGGCGATGAGCTGACGGTTGGAAGGAATGTCTGTGCCAAAATAGCAGGGGTAGAGGAAGGGCGGAGAGCTGATGCGGACATGGACGCTTTTAGCTCCGGCCTCCCTCAGCATATGGATCAGGTTGGCGATGGTGGTGCCCCGGACAATGGAGTCATCCACCAGAACCAGCCGTTTTCCCCGCACTACAGACTCCAGCACGCTTAATTTTAACCGCACGCTGCTTTCACGCTCCTTCTGGGTGGGCTTTATAAAGGTCCGGCCCACATAGCTGTTTTTGTAAAAGGCGAAGCCAAAGGGGATCCCTGAGGCCTCAGAGTAGCCCTTGGCGGCCGGAATACCGGAATCCGGCACGCCGCAGACCAGATCCGCTTCTGCCGGATAGGAGGCTGCCAGGGCAGCGCCTGCCCGGATGCGGGCATCGTAGATATTGACCTGATCCAGGGTGCTGTCCAGCCTTGCAAAATAAATATATTCAAATATACAGTGGGCCTCTTTTTCCTGGCACAGGGAGGTGTCAGAAAAAATTCCCTCCTCGGTGATGGTGATCAGTTCACCGGGACGGACATCCCGGAGAAAAGAGGCTCCCACACTGCGGAGGGCGCAGTCCTCGGAGGCGATTACATAGGCATTTCCCCGCCTGCCAAGACATAATGGCTTTAAGCCCAGAGGATCTCTGAGAGCAATGAGCTTTCTGGGACTGGCGATCACCAGGGCGTAGGCGCCCCGTATGATCCGGGCTGTGTTCAGCACCGCCTCCTCCACCGTCTTTGTGTGGACCCGTTCCCTGGCAATGCAGTAGGCGATGATTTCAGAATCCGTATCAGTGTGAAACAGGGCTCCGGCCTGCTCTAAAACCTGGCGCAGTTTCTCTGTATTCACCAGATTTCCGTTGTGGGCCAGCGCCAGGGTTCCTTTTATATAGTTCATAACCAGGGGCTGGGCATTCTGCAGGGAGGAGGCCCCGGTGGTGGAATAGCGCACATGGCCGATTCCCAGGTTTCCAGGAAGCTGGTGGAGTTCTATATCCTTAAATACCTCGCCAACCAGGCCCATTCCCTTATGGCAGTCCATATTGCCCTTGGGCCCTGCGGTATCGCTGACTGCGATGCCGCAGGATTCCTGTCCCCGGTGCTGAAGGGCGCTCAGGCCCTGGCAGATGGAGGAAGCCACAGGCCCTCCATCCAAGTCATACACGCCGAATACGCCGCAGGCCTCTTTTATTTTATCCGATTGAACATGTTCCATGAGACATCTGACTCCTTTGTTTCAAATTAAATGGAAAACAGAAGCTTATCGTAAGTAGGATAGGGCAGCAGCTCATCGGGGATTTTTTCCTCGGCCTGGTCTGCGTATCCGCGCAGCTGATCCATGGTGGCAAGGATGGTTTTATGGCAGTAATCTGCAGCCTCCTGCATGGAGGAGAACTGCTCCAGGGCCTGAAGCTCCCCATCCAGGGCCTGAAGGCCTTTGGAAATTTCTTCGGAGGCATTTCCCAGAGAGGAAACCAGAGCCTTTGCGGATTCCATTTCCAGGGAGGGCACAAGGGCCTTCATGGACATGGCATCTCCGGCTGCCGAGGAGGCATAGGCGGACAGGGCAGGGAGAAAGTCCTTTACCAGCATTTCCTTCAGAGTTCTGGCCTCAATACGGATAGTTTTTACATAATTTTCCAAAAGAATCTCATACCGTGAGAAGATTTCCTGTCTGGTAAAAATATGATGGGTTTCAAAGAGCTGTATATTTTCCTCAGCGATAAAGCGGGGCAGGCAGTCCGGGGTGGATACCAGGTTGTAAAGGCCCCGGCGCTCGGCCTCTTTTACCCATTCCTCGGTGTAGCCGTTGCCGTTAAAGATCACCTTTTTGTGCTTGCGGATAGCCCGCTTGATCAGCTCGTGGACGGCGTGCTCCATTTTCTCCTGAGGGGTGCCATCAAGCTCTCTGCAGAACTGGGACAGGGCCTCTGCTACAGCAGTATTCAGGATAATGTTGGGGGTTGCCACAGAGGCGGAGGAGCCCAGCATACGGAACTCAAATTTGTTGCCTGTAAAGGCAAAGGGAGAGGTGCGGTTCCGGTCTGTGTTGTCCTTCATAAAATGAGGAAGCACCCGGGCTCCGGTTTCCATCTGTACCTGCTCCTGTTTACCAAAGTAGGTATCCTCCTCGATGGATTTTAATACAGCCGTCAGCTCGTCGCCCAGGAAGATGGAGACAATAGCAGGGGGAGCTTCATTTCCGCCCAGACGGTGGTCATTGCCGGCAGCCGCAGCCGATACCCGCATCAGGTCTGCATATTCGTCTACAGCCTTGATCACAGCCATGAGAAATACCAGAAACTGGATGTTCTGGGCAGGAGTTTTTCCCGGATCCAGAAGATTTTCACCGGTGTTGGTGGAAATGGACCAGTTGTTGTGCTTGCCGCTTCCGTTGATCCCTTCAAAGGGTTTTTCATGGAGCAGGCACACCAGACCGTGTTTTTCTGCTGTTTTTTTCATGATCTCCATGGTGAGCTGGTTGTGATCCACTGCCACGTTGGCGGTGGAAAAGACAGGGGCCAGTTCGTGCTGGGCGGGAGCCACCTCATTGTGCTTGGTTTTGGCCGGAATGCCCAGCTTCCAGAGCTCCTCGTCCAGCTCATGCATATAGGCGGCGATCCTGGGTTTTAGGGAGCCGAAATAGTGATCCTCCATTTCCTGGCCTCTGGGAGCCGGGGCTCCGATAAGGGTTCTTCCGCAGAAGATAAGATCCCGTCTTTTTTCATAGAGGGCTTTATCAACCAGGAAATATTCCTGCTCCGGCCCGATGGTAGTGGAAACATGGGTCACCTCTGTATTTCCAAGAACATGAAGGATCTTCACAGCCTCCCTGCTGAGGGTTTCCATGGAACGCAGGAGGGGAGTTTTCTTATCCAGGGCTTCTCCGCCGTAGGAGCAGAAGGCAGTGGGGATATACAGGGTTCTGTCCTTAATAAAGGCGGGAGAGGTGGGATCCCATGCAGTATAGCCTCTGGCCTCAAAGGTAGCCCTAAGCCCGCCGGAGGGGAAGCTGGAGGCATCCGGCTCGCCCTTTACCAGCTCCTTGCCGGAAAAGTCCATGATCACCTCGCCGTCGCCCACAGGAGTGATGAAGCTGTCGTGCTTTTCAGCGGTAAAGCCGGTCATGGGCTGGAACCAGTGGGTAAAATGGGTGGCTCCATTTTCCACAGCCCATTCCTTCATGGCCACAGCCACGGCATTGGCTACCTCCAGCTCCAGGTGGGTTTCATTTTCAATGGTACGTTTCAGGGCCCGGTACACATCCTTTGGCAGCTTGTTTCTCATAACCTTGTCGTTGAATACCATGCTTCCGTATAAGGTGGGGATGTCTTTTTTCATAATCGTGTGCTCCTTCCTGGTTTTGATCCTTAAAAACAGAAAAAGCGCCTTGGAATGAATCCAAAGCGCCTTTGCTTTTGATGGCATTTAGTATAGAACCGGTAGAGCAAAATTGTCAATCCCCTTTTTGAAAAATTTGAAATTTTATATTTTGGGGTTTACAAACGAAAAAAAATCGTTTATAGTAAGTGGCAAATTTAAAAAGCAGTGACGAAGGCGTCAGAATTTTCTTAAATGGAGATTCTGACGCTTTTTTTCGCTGAAAGTCCCCGCCGCCGTCAGGCGGCATAAGTTCAGGGATGCCCCTTGCGCCCGCCGAACTTTTATGGGGCGGTAGCGCGCCTGCTTGCCGGGCGCAAGTAGGTTTGCTTTTCATCAGGAGGAACAGAAAATGGTAAAATATGTATTTGTCACAGGAGGCGTGGTCTCCGGACTTGGAAAGGGGATCACAGCCGCTTCACTGGGCCGGCTTTTAAAGGCCAGAGGCTTTCAGGTAACCATGCAGAAATTTGATCCCTATATTAATATGGATCCCGGAACCATGAACCCCATTCAGCATGGCGAGGTGTTTGTTACAGATGACGGCACAGAGACAGACCTGGATCTGGGACATTATGAGCGCTTTATTGATGAAAGCCTGGATAAAAATTCTAACGTGACTACAGGAAAGATCTACTGGACGGTCCTTCAGAAGGAACGGCATGGGGATTACGGCGGAGGTACGGTCCAGGTGATCCCTCATATTACCAATGAGATCAAAAGCCGGTTTTACAGGGAACGGACGCCGGGGGAGGACCGGATCGCTATTATAGAGGTGGGAGGGACCACAGGGGATATTGAAAGCCAGCCCTTTTTAGAGGCCATCCGTCAGTTTCAGCACGAGGTGGGAAGGGAGAATGCCATTCTGATCCATGTAACTCTGGTCCCTTATCTGAAGGCCTCCGGGGAGCTGAAAACAAAGCCTACCCAGGCCAGCGTAAAGGAACTGCAGGGGCTGGGGCTGAGGCCCGATCTTCTGGTATGCAGGTCCGAGCATCCTCTTTCCATGGAACTGAGAGAAAAAATCGCCCTGTTCTGTAATGTGCCCGCAGACAGGGTGCTTCAGAATCTGGATGTGGAGTATCTCTATGAGGCCCCTCTTGCCATGGAACAGGAGCAGCTGGCCCAGGCTGTGTGCCAGTGTCTTGCGCTTCCCTGCCCGGAGCCGGAGCTGGAGGACTGGCGGAATATGGTGGAAGCCTTAAGGCATCCTTCCGCCGAAGCAGAAATCGCCATTGTGGGAAAATATGTCCAGCTCCATGACGCCTACTTAAGCGTTGCGGAGGCATTAAAGCATGGCGGGATCGCCGGAAGGGTCAGCGTCAATCTCCGGTGGGTGGATTCGGAGGAGCTGGAAGGAGAGAACTGGGAGGAGAAGCTTTCAGGTGTCGATGGGATCCTTATTCCCGGAGGCTTTGGAAGCAGGGGAACCGAGGGAAAGATCCGGGCGGCAGGCTATGCCAGAAGGAAGAAGATCCCCTTCCTTGGAATCTGCCTTGGAATGCAGCTGGCGGTGGTGGAATTTGCCAGAAACGCAGCCGGCTTAAAAGAAGCAGGAAGCAGAGAGCTTCACCCGGATACCCCGGATCCGGTGATCGATCTGATGCCGGAGCAGAATGGCGTGGAGGATCTGGGAGGAACCCTCAGGCTGGGAGCCTACCCCTGCGTGCTGGCAGAGGGTTCAAGGGCCAGGGAGCTTTACCAGGCAGAGACCGTATCAGAGCGCCACCGCCACCGCTATGAGGTGAACAATACTTACAGGGAGCTTTTAGAGGCCTCCGGCATGGTTCTTTCCGGTCTTTCGCCGGACGGGCGGATCGTGGAAATGATCGAGCTGAAGGACCATCCATTTTTCATAGCCACCCAGGCCCATCCAGAGTTTAAATCCCGCCCCAACCGGGCTCATCCTCTGTTTCGGGGCTTTGTGAAGGCGGCGAAAGAATACAGAGAAGGAAAAAACAGTCAGGATCGGAGGATATAATATATGAGGACACAAAAAGGACTGGGGCTGTATTCCCCTGAATTTGAGCATGATAACTGCGGAATCGGCGCCGTTGTAAACAAATATGGAAAAAAGAGCCATCTTACGGTGGAAAGAGCCCTCTGTATAGTGGAGAATCTGGAGCACCGGGCAGGAAAGGACGGAGAAGGGAAAACAGGAGACGGCGTGGGTATCCTGCTTCAGATCTCCCATCGGTTCTTTTCAAGGATCTGTAAGGAGGCAGGAATCCCTATAGGTGAGGAACGGGAATACGGCATCGCCCAGCTGTTTCTTCCCCAGGATGAGGGGGAAAGAGGGATGGCAGTGAGGCTTTTTGAGGCGGCTGTGGCTTCTGAGGGGCTGGAGCTTTTAGGCTTCCGTCAGGTGCCGGTTTTCCCTGAGGTATTAGGTCCCAGGGCCAGAGCCTGTATGCCTTTTATTGTACAGGCATTTATCAGAAAGCCGGAGGATACCCAGAAAGGGCTGGAGTTTGACCGAAGGCTGTATATTGCCAGAAGGGTATTTGAAAAGAGCTGCGAAAGGGCCTATGTGGTGTCCATGTCCAGCAGGACCATTGTATATAAGGGAATGTTCCTGGTGGGGCAGCTTCGGACCTTTTTCGCTGATCTTCAGGCTCCCGATTATGAGTCGGCCATCGCCACCGTTCATTCCCGGTTCAGCACCAACACCAATCCCAGCTGGGAGCGGGCCCATCCAAACCGTCTGATCGTCCACAACGGAGAGATCAACACCATCCGGGGAAATGCGGATAAAATGACAGCCCGCGAGGAAAATATGGCCTCCGGCTGCCTGGGGGGACAGCTAAAAAAGGTGCTTCCGGTGGTGAACCGGGACGGTTCCGACTCCTCCATGCTTGACAATACCCTGGAATTTCTTATGATGAGCGGCATGGATCTGCCTCTGGCGGTTATGGTCACCATACCGGAGCCCTGGTCCAACAATCAGACCCTTTCTCAGGAGCTGCGGGACTTTTACCAGTATTACGCAACCATGATGGAGCCTTGGGACGGCCCGGCTTCCATCGTATTTTCTGATGGGGACCGGATGGGGGCGGTGCTGGACCGGAACGGCCTGCGGCCCTCCAGATATTATGTGATGAAAAATGGAGACCTGATCCTGGCCTCAGAGACAGGCGTTCTGCCGGTTCCTGAGGAGGAGATTCTTTTAAAGGAACGCCTCCATCCGGGAAAGCTCCTTCTGGTGGATACGCTGGAGGGAAGGATCATAGAGGACAGGGAGCTGAAGGAGTCCTATGCAAAAGCCCGGCCCTACGGAGAATGGCTGGACGGCAGCCTGGTGGAGCTTAAAAGCCTTAAGATCCCCAACCGCCGTGTGGAGCAGTATGAGCCGGAGCTGCAGAAACGGCTTCAGAAGGTCTTTGGCTACACCTATGAGGAATACAGCCATTCTATTTACCAGATGGCTTTACATGGCGAGGAGGGAACGGCGGCCATGGGAACCGACACCCCTCTGGCTGTTTTATCAGAAAAGCACCGGCCTCTGTTTGACTATTTCAAGCAGCAGTTTGCCCAGGTGACCAACCCGCCCATTGACGCCATCCGCGAGGAAATCGTTACCGGTACTTCGGTTTATCTGGGAAAAAATGGAAATATCATTGAGGAGAAGGAGGAAAACTGCCAGGTACTGAAAATACATAATCCCATCCTTACCAATACAGATCTGCTGAAGATCCGGTATATGAAGAAGGAGGGCTTTAAAACGGCAGTGGTTTCCATTATTTATCCTAAGACAGAGACACTGGAAGCTGCTATTTCCCGTATCTGTAAGGAGACAGACCAGGAGTATCTGGATGGGGCGAATCTCCTGATCCTGTCAGACCGGGGAGTGGACGAAACCCATATGCCTATTCCTTCTCTGCTGGCTGTATCCGCTGTTCATCAGCATCTGGTGGAAACCAGAAAGCAGACCTCCATGTCCCTGATCCTGGAATCAGGGGAGCCACGGGAAGTGCATCATTTTGCAGCCCTTTTAGGCTGCGGCGCCTGCGGGGTCAATCCTTATCTTGCTCTGGAAACCATCCGGGAGCTGATCGATGAGGGACTTTTAGATAAGGATTATTATGCGGCGGTAGAGGATTACACCCACGCTGTCCTTCATGGAATTGTAAAGATTGCTTCAAAAATGGGAATTTCTACCATCCGCTCCTATCAGGGCTCCAAGCTCTTTGAGGCGGTGGGGATCTCCCAGGAGGTGGTCAGCCGGTATTTTGCAGGGACAGTGAGCCGGGTAGGGGGTATCACTTTAGAGGATATAGCCCGGAATACGGAGGCCCTTCATCAGAAGGCCTTTGACCCTACAGACTGTGACCTGACCCTGGACAGTCTTGGAAAGCATAAGCTTAGAAGCGGCGGGGAGGAGCACCGCTACAACCCGGCCACCATCCATATGCTTCAGAAAGCCACCAGAATGGGAGATTACTCCATGTTCCGGGAATACACCCGGATGGTAGATGAGGAACGGAGCGGAAGCCTGCGCTCTCTGATGGAGTTCCGCTATCCTGAAAAGGGGATCCCTATTGAGGAGGTGGAGAGTGTGGACAGCCTGGTACAGCGGTTTAAAACAGGGGCCATGTCCTACGGATCCATTTCCCAGGAGGCCCATGAAGCTCTGGCTCTGGCTATGAACCAGCTTCATGGAATGTCAAATACGGGAGAAGGCGGAGAGAGCGAGGAGCGTCTGGATTCTGCGGGAACGGCTGAGGATAAGTGCTCGGCCATCAAGCAGGTAGCCAGCGGGCGCTTTGGCGTGACCAGCCGGTATCTGGTAAGCGCGAAGGAGCTGCAGATCAAGATGGCACAGGGAGCAAAGCCGGGAGAAGGCGGCCATCTGCCAGCCAAAAAGGTCTATCCCTGGATCGCCAAGACAAGACATTCCACTGCAGGGGTCAGTCTGATCTCCCCGCCCCCTCACCATGACATCTATTCCATCGAGGATCTGGCACAGCTGATCTACGACCTGAAAAATGCCAACAAATATGCCAGAATCTCTGTAAAGCTGGTTTCCGAGGCGGGAGTGGGAACTGTAGCGGCCGGAGTAGCCAAGGCCGGTGCCCAGGTAATCCTGATCTCCGGCTATGACGGAGGCACCGGCGCGGCGCCGGAAAGCTCCATCCACAACGCAGGGCTTCCCTGGGAGCTGGGCCTTGCGGAAACCCATCAGACCCTTCTTAAAAATGGCTTAAGAAGCCGGGTACGGATCGAGACCGACGGCAAACTGATGAGCGGCCGGGACGTAGCTATCGCAGCCCTTCTGGGGGCTGAGGAATTTGGCTTTGCCACCGCTCCACTGGTAACTCTGGGCTGTGTGATGATGCGTGTGTGCAGCCTGGATACCTGTCCCGTAGGCGTGGCTACCCAGGATCCAAGGCTTCGGAAGCGCTTTAGGGGAAAGCCGGAATATGTGGTGAACTTCATGCGGTTTATCGCCCAGGAGCTGCGGGAGTATATGGCAAGGCTGGGGATCCGCACACTGGATGAGATGGTGGGAAGAAGCGACCTGCTGATGAAAAAAGAGGATTCCAAGCACCCCATGGCTTCAAAGATTGACCTTAGTGCCATTCTGGACCAGCCCTTTGCCGGGGAAGGCGGCGCGATCTTTGATCCTGAGGCAGCCTATGACTTTGAACTGGAAAAGACTCTGGATGAGCGGGTTCTTTTAAAAGAGCTGGGATCGGCCCTGAAAAAGGGAGAAAAGGCTTCTGTAAGCGTCACCGCAGGCAACCGGGACCGGGCCCTTGGAACCCTTCTGGGTGCAGAGCTGACCAGACAGCATAAAAATGGCCTTCCGGAGGATACCCTTACTGTAAACTGCAAGGGAGCCGGAGGACAGAGCTTCGGAGCCTTTATCCCAAAGGGACTGACCTTGCGGCTGGAGGGCGATACCAATGACTACTTTGGAAAGGGCCTGTCCGGAGGCACTCTGATCCTGTATCCGCCAAAGGAGGGCACCTACCAGCCGGGAGACAATATGATCGCAGGCAATGTAGCCCTTTACGGGGCCACCAGCGGAAAGGCCTTTATCTGCGGCCTGGCGGGAGAACGGTTCGCTGTAAGAAATTCCGGAGCCTGGGCCGTTGTAGAAGGAGTGGGCGAGCATGGCTGCGAATATATGACCGGCGGCCGGGTGGTGGTCCTGGGCCCCACAGGAAAGAACTTTGCGGCTGGCATGAGCGGAGGGATCGCTTATGTGCTGGATGAAGAAAACAGGCTCTACCGGAACCTGAACAAGGCCATGGTTTCCATTGAACGGGTGGAAGATGAGGCGGATATACAGGAGTTAAAGCGGCTGATCGCAGAGCACACAGAATGTACCGGCTCAAAAAAGGGCAGAGAGGTGCTGGAGAAGTTTGAGGCATACCTTCCCCGCTTTAAGAAGATTATTCCCTATGATTATAAGCGGATGGCTGCTCTTACCGCAAAATATGAGGATCAGGGAATGACTCTGGAGCAGGCGCAGATGGAGGCCTTTCGGGAGGCATTTGAGAAACAGGAGGAAAACAGCTGATGGGAAAACAGACCGGATTTTTAGATTATGAAAGAAAGGATGCCATTTTCAGAAATCCTCTGGAAAGGCTGGAAGATTTTGGGGAATTAAAGAAACCGCTTCCCCTTTGGGAACAGGAAAAGCAGGGAGCCCGCTGCATGGACTGCGGCGTCCCCTTCTGCCAGTGGGGAGGCCCCATCGCCGGAAAAACCTCCGGCTGCCCCCTTCACAATCTGGTGCCGGAGACCAATGACCTGGTGAGCCGGGGAAAATGGAAGCAGGCCTTTGAACGCCTTTCAAAGACCCACAGCTTTCCCGAATTTACCAGCCATGTATGTCCTGCCCTGTGCGAGGCAGCCTGTACCTGCAATATAAACGGAAGGCCTGTTGCCACAAAGGAAAATGAGCGCGCCATCATAGAAACCGCCTGGGAGCGGGGCTGGGTAAAGCCTCAGATTCCAGCGGCGCGGACGGGAAAACGGGTGGCGGTGGCAGGCAGCGGGCCTGCCGGTCTGGCGGCTGCCCAGGAATTAAACCGCAGAGGCCATCTGGTAACTGTCTTTGAGAGAAATGACCGCCTGGGCGGCCTGCTCCGTTACGGGATTCCAAATATGAAGCTGGATAAGGGAATCCTTGACAGGAGGCTTGGGCTGATGGAGGAGGAAGGTGTGATCTTCCGGACCAATGTGGATATTGGAAGGGACATCAGTGCCGGGGAGCTTCTGGCAGATTTTGACCGGGTGATCCTGGCCTGCGGAGCTTCCAACCCCAGAGATATAAGAGTTCCGGGGAGAGAGGCAGGGAACATTTTCTTTGCGGTGGATTATCTGAAGGCGGTTACGAAAAGCCTTCTGGATTCCGGTCTTAAGGATTCGTCCTTTGTATCAGCAAAGGGCCTGGATGTGCTGGTGATCGGCGGCGGGGATACGGGAAATGACTGCGTGGGAACGGTTCTCCGTCTGGGTGCCAGATCGGTTACTCAGCTTGAGATGATGCCAAAGCCCCCTGTATGCCCCGGAGCGGACAATCCCTGGCCTGAGTGGACTCAGGTGTTAAAAACCGACTACGGGCAGGAGGAGGCCGCCGCCCTCTTTGGACGGGATCCCCGGGTATATCAGACCACCGTAACGGAATTTTTAAAGGATGAAAGGGGAAATGTTAAAAAGGCGGTTATCGTAAGCCTTATGTCTGAAAAAGATCCCGAAACAGGCCGGATCCGGATGGTGCCGGTGCCGGGAACGGAGCGTACCATCGAGGCCGGCCTGGTGCTGATCGCCGCCGGCTTCCTGGGAAGCCAGAGATATGTGGCAGATGCCTTCGGGGCCGGACTGGACCAGAGAACCAACGTCTGGACAGCGCCGGGACAGTACGCCACCGATGTTCCACGGGTATTTACAGCCGGAGATATGCACAGAGGCCAGTCACTGGTGGTGTGGGCTATCACTGAGGGACGGGGGGCTGCCAGGGCGGTGGATTTGGATTTGAAATAAGTGGATGGGATCCCCAAACAGAAAGGAGCTCCATTGTTCGCTGTGAAATACACGGGAAAGGAATGGACATTCTAAGAGGAAAGCCGTATAATAAAAACAATAGCTCCCTCCAGGCAGAAGAAGGAAACCTCTTGTGACCTCCCTGATGGCTGTGAGCGCCAACCGCAGAGGGTAAACATACTGTCCCCCATCCTGTAGCCAAAGATCTGGCCCTTGGCACCAGCACTCATGCCATCGGCAAGGCCCTGGAACTGGGAGAGATCGAAGGAGCCATGAGCAGTCTGTCGATGGCAGCAGCCGGGCTTATGATGGTGATCCCAGTTCCTTTTGCGGCGAACCTGATGTAGGAAACAGTTTTTATCAACAGAATAGCGGAGTACATATGGAAATGTCCCTTAAGGAAGAGGTTTAGATTAGCATGGAACGTGATATTGATTATGTGATTGCAGTAGCCGAATGTGGAAGCATCTCTCAGGCGGCAGAGATGCTTTATATCAGCCAGCCGTCCTTAAGCCGTTATATTTCCAGTTTGGAACATGATCTGGGAGTGGGGTTGTTTGTACGCACCATCAATGGAACGGAATTGACAGAAGCAGGAAAGATTTATCTGAAGTATGCCAAGGAAATAAAGCTGCTACGGGGAACCATGGAGCATGAATTGCGAAAATTCAAGCAAGCGAATATGAACAGGATTCGCATTGGCATGACATTGAATGCGGCATCCTTATCCATTTTTAATGTAGCGGAAAAAGTGAAACAGCGGTATCCGGGGTGCAGGGTGGAATTGTTTAATATCATGTCGAAGGATATTGAGGAGTCGCTGAAAGAAAAGAAGTATAATTTTGTAATTGGGCCAGATGTGGAAAAAAATCCTGATTTTGGGTATGAAAGGTTCAGCAGCGATCCGTTTGTTCTTATCGTGCCAGAGCGTTATGATATCAGCAGATATGCGGAGCATAGGGGAGACGGTTGTTTTCCATATATAAATATGGGAAAACTTCCTCCCATGGATTTTGTCCTTCAGGAGGAGTCTACATCTGTTCGTAAAGGGATTGAGCGCTTGGTCCAACATACAAAATACAAAATTACGCCGAAGCTGCTGGTAACAAGCAGTCCGCTTGCCATCCAGGCGGCAGAAAGCGGGATTGGCTGCTGTGTGGTTGCTGTAGGGCATTTGGCTTATGTAAATCATGCAGAACGGTTAAATTTTTATCAGATTGAGGAAGAAATAACAGCTTCTTCGGGCGTGGTTTTTCTTCGTACCAAATCCTTTTCTCAAGAGGAAAAATACTGTGTTGCCTGCATCCGAAATGCTCTGTTGGCAGGAGAAAAAGAAATTTTAAAGTATCTGAAGAAAGTTGGAAAAATGGGGATATAGCATAAAGCTATAGCCCTATTTTGTTTTGGCATTGGCGCGATCCTGTAGAATGAATTATACTGTATTTGTCAAAATACAATGCTGGCCAGCAGAGATGAAAGAAAATACAGTATAGCTACTGAAGGAGGATACCGTATGAATATGCCTTTAATATGGGCATTTATCTGCCTGATTATTTTTGTGGTCGTCTTGGCTCACCCGAAGTTTCCAAACTGGATGACATTTGTAAGCATAGCCCCAGTGGCATTCTTTGCAGGTGTAATGGATGCGGATGGGATTTATAGTGTGTTAAACAGCTCCAGTCTGCACTTAATGGTAATTATCTGTATGTTTTCCGGTATGATTGCAGCTACGGGATTGGATGTAATCATTGGTGATTTTATGGATCGGGCTACCAGCTCTCAAATGGGAAAGAAAAAGGAAATGATGATTTTTGCTATCATATATCTATTTTCTGGCCTGATTTCCACTGTGCTACAAAATAGCTATGTGGCTCTTGCATTTCTGCCTGTTTTAAAGAGCATTGCCAGAAAAAACCGAATCAGCCTTTCCAAACTGGTACTCTTCGTTATTTTTGCAACAACATTAGGCGGAGCAATTACTTTGATTGGAACACCTACCAATGTTTATGCAAATTCAGCCTTGGAAGAGGCTGGGATAACTTTGTTTGGAATGCTGGATTTTGCATGGGTTGGAATCCCTATTTTTATCCTGGGCGGTATTTATATGGTAATCATGAATGGATGGTGTAAGTCATATGATGATTTTGGTGATGAAATGGAAGTTCAGACATTGACAGATGCTCAGAAAAATAAGCAGAAAGTTGTGGGAATTGCATTTCTTGTATTTGTGGCTGCGCTGGTGCTGAAATCTTTAAAGGTGATTTCTGTTGATCCGAATTTGGTAGGATATGCGATGATTGCTCTTGCAGTGCTCACTATGGTTGTAAGTCCTAAGGAAGCAATCAGTTCTCTTGATGCTAATATGATCTTATTTTGTGCAGGTATTAATCTGATGATCGCAATTATGAATCAGAGCGGGCTCGGCAATTTGTTTGGAACTGCAATTATCAGTGTAATTGGGACATCTCGAAATCTGTATCTGATCACGGCTGTACTCTGTATTGGTGCCTCCATTGCAACACAGTTTATGAATAACATGGCCTGCGCAGGTATGCTGGCTCCAGTTGGAATTTCAATTGCAGAGACTCTCGGAGCGAATCCTCAGGCCATTGTTTTAGCAATTGCTATTGGAGCAGGCTGCTCTTACTTAACTCCAATTGCCTCAGGAACAAATCAGACCATGATGATTTTTACCAAACTGAAGTTTCAGGATTTTGCTCGTTTTGGCTGGCCTCTTTTAATCATTACCTGGATCTGCTGTGTGGCAATCCTTCCTCAGGTATTTCCATTTTTTGAATAAGGAGTCACGACAATGAAAAATGAACTTGAACGGTCGTTTCCCTCTCAGGAAGGAATCAACCCAGAATACATTATTGATTTCTTAAATGCCTGTGAAAAGGCAGAGACAGAGATTCATGGAATCATGATTGCCCGACATGGGAAGGTTGTTTTTGAAGCTTATAATTCCCCCTATGCTGCAGATATTCCCCATATTATGCATTCATTTACGAAAATTCTGACTAATACAGCGGTGGCATTGGCATACACAGATGGTCTTCTGGAATTAGACGATCCTATTTTAAAATATTTTCCGGAATATAGAAAGAACGCCAACAAATATCTGAGTGCCTGTACCATTCGGAACATGATTACTATGCGAAATGGACAGCAGCGCAGTATTGGCGGAAATGAATGGAGACCTTTAAAAAGCAGCTGGAAAGATGCGTATTTTCAAGTACCCTTTGACAAAAAACCAGGAGAGGTTTATATGTATTCCAGTGGCAACAGCTATATATTGTCTTATATTGTTCAGAAACTGGAAAAAAAGACCTGTCGGGAACTGATCTGGGAACGAATCGGGAAAAAGATAGGTCTGACAGAATTTTCATGGATGCTGAGTCCGGAGGGCGTTTGTTCTGGAGGGAATGGCGTATCCCTTACAGTAGAAGATATGCTACGGATAGGGCTTCTCTATCTGAATAAAGGAAAATGGAAGGGGGAACAGCTGATTTCCCGACAGTGGATTGATTATGCTATGGGGTATCTGGATCCGATTCCACCGGAGAACGGACTTCAATACAATTTTCACTGGGATCATATAGATGATATTTGGGCAGGCAGAGGGATGTTTGGGCAGATTTGTGGTCAGGTTCCCAGGTTGGATATGGTTTTTGCGATGACAGCGGCAGATGAGCATTACACAGCCATGAGATTATTTCAGACGGAAATTGTGGACAAGGTAAAGGAAGATCAGGAAACTAATTGGGAGAAAGCATCTGTGAAAGATGAGATCTTAACTCAAAAAGGACTGCGTATGACTCTGGAAGGAAAAAATGCCTCAGTAAAGGAACATATACAGCTGAAGGAAAAAGATTTTGTATGGATGCCAGAGGAAAATTGTAACGGTGTGAAACGAGTGGAGCTGCATTTTGAGAAGGATCATGTGCGGTACGTGATGGAAGATAGTCGAGGCTGTCATGAGGTTGTGGCAGGTCTGGAGCACTGGATCTGCGGAAAAACTACTATGACGTGTTCTTATCTTCATCATCAGTATGAGCAGGATATATCACGGATTTCAGCTATTGCGTACTGGAACAGTGCGAATGCGCTGATGATGGAATGGCGTTTTCCGGAAATGGCATTTTTCGATCATGTAAACATCTTATTTGATGGGGAGCAAGTACGAATGAATCGGTGGGTAAATATGAATTCTCAGGCTAGGAGCTGTCCGACACTGATATTAAAATAGCTTCCCTGGTTTCAGTTGTGTACCTGGCGGCGCACGTTTCTTAAGGGTGCAAATCCCAAGTCCGCCCGGTAGCGGGAAGGAGATCCTGAACAGGGCTTATAAAAGAGTGAAGGCAAACAAAGGGGCGTTGGGAGTAGATGGAATGACCATCGAAGCGGCACTGCCATGGCTAAAAAAATACAATCTCATATTGACTTTTCTTGATTTGAAGTATATACTTATATGAAGAAATTTAGATTTGAGGTGAGAACATGACAACTACTTATGAGGAAAGAGCAAAAATCTTCAAGGCTCTAAGTGACGAGCGTAGGTTACGCATTTTAGAACTTTTGCATAATGGGGAAAATGCACCTGTACTTTAACTGATGAAGTGAATATGCCGCAATCTTCGCTGTCCTGCCACATGAAAATTTTATGTGAAGCAGGTATTGTAACTGGACACATTACCAAATCAGTAAACAAGGTGGAGAAAAGGTACTGGCTCTATTGAAAGAGATTATTGCTGTTGACGAAACAAAAAGTAGTTGCGATAAATGCTCAAATACCTAAAAGCCGTTCCAATATGGCAACGGCTTTTTTCAGCATCCAGTTTTTTATTTATGATACCATAAAAATTATGCTGTTACTGGGCGTTTTAATTTTAATAATTTCGTATATTCAAAGTTATTTTCCTCCGGAGAGAACCAAAAAGATATTAGGAAGATTTCAAGGAATAGGTGCAAATATCATAGCTGCCCTTTTGGGAACGGTTACGCCGTTTTGTTCTTGTTCATCGATTCCTTTATTTATCGGTTTTACCAGTGCCGGGTTGCCGCTTGGTGTTACCTTTTCCTTTTTGATTTCTTCTCCTATGGTAGACCTTGGCTCGCTTGTACTTCTTATGAGCATATTTGGTTGGAAAGTAGCAGTTGTGTATGTTCTGCTCGGACTTGTAATTGCCGTTGCAGGAGGTGCTTTAATTGAAAAACTGCACTTAAATAACGAAGTGGAGGAATACATCAGAAATGGGAAATCTGTTGATATTCCGCAGGAAGAATTACACTTTAAGGACAGACTTCATTTTGCGTGGGAACAGGTTGTATCGACTGCGAAAAAGGTTGCGCCTTATGTTCTGATCGGCGTAGGTATTGGGGCGCTGATCCATAACTGGATACCAGAAGAAATCATTGTCAAGGTACTTGGAGATAATAACCCGTTTGGTGTAATTATCGCAACAATCGCCGGAGTACCAATGTATGCAGATATTTTTGGAACAATTCCGATAGCAGAAGCATTACTTGCAAAGGGAGCATTGCTCGGTGTGGTGCTATCTTTTATGATGGGCGTTACCACATTGTCCCTGCCGTCCATGATTATGCTGCGTAAAGCTGTAAAACCTAAACTTTTGTGGATTTTTATTGCAATATGTACAATCGGAATTATACTGGTTGGCTATTTCTTTAATGCTATTTCGCCGATACTCATTTGAAACGAGGTGGTAATGTGCAATGTAAAAATGTAAAGGAATGTATTTGTCCTAAAATATCCTGCCCCAATCATGGAAAATGTTGTGCTTGTGTCATAAAGCACCGAACAACAGATAGTCTGCCTTATTGCTTGTTCCCAGACAATGGCGGGGATAAAAGCAATCGGAATCATTATGAGGTTTTGAAAATATTTAACAAATCCAGCCGAGCCAGTCAACGACAATGAATGGGTTTCGCCCACCGTTGACCGCCTCGCAGCGGCACATAAAGCAGTAAATCCGAAAAAGATTTGCTGCTTTTTTTACGCCCATTTTTGGCAAATCGGGAAAGACCGAGCCGCCGGAAAAGTTCTTGCCGGAAAATCCGTCCATTCTGCTCTTTTGTGTTTTGTGCGGAAATCTTGTTGGGGAGTGCCTTCCCCAAACCCTGCTTATGCGGGTTACGCCGCTTAGAAATCCCTCAAAATAAATTTTCGATTTTTCAAAAACAATTCCGCTTCACACCCTGTTTTTTCCTATTAGTGAGAGGACACCACGCACAGAAAGGAGGCCTGCCGGCCATGAAACGATACAACACACTACACCGCAGCTGGGTAGTCAAGACACGCATGACCGAGGAAGAATACGCCGAAATTGAATAATATGCCATAGCTTATTCCAGTATGGCATCTCGACCAGAGCCTCTTTTTGTGATATAATTCAACATCATGCAATCACAAAAGGAGGCATTTTTCATGGCCGGACAAGCGCCTGAAATATCAAAAGAATATATATGTGCGGGTCTGCTTGCCCATGTGGACGCAGGCAAGACCACCCTTTCAGAGGCGATCCTCTACTTAAGCGGCTCCATCCGCAGGCTGGGACGTGTGGATAACAGGGACGCATTTTTAGATACCTATGAGCTGGAGCGGGCAAGAGGAATCACGATTTTTTCCAAGCAGGCGGTTTTGGGACTGGGGGAGCGGATGATGACCCTTCTTGATACACCGGGCCATGTGGACTTTTCGGCGGAAATGGAACGGACCCTGCAGGTGCTAGACTGCGCCATCCTTGTGATCAGCGGCGCAGACGGCGTCCAGGGCCATACCGAGACCCTGTGGCGCCTTTTAAAGCGCTTTCGGGTGCCCGTCTTCCTTTTTATTAACAAAATGGATCAGCCCGGCACCGACCGCAATGCTCTGATGGCAGAGCTTAAGGCCCGCCTGGACGGAAGCTGCATAGACTTTTCAGGAGAAAGCAGGGACGAGGAGCTGGCTCTGTGCGAGGAGGGCCTGTTAGACCGGTATCTGGAAACAGGAGAGATCCCGGAGGAAGCGGTCAGGGAGCTGATTGGCAGCCGGAAGGCATTTCCCTGCTTTTTCGGTTCTGCCCTGAAGCTCACAGGCGTAGAGGAACTGCTGGAAGGGATCAGCCGCTATGTGCGGACTCCGGCCTATAAGGCGGAGCCCTCGGGAAAGGTGTTTAAGATCTCAAGAGACAGCCAGGGGAACCGCCTGACTCATATGAAGGTAACAGGCGGCAGCTTTAAGGTAAAGGAATTCCTCCCTGGCTCTAAGGAGGAGAAGATCAACCAGATCAGGATCTATTCCGGCCAGCGCTTTGAGACGGTCCAGGAGGCTGGGCCGGGGATGGTCTGCGCCCTGACGGGACCTGTCTCCACCAGGCCGGGACAGGGGATCGGCGGGGAAATGGGCTCTGAGGGGCCGGTGCTGGAGCCGGTCCTTACTTATCAGATCCTTCTTCCGGAGGGAAGCGATGTCCACAGTACCCTTAAAAAGCTTCTTATATTAGAGGAAGAGGAGCCCCAGCTCCACATCACCTGGAATGAAGCGGCAGGAGAGATACAGGCCCAGGTGATGGGAGAGGTGCAGATCGAGATATTAAAGAGCCTGATCCTGGAACGGTTCCAGATCCCTGTAGAATTTGGCAGGGGAAGTATCGTCTATAAAGAGACTATATCCAGGGCAGTAGAGGGAGTGGGGCATTTTGAGCCCCTGCGCCATTACGCGGAGGTTCATCTGGTGCTGGAGCCGGGAGAAGCAGGCAGCGGGCTGCAGTTTGATACGGACTGCAGTGAGGATGTGCTGGACCGAAACTGGCAGAGACTGGTACTGACCCACCTGGAGGAGAAGCAGCACAGAGGGGTACTGACGGGAAGCGCTATTACCGATATGAAGATTATCCTTACCGCAGGGCGGGCCCATTTAAAGCATACAGAGGGCGGCGACTTCCGCCAGGCCACCTACCGGGCAATCCGTCAGGGCCTGATGGAGGCAAAGGCCCTGGGGGCCTGCGTCCTTTTAGAGCCCTGGTACGTCTTCCGGCTGGAGGTGCCCTCAGAGAATCTGGGCCGGGCCATGACGGATATGGAGCGGATGAAGGGGGTATTTGATACGCCGGAGAACAATGGGGACATGAGCATTCTGACAGGAAGCGCCCCGGCAGCGGCTATACAGGATTACCAGCGGGAGGTGATCTCCTATACCAGAGGGCGGGGACATTTCTCTGTGTCATTTAAGGGCTATGAGCCCTGCCACAACACAGCGGAGGTGATGGAGGCTGGGGCCTATGATCCGGAGGCAGAGACAGATGACCCCTCCGGCTCTGTATTCTGTGCCCACGGTGCAGGCTATAACGTGCCCTGGAATGAGGTAAAGGACCATATGCACCTGGAGGCCACCCTCCGGGAGCCGGAGGAGGAGACAGAGGCCAAAATCCAGGAAGCAGCCCCCGACACTCTCCGCCGCACAGCGCCTGCCTCTGCCGGCACCTGGGCGGATGATAAGGAACTGGAGGCTATTTTCAACCGCACCTTTGGAGAAAATAAATGGAGAAACCCGGATCAGAGCAGCTCACGTTATACGTCCAGCCAGAGTTCTGCGCCCAGGCGGCCGGCAGTCCCCTCCCACACAGCGCTCAGGGAGCCGGAGGAGGAATATCTTCTGGTGGACGGCTACAATATCATCTTTGCCTGGGAGGAGCTAAGAGAGCTTTCCAAGGTCACCATTGACGGCGCCAGGCACAAGCTGATGGATATTCTCTGCAATTACCAGGGGGTCAGGAAATACACCCTCATCGTGGTCTTTGATGCCTATAAGGTGGCGGGCAATACAGGGGAGGCGATTGATTACCACAACATCCATGTGGTCTATACAAAGGAGGCGGAGACAGCCGACCAGTATATCGAAAAGCTGGCCCATCGGATCGGCCGCAGATACCGGGTGACAGTGGCTACCTCAGACGGGCTGGAGCAGCTGATCATCTATGGCCAGGGCTGCCTTCTTATGTCCGCAAAGGACCTGCGGGAGGATATTGACCGGGTGGCGGCGGAGCTTCGGGAAACCCGGGAGCAGTTCCGGCCTTCTGGGAAACGTTATCTCTTTGAAGAAGTGGATGAGGAGCTTTCGGATTATCTTGAAGGGCTCCGTCTGGGTAAGCCGGAAAAATGATGTGCGTCACACTCTTGTAGCCCCCAGGGTTTCATGGTAAAATAAGACAATGACAGACTGATGTATAATAGGAGAAACGGAAACCTATGAAAAGATCAAGATCGTTGGTGATTGCAGCGGCCATGGTTTTGGGATCGCTGTGTATTGGTGTTTTTGGTGTGGTATACTACTATGCCAGGATGAAGGCCTCCATTGACGCCTATATGGTGGAGGGGATGAACAGCATAGTTAAAAAGCAGATCGATCACATGGACCGTGTGATGGAGGTGCAGGTGCGCATGCTCCAGTCCGTTGCCAATTATATAGAGCTTCATGGTGCCTCCCCCGGCCTTGAGACGGAGATGGAACTGATGAAGGCTCTGATGGAGACCAATGAGTTCCGCCGGGTGGCCATTATTGATGAGAACGCGGTAAGCCATTATCTGGACAATGAAGGCAGCGGCTCCACACAGGTGGGGACCCGGGAATACTACACCAGCGCCATGGTCAGCCAGGAATGGCAGCTCAGTGATCCGATCCGGTCCTCAGTAGACGGTGAGATCATCATCCTTCTGGCGGTTCCTGTGGTGCAGGACGGTACAGTAACCCATGTGATCACAGGCTCCTATTCCTTGGAGCATTTCGCGGAGATGACTCTTTCCGGGGACCGTGCTATGGATTACAGCTCTTATATTATGGACCGGGAGGGCAATCTTTTAGTTGGTTATGGCAGAGATTCCCAGGTAGTCATGAGGGAATTAAGCCTATTTCAGTATTATAAAGAGGCGCCCTTTTATGGAGGCACCTCCCTGGAGCAGTTTCAGGAGGATGTAAAGGAGGAAAGGGAAGGCTATGTGATGACCAGACGGGGAGATGATCGCCGTTATGTGATCTATTCCCCCATGGGTTATAATGACTGGAACATGGTCTATGTTGTACCGGAGACAGAGGTTGTGGGCCGCTGCCAGTTTATCCATGACTATACCGCTGTGCTTGCAGCCTTTCTTATCGCCGCCTGCCTGGTGCTGATCTGCCTGATCGTCTATGTATACAGGGGAATGCTGACAAAGATCCGGGAGCAGACCCTGAAGCTTCAAAAAAGTGAGGAGCGCTACCGCATCCTGGAGGAAAACTCCAACGAGGCATTTTTTGAATACGATCTGGCCAGCCGCGTATTTTCCACTGGAGAGCAGACCCAGCGGATGTTTCAGATTAACCCTGAACTGACCAGAGAGGAAAGCGAACAGCTGGTGCACCCTGTGGATCGCCCTTTTTACAGGGATTATCTCGATTCTATCGAGGCAAGACAGCCGCTCTGCGATCTTGAGATGCGGATCCGGGCAAAGGGATCAGAGCAGTATCAGTGGTTCCGTATGCACCCGGTAGAGGTGCGAAAGCCGGGAGAGGTACGCACAAGGATCATCGGAAAGCTGATGGACATCACCGGCCAAAAGCTGAGGATGGAGGAGCTTACCAAGAAATCCCAGGTAGACTTCCTAACCGATGTGTATAACCGGGAAAGCATAGTATCCTTTGTCAATAACCAGCTCCAGGAGGACAACCACACAAAGCATGCCTTTTTGATCCTCGACCTGGATAAATTCAAGGAGATCAACGACACCTACGGCCATGACGCGGGAGACGAGGTACTGATCGCCTTTGCCGGGCTTTTAAAAAAATTCTTCCGGAAAAATGACTTTGTGGGCCGTATCGGCGGCGATGAGTTTATTGTATTTATGGTAGATGCAGGAGGCAGGGAGCAGGTGGAAAAACGCCTCAGGGCCTTTGGTACAGCCTTTGAGCTTCAGAGGAAGACGATCCGGTATCCGCTGGCAGGCTGCAGCGTGGGTGCGGCTCTTTTTCCGGATGAGGGGGACTCCTTTGAGGCTCTTTACAAGGCGGCGGATGTGGCCCTGTACCGGGCAAAGGGCGGCAGAGCTGCCTGCAATATCTGTATGAATGGGGGAACATGATATGCTGTATACCTTTCCGCATTATTACAGCCGGTTTCAGTGCATTGCGTCCCGGTGCACGGATACCTGCTGCGCCGGCTGGGCTATTATGATCGATGAGGCTTCCTTAAAGCGGTACAGCCGCACGAAGGGCCCCTTTGGCAGCCGGCTCCATAATTCCATAAACTGGAAAGAGGGCTCCTTTAAGCGTTATGACGGGCGCTGCGCCTTTCTGGATGAGGAGGGACTCTGCGACATCTACAGGGAGCTTGGGCCGGGAGCGCTGTGCGGGACCTGCCGCTCCTATCCCCGCCACACAGAAGAATTTGAGGGGGTGAGGGAGCTGTCCCTCTGCCTTTCCTGTATCCAGGCGGCCCGTATGATCCTGGGCTGTGAGGAGCCGGTGCGTTTCCTTACAAGAGAGGATGAAAGGGAAGAAAAAGAGGAGGAGGAATTTGATTTTTTCCTCTATACGAAGCTTACAGATGCCAGAGAGCTGATGCTTGACCTTTTAAGAGAACGGGAGGCGCCTTTTGGCCTCCGCCTGTCCATGTGCCTGGCTCTGGGCCATGACCTGCAGGGAAGGCTCCGGAGAGGGATGCTTTACGAAGCAGATGCTCTGTTTGAACGTTATCAGAGAGAAGGCAGCCTGGCAGCCTTTAAGCGGAGACTGTCAGCCTGCAGCCTGGAAGAAGCAGAGCGTTTTCCTTTTATAAGGAAGCTGTTTTCCATCCTGGATGAGATGGAGCCCTTAAAAGGGGACTGGCCGGGCTATAAGGGAGAGCTTCTGGAGATTCTTTTTGGACAGGGCCAGGAAGCCTATGAGGCGGGACGCAGAGCCTTTTTACAGGATAAGGGGCCGGAGCTGGAACGCTGGAGCGAGCAGCTGATGGTGTACTTTATTTTCACCTATTTCTGCGGGGCCGTATATCAGGGTACGCCCTACGGAAAGGTAAAGCTGGCAGCGGCCTCTGTTCTGATGCTTCAGAACCTGGCTCAAGCCCTGTGGATGAAGGAGGGCAGCCTTGACCTTGAGGCCATGGCGGATCTGACCCACCGCTATTCCAGGGAGGTGGAACATTCGGATGAAAACAGGGCTCTTCTGGAAAAGCGCCTGACAAAGGATCCGGCTTTCGGACTTATGAGTTTTCTGCCGTCTATTTAATGTCTTTTTGGAACGTCAAAGGAATGGACATTCCCTGGAATTCGCTTTATAATAATGCTATTAACTTGGAAGGAGAAGAAATACAATGAGTGAATGTAATCATGACTGCGGCTCCTGCAGCGCTTCCTGCAGCAGCCGTACCACAGATAAAACAGAATTTTTCGAGGCCCTGGCTCCCGAAAGCTCTGTAAAAAAGGTAATCGGAGTTGTAAGCGGAAAGGGCGGCGTAGGCAAGTCCCTGGTAACCTCCCTTCTTGCCAGCGGTATGAACCGTATGGGAAAGAAGGCGGCCATTCTGGACGCGGATATTACTGGGCCGTCTATTCCTACGGCTTTTGGCATTCCCCATGAGGGCGTTGCCACAACTCCCGACGGAAAGCTGATGATTCCTGCCAGATCCTTAGAGGGTGTGGAGGTGATGTCTGCCAACCTGCTTCTGGAGAATGAAACGGATCCTGTGATCTGGAGAGGCCCGGTGATCGCCGGGGCAGTGAAGCAGTTCTGGTCTGAGACCCTGTGGCAGGATGTAGACTATATGTTTGTGGATATGCCTCCGGGAACCGGGGACGTGCCTCTGACTGTATTTCAGTCCCTGCCGGTAGACGGGATTGTGATCGTTACCTCCCCGCAGGATCTGGTAGGCATGATCGTTGCAAAGGCTGTGAACATGGCAAAGAAGATGGATATACCCATCCTTGGCATTGTAGAGAATATGAGCTATCTGGAATGTCCGGACTGTGGGAAACGGCTGAATGTGTTCGGAGAAAGCCATATTGAGGAAGCGGCAGAGGCCTATGGGCTGAAGGTTCTTGCCCAGATCCCCATCAACCCTGTGATCGCCCAGATGGTAGACGCAGGCCGGGTAGAGTATCTGGAGACACCATGGTTTGAGAAGGCGCTGGAGGCTGTGGCTGCATTATAAGACAGAATACGAGGTGAACCCCATGGAGATGAATATCAATCTCAGCCCCAACAGCGACCTGCATCAGTCCATTGTAAAGGTTCCCAACCTGGTTCAGGTGCCGGAGGTCTGGATCAACCAGGCCAAGCAGTTTCAGATTGCCATGATGCGCTACACCTGCGCCATACGGGAGGTAAAGACAAAGCTGGAGGTCCTCAACGATGAGCTTTCTGTAAAGAACCAGAGAAATCCCATTGAGATGATCAAATCAAGGGTAAAACGGCCCATGAGCATTGTAGAAAAGCTGCAGCGCCGGGGGCTGGAGGTATCCCTTGAATCCATGGAGAAAAATCTGGATGATGTGGCAGGCATACGGATCATCTGTTCTTTTGTAGATGATATTTACGAGGTGGCGGATATGCTGATGCGCCAGGATGACGTGACTGTGATTGCGATCAAGGACTATATCAGGCAGCCCAAGCCTAACGGCTACCGCAGCTACCATATGATCATTGATGTTCCGGTATTCTTTTCAGACAGTAAGAAGCCCATCCGGGTGGAGGTGCAGATCCGCACCATTGCCATGGATTTCTGGGCAAGTCTGGACCACCAGCTTAAGTATAAAAAGTCGGTGGCTGACGAGGACGGGGAGATCAGCGAGGAGCTGAAGCACTGCGCCCAGGTGATCGCTGAGACGGATGAGAAGATGCTTGCCATCCGCCGCAGGATCGAAGCTCAGGGCGGGGCTGTTTATAAGGATTAATACAGGTAATAAAGCAGGGTTTCCGTGATGCGGAACCCTGTTTTTTCATATAGGGAAAGGGCAGGAAGGTTGTCTCCCGACACCTGCAGGCGCAGCAGACGGATGCCAAGACGGTACAGCTCCTGCTTTAAGGAGCGGATGAAGGCGGTTCCATGGCCCTTCCCCCGAAGCTCCTTTAAAATTTCAAGCTCATAGAGGCAGGCGGAAGTGCCCTGGATGCTTAGGCGGCAGGAGCCTGCGGCGGCCCTTACGGTAAAGCCCTGAGCCTCCGGAAGAAAGGTCAGGGGAATCCAGGCGCCTGTCTGGGCTTCTGTTTCCTTTTCCGGCTTCAGCGCTGCCTCCATCAGATGTTCCGAACCGGCAGGCTCTGCCCCGATCCCTTCTGCCGCCTTTCTGGCCGATTCCACTCTGGCATCTGCCAGCAGGCAGAGCTCCGCTTCCTCAAGGGCGCCTCCTTCCCTGCACATTTCCTCTAAAATCATGGAAAAATACCCCTTCCTTCTGTGCTCCGGATGGGTAAAAGCCCAGCACTCAAAGGTCTCCTCGCCGGTCTGGCACAGGGCGGTACAGGAAACAGGATGCCCATTCTCATCTGTAAGCACCCAGCACAGCTCCGGCTCCTCAGGGAAGGAAAGAAAGCTTTCGTCATACTCTCTGCAGAGCCGGGCCAGGGATATAAGGGGAGAAAGTTCCTCTGGCCGGGGGAGCTCCAGCATTTTTATTTTCATAGATTTTAATCTCCTTTTTTCTGGTATATACTTTATAGTAAGGGATGGAGGGGAAAAACGCAAGAAAAGAAGAAGGGGAATTGTTGATTGATGCTTGAATCTGGCAGAGGCTGGTGGTAAAATATAGGCCGTGTGCGGCCATTTAAGACCACAGGCAAATACAAGGCTGACAGCTGGAGGATAAGAGAAGATGAGATATGTAAGACAGATAGGGATAATCCTTGGTATTACAATGGCAGGAGAGGTGATGAACCAGGTTCTCCCTTTTCCTGTGCCTGCCGGAGTATACGGACTTTTTATTATGCTGGCGGCTCTGATCTCTGGCGTGGTGAAGCTGGAGAGCGTAGAGGGCACCGGCAACTTCCTTATGGACACCATGACCATGATGTTCATCCCGGCCACCGTGGGGATTGTGGAAAATATAGATGAGCTGAAGGCGGTGCTGGTGCCATTTATCTTCGTGATCCTGATTTCCACCATAGCAGTGATGGCGGTGACAGGAAAGACGGCCCAGTGGATCGTAGAGCGGAGCGAAAAGGCAAAGGAGGAAAATTAGCATGGAAGAAGTAAAAAACATTTTAGAGCAGTCACAGTATTTCGGGCTGGTGCTCAGCATCGGCGCCTATCTTCTGGCAGTTTGGATCAAAAACAGGACGGGCCTTGCCGTTTTAAATCCGCTGATTGTATCCGCCGCCATGATTATCGGCGTCCTCTTTGGAGTAGGGATGGACTATGAGACATATAATAAAGGAGCCTCCTACCTTTCCTGGCTTCTGACCCCGGCTACGGTGTGCCTGGCCATCCCCTTATATAAGCAGCTCCATCTTCTGAAGAAGCATGGGGCGGCAGTGGCTGTCAGCATTACTTCGGGGGTTGCCACCAGTACTGTGAGTGTTTTTCTGCTGTGCAGGCTCTTTGGCCTGGGGCATACCCATTATGTGACCCTTCTTCCAAAGTCCATCACTACGGCTATTGGTATGGGAGTCAGTGAGGAGGCAGGAGGCATCGTAACCTTGACGGTTATGAGCATCGTAGTCACAGGTGTTCTGGGAAATATGGCGGGAGAGCTGATCCTGCACCTGTGCCGGGTCAGCCATCCCGTTGCAAAGGGACTGGCTCTTGGAACCAGTGCCCATGCGGTAGGTACGGCAAAGGCGCTGGAGCTTGGTGAGATCGAGGGAGCCATGAGCAGCCTTTCCATCGCCGTAGCGGGGCTGATGACGGTGATCGCTGTACCACTGGTATCAGGACTTATATAATAGAGAGAAGGAGTGTGTGAAAACAATGAAAAAGAGAAACGAAGCAGTCATAGAGACAACCTGGAGACTGGAGGACATGATCCCGGACAGGGAGACCTGGGAGCGGCTGTTTACGGAGGTATCTCAGGAAATGACCTCCTACAGCCGGTTTAAGGGCCGTCTGGGGGAGTCGGCAGAGGGGTTATACGACTGCCTTTCCTTTGATGACGCATTTTCAAGGAAGGCGGAGCTTTTATATGTATACGCCAGAATGCGTTCTGACGAGGACACTGCAAATCAGGAATATCAGGAAATGTCCGGCCGTGCCCAGACTCTGTCCTTTAAGGCAGGAGAGGAATCCTCCTTTATTGTGCCGGAGCTTCTTTCCATGGAGCCGGAGCGCCTGAACGCCCTTCGGGCCGGGCATAAGGGGCTGGCTCATTTTGACCGTCTTTTTGAGATGATTCTGGCAAAGCGGGAACATACTCTTTCAAAGGAAATGGAAATGCTCTTAGCCCAGTCCTATGATGCCACCCAGGGACCTTCCCAGATCTTTAATATGTTTAACAATGCGGATGTGGTATTTCCGGCGATCACCGGTGAAAACGGGGAGGAGATCCGGATCACCCACGGCAATTATATTGCCCTTTTAGAAAGCGGGGACCGCCGGATCCGCAGGGATGCCTTTCAGGGCCTTTACAGCGTATATAAGCAGTTTTCCAATACCCTGGCGGCCGCCTTTTCCGCCAATGTCAAGCAGGCTGTATTCTACGCGAAGGCAAAGCACTACGCCTCCAGCCGTCAGTATTATCTGGCTGAAAATGAGGTGCCCGAACAGGTCTATGACAATCTGACTGCTGCTGTGAGGAAAAATCTCCATCTTCTCCACCGCTACGCCGGGCTGCGCAGACAGGTTCTGGGCCTTGAGGAGCTCCATATGTACGATCTGTATGTGCCTATAGCGGGAGAGGCAGACCGGCGCTATTCCTTTGAGGAGGCAAAGTCCATGGTAAAAAAGGGTCTGGCGCCTCTGGGAGAGGAGTACCTTTCCCTTTTAGAGGAGGGATTTTCAGACCGGTGGATCGATGTGTATGAAAATGAGGGAAAGCGCAGCGGAGCCTATTCCTGGGGCGCCTACGGCTTCCATCCCTATGTGTTGTTAAATTTCCAGGGCACCTTAAATGATGTGTTTACTCTGGCCCATGAGATGGGCCATGCCATCCACAGCTGGTATTCTGATCACAGCCAGCCCTACACCTATGCGGGCTACAAGATCTTTGTGGCAGAAGTGGCTTCCACCTGCAACGAGGCCTTGTTGATCCGCAGCCTGTTAAAGGAATGCACCGATCAGAAGGAACGGGCTTACCTTCTGAACCATTTCCTGGAAAGCTTCCGGGGCACCCTGTTCCGCCAGACCATGTTTGCGGAGTTTGAAGCCAGGGCCCACGCTATGGGAGCGGCAGGGGAGTCTCTTACCGCCCAGGCTCTCTGCGGCATCTACCAGAAGCTCAATGAAGACTATTTCGGGCCGGAAATGAAGGCAGATGAGGAGATCGCTTATGAATGGGAGCGGATCCCCCATTTTTACACGCCTTTTTATGTATATCAGTATGCCACCGGATTTTCCGCGGCCATTGCCATCAGCAGCCGGATCCTTAAGGGAGAGCCGGGGGCGCTGGAGGGTTACCGTGCATTTTTACAGGGCGGCTGTTCCAAAAAACCGGTGGAGCTTTTGAAGCTTGCGGGGGTGGATATGTCTCAGAGCGGGCCTATTGATGAGGCGCTGGAGTTCTTTGAGGAATTATTAGATGAATTTGAAGCCATTATGAAATAGCACAAAGGAAAAAGAAGATGGAACGTACGGCAGCAAAAAAAACAGTTAATCTCATAGAAGGCACGCCCTGGAAAAGCCTGCTGCTTTTTGCCTTCCCCCTGATCCTGGGGAATCTTTTCCAGCAGTTTTACAATATGGCGGACTCTATGATCGTAGGAAACTATGTGGGAGAGGATGCCTTGGCCGCCGTAGGCGCCTCCTACGCCCTGACCAATGTATTCATTATGATCGCCATCGGCGGCGGCAACGGGGCGGCAGTGCTGACAGCCCAGTATCTGGGGGCCGGGCAGTACGGCAAGATGAAAACCTCCATATCCACAGCCCTGACCACTTTTTTGTGCCTGAGCCTGGGACTGGGGGCGGCGGGCTTCACTTTTAACGGCATGATCCTGGAGGCTTTGAACACACCGGCTAATATTCTGGATCAGGCAAAGCTGTATCTGGGGATTTATTTCCTGGGTATGCCCTTTTTATTTATGTACAATATACTGGCCTCTATTTTCAACTCCATGGGAGACTCAAAAACGCCCTTGTACCTGCTGATCTTTTCCTCCCTTCTGAATGTGGTTCTGGACATCATCTCCGTTACCTGGATGGGGATGGGAGTAGACGGTGTGGCCATCGCCACCGTCATCGCCCAGGGTGTGTCTGCCATGATCTCCTTTACCATTCTCACCAGGCGGTTAAGAAGTTACGGATCAGAGGGGAAAATGGTCTGGTATGATAGGGAAATGCTTGGGGCAGGCACAAGGATCGCTGTCCCTTCTATCCTGCAGCAGTCCATTGTTTCCATTGGTATGTTACTGGTGCAGTCGGTGGTTAATGGCTTTGGCTCTGCTGCTTTGGCAGGTTACTCGGCGGGAAGCCGGATTGAATCCATCTGCGTTGTGCCTATGATCGCTACCGGCAACGCGGTGGCTACCTTTACTGCCCAGAATGTGGGAGCCGGGCAGCTGGAGCGGGTCAGAAAGGGATACCGGGCCAGCTACTGGATCGTGGCCTCCTTTGCAGCCTTTCTGGCTGTGATCATAGGTCTTTTTAACGGGCCCATTATCGCCGCCTTCCTGGGTGGGGAGATGAGTCCCGAGGCCTTCCACGCAGGCACCGGTTACCTGTCCTTTATTGCCTTTTTCCTGGTATTCATCGGCTTGAAGGCCTGTACCGACGGCGTTCTCAGGGGCGCCGGGGATATGCTGGTATTTACCCTGGCAAACCTGGTAAATCTTGGGATTCGCGTCTTTGTAGCCTTCCAGTTCGCCCCGATATGGGGACTGGCCGCCGTCTGGGGCGACCTTGTAAGTACAACATATACAAAAATATAGAGGGTAAAGCAGATATTCCGCCTTTCCAGTGTATCAATTCAGACGTTCAAAACTGAGCGTCTATTTTTTTACCCCAAAGCCAGAAAGGATGTGATACCACGAAGAAATCATCACCGCCGGAGCGTTCCCCTCCGCTTCCAGACCAGAACCCGAAACCGACCACCAAACACAACATTCAGAAAGGACAGGTACATCTA
>URNT01000023.1 GCA_900549235.1 uncultured Clostridium sp. | reverse complement strand
GGTTATGAACCAGATGGGTCTGAGCCATCGGCCAAAGAGAAAGCCGAATGGGATCACAAAAGCAGATCGGGAAGCCATGAAATCGGAGGATCTGCTGAAACGGGATTTTCATGCAAATGCCCCATTGGAAAAATGTATTACAGATATCACGGAGATCCCGGCGTCCAATGGAAAACTGTATGTATCTGCGATTTTCGACTGCTTGGATCTTAGTGTCCTTGGACTGGGAATGGAAACAACTATGAAAGCAGATCTGTGTGTCCATACACTGGAAAATGCTTTGACTGCTTATCCCGCACTGGAAGGTGCAATCATCCACAGTGACCATGGAACGCAGTATACCAGCAAGACCTACCGTCAGGCCATCCGGGAGAAGCACATCCATCAAAGCATGAACCGTGCCGGAGGACGCTGCCATGATAATGCACGGTGTGAAAGTATGTGGGCTAGAATGAAGACGGAGCTTCTCTATAACCGCTATGACACAAAGCAGATGACAGTAGAGGATTGATAATGGCAGCTTTTAGATAACAACGATATAATTTCTATCCGTATTATGGTTTTACCAGTAAACTTTAACAAGACAATTCGTTAAAGAAGTGAATAATGTAAATGGGGATGTTCTCCCTCCCCTAAAAATTCTTCTTAAAACTTACACAAAAAACTTGACAATCCCGTCTTGGGTGTTTTTTCTGCATTATCTATGCTGATACTGCCCATGCAGCCTGGTTTTCTCACCACACTGAATGGAAAATTTCGGACAGCGGTGGAGACAACCTAAGCACATGACACATTTTTCCTTTACCCAGACAGGACGCTTATCCTGCATTTCAATCGCATGGACAGGACATTTTTTAGCACACAATCCACAGCCAATGCAGGTATCTAGGGCGGAGAGATTATTGGTACAACGGGTTTTGTTATTATATATCTGCTTGCCGATAACACCCATAACATACGGCATGGTGATATGCATATGTTTTCCCGTGACTTTGTTTGCAATCTGTTCTTTTAATTGCTGGATCTGTATGTCGGCATGACGATTGATTTCTTTTATACGCTCTTTGTCGGAAAGGTCAAAGATTGGCGTCCATGTGTCTGGCATTTTGACATCAAACATTGCGTCAAAAGGACAGCCTTTTACTTTCATATATCGATTTGCCATAGCCGCCGCCGCACCCGTTGTCGTGCCGAAAGTACCAACATAGTAAGTGTATGGCTTGGTAGCATAATTCAGCTTTAGCTTTTCTAAAAAATCCTCTACAATACTTGGTATCGTCCAGTTGTAGGTTGGAGAGATGATTCCCACATTTTCATTCGGCTCAATATCAAGTTCGTAAATTCCCTTATCGATTGCATCGGGAATGGAGGTAAGCCTTTCTCCTTCCTCTGCCAGTTGCTTTGCCACATATTGTGAGTTACCTGTAGCACTAAAAAATATGATCATTTGTGTGTACTCTCCTTTTCAAGTGTTCCAAGCAGAAAGTCCATATAGGCTAATGCTTCTTTCTTTGTGATCGACTTATCCAAAAAGCAGACTGATAAAATCATCTGTACCGTGTTGCTGTAGTGCTGTACAATAATTTCATACGGCACGGGATATTTGTAAGAAAAGGGGCACTCCGTTACCATATGATAAATGGTCTTTTTGATGTATCTGTCAAGCGACATCAGCATAGCACCATCCTCTTGATTGTGCTTTAAAAGCTTGTCAATCGACTGGCGGTTTTCTTCCATATAATCGTAAACCATATCGAACAGGACAAGCGTTCTTTTGTCATGCTCGATACTTTGAAAATCAGTGATTTTTATTTGCTCACTTACTGACTCCCAACAATAATCCATCAAAGCATAGATATCTTCAAAGTAGTTATAGAAAGTGGAGCGAGGATAATTTGTTTTATCGCAAAGTTCCGCAATCGTGATACTTTCTAGCTTTTTCTCCTGCAAAAGCTCAAACATTCCTGTTGTAAAATCATTCAGCAGACGCTTTATAAAGCTTTTGCTTTTATCAATCTGATCTAGCTTCATCATTTTCCTCCTAGTTAAAACTCTTTCCTATAATTTTAACCATCCAGGCAGACGGCATAGCCTTAGACGCAAATCTGTAAAATTTGTAAAGCCCGCCGGGTGTATAAAGTGCATGGCCTTTTCCTGCAAGCTGTATGGATTTCCTTGTTATCTTTTTCATATCCAAAAACGGCAGCTTATCTACCTTGTCGCTCTGGCTTGTTCCACCTTTGGGGTTCATCTCGGTATCCATATTACCGGGACACATGGCAAGAATATTTATGCTGTCTTTTCTGACTTCTTCTCTAAGTGCTCTGCTCATAAATCTCACATAGATTTTAGACGCAGAATACACTGCCTGATTCGGCACAGGACAGAAAGAAGATACTGAGCAGGTCATAATGCCGAGGTTTCCCGCTTTCATATACGGCAGGCACACTCTGTTTATCATTGTAAAGCCCTTAACATTCAGGTCAATTATAGAAAGTATATCCAACTTTTTCATGGAAACGAATGCACCCGGTCTTTCAAAACCGGCATTGTTTATCAGTATTTTGATGTTTGGCTTTTCTTTCACAAGCAACTGCTCTAATTCATCATAGGAGCTGTTTTGTGATAAATCCAAAGCAACGGGGCGAATGGTTATCTGTTTATTCTCTTCGGAGAATTTTTCAAGACGTTCTTTTCTCCTTGCGATAAGCCATATTTCATCTAAGTGCGGATAAAGCTCGATTACTGTTTTGGCGTATTGGGCGCCAAGCCCCGATGATGCTTCTGTTATAATTGCAATGTTCATATGAATAACCTCCGGTGGTGCTATTGTTTTTTTGTGGAGGAATGTCCATATATGTATAATGGCACAAATTAAGTGAACTTACAATAAACAGATAGCTGCAAACCTCCATAGGTGGACATTTGTGAAAAATTGTCCATTAACTTTTCTATGTACCCCTTAAACTGTAATCGTTACAGAGCTTGATGAAACGATGCTGCACTAGCTCATCAGCAGATTTTGATTGGTGAGGTCAGGAAGGCAGATGGTCAGGATGTCAAAATCATCTATTAACTTTGTTGGTGGAATTCCGGACAATTAAGGCAAATATAACAAAGGATAGATAGCCCTCCCCTTAATTGGGAGGGGTTATTTTTGTGGTATTTTCCCGAATTAAAACTTGCCAACTCATCACTTGACATTGTGGAAAAGAGATGCCCAGTTCAGGATGATTTGTGAGGATCATATAGGGGGGCTGGTCTTGTTCGATCAGTGGACGGACAAGGCGCTCCAATTCCCGGAGTTCCTCATACATTCTGTGAGCAGACCTGGCATTGTAATCATACTTTGTCTGGATTGTGCACTTGCGTCTGGGCTTATCGCAGCCATTGCAGACATAGGGGGATTTTTACATGTGTTTGCAGGATTCCCTTTGACTTCATCAGCAATAAGAGTTCCTGTAGAAAAACTAATAGAAGCATCTCCACCACCTACACCAACAGAAAAGCTAATGCTTGTAATAAGTTGTGAATGACCATAAGCGCATGGAGGGCAGGGCGGAAGGAAAGGCAGAAGGCCGCCAGGAAACCCAGAAGTCCTTCCTCCGCCTTATCCAGGCTATGTCACAAAACGGCGATTCGGAAAAAATCCCTCTACTGGCAGAGGATCCGGTTCTTTTAAAAGAAATGTGTAAGACATATCATATTGATCTTTCGTTCTAATCAATCAGCGACTGCCGGAGGTCAGTCCAGCAGCTGAGTCTGTTTAACAATCCTAATTAACTATATTTGGTATATGATATGTGGACGGTTTGCCTATTTGTATTTTATACTGCTTAGGTTGAATTTCCTTATTATCCTGTATATAATGAAACTACCAAACGAAAAGGAACCTAACGCTATGAAACCACCACACACAAAACCACACCCCAGCCGCCTGTGGGCGGCCGGGATTTTTATGGCGGCCTCCCTGGGCGTGCTGGGGGCGGGATATTCGCTTTTGCTCCGGGACAGTGCGCCGGGAGAAGGGGAGTACCGCTCCTATGAGTACCATATTGCCATGATCACTGATGAGGCGGATACAGAGTTCTGGGAGGATGTATATAAGGGAGCGGTGGAGGTAGGAGAGCAGAGCGGGGCCTATGTGGAGCGGGTAGGTGCCGGGCTTACGGATCACTTTCCCATGGAGGAGGCCATTAATATGGCGGTCTATGAGAATGTGGACGGCATCCTTCTCTGCCCGGCGAACGGGGAGGAAAATAAGGCCATGATTGATAAAGCCTGTGAAAACGGGATTCCTGTGATCACCATGCAGAAGGATGTTCCCAGATCCAAGCGGCAGGGTTTTGTAGGGATCAATGACTTTTTTCTGGGCCGTGAATACGGTGTGCGGGTGTTAAAGCTCCTGGAAGATGGAGAAGGTCTTGTGACTGTCCTGGTGCCGGGCGACAGCTTCAATGAGTCCAGCCGGGACTGGTTTCAGGAGGGGCTTCGTACAGCGGTCCAGACAGATAAGATCCGCTTTGACCTGCGGATCATCCGGGACGAGCAGGGCCTTAACAATGCGGAGGATGTGATTCAGGACATGATCCAGGGCCGCGTGGAGGTGCCGGATCTTATGATCTGCCTGGATGAGGTCATCACTCAGTCCACCTGTCAGCTGATCCGTGACGGCCGTCTGCCGGATGGGATCAAGGTGATCGGAAGCTATCTTTCTGACGATATTTTAAAGGCCATCCAGCAGGGAGATCTTGATTCCACCATTACCATTGACCCTGTATCTATGGGGCGTATGAGCATGGAGGCCTTGATGACCTATAAAAAGCACCATATGGTCAGCTATTATACTGAGGTGGATACCATGCTCATCGACCGGGCGGAAGCGTTCCGGCACAGAAGGGAGAAGGAAAATGGGGAGAAAATGGAACTGGCCCAGTAGGGTGATCGCAGATCAGTCCCTGCGTGTTAAGCTCCTGCTGCCGGTGATGGTGACTATGGCCCTGTCTTTGGGGATTAATCTGCTTCTATTCAGGAAAATGGACACTGCCGTAGAAAATATGAACCAGGTATATGCCACCAATATCCAGCTTGGAGAGCTGGAGCAGGTTCTTACCCGGCTGGAACGTGATATATACCAGTACCTGAATGTACGCAGCCAGGACGCCTTTGAGTCCTTTGGAGAGAACAGGGAGCAGTTTGCCCGGATGATCGAAGGGATTGATGATACCATTACAGACCATCCGGCCAGGCGGATGGAGCGAAATATACGGAATCTGGCCATCTCCTATCTGGAGCTTTCCGACAGCGCCGTAAAGGCCAAGCAGAGCCATGATGTGATCCAGTACCGTGAAGATTACAAGGAGATCCAGAAGATATATACTTATCTCCTGGCTCATATCCAGGGACTGGATACACTGCGTTTTAAGGCTAACTCAGAAAATTATGGGGTATTGTATCAGTACCTGCGTTACTTGAAGGTATTTATGACAGCAGTGCTGGTGGGGGTGACCTGCTGTCTGATGATCCTTCTCTACGCGGGGATCGGAGCTGTCACCCGGCCTCTTGAAAGCCTGGCGGAGAAGGCCAGAAGGATCGGGAAGGGAGACTTTGAAGTTCCGCTGGATCCTCCTGAAAATGAAGATGAGGTGGGCACCGTAACAGCCGCCTTTAACCAGATGATCGTAAGCATCAACGCCCATATCCAGGAAACCAAGGACAGCATGAAGCTTCAGCACCAGATGAAAGAGAGGGAGCTTGCCATGGAAAATCTGCTAAAGGATGCCCAGCTTAAATATTATCAGGCCCAGATCAATCCCCATTTTCTCTTTAATACCTTAAATGCGGGGCTTCAGCTGGCCATGCTTGAGGACGCGGAGCGGACCTACGCATTTATAGAAAATATGTCCTCTTTCTTCCGCTACCGGCTAAAGCGCAATGGGGAGGATTCCACTCTGGGAGAGGAAATCGGCTTGATTGACAGCTATATGTATATTATGAATGTGCGCTATTCCAACGAGATCCGGCTGGATAAGGAAATTGATGACCGGATCCTGGATGCCCTGTTTCCCGGAATGGTGCTTCAGCCGGTGATCGAAAATGCCCTCCGTCACGGCCTTGGGGAGGTGGAGTGGGAAAAGCGGATCTGGTTTTCTATTCATCAGGAAAATGGGGATGTGGTGATCTTCATCCGGGACAACGGCGCCGGTATTTTGCCGGAAACCTTAAGGGCCCTGCAGAGTGAAGAATACCGCTCCCCAGAGGATGGGAAGGAGTCCGGCAATGGAGTGGGTCTTGCTAATGTACGGGAACGGCTGAGACTGTATTTTAATCGAAAAGATGTGATGAAGATAGAAAGCGGAGGAGAAGGCAGAGGCACGTCTATTACCATAAGGGTGCCGGTGATAAGAAGGGGAGAAGAAAGCCATGTACAGGATACTGATCGCGGATGACGAGGGGATCGTTACGGATTCCCTGCAATATATCATAAAGAAACACTTTGGAGATGAATGTCAGACAGTCATTGCAAAGAACGGAAGGCAGGCCATTGAAACGGCAGAGAGCTTCCGGCCGGATATTGCCCTTCTGGATATCCAGATGCCAGGGTTAAATGGCTTAAAGGCGTTAGAGGAAATCCGCGGGCAGAATCCCAGGATCAAAACTTTGATGCTTACGGCTTATGATAATTTTGATTATGCCAAGGAGGCTCTTCGCCTGGGGGCGGTGGATTACCTGATGAAGCCCATTAATAAAAAGGTTCTCACAGAACGTCTTACAGGCCTCATGCGTACCATTGACCAGGAACGAAAAAAACGCAGGGATGATCTGCTGGTTAGAGAAAAGATGGAGGCAGTAGTACCTATTATTGAAGATGGCTTTATCAACAGTCTGATCATTCAGAACGAATATGAGGACAGCGGGGAGAAATACAGGACTCTTCTGAACATTGAGGAGGACTACGGCATTATCCTGGCGCTGGAATGGGGCAGCGGACGGGACGGTGCCGGTATGGGAAATCCCGTAGGCTCCGGCATCCGCGCCCACAAGTATTCGAGGAAGATGGAGGAGCTTGTGAAGGTGTATTTTAAGGCCTGCGTGGGAAATATTATGGGCAATAAAATGGTCTGTGTCATTCCCTATGGATCCCCCAGGCTCGAGTACGAAAGCCGGCTCCATATGATCGAAAAGGCCAGAAGCCTGGTTGCTTCCCTAAAACAGGTGGTGGGAGTAGATTTTAAAGCGGGGATCGGCTCAGTCCGCCCCTGGGATACGATGTTTGACTCCTATGAGGAGGCATTAAATGCCCTCCGTCATGGAAAACGGAACGTAACACATATCGACGATCTAATTGTGAAGGATACCTTAGAGGAGCAGCGCCAGGCCATGGAGCGTGTTGTATTAAGAACTGTCCGGGGCGGTATGGAGCATGACGCAAGGCGTGAGGCTGCTGTTTTTGCCGGCTGGCTGTTAAAGAATCAGGCCAGCTCCTTTGAGGAGATGCGGATGCAGCTTGCGGAGTTGTTTTTGCTTGCGGGACGTATGGTTCAGGATCAGGGAAACCGGCGTCCGGAAAGCCAGGAAGGACTTTCGGGGATCCTTGGAGCCAGAGAAGGGGAAGAACTGCGCCAGCGGTTTGTGGCGGCCATGGCAGAGCTTGCCAGGACAGTGGTGATCAGAAATGAAGAACCCGATGGCATTATCACTAGAGCCCAGGAATACATACGCCAGAATTTCACAAGGGATCTGGCCTTGGAGGAGGTGGCCCAGGCAGTAGAGATCAGCCCCTATTATTTCAGCAAGCTCTTTAAAGAAGGGGCCGGGATGAACTTTACCGAATATCTTACCGGGCTGAGGATTGAAGCTGCAAAAAAGCTTCTAATGAACAGGGACCTGAGCATTAAACAGGTCTGCATCGATTCCGGCTACGCCAATCCCAATTACTTCAGCCGTATCTTCAAAAAATGGACTGGGATTACTCCCACCGAGTTCAGGGACGGGGTTTTTCAGGAGCATTGACCTTTATAATACAAAAAAGCGACAGATAGCACAAATCTAATGCAAAATAATGCTACATTTTTAAAATATCCAATATAAGGAAATGAAAATGTGCAGGCTTTTGCAAGTTTGTGCTATTATTTTTGTGTTATAATTTTGCTAAGAAAATGAAGTACAGTGAAGGAGAGGAGGATTACATTCATGAGCATGTTTTTACAGGCTTGTGTCAATGGGCTTCTGATGGGAGGATTTTACTCCTTGATGGGTATGGGGCAGAACATTATTTTCGGTGTTATGAAGATTGTAAACTTCTGCCATGGCGAGATGCTGATGGTGGGAATGTATTTAACATTCATTCTCTATGCCTACTGCGGGATCGACCCCTATCTGGCAGTGCCCATTGTAGCGGCAGTTATGTTTTGTATCGGGGCAGTGATACAGCACACTCTGATCACCCCGTCCCTTGGAACAAAGAGTTTTACCAATCTTTTGTTCCTTACAGTAGGCCTTGGCCTGCTTTTATCAAACGGAGCCCTGGTGCTGTTTGGTTCAGAGTACCGTTCCATTCGTACCGCTTATTCCCAGACCTATATCCAGTTAGGCCCGGTCACCATGGCCCTTCCCAGGCTCATCAGCTTCGGGGTGCTGATCATCGTGACCATTGCCCTGTTTGCGTTCTTAAAATATACCACCATCGGAAAGCAGATCCGGGCGGTATCACAGAACCCTATAGGAGCTGAAGTGGTTGGTATTGAAGTAAAGAAGATCTATATTCTGACCTACGGCCTGGGAGTGGCTCTGGCAGGTACGGCAGGAGCGCTTTTGACGCAGTTTTATACCATTTTCCCAACGGCAGGGGCAAGCTTTGGTTTCCGCGCCCTGATCGTAGTGGTGGTGGGAGGTCTTGGCTCCATTCCGGGCGCATTTCTGGCTGGTATTTTCCTGGGGCTTTTAGAGACCATGAGCGCCCTGTTCATCAGTCCGTCCTACAGCGATCTCATTGTATTTATGACATTTATCGTGATACTGGTAGTTCGTCAGACCATGATAGCGAGGAGGAAATAAGATGGATAGTAAGAAAGCAGTACAGATCTATCATCGGAATCTTGCCGCTCTGATCGGTTTGATTCTCCTGGTATTTATCCTGATCCCCACGGTGGTAAAGTCACCCTACATACTGAATATTTTTGTTCTCATGTTTTATATGTCTACTCTGTCCATGGCCTGGAATCTCCTTGGAGGCATGACCGGACAGAACTCCCTGGGACATGCGGCTTACATGGGCCTTGGAGCCTATGCCTGCTGTCTTTTGGTGGTAAAGACAGGAGCAAATCCGTGGCTGGCGGCGGTCTTTGGCATGGTTGTGGTAGGCCTTGTGGCAGGAATCGTATTTTATCCCTGCTTTATCCTCAGAGGACCTTACTTTACCCTGGTATCCATTGCCTTTGGTGAGTCCATCCGTCAGATCATCATTAACTCCGAATTTTTCGGACGGGCCAGCGGCGTGGGACTTCCCTTTGGCTCTGATTCCTGGCTGGACTTCCGGTTTGCCAGCAAGGTGCCCTATTATTATGTAGGCCTTATTATGATGATCGGCATTTATCTGCTGATGAAGAAGATCGACCGTTCCAAAATGGGATTCGCCTTAAAGACCATCCGTGAAGATGAAGATGCGGCGGCGGCCATTGGTATTAATCCCACCCGCTATAAGATCATGGCAGTTGTAATCTCTGCTATGGTAGCGGGTCTGGTAGGCTTTTTCTATGCCAGCTATATCCGCTATATCGACCCGGAGCTGATGATCCAGGCAAAGTCCACAGAATCGGTGCTTCCTGCGGTAGTAGGCGGTGCAGCTTATGTGGAAGGGCCCATCATCGGCGGTTTGATCATGATTCCCCTTTCAGAGTATCTGAGAGCTAACTTCAGCGCGGTGCTTCCGGGAATCAATATGCTCATGTACGCCGTGGTGCTCCTGGTTGTGATCCGTTTCCGCCCGGCTGGTATCCTGGGCTGGTATATGCACAGCAGGACAAAACGCTTTATTGATGAAAAGATACTGAAAAAACCTTCCATGGAAGTGATGGAAGCGGTTGAAATGATGGAATACGGAAAGAAGGAGGCATAGCCATGGCGGAGACACCCATAATCGAAGTAAAAAATATTACCAAGCGTTTTAAGGGACTGACCGCTGTAAAGGATGTGTCATTTTCCGTAAAGACAGGCGGCATCACCGGCATGATCGGGCCGAATGGAGCCGGAAAGTCGACTACCTTTAATATGATCTGCGGGTATTATCCTCCTACAGAGGGACGGATCTTTTATAAAGGTGAGGATATTACTGATAAAAAGGCCCATGAGTACACCAATATGAAGATCGCCCGTACCTTTCAGATCATGAAGCCTCTGAAAAACCTAAGCGTTCTGGATAATGTAGTGGCCTCCTGCTACTTTGGCCACGCCGGGGCAAAGAGCCCAAAAGAAGCCAGAGAGCGCGCTATGGAGGTTTTACAGTTTACCGGACTGTATGAGAAGCGCCATGTGCTTTCAAAGGATATGGGAACGCCGGACCAGAAGCGTCTGGAGATGGCCAGAGCCCTTGCCACCCGTCCGGAGATGCTGTTTTTAGATGAAAATATGGCGGGTCTTAACCCGGCTGAGACAGAAGATGCCATCCGGCTGATCCGAAAGATCAATGAGTCCGGGGTGACCATTCTTCTCATCGAGCATATCATGCAGGCGGTTGTGAGCCTGTGCGAGGAGGTTATCGTTCTCCACCACGGAGAGAAGATTGCAGAGGGAACGCCGGAGCAGGTTATGAATGACCCTTATGTTATGGAAGTATATCTGGGCATGAAAAAGGAGGACGGCAATGCTTAAAGTAGAAGGATTGAATGCCGGGTACGGCTCCGTCAATATTTTGTGGGATGTAAGCTTTACCTTAAACGACGGTGAGATCGTGGCGATCCTGGGCTCCAACGGAGCGGGAAAAACCACCATGGTCCGAGCCATTACAGGTATGTTAAAGCCTGGTTCAGGTTCTGTGATATTTAACGGCGAGGAGATGGCGAAAAAAAATTCCCGTTTTATTTTAAACAGCGGTATCGTACAGGTGCCGGAGGGGAGACAGCTCTTTACAGAGATGACCGTTCTTGAAAATCTGCAGATGGGAGCGTTCAATAAGGAGACAAAGAGCCATTTTCAGGATAATTTAAAGCGCTGCTATGGATGGTTCCCAAAGCTTGAGGAACGGGCAAAGCAGGCGGCAGGAACCCTTTCCGGAGGCGAACAGCAGATGGTGGCGGTGGCCAGAGCCCTGATCGGAGAGCCAAAACTTTTGATTTTAGATGAGCCTTCCCTGGGGCTTGCGCCAAATATTGTAGACGACATCTTAAATGTGGCTTCTGAACTGGCGAAAAATGAGGGGCTGTCCGTACTTCTTGTGGAGCAGGATATTACAAAGGCCCTGGCGGCGGCAGACCGGGGATATGTGGTTGAAAACGGCCGTATCGCTCTGGAGGGAACCTCTGAGGAGCTTCAGGCAAATGAGCATGTAAAAAAGGCGTATCTGGGAATTTAAAAATCAGGTAAAATATGCGCCCCATCAGAGGGCGTAAAAGATAAAAGGAGGAACATTATGAAACTGAGAAAGATCACATCCGTACTGTGTGCGGCCACTATGGCCATGACTGCACTGGCGGGCTGCGGAACAGCCACCAGCGCACCGGAGAGCGCAGCACAGACGACTACTGCGGCAGCAGTGACAGAGGCGGCGACAGAGGCGGCAGACGCGGCAGAGGAGGCAGGCTCTGAGCTGACGGGAGAGCCTATCAAGATCGGTACCATCTACGCCATGTCCGGCGGCTCCGCAGCCATCGGAACCAACATTCTCAGGGGGATTGACTTTGCGGTAGAGGAGATCAACGCGGCAGGCGGCGTAGACGGACGTCCCTTAGAGGTAGTCCGTGGTGACCACGCAGGCGATGCGGCAACCGGCCGTTCTGAGGCAGAGCGTCTGATCACACAGGAAAAGGTAGACGTGATGATGGGCTGCCATATGTCCGTTGTAACAGAGGTTGTGGCTCAGGTATGCCAGCAGTATGAGGTTCCTATGGTAACAGCCATCTCCACTCTGGACCGTCTGTCCAATGAGGAGCACAAGGATATGGATTACTTCTTCCGTCTCTGTCCGTTAAACTCTGTTTACGTGGAAGATATGCTCAGATACTTAAAGGATTCTGAGGAACAGACAGGGGAGCCCATCAAGACTGTTGCTATCTTTACAGACCGTGCAGCCATCGGCCAGGAACTGATCCGCTGCGTCGAGCTGTTTAAGGACGAGTACGGCATTGAACTGGTAGCGACTGTTGACTATACAAGCAACGCAACTGACTTAAGCGCCCAGGTGCTGGCATTAAAGCAGGCTGATCCTGATGCGATCCTCTGTGATTCCTATATCGGCGACGCGACTCTTTTTATCCAGACCTTAAAAGAGCAGAACTACAGCCCGAAAATGATTGTTGCGAAGGCAAACGGATTTACCGATCCTTCCTTTATCACAAACCTTGGAGCAATCGCGAACGGCGTTGCGTCTGTAGTAGAGTTTAACCCCGACCTTGTAAACGGTGTTGAGATCAACGAAGAGTTCAAGGCAAAATTCGGTGTAGATATGAATGGACACTCTGCTGAGTCTTATACCGTTGTATGGCTGTTTAAGGCAGCCATCGAGGCAGCTGGAAGCACAGAAGGCCCGGCTGTAAGAGATGCTCTGGCAGCTATCGACATTCAGGGCGAGTTCCCAGGAGGACGTAAGATCATCCTTCCTTACGACCAGATCAAGTTTGAAAATTATGACCTGGCAGGAGAGGCTCATTACAGAGACAACACCGCTGCATCTGTAGCCATTGCCCAGATCCAGGATGGCGAGTGGAAGACTGTATGGCCATTTGAGTTTACAGATACAAAGATTGTTTATCCTGCACCGCTTCAGTAAAATAAAAAACCGGCATCGGCTGTTTTGGGAAAAGCGCCTATGATTTTGTAGACTGGCTGAGGGGGGCAGGGCAGTGCTGTTGGCGGATCCCGGTGTGTTCCAACTGGATTAGGACAATGTGCGCGATCATTACACCTCTAAAAGATGGCTCTCCACCATCTGCATCAACTGGTGGTGGAGAGAAGGGGATTAGTAACTTTTTCTGAGACTGATTTTGGTTATTTATCACATAAAAAGCCGCGATATGCTGGCTTTCATCGGGCGTATCTTACGAAAAAACATATTTGACAAAAATGTGCTTGCCAAAAATGGAGTAAAGTGCTATTATAATATAGCTGAATGGCTGAGACGTAAGAACAGCCCGATGCGCAGGTGTAGTTCAATGGTAGAACACTAGCCTTCCAAGCTAGATACGTGGGTTCGATTCCCATCACCTGCTTTTTTGTTATATAAAAATAGCTATACACAGGAAAAGGCAGGAAAGAAATCATTTCCCGCCTTATTTCTTACATATCTTTTTTCCTTTCCCGCCCGCCAGGCGTCCGAACCCGGCAGACCAGCTTCACAAGCTCTGACAGTATGATCACACTAAAGGCGATTCCCAACAGCTTGATCCACATTTCCAAAGGCAGGGGCACCGTATCAAAGAAGGCCCCTGCAAACTGGATGATCAGTACCTGCAGAATGAAGGTGCTGCCTACCACCAGAAGCATGAGCTTATTTTTAAACAGATGCTTGAAAATGCTTTCCGTATGGAGCTCCCGGCAGTTGAAAGCGTTAAAGAGCTGGAACAGCACAAACATGGTAAACAGTACGGTCCGCATCTGCTCCTGAGGCACCTTCAGGAAGTTAAATACATACTGGCACAGGAAGATCACAGACACATATACACCTACCAAGCTGATACGAAGAAGCATAAGCTTTGATACAATACTCTCTCCCCGCCGCGTAGGCGCCCGTCCCATCAGGTCGTCGTAGTTCGGCTCCAGTCCCAGAGTCAGGGCTGGCGGGCCATCCATAATAATGTTGATCCACAGAAGCTGCAGGGCGGTAAATGGCGCATCAAGCCCCAGCAGGATGGACACGAATACCACGATAACGGAAGCCAGATTTACAGTAAGCTGGAAGCTGATAAAACGCTTAAAGTTCTCGTAGATATTTCTTCCCCATTCCACTGCCTTTACAATGGTAGCAAAGGAATCGTCCAGAAGTACAATGTCGCTGGCTTCCTTTGACACCTCTGTGCCGGAAATACCCATGGCAATGCCCACGTCTGCATTTTTAAGGGCCGGAGCATCATTGATTCCGTCACCGGTTACTGCCACTACATTGCCCTGGGCCTTTAAAAGCTTCACCACCCGCATCTTGATGCTGGGGGTGCTTCTTGCGATAACGCAGATCTCAGGAAGGAGGGCGGTCAGCTCTGGATCGCTTAAATCGGCAATTTCCTTCGCCTCTACAGCCCGTCTGCCATTCTCCAGCAGATGAAGCTCATTTGCAATGGCCGAGGCCGTAATAATATTGTCGCCTGTAAGGATCTTTAAGTCCACACCGGCGCCCCGGCAGGAACGGACAGCCTCATAAACCTCCTTACGCAGGGGATCAGAGATGGCCACAAAGCCGTCAAAGACCATATCCTGCTCCATTTCCCGGTGCTTTTCCTCCTCCTCATAATCCTCCATAGAAGGCAGCTCCTTGTGGGCAAAGGCAATCACGCGCATGGCCTTTTCCTGAGCCCGGCGCATATAATCCTCCGCTTCCCTTCTCGCCTGCTCCGGCATACAGCACATTTCAAAGACACATTCCGGGCTTCCCTTTACATAAGAAATAATCTTCCCGTCCACTCTGGAAATAGTGGTCATATGCTTCAGTTCAGAGGAAAATGGAAATGCCCCAAGGATCTCATGGTCCTCTCTCTCATCCCGGTAGGACTTTCCGCTTTCCCTGCGGGCGCTGGACTGCTCGTAGAAATTCAGCATGGCACATTCTGTAGGATTTCCAATAAAATTGCCTTCCGGGCCAAGGTCTGCAGTGGTATTCAGGCAGATGTTGTGGATCAGCCAGGGACAGGCCAGCTCCTTTGTATCAGTATGCCAGGCTGTGTCGTAAAAGCTGCCTACGGTCATTTTATTTTCCGTCAGGGTGCCGGTCTTGTCAGAGCAGATCACATTGATACAGCCGATGGTCTCGGAGGCGATCATTTTCTTTACAAGGGCATTCTGTCTGGACAGCTTGATAATGTTGATGGACAGGGACACTGCCACAATGGTAGGAAGCCCCTCCGGCACTGCCGCCACAATGAGCACGATACTGGTAACGAAGGCGTCCATCACTGCCTCCAGGCTCATGCTTCCCTTCATTCCGAAGGAGATCAGCTCAGAAATAAATACGATGGCCGCAGCCGTCACACCCAGAACCGTAATGTTTTTTCCCAGGCGGGCCAGCTTCTCCTGGAGAGGTGTGCTGGTCTTTTCTGCGCCGCCAAGCTCGTGGGCGATCTTGCCAAATTCAGTGGAATCTCCTACAGCAGTCACCAGCATTTTACAGTGTCCGCTGGTAATGTAGGTGCCGCTGTAGACCATGTTGGCACGCTCTGCCAGAGGCATTTTTTCATCTGTTACCACCAGCTCGGCATCCTTTTTTGCCGGAAGGCTTTCTCCTGTAAGGGCTGATTCGTCTGCCTCCAGGCCTGCGCTCTCCAAAAGACGCCCGTCTGCCGGCACCTTGTCTCCGGTGGAAAGCAGCAGAATGTCTCCCGCCACAATATCCCCCTGGTTTAAGATCACCGCCACGCCGTCCCTCATGGCCTTGACGCTGCTGTTATTGCTGATGCTTGACAGGGCCTCAAAGGCCTTGGCGCTCTTTCCCTCCATCACCACGCTGATGATCACAGAAAGAGAGATCGCCACAAAGATTCCCACACATTCCAGGAAATCCGCCTCCCCTCCTGTTACCGCCCGGATCACATTCACCGCCATAGCAATGATCCCCGCCATGATAAGCATCAGGATCATCGGCTCCGTCGCCGCATCCCACAGCCGTTTCCACAGGGATTCCGGCTTCTCTCTGGTCAGGGTATTGGCCCCGTAGAGACGACCGTTTTCCTCTGCCTGTTCCCTGCTAAGTCCCGAAATGCCGTCGGACTTAAGCCTTGTCAGAAGTTCTTCTCTGGTTTCCATAAATTCCTTCATGATTTGGAAACGCTCCTTTCGTTTATCGTGTACTCTCGAAATCTCTTTGTGCTCAGGAGAGTACACTATATTCCGCACAACAAAAGGCCCACGCATGGTATCCTCTAAATCTGCCATGCGCGGGCCAAAAAAAATAAGACCATGCATGGCAAAAAAAGCCATACATGAGTCTCGTTCATTAAGGCAAGCCAGACCAGCCGGTCAGTTTGTTGACTTGCCACACAATCCAATGTGCAAACTACTCCCTCAAGTGGACGTTCGGTTGTTGCGTGGTAATCATAGCATTGGATGAAATGGTTAGTCAATGATAACCTTTTTTGTGTTAAATATTTTTATTTTTTTATTTTTTCAAAAAGTGCTTGCAATTATGATAGATCTATGCTATTATAATTTTCGTTGAAAACAACATATCAAATGTATGCGCGAGTGGCTCAGTGGTGGAGCACCACCTTGCCAAGGTGGGGGCCGCGGGTTCGAATCCCGTCTCGCGCTTTTATTATTGGCTGGAATTTTCTTGTATTTTCAAGGAATTTCAGCTTTTTTGTTTTTAGAAAGATTGAAGACGCCGGAACACAGGGCTTAACCACTCTGTATTCCGACGCTTCTTTTTTATCCAAATATAACGCACACCGGGCTTTCTGTATGGACTGCTGTTCCAGCCATGCTGAATTTTCCTGTATCCTCATCCAGACTGAAACGTGTAATGGTATCCGACAATTCATTGGCCGCCAGGATATAAGCCCCTGTTTCATCCAGTGTAATAAACCTGGGCTGGCTTCCGCCTGTTTTGATACAGTCACAGTATGTAAGCATACCCGTTTCCGGATCCACCCGAAAGCTCGTTATACTGTCATGCTTCCGGTTAGAGACAACCACATAGCTTCCGCTGCGGCTCATCAGGATACCGCTTGCCCATCCGTCTCCTGTATAGGTGTCCGGCAGCGTAGGCAGAATCTGCTTCGGCTCCAGCCTTCCTTCCTTGGAGTCAAACTGATAAAAAGTAAGGGAATAATCTTTTTCATTGACTCCGTAGAACCAGCGGTTTCCGGGATGGAATACCCCATGTCTGGGTTCCGCAATCTCCCTTGACCTTACCACGCAGGTCTGTGTCAGCTCTCCAGTCTCATGGTTGATGCGAAATACATCCACCTGACCAAAACCCTGCCTGCGTCCCTGACAGGATACCATCAGATAATCTCCCCTCTGGTCCTGGAACACCTGATGGGGATGAGAAATGGTCCCCTCCTCTTTTCCCGGGATTGTATACAGCTCTTTTAACGGCTCCAGCGTTCCATCCTCATTTCTCGGTACGACTGCCACTGTACCAGTCTGCAGATTGGCGACATAGATAAACCGGTTGGTCCGATCAACCGTAAGATGCACCGGATTTACCCCGCCTGTAGACACCTGACCTATAGGCGTAAGCCGCCCTGTTCCCTTTTCCACTGAAAATGCGCTGAGCTCACTGAAATCTCCATGGACGGTGTACAGATATTCCCCCGTCCGGTCCATAGTCAGGTAAGAAGGATTGACCAAGCCTTCTACGGTCTGAACCAGTTCCCAGCTGCCATCTTCCCGGATCTCAAATACCTTGATGCCTTTGCCGCGGGCATTTCTCTCTTTCGTGGTGCGGCAGCCCACATATGCATATCGGCTCATATCAGATCAGACCTCCTAACAGAATAATTTAAATCCGCCTGCAAGGGCAAAAACAACCATTATCATAACAGCTCCAAAGGATATGAGAAACAGTCTCGCAAATATAGACTGCTGCTCTGCTTCCGCTGCATCTGTCTCCTGTGAAAAGGACGCCAGAATCAGGCTTCCTCCTGTTGAAAGAGGACTGATTCCCGCCACTGTAGCGCCTCCTACGATGGCGATGATCATTTCTGCCACATTTGCGCCTCCCCCTACATTTGCCACAATGTCTGGCACTGTGGGGATGAGAGTTGGGAGAACCACGCCATTTGCGGAGCTGAACCAGGACATAATGCCTGCAGTCAGACCGATGATGGGAGACGCTGTCAGAGGAGTCATAAGGGAAGCCAGAATATCCGATAAAAGCTCGATCCCGCCCAGTTCCTTTGTAACTGCCATCAGTACATTAACGCCGCAGATCAGAATCAAAACACTCCATGGAATCAGCTTCATAGCTGCTTTTTCATTGACTACACCGCAGAGCATCAGCACAACAGCCAAAGCAAAAGAGACAAGTCCCACATCAAAGCGCAGTCCCACCACTGCCACGACCAGCACAAGCAGAGCCCCAATGCAGAGAAGCTGATCTCTGGTGAATTTTGGAAGCACTTCGCCGCTTCCCCTGTCTGCCCTCAGCCGGTATCCCTTAAACACAATGTAAAGGACAGCCGCACACAGGAAATTGGCTGCGCTTACACCAAAAAATACAGCGTTTTCCACACCCTCCAGCCCCATCTGGGCTGTGAGATCCTTGACAATAATACCTGAAAGAGCAATGGGGGAAGTCGTTCCCCCAACAGCGCCGAGAATCGCCATACTTCCTAAAAGAATAGGAGACGCCTTCATCTGTACTGCCAGTGATACAGCAAATATAATCATAACAGACTGAACGGAGATGGCTCCCGGCCCGGCTGCCGATAACAGATATGATACAAGATAAATGATTACAGGAATCAGGCAGGTCTTATCTCCTACCAGGGCTACCATTTTTTTAGACAGCAGCTCCAGAGTATGGTTATCCTGGAGCAGGCAGAAGAAAAACATAGTTCCAAGCAGTGTAATAAACAGCTTGCTGGGAAATCCCCCCAGGATCACCTCTGTATCCACCCGCCCGATCAGCCCCAGCAGAAACGCAAGTCCCATGGATACAATACCAACATTCATCTTCTTTGTAAATCCTAACACGATTGCAGCGATCAAAAAGACCAGTGATATGATCTGAAACACCATTTTTTCTTCTCCTCTCGTTTTTGAACCCCTTCTTTTAATCCTCAAACCGATATGGCTTAATCTTCCTTACCACATCCAGTATAGTGCCGTCCCTGGCCTCTACAATCGCTACCACCTGATCCTCCCATTCCAACGGATCCGGAGTTCCTACCAGGCTGTAGGCCTTTTCCTGAAGGCTTTCGATGGTCACATGGCGGATTCCTGCGCGGTCCAGGCAGTCTATCAGATCCTGGCGGGCCGGATTCACCGCAATGCCGTAATCGGTAACAAGCACATCCACACAGTCCCCCGGTGTGGTAACGGTCACTACATCCTTGCATACCGTCGCCATACGCCCTCTGGTAAGAGGCGTTACAATAATACAGCATTTGCTTCCTGCCGCCGTATCCGGATGTCCCCCTGGCGCCCCCCGCAGCACGCCATCTGAACCTGTGATTACATTTACATTAAATTTTGTATCAATCTCTAATGCAGATAATACCACATAATCCAGCTTGTTTACATATGCCCCTTTGTTGGCGGCATTTGCATATTCGCTGAGGTCGATTTCAATGTGATGTGGATTGGAAAACAGATGGGCAGCAGCCCCCTGGTCAAAGTCCTGGGTATCTAAAATATAATCTACCAATCCCTTATCCTGCAGGGCGCAGATGGCAGAGCTGGTGCCTCCAAGAGCAAAACTCATCTTAATATTCTGCTTTCTCATATGCTCCTCCAGGAAACGGTTTACCGCCAGAGAGGGACCGCCTACGCCGGTCTGGAAGGAAAATCCATCCTTAAAATAAGGGGTAGCCGCAATTACATTGGCCACATTCTGGGCCATCATCAGCTCTCTTGGGTTGTCCGTCATGCGGGCCTCCTTTGTGGCGATCTTCCCCGGATCACCAATGGCATCCACCACGCACACAGCATCCACATCAATGCAGGAAATGGAAGATGGAAGATTTGGAAATGGCACCAGCGTATCTGTAATGATCACCGTATGGTCTGCATAACGGGCATCATGGTTTGCAAAACCCATAGAGCCGCAGTTATTTTTGCCTCCCTGCCCCTTTGCGTTGCCGCAGCAGTCTGAAGTGGCAGCCGCCAGAAACGCAATATCAATATGCACCTCACCGGCTTCTACCGCTCTCGGGCGTCCGCCATGGCTTCGTATCACAGCCGGCTCCTTCAGCTTACCTGCAGAGATCACCTCGCCGATCCGTCCCCGGACACCGGAAGTCTGCGCCTCTACAATGATTCCCTGCTCCATATAATCCGCAAATATATCCTGTGCGGAGCCAAGGGAAGTCGCCGCCACATGGAGCTCCTTAAGCCCCATTTCCTCCACCAGTACCTTACATACCATAGCCGCCACATAATCCCCGTCGCGGAACTCCGTATGGAAGGAAAATGTCATTCCGTCATGGGCTCCGCACCGCTCGCAGGCTTCCCGTATGGACTGGCACAGCTTGCTCTCAACCGGCTTTTCTCCCCGTCTTACGGTAGGAGAAGCCTTCTTTATGTACTGCCCGTCTTTATAATTTTTACCCTGATATACTTCCCGTCCGTCTTTCAGAAGGTAATCAGGAATATCTCTGCCAACTGCATTTATCATATCCGTTTTCCCCTTTCTTACAGATCACCGTAGTATACGCCGCAGGCCTTGGCCAGGGCAATGATACGCTTGGCATCTTCAAAAAATGGAATATCCACCATTTTACCGTCTACTGTATAAACTCCGATCCCTGCATCTGCCTGGGCCTGGCATCCCCGCACCAGCTTCTCCGCATAGGCGATTTCTTTTTCTGTTGGAGCAAAGGTCTCATGGACAAATGCGATCTGCTTGGGGCTTATAATGCTCTTTCCGTCAAAGCCCATTTTGTGGTTCTGGATCACCTCTGCCCGGAAGCCGTCCATATCATCTACATTTGGATACATGGTATCGAAGCACTGAACTCCTGCCGCCCTGGCCGCAAGAAGCATCTGGCCTCTGGCCGCCATCATTTCCACACCGTCACGCTGGATCTGCACATGCATGCTCTTTCGGAAATCTCCTCCGGAAATGGCACATCCAAACATACGGTCAGAAGCGGTGACAATCTCATAAGCATTCATAATACCCATGGGGCTTTCCAGGGCTGCCATTAAAAGAGTACGCCCCTCTTCTACGCCAAACTCCCGTTCCGCGGCCAGAACCTCTTCCTCTACCTGATGGACCATCCCGGCATTTTCACACTTGGCGATACGGATTCCGTCTGCCCCTCCTGCTACGCAGACGCGCACATCCTCTTTCCAGTGAGGCGTATCCAGTCCGTTAATGCGGACAATCACCTCTGTGTCTCCATAATCAATGCTCTTTAATGCATGGTACAGGCTGAAGCGGGCGGAATCCTTCTGATTCTCAGCCACTGCATCCTCCAGATCCAGGATAATGCTGTCGCTGCCATAAATATACGCATCCTTGATCAGGCTTGGTTTCTGGGCATTCATAAACATCATAGTACGGCGCAGACGGTTTTTCTGCGGCTTCGGACGATTAATCATGGATCGCACCTCCCCACGGAAGATTAGAAGCAGACTGGCCGCAGCTTCTGAATACGGCACATTCCACACGGGCCTTTAAGGTACAGTCAAGCGCCCCCCGATCGATTACGGTAATGGTTCCGTCTGTTACCTCAAGACGCTCCAGTGTCTCTAAGACAGCGGCTTTGATCTGCCGTCCATACTGGTTTAACACGCTGCTCTGGATCATAAGCTCCAGTCCTGTTCCCGGCTCTACCGTAACCTGGGCATCACTGGATTCCAGAGTTCCGGCCATTGCACTTGTTTCAATTACCATATTTCTTCCTCCTCTTGGATTGCCTTTCTCTTATACCCTTATTCTACACATTTTCTTATATTTCGTAAAATTCATAATAATCCGTATATTCCAGTCCTCAAAAGAATAGTATATCCTCTTTTCAGAAGGCAGTTTTTATTATATGATGAATAAAAGGAATGGATTTCTGATAACAGGGAGAAAGAAATGGACGAGAAGGATTTTGAAATACTGAATATACTGAATGAAACCAGAAATATTACCCGGGCCTCGGAACAGCTTTACATCACCCAGTCTGCCTTATCAAAAAGACTGAAGGCCATGGAAAGGGAGCTGGATACAGAACTGTTGATCCGTTCCCGCCAGGGCATACGCTTTACGCCCGCCGGCGAAGCCGTCCTTGCCGGCAGTACTCAGGCAGCCGCTGCTATGGAACGTATGCGAAAGCAGCTTGATTCCATGCAGAATGAGATCTGCGGCAGCCTGAATGCCGGCTTTTCCATTAATTTTGCCCAGTACCGCCTGCCGGACATACTGGCAGATTACCACAAGAAATACCCCAGAGTCCATCTCCATATTTCCACCGGCCAGAGCCGGCATCTTTACAAAAATATGGTGGACGGCTCCCTGGATCTGGCGGTCCTCCGGGGTGATTATCCCTGGGACGGGGTTCAGTTTCTTTTATCCCAGGAACATATCTGCCTTGTATACAGCCCGGAATACGAAAAACGGCCCTTGTCCGATTACCTGTATATCAGCCACCAGACTGACACCCTGCAGGCTGCCATGATTGCACGATGGATGCATGAGCGCGGCCTGGATCCCAGATCCAACAGCTTCTGCGTAGACAGTATTACCACCTGTATGGAAATGGTCCGGCGGGGACTAGGCTGGGCGCTGCTGCCGGAAATCGCCCTGGGCCAGTTTGAGGGCTGCAAGGAGCCCTGCACCTTTGAAAATGGAGAACCCTTTATAAGAAAAACCTATATTCTGGGGCAGAAGGAAGCCATGGAGCTGCCTCAGGTAGCAGCATTTATGGAAGCGCTAAAAGCAAGCCGTTAAGGAGGAAGAAATGGAACACCCAGTAACACTATACGAAATGCTCGATGCAAGAGAACAGAGGGCCAGAAGGCAGAACGCCCTCCTTGAAACATACAAAGGCACTCTGGTAAGCTTTACCATGAACATCCCGGGTCCGGAAAAAAACAGCCCGCTGATCCGCAGGGGCTTTGACTCCGGGATACGGCTTCTGGAAAAATGGCTGAACGCTGAAAAGATCCAGATCCTCTGCCAGGAGCAGATCCATGCCGCCACCGGAAATGAAGCCTTTTATGTCCTCTCCCACCCTCCTTTAGCCGTTAAGGAGATTACTGCCAGGATTGAGGAGGACTCTCCTATTGGCAGGCTTTTTGACATCGATGTGCTGGACTGTGACGGCGTAAAGGTGGAACGAACCCAAGTGGGGCTTAAGCCCAGGCTGTGCCTCATCTGCGGACAGCCTGCAGCCGCCTGCGCCCGCAGCCGCACCCACAGCGTGGAGGAACTACAAAAGCGGACCCGGCAGATCCTTTCAGAGGCGGTGGATCAAGAGGACGCGGAGGACGGCGCCCAACTGGCCTGCCGGGCCCTTTTGTATGAGGTCTGCACCACTCCAAAGCCCGGGCTGGTAGACAGGAATAACAGCGGAAGCCACAGGGATATGGATATTTTCACCTTTATGAACAGCGCCTGCGCCCTGCATCCTTATTTTTCCAGATCTATAAGGATTGGCAGGGAAACAGCCGGGCTTCCTGCCAGAGAGACATTTCCCAGACTGCGGGCCGCAGGCAGACAGGCAGAGGCGGATATGTTTTCTGCCACCAAAGGGGTAAATACCCATAAGGGAGCCATTTTTTCCCTTGGGATCCTCTGCGCCGCCCTGGGACGGCTGCCCAGAGAGGACTGGAAGAAGCCCAGCTGGATCCTGGATGAATGTAAGGCTATGACAGAAGGGCTGACTGCCTCTGACTTTCAGGGACTGACCGCCCAAACGGCTGTCACCACAGGACAGAAGCTGTATCTGCATTATCAGATCACAGGAGTTCGGGGGCAGATGGAAGAAGGGCTTCCAGCCGTCAGCCAGACGGGACTTCCTGTGCTGAAGGAGGGGATCCGCCGTGGCCTTTCTGTCAATGACGCCGGCTGCGCCGCCCTTCTGGCCCTTATGACTGCCTCTGTTGATACCAATCTTATCGCAAGAAGCAGCCTCGAAACCCAGCAGAAGGTAGTTTCCAGGCTGAAAGATCTTTTGGCGGAGACCCCTTATCCGAACCGGCAGATCCTGGAGGAACTTGACCGGAAATTTATAGAAATGAACCTGTCCCCCGGCGGAAGCGCCGACCTGCTGGCCGTATGCTATCTGCTGTATTTCTTGGAAAGTGAGGAATAATATGTCCGACTATTTTATATCCAGGGTATACCCCACCGACCGGACCGCTCTTACCCAGGTCCGGGAGCTTTTAGAGCAGGAAGGCATCCGCCAGGACGCCAACCTGGATTATATCTGCGCCATGTATGACGAAGAATACCGGGTCATCGCCACCGGAAGCTGCTTTGGGAACACCCTGCGCTGCCTGGCCGTAAGCAGCGCCCACCAGGGAGAAGGCCTTATGAATGAGATTATGACCCATCTGATGGAGGTGCAGTGCAGCCGGGGCAATGTCCATCTCTTTCTTTATACAAAAATCGATTCCTCCCGATTTTTTGAAAACCTGGGATTTTACGAAATTGCCCGTGTCAATGAACGGCTTGTATTTATGGAAAACAGACGGAACGGCTTTTCTGATTACCTGTCCCGTCTGTCACAATTTAAAACCGAAGGAATCTCCGGCGCGCTGGTTATGAATGCCAATCCATTTACCCTGGGCCACCAGTATCTTGCCGAAAAAGCGGCAGCAGAATGTGACACCCTCCATCTCTTTATTGTCAGTGAGGATGCCAGCCTTTTCCCCTTTTCTGTGCGAAAACGGCTGGTTTTAGAAGGCGTCTCCCATCTTCCCAATGTCATCTGCCATGACAGCGGCCCCTACATCATCAGCAGCGCCACCTTTCCAAGCTACTTTTTAAAGGATGAAACCACCGTCATTGAAAGCCACGCAAGGCTGGATCTGGCCGTCTTTCAAAAAATCGCCCGCTCCCTGTCCATCACCAGGCGCTATGTAGGTGAAGAACCCACCAGCCTGGTAACAGGGCTCTACAACCAGATCATGTGCCAGGCCCTGCCCGCAAACGGCATCCAGTGCATCATCCTTCCCAGAAAAGAAGCAGGGGGGCGGCCCGTCAGCGCTTCTGTGGTAAGGGAATGTATCAAGAAAGGGGACTTTAACTCCCTCCGGGAAATGGTGCCGGACTGTACGCTTAGGTATCTGATGAGCGAGGAGGGGAAAGAGGTGGTTGAGAGGATACGGAAAGCGGGGGATGTGAGGCATTATTGATACCAGATGCATTCTGACGTGGAAAAGGCATGGGCAGATGTATTTTTTAGACTTCTTTCATATCCCCTTCCCGGGCTCCTGGGTATTCAGATACTCCATGATCCCCATATGGATGGTCCAGGCCATCCGATCCTGGTACTCCTTATCCTCCAGCTTCCCCGCTTCGGCAGGGTTGCTTAAGAAGCCGCATTCTACAATGACGATGGGTGCCTTCACATGCATCAGCAGATAGTAGCTGTCATTGGCCTTTTCCTTCCTCCGGTTTCCTTCTCCCAGCACATAGTCAAACCGGCTCTGAAGGATCTGGGCCAGGCGCCTGCCCTTTTCAGAATCCTTGTAGTAAAATACCTGACCGCCGGATACATTTTCCTCGTGGTAGCTGTTCTGATGGATGCTGACTGCCAGATCCGGCTCTGCCTGACGGATGATCTCGCAGCGCTGCTTCATATCAGACATTTTCTTATGGCTGGCCCCGGCAGAATAAAGGGCCTCATCCTTTTCTCGTGTAAGCACCACCTCTACGTCCGAGGCCTCCAGGTACTCCTTCAGACGTTCTGTAATAGCCAGATTTATATCCTTTTCAAGCTGTCCGCCGGTTCCCACCTTTCCTGGATCATTGCCGCCATGGCCTGCATCCAGAACCACCACCGGCCGGTCCCTGGCGGCTTTTATCTGTCCGTTCTCCACCGGCACCAGCCGGTCTGCCTGCCAGGACAGCAGAGCCACCACGGCTAGGAGACAGATTCCCATCAGTGTCTGCCACAAGGACTGCTTCATCGATTCCTCCCTGTACGGCCCCTAGAGCGTGTTTGAAAATTGCTTTCTGACAGCTGTGCGTTCCGCTTTGTGGGAGATCTCGGTTAGATGAAGGAGGCGTAGCGGGCTACGCTGACTGAATCCGGCCGGGATATGCCGCGAAGTGGGACGTGCAGATGGCGGGAATGAATTTTCAAACAGGCTCTAGGCCGCTCTAGGCTTTATTCCAGTATATTCACCTTCCTTCTTAAAATTCCAGACTACTCCACCGTCAGTCCGTTATAATCCCGTACTCCATCCTCAATCATATATTCCAGGTATTCATATGGGATAATGGGGTAGCAGTATTGGCTCCACAGCTGATAGCCCGGCTCCCTGGAGGCCTTTTCCACTGCCTCCATGGCATTTCCCCCGTAATAGGCGGCCTTGATCTCTCCGTATACCAAGGCCATCTGATCCTTTTCTTCCTCTGTGAGCTTTACAAAAATGCCTCCCGGCGCCCCCTCTTTGCTGTCTTTCATTTCCCCATATGCCTGATTGTAAAAGATCCGCTTTAGCAGAGCCTGGCTGTAGGTGTTGAAATTCAGCAGGTTTTCATCTGTACTTTTATTTCTTCTGGCCCATTTTTCCATATCCACCTGTCTTGTGTGGTAAGAAAATGTATCGTCTTCCCGGTACTCCAATACCCCGTACTGGCAGGGCGGCGTGGACAGGGAACTGGTGACGATCTCGTGAATTCCCATATCATTGTTCTGCATAAAATGCTGTACATGAAGGTGGCCGCTAAGGAAAAGAGGAAGATTCTGCCCCTCCAGCAAATCGATCAGCTCCTCGCTGTGCTCAATGGTGCAGTCCTTGGCATATACCCGGCTTTCCTCAAGAAGATTATGATGGGCCACGGGGATCAGACACACCTCATCCTCACTGGCCTTTACGAGTTCCTTACGGATCCATTCGTAGGTCTCGGTGGAGATCATGCCCCCTACCCGGTTCCTGGGCTCATACTGACAGCTGTCCAGCATCAGAAGGCGCATGGAGGGCCCCAGATCATAGGTATAGCTTAAGGAAGCCGTATCCCTGTCCGCCGCCTCCCGGTAGCCAAATTCCTCATAGATCTGCACAAAATCCTCCGGAGAAGCCGGCTCTGCCGGATACCGGTCCTTCCCGGAATACCGGGCGGCACTGGGGTTGTTAATATCGTGATTCCCAGGGATCACCACTACCGGAATACCCGAGGCTTCCACCTCATCCAGCTTTTCCGCCAGGGCCTCATGGCTTTCATATTCTCCCTGAAAGCTCAGATCCCCTCCGATCACCAGCACATCCGGGTTCACCAGCTTCAGATCCTCAAAGGCAGCCTCTGTGATCTCCCACACATAACTGGTGAGCTTCCCGTCTCCGTATTCCGTTTCTGCCTGAAACCGTTCTCCCATATCCGTCAGATCCCTGGAAAAATAGTGGATGTCTGTCATAAAGGCGATCCGCCATCCCCCCTCCATATCCTCCGCCGGCTTCTCCTCCTCCGGGTTCGGAAAGGGAGCGATCTCCTCCGGGCTTTCATGGGTGGGCTTTTCTGTCTGCTCCGGCGTCTCACTTCCTTCCGGATAAGCAGCAGTGCCATACTCCGTTTCCGGCTGCCTGCTCCCTGTTTCCTTACTGCAGCCTGACAGGGCCAGAAGGACCCCTCCTGCCATCAGTCCCGCTTCCCAAATCCATTTCTTCATGGCGCTTCCCCCTTTTTTATTCCCAGGAAATCACGTCCCAGATCTCCTCCGGCTCAAAGCCCAGCTTCCAGCAGGCCACTCCTGCCAGATCATGCTCACGGATCACATCCATCTTAAGTCCAAGGGAACGTGCCTCCTCCATCCAGATGGACTGCTGTCCGTTCTCCCCTGTAAGTTCACCGTAATACTGTCCCAGGGTGTCATCCCATGTAAGCTCTACTCCATTTTCCTCCACCCATGCGGCCGCGTCTTTGATACCGTAGGCCTTTGAAGTGGTCTTTCCGTCCTTATTTGTCCATATACGGGTATAAAATGGCACCGCGTTGATCACCTTTTCCCTGGGCACCTCTTTTAATGTGTTTTCAATGCCGTCCCGTACATAGGAAATCGAGGATACGGAGCCCGCCTCGCCTCCCGCATAATGCTCGTCATATCCCATGACGATCACATAATCGGCTACGATTCCCTGCTCCTTCCTGTTGTAAAAAGCGGTGTAGGTACTGGGCACATAATTATCCACAGAAAGCACCAGGCCTTTGTTTCGGCAGGACACAGAAAGCTCCCGGATGAACTGGACATAATGAGGCCCCGCCTCTGCCTTCAGGCTCTCAAAATCCAGGTTAAAGCCGTCAAAGCCATAGGTATCCGCCTCCTGCATCAGTTTTTCGATCAGCTTCTTTCTGGAGGTGGTAGAAGACATAAGCACCTTTGTATCCAGATTTTTCACGCTTTCCTCTGTACTTACATTTTCCACCATGGCCCAGACCTGAAGCCCCAGCTCATGGGCCCGGTCCACATAAGCTCTGCTTGCAAGAGAGGTATAGGTGCCGTCGCTGCTTACCACGTTGAACCAGGTAGGCACAATCACATTCATTCCCTTTGTATTAGCCGCGTAACGGTCCAGGGTGGAGTTTGCCTCCTTTGTGGTAACCTGGTGAAAGCCCAGGCTGATCTTTTCATCCATGGAAATGCTGGTATAGACAGGAGCCTCAAAGTCACTGGTCAGGGTAACCTCCTCTGCCTGTCCAAGACGGCGGTTTTCAATATAGCCGGTGTAGCCGTCCTCCGTTCTCACCCGGGACCACTTCTCCATCCGCTCAAGAACCGTCACCTGGTCACCTTTTTGACACTCAGTGATAATAGGACTCTTTATGCCGCCCCGTTCCCTGACATAGCCCTGCTTTCTGACCTTGGACCTGGAAATGGGCTCCCAGGAGGTATCGATATACACCCGCTTGATCTGGCTGGTGTCAAAGGACTCTGCCCGGATGTCCGTATAATTCAACACCAGGCCCAGAGACAAATACATCCCCTCTGAAGTCACCCGGATCAGGGGGCCGTTGTCCCCCTCCGTAGTTTCATCTGCGTATACGATGGAATCCGGAAGGGCGTATACCAGCAGCTGCTCCCCCTCATCCCAGTAAAAACGCTCATTGAGCTGTTCATTGACCCAGCTGACGGGAAGGTAGACCTGTCCGTCCTCATAGATCCCCCTTGCCTCCTGAAGCTCATTGTCAAGAAGGATGGCCACGCGGCCGTCCTTTATATTGAAGATCCCGCTCTTATCTGCCAGCTCTGCAGAAGGGAGAAATCTGCGTACCAGTAAGCCGCCTCCGATCCCCCCGGCAAAAAGGAGGGTGAGAAATACCAGTATGGCTGCCGGGCCGCAGCCCCGCCGTCTTCTTCTTCGTTGTTGTCTTCGATTCATCCTGTCCTCCGAACATATTATGATAGATTCATTTTATCATAAAATGCCCGTTACGGCTCAAAGAAATCTTTACGATTTACGGTAGGGCTCCAGGTGTTTTAAAGGAACAGAAAAAAGGGAGCTCCTCCTGCTGCTGTTTGGCTGCACAGGCGAGATGGTACTCTGCACGGCAGCGGGAGCTTCCCTTTTTTCTTTACCTTCTTATATCGCTGTCTGTGAAGGGATAAATGGTCTGTAAGTCTTTTCAAAGCGGATTTCCCGCAGGACTCCCTGCTCCGCCCTTACAAAATCCCCCATATAAAAGCCGCCGTCCTCCTTTAGTTCAAAGATGCGCTCCCAGCCGGCTTCCCCGCACTCGATCCCGTCAACCAGGATCCGCACACCCTTGCTCTGATACCGTTTCAGGCCCTCCAGATATGTATCCAGGCATCTGGCCTCATCAAAATTTTCTTTTTTATCTTTCGTTTCCATAACCCTTTCTTAAGGCTGAGCCTGACCTTTTAAGGAGATCGTGACATATCCAAACAGGCTCTGACCTTTTATTTTAATAATTTTTCAAACCAGTCCATATCCCTGCGCTCCACTGAAAACGCGTCTGCTGAAAACGGGACCCGCTCCAGGCGGATTCCGAACTGTCTTTCTAATTGCTTTCTTGTGTCCTCGCTGCCTGATACCACAGCGCCAGTCCACCCCTTTCCCAGTCCGTCCTCCCTCACAAGCAGCCCCAGACAGGCCTCCAGCTTCCATTCCGCTAAGGATATAGTCAGGATCCTGACGCCGCATCTGAGCCATTCACCCCGGATCCGGCTCTCAAGCTGCCCAAAATCAATGAGGATTTCTTCATATCCCTCCTCCAGGCAGTCTGCCAGCACGTCAGTGCTTGCCTGCTTAAAATACACCCCGTCCAGGAGCCGGTACTTTATCCCCGTCTCCCCGGAAGCTCCAAAAAAGATCCGTTCCAGCACTTCAAAATCCCTGTGGCTGTTCCACTGAAGAACGGCAGTGCGCCGCCCGCAGCAGCCAGAAAGATAATTTGCCATCCATATGCACAGGTGGGTGGCTCCTGTCCCCCTTCCCGCTCCTGCGATTCCGATCACTCTGCCCTGTTTCATGCCTTTCCCTTCTCTCCCGCGTACTTCCATAAGGCCTCAAAAAAGGCCTCCGCCTCTTTTTCCAGGCAGAATGGATTTCCGTACTCCGGTATCACTCCAACCGAAACATGGTTTTTCTTAAGCCGGGCCCGCAGCTGGCGGTCAGGAAATCCGCGGTATCCTGATGCCTTTCCTTTCCCCGCGCTGCCGCCCCGGATCCCAAGCACCAGAGGCGCCTGCTCCTTTAAGCCCCAAAGCTCCTCCAGCATCTGCTCCGTCTTCCCCCGTTCCCAGGGGCTTTCACAGCAGACGCACAGGAAGCTGCCGCCTCTCTTTTTCTGCTCCCCGGCCGCCTCCTGCCACCGGGTGCCAAAATCTCTTATCACCACCTTATAATCCTCCGGGCAGGGCAGCTTTGCCGCCTGGCCGTACCAGGGCTTCATAGAGCAGCCGCAGATCCGGTATATACCGTAATCATCCGGCCTCAGCCGGTCCCGGCACGCCATGGTCAGCACAGCCCTTGAACGGCTGTGTTCCTCATAAAGCGCCTTTATGCCCTTTTGATTTAAAAAATGACACAGGCCAAAAGCCAGATGAGTCACCCCCGCCCCAGGCCTGCTGCCTGTGAGGATCAGATTGAGAGAGGAATCTGCCCTTTGGTCACAGCGGGCAGCTGCTGCCCCGGCAGTCAGGCGCTCCAGGGCGCGGGAAACCTCCCCCGCGGACGGATAACGCCGTTCCATATCGGGCTCCATACATTTTTCTATGATCTCTTCCAGAAGCTCTGTATCCGCCTGCCGGCATCGCGCCCCTTCCCTCAGGGTTCCGCAAAGCATAAACCGGAGGACCGCACCAATGGCATAAACATCGGTCCTTTCATCTAATGTACGGCCATCTGTATATTGTTCCGGGGCCGCGCAGCCCATGGTTCCGTAGCGCTCTCTGCCTTCATATGCCCTTAAGGGCCTGGCGGCATGTTCAAAATCAATGAGCCTAATAGAACCATTTCCAAGGATCAGGTTTCTGGGTTGTATATCCAAATGCAGTATGGGTTCGTTCCATGCAGAATGCATGTAATCTACCAGAGAACAAAGCTGCGATCCGTAGCGGATCACCTCTTCCTTCATAAGAATGCCATGCTCTGTCACATAAGAGTACAGAGAACAGCCTTCAAGATATTCTTCAATAAGATAAAAATTATATTCGTCCTCCTCCAGGTCATATACCAGGGGGATGCCTGGATGGCGCAATTCCTTAAGGATCAGAGCCTCCCTGCGGAGATCTCCCGGATCTTTGGAGGATTTAGAAACCACCTTCACCGCCCTGTATTCCTCAAGGCCCAGGTGAAGCGCCTGCCACACAGTGCCGCTCCGTCCGGAGCCTGCCTGGCGCAGCAGTCTGTATTTTCCAAATAAAATGGTGTCCTTATCCATCCCTCCTTTGATGCAGACCTCTCTCTAGATAAAAGTATACATTGGTTACGTGAAAATGTATATAGTCTATATAAAATATGGATTTGAAACCGAAAATTTTTATTAAAATCATTTATTTACATTGATATTTTCCCTGGTTCTGTAGTATATTTAAAATGTAGAAGTCTATCATTTACAATCAGAGACAGAACAGGAAGTGATCCTATGAAGATAGAACGAATCAATGAAAATCAAATACGCTGTACCCTGACGAGCTTTGATTTAAGCTCACGCAACATTAATCTGATCGAGCTTGCCTATGGTACGGAGAAGGCAAGAAAGCTGTTTCGGGAGATGATCCAGAGGGCCTCCAGCGAGGTGGGCTTTGAGGCTGAAGACATCCCTCTTATGGTTGAGGCCATTCCTCTTTCCGGTGAAAGCATTATGCTGGTGATCACAAAGATCGAGGACCCAGAGGAACTGGATACACGGTTCTCCAAGTTCTCGCCCTTCAGTGAGGAAGGCGAATCCCTGCTGTCCCAGCTGGCAAGCGAGCTTTTGGAGGGCGCCGGCGAGGGCCTTGAGGGGATGCTGGAGGAGGAGCTTCCCTTCCTTGAGCCGGATACGGTGAAAGAGGCGAAGAAGCAGGCCGAAGCCGCCGGACAGAGCCGGCCTGTCAGCAGCATACGGATCTTCCGTTTTGAGCAGCTGGACCGGGTATTTGAAGCGGCACAGGCCGCAGGCCATATCTGCGGCGCAGTGAATACCCTTTACAAGAAGCCAGGCACCCGTCAGTATTACCTGGTGTTAAAGCGTGAGGGCTGCACCGATCTTGAATTTTCCAGAATATGCAATATCCTGGCTGAGTACGCAGTGAAGTTAAACGGCGAGGCTGCCGGAGAGGCTTATTTCCAGGAGCATTATGAGGTAATCATAAGGGAGCAGGCCCTTCAGAATCTGTTGAAAATAGCATAACGAACCATAAAAAATGAGTTCCCCAAGCGGCAATCTTTTGCGCTCCGGGAACTCATTTTATCTCCTGCCTTCCTTATCTGGTTGCCAGGATCTCATTCATCTTGGAAACCAGGTCGTCACAGTCAATGCCGTGAACCATGCAGGCCTCCTCTAAGGACTCTGCCTGAGATGCAGGGCAGCCTAAGCAGTGCATGCCTGCGCCCATCAGCATCTGAGGGATCAGCTCATCCATCTGGATCAGCTCACCGATCAGCATACTCTTATCGATTGTCATAATGATGTACCTCCTCTGTAATTTGTGCTGCGCTCCTACCATCATAATACGATTTAACATTTTTGGCAAGGGCGGTTTTATTATTCACATTCATTTATAAACCTTAGTTAAAAAATATTATCAATAAAAACCCTTGACGTGTATACAATGTGCATAATATAATAATTGTTGCAAAAGCAACAGCCAAGCCGCCTCATTTATAGTAAACTATGGATGTTGAATGGCAATGGCCGAAAGGATTTATAATAAAACCGATTATATTTGATCACACTTTCACAGGAGGAACGTCTATGAGAACAGAATGGAACACATTTAACGGCGGTGTATGGCAGCGTGAGATCAATGTGCGCGACTTCATACAGAAAAACTACACCCCTTATGATGGAAACGATGAATTTCTCGAGGGCCCCACAGAAGCGACCACCGCTCTCTGGGATCAGGTTATGGAGCTGTCCGAGAAGGAACGCAAGGCCGGCGGCGTGCTGGATATGGATACCAGGATCATTTCCACTATCACCTCCCATGGCCCGGGGTATTTGAATAAAGATAAGGAAACCATTGTAGGTTTCCAGACTGACAAGCCTTTTAAGCGTTCCCTGCAGCCTTACGGCGGCATCCGCATGGCAGTAAAAGCCTGCCAGGACAACGGCTATGAGGTGGATCCTGAAATCGTAGAATTTTTCACAAAGCATAGAAAGACACACAATGCAGGCGTATTTGACGCTTACACTCCGGAGATGAGGGCCTGCCGTTCCAGCCATATTATCACCGGACTTCCTGATGCCTATGGCCGCGGACGCATCATCGGCGACTACCGGCGCGTGGCTCTGTACGGTGTTGACCGCCTGATCGAGGATAAGAAGGAGCAGAAAGATACCACCCGCACCATTATGTATTCTGACGTGATCCGTGAGCGGGAGGAGCTGTCTGAGCAGATTCGGGCTCTGGAGGATCTTAAGAAGCTGGGTGAGATCTACGGCTTCGATATTTCAAAGCCTGCGGCAGATGTAAAGGAAGCCATCCAGTGGACCTACTTCGGCTACCTGGCTGCGGTTAAGGAACAGAACGGCGCCGCCATGTCCCTTGGACGTACCTCCACCTTCATCGACATTTACGCGGAGCGTGACTTAAAGGAAGGCAGATACACCGAGAAGCAGATCCAGGAATTTGTAGACCACTTTATTATGAAGCTGCGTCTTGTGAAGTTCGCAAGAACCCCTGAGTACAATGACCTGTTCTCCGGCGATCCTACCTGGGTAACAGAATCCATCGGCGGTGTCGGCATCGACGGACGCCATATGGTAACAAAGATGTCCTACCGCTACCTGCACACCTTAAGCAACCTGGGCACTGCTCCGGAGCCAAACCTGACCGTTTTATGGTCCACAAGGCTGCCTGAAAACTTCAAGCGCTTCTGCGCCAAGACCTCCATCGAATCCTCCTCCATCCAGTATGAGAATGACGATCTGATGCGGGTAACCCACGGTGATGACTACGCCATCGCCTGCTGTGTATCCAGCATGAGGGTGGGCAAGGAAATGCAGTTCTTCGGCGCAAGGGCCAACCTCGCGAAGTGCCTTCTCTACGCCATCAACGGCGGTGTGGATGAGATCAGCGGCAAGCAGGTAGGACCGAAATACCGCCCCATCACTTCCGAGTATCTGGATTATGATGAGGTAATGGACCGCTATAAGGATATGATGCAGTGGCTGGCCAAGGTATATGTAAATACCTTAAATATCATCCACTACAACCATGACCGCTACTGCTACGAGCGTCTGCAGATGGCCCTCCATGATAGGAAGGTAACAAGATGGTTCGCTACCGGTATCGCCGGACTTTCCGTTGTTGCAGACTCCTTATCTGCCATCAAGTACGCCAAGGTAAAGCCCATCCGAAATGAGCAGGGCATTGCCGTGGATTATGAGGTAGAGGGCGATTTCCCCAAATACGGCAACAATGACGACCGGGTAGACCAGATCGCGGCTGAACTGGTACACACCTTTATGAACTTTGTAAAGGGCAACCACACCTATCGGGGCGGTATCCCTACCACCTCTATCCTGACCATTACCTCCAACGTAGTATACGGAAAGAATACCGGCTCCACTCCGGACGGACGTAAGGCAGGGCAGCCATTTGCGCCGGGCGCCAACCCCATGCACCACAGAGACAGCCACGGAGCTGTTGCCTCTCTGGCATCAGTAGCCAAGCTGCCCTTCAGGGACGCCCAGGACGGTATCTCTAATACCTTCTCCATCATCCCCGGCGCCCTTGGAAAGGACGATCAGATTCTCATGGGAGATCTGGAGGTTGAACTGGACGGCTGCGCAAATTGCGGTTCCCCTACTCTCTTTGAGGGATTAGATGCTGAAATTGATAATGACTGATTATAAGGAGGAAAATAACTATGGTAAAAGCAAGTGAAGCTCAGATTGACAACCTGGTAACCCTGTTGGACGGCTACGCCCAGGAAGGCGGACACCACCTGAATGTAAATGTATTCAGCAAGGAAACCCTGTTAGATGCCCAGGCGCATCCCGAAAAATATCCTCAGCTTACGGTTCGTGTTTCCGGTTATGCCGTAAACTTCAATAAGCTGACCAAGGAACAGCAGGACGAGGTTATTTCCAGAACCTTCCACGGGTCCATCTGATTTTAAAAGCCGGGCGCAGCCTGCCGGAAGGCAGGCACGCCCTGGTTTATTTTTTGAAGGAGGGAATTTTCTATGACAGGACGTGTACATTCTATTGAAAGCTTCGGTACCGTAGACGGACCGGGGATCCGTATGGTCATCTTTCTCTCCGGCTGTCCCATGCGGTGCCTCTATTGCCACAACCCCGATACCTGGGATCCCAAAGGCGGCACCCTTATGTCTGTGGAGGAGCTTCTGGCACAGTATGAAAAGGCCAGACATTTTTATACAAAGGGCGGGATCACCGTCAGCGGCGGAGAGCCTCTGATGCAGATCGACTTTGTAACCGGGCTTTTCAGAGAAGCAAAAAAAAGAGGGATCCACACCGCTCTTGATACCTCTGGTATTACCTTCCGGCCGGACTCCCCTTCTATTCTGGAGAAATTTGACAGGCTTATGGAGGTTACGGATCTGGTGCTTCTTGACATCAAGCATATAGATCCCAGGGAGCACGAGCGTCTCTGCGCCCAGCCCCAGGCGCCGGTTCTGGCATTTGCCTCCTATCTGGAGCAGAAGCAGATTCCTGTATGGATCCGTCATGTTGTGGTACCAGGAATTACCGATAAACGGGAGGATCTTTTAGCTCTTGGGCGCTTCCTTGGACATTTTTCAAATATCAAGGCCCTGGACGCCCTGCCTTACCACGATATGGGCAAGGTAAAGTATGAAAAGCTGGGAATGGAATACGCCCTTAAGGATACCCCTCCGCTGCCGCCGGAAAAGGCAAAGGAGGCTAGGGGGATCATCCTGGAGGGAATGAGAGAGACCAGAAAATTGCTTTTAAATTAATACAATTTTCCACCTTGGCGGAAGCATTTTCCTCTTGAATAATTAAAGATAATGGTATAAAATGAAAGAACAATGTATACAAATTAAAGGAGGTATTTTATCATGGCATATGTAATTACTGACACTTGTGTAAGCTGTGGCGCTTGTGCTGGCGAATGTCCAGTAGGTGCAATCGCTGAGGGAGATGGCAAGTACGAGATCAACGCTGATGCTTGCATCGACTGCGGTACCTGTGCAGCAACCTGCCCAACCGGCGCGATCGAGGGCTAATTTTATCAGTACATAAAGTGCCTCTTCCTATTATAGGAAGAGGCACTTTTTTTATGGAGGTTCAATATATGAAGAAACCTGTCATCGGCATCACTCCTGCTCACAATACGGAAAATGACGATATAAGCTTTCGTCCCACCTATGTAAATGCTATCCTTCATGCCGGCGGGCTTCCCCTGCCTCTGCCCCTTCACGGAAGTCATGAGGACCGGGCTCAGCTTTTATCTCTCTGCGACGGGCTCCTGCTTTCCGGCGGGCCCGATCCCCACCCCTTTTTATTTGGCGAAGAAACACAGCGGCACTGCCAGAATGTCTCTCCCCTGCGGGATGAAATGGAGCTGGCACTTTTAGACCTTGCCTTAAAGGCCAGGATGCCCATCCTCGGCATCTGCCGGGGCATACAGATCATCAATGTGGGCCTTGGAGGCACCCTGTATCAGGATATTCCAAGCCAGGTAAGCAGCGGCTTTCCCATTGCCCACAAACAGCCCTATCACTACCATATCCCCTCCCATCACGTCCGTGTAACCGAAGGCACAAGGCTTTCACAGCTTGCCGGAAGCAGCCAGCTCCAGGTAAACAGTATGCACCATCAGGCAGTCCGTGACCCGGCGCCGGGCCTTATGGTCAGCGCCGTGGCAGCCGACGGCCTAATCGAGGCGCTGGAAAAGCCGGACTATCCCTTCCTTTTAGGGGTACAGTGGCATCCTGAGTATCTATGGGAGAAGGATCCCGCTGCCGCCCGGCTGTTTCTGGCCTTTACCAGGTCATGTCGATAATCTCACCAGCCATCTGGGCAAATTCCTCCGAAGTCATGGTATTGTCAAAGGACATGAGAAGATAGGAAATTTCTCCATCATTCCACTGAAGCTGTTTTGCCTCCTTGCGCTCCACCTCAGGGGAGCCATAACCGATATAAAGCTCTCCTGCTGCCTCCTTTGCCAGATCCTCCTCTGACACCTGATAATCCGGGGGAACAAACAGATACTCGTCACATATATAATTTAAGGTGACCCCATTGTGCTCAAGAGTCTGGTCTGCCTGCAGCGGATCGCTGTAAACAGGATTTTTTTCAATCATCAGCTCTACATCTGACATACCGGAGCGGGAATAGGTCACATCCAGGCTCTTTGCCTCTGCCACTACATTTTCCTCCTCATCCATTCCCTGGGTATAGGAGGGCAGAGCCCCTGAAAATGCATATCCGTTGGAAAATGCTTCCGGCACCTTGGAAGAAAAGCCAACCTGATCCATCAGTCCCGCCACCTGACTGAACTCCTTTACTTCATCTCTGGTATCTGTATGACTGACACTGTGAGTCACCTTACCTGCCGCCACTGCTGTAATGGTCCCAAGAGCACAGGCGATCACTGCCGCCGCCGTTATTTTCTTTAAGCTCCACATTCTTGTCATCGTTCCATCCTCCTTTATCCTGCTGCGGACGCAGGCACACATACGCTCTGCGTCCAGGGAGTCCGGCTTTAAGGTGCCGGCCTTCCATTCCAGGGCTTCCTGTATGGACTGCTCCAGCTCATCCTTCTGGCTGCTGCAGCCTCTTTTTTTCGGATATTCTTTCATAAAACCGCCTCCTTTTCTTCAAACTGCTTTTCTTTCACCAGGCTTTCCTTCAGCTTCTTTCTGGCCGTAAAAAGCCTTGACTTTACCGTTCCCTCCAGACAGCCCATGACTTGGGCGATCTCCCTGGCAGACATATCATTGTAATAGTAAAGCACCAGGGCGGTGCGCTGCTTTACGGGAAGTCCCTCGATGGCCCGGTACAACTCCTGCTGCCGGCATCGGTCCAGTACCTCATCCATCACAGACCGGCCCTTTGGAGGGTCATTCTCATAAATGTCCTCTGCAGGCTGCTCCCGCTTATTTTTCCTGCACACCCGCCAGGCCTCCCTGGTCAGGGTTTTATAAAGCCAGGAGGCCAAATATTCCGGCTCCTTCAGCTTCCTGCGGTTAACCCAGCACAGTACAAAGGTCTCCTGCACAATATCCTCGCTGTCCGTATGGCTTCCTGAGATCAGGTAAGCCATACGGAGAAGCTCCGGGTAAAAATAGGTTACAAGCTCATCAAAGGCATCTCGGTCGCCGTCCTTCATACGGTAAGCCAGAGCCCGGGCCCATTGTTCCATATGTCTCCTCCTTGCTGCTTGTTGATCGGTGCACCTGCTATATAGAGGGATTTTAAGGGGAAATGGTTCATTTTTATTTTAAATATTTTTGAGAGATAAAAAAATAGAGGGGTTCTCTCCCTCTATTTTTAACCCGTTACTCCTGCTTTCGCAGCCCATCCAGCCGGGCCTGGGTAAGACCGGTCCGCCGGCAGATCTCCGGATCCGGAATGCCCTTAAGCATCAGCTGCAGGGCGTGGATGGAGGCGTCCTTCTCGTGGATCACCTGGTCCTTCTCATGGATCGTCTGGTCCTTCTCCCGCAGCTCCTTCCTGTGCTCCTGCTCTATGATGTCAATATCCAGAATCAGCGCTTCCTCTGCCATGGCATTTACACCTTCCTTCTCCATCTCATCATATTTTTCATAAATATGACGGTACAGCTGCAGGGTCATCTGACGCAGCTTTCTTCCATCGGAGCGAGTGATATTCCCTGCCGCTTCATTCTGTCTGATGCTTTCGATTATATCATGGCTGATCAGGCTTTTCAATGCCGCAATATTTTCCGGTGTCCGCTTTTTCTCAATCTCCCGACGCAGGCGCAGAAGCTGAAAGGGGATCAGCACGATCAGCTTTCTGCGGTTTAATTCCTCAATGGGGATACTCAGATACCGGAAAACAGGTACCTTATACCGGAACTGCCCCTGAGCGCCAAAGTCGATCAAAAGCTCCTCCTCCCTGTCCTTCTTTCCCTGATCGTACAGATAAAGCACCATAGGCTCTGGAAATTCCAGCACCATCTCTGTCCCCCTCCGGGTCAGCGCATGGCGGTAACCATATTCAAACACTCTCAGCACAATTTCCTGATCCCAGGTCATCTGCAGCTCCATATGATAGCTGTAGGTATGATCAATCGTAATAATGGTATCCGCCAGAGTTCGTTTCAGATCCTCCGCCTCATGCTCCGTCCAGTGATAATCCACCTGACTGTCCTCCGGATACCTGGTTCCGTACAGTCCATTGATCAGCTGGACAGTGGTTTTCTGAGAGAGGGAAAGACAGCGTTTCCCCACCCGGTCATAAATCGTATGCAGTTGTTCCATAGGCAAAGCTCCTTCTCTATATTGTATTTTTTTAAATGTGGAAGCCGGGGAAGACATTTCCCCATATAAGAACTTACAGGATGTATTTCCTTTCCATAGAAAAATGGACAGACAAGGATTCCCATTTCCTGTCTGTCCACTATAGCACATCATCCCTCTGCTGTCAAATTATTTTCCCCCACCTACAGCCTCCTTCATCCTCCTCACATACCCCCGCACCGGCTCCACACATTCTTCCCCATATTCCGCCACCAGCCTGACAATAGCGCTGCCCACGATCACCCCATCTGCCGCCTCTGCCATTTCCCTGGCCTGCTCCGGTGTGGAGATTCCGAAACCTACGGCGCAGGGTACGGGACGCACTGCCTTTACCATTTCCACCATGGCCTTAATATCCGTTGTGATCTGGCTCCGCACCCCTGTAACCCCCAGGGAGGACACGCAGTAAATAAACCCTTCTGACTCCCTGGCAATGGCCTGGATCCGCTCCTTCGAGGTAGGCGCCACCAGATAGATCAGCACCAGCCCATGCTCCCTGCAGGCGGGAAGCAGCTCCTGGCGCTCCTCAAAGGGCATATCCGGCACGATCAGGGCGTCGATTCCACAATCCACCGCATTTTTTATGAACTTATCCACACCGTAGGCAAACACAGGGTTGATATAGGTCATAAATGCCAGCGGAATATCCGTTTTTTCCCGTATCCTCCTGACACTTTCAAAAATCCGATCCGTAGTCGTCCCTGCCGCCAGAGCCCTCAGATCCGCCTCCTGGATCACCGGCCCCTCAGCCACCGGGTCTGAAAATGGAATCCCAAGCTCGATCATATCCGCGCCTGCCTCCGCCATGGCGCATACCAGCTCCTCTGTTACGGAAAGCTTGGGATCCCCCGCCGTAACAAAGGGGATAAATGCCTTTTTATTTTCAAATACACTCTGTATCCGCTCTCTCTGATTCATCTCTTTTTCCTCCTGAAATCTATCCTATTCATAAAGCTGGATTCCACGATACCTTGCAATGGCTGCCACATCCTTATCTCCCCGTCCGGAAACATTGACCACCAGAATCTGATCCTTCCCCATAGAAGGAGCCGCTTTTCTCGCGTAGGCCACCGCATGGGCGCTTTCGATAGCCGGAATGATCCCCTCCATCCGGGACAGATATTCAAAGGCATCCACTGCCTCCTCATCCGTAACCGGCACATACTCCGCCCGTCCCGTATCGTGAAGGCTGGCGTGCTCCGGGCCGATTCCCGGATAATCAAGGCCTGCGGAAATGGAATAAACCGGCGCAATCTGACCATATTCATCCTGACAGAAATAAGATTTCATTCCGTGAAAGATCCCTACCTTCCCCTTGGAAATGGTAGCCGCATGCTGCTCTGTATGGATTCCAAGCCCCGCCGCCTCACAGCCTACCAGCTTCACAGAAGGCTCCTTTATAAACTCATAAAAAGCACCCATGGCGTTGCTTCCCCCACCTACACAGGCAACCACCATATCCGGCAAACGCCCTTCCTTTTCCATCAGCTGAGACCGGATCTCCCGGCTGATCACGCTCTGGAAATCCCGGACCATTACCGGAAATGGATGAGGCCCCATCACCGATCCAATCACATAATGAGTATCCTCCATCCGGCTGGTCCATTCTCTCAGAGTCTCATTGACCGCGTCCTTAAGAGTCTGTGTCCCGCTTGTAACCGGGTGCACCTTTGCCCCTAAAAGTTCCATCCGGTATACATTTAAGGCCTGCCGGTCTGTGTCCTCCTTGCCCATAAAGATCTCACATTCCATCCCCATAAGGGCGGCTGCCGTAGCGGTGGCCACTCCATGCTGACCCGCTCCTGTCTCCGCGATCACCCGTGTTTTTCCCATTTTTTTAGCCAGCAGAACCTGACCCAGGGCATTATTCAGCTTATGGGATCCGGTGTGATTTAAATCCTCCCGCTTCAGATAAATTTTCGCGCCTCCCAGATCCTTTGTCATCTTTTCGGCATAATAAAGCCGTGATGGCCTGCCTGCGTATTCCCGCAGAAGAAACTCCAGCTCCTGCATAAATTCCGGGTCATTTTTATAATGCTCATAGGCTGCTTCCAGCTCTGTCACCGCGCTCATCAGCGTCTCCGGTATAAACTGTCCTCCGTGGATCCCAAATCTTCCTTTTCCCATGATACTGCTCCTTTATATATGAAAAATATTTTTGTTTTCCTGTCGAAATGCCTCCGCAAAGGCCCTCATTTTTTCTTCATCCTTAAGCCCCTCTGTCTCCACTCCGCTGCTCACGTCCAGACACCAGGGGCCAAGAGCCATCCCTTGCCTCATATTTTCCAGACAGATCCCGCCAGCCAGAAACCATGGCTTAGAAAGGGCCGGAATCAGGCTCCAGTCAAAGCTTCTTCCGCTTCCCCCGTACTGCCCTTTTGAAAATGTATCCAGCAGAAGATAGTCGCAGGGAAGCTCCTGAGCCTTAAGAACCGCCTCTGTTCCAGACCCTTCTCCTCCAAGCCTCAGGGCCTTGATCACCGGGCGGCCCGTCTGCTGCTTCACATAGCGGATATAATCCTCATCCTCATCTCCGTGAAGCTGGATCAGATCCAGAACCGGCGTAAGAGCCAGTATAGTTTCCGGATCCTCATTTACAAATACCCCTACTGTCTGGATGGCAGGATCCAGCATGGCCTTCAGCTGCCGGGCACGGTCCGCTGTGATCTGCCGTCTTCCGGGGGCAAATACAAAGCCCACATAATCCGGGCCGATCCGGTTAACCGCCAGTATCTCGCAAAACCGGCTCAGGCCGCAAAATTTCAGGCAGCAGCCCTTCTTTTCTTCCTTCATCCCTTCATCTCCTCCGCAGCCCGGCGAAGCTCTCTAAAGCACGCCTTCCGATCCTTTGCCCGCATCAGGGTCTCTCCGATCAGCACCGCATCTGCGCCGGACCGGCACACAAGTTTTATGTCCTCCGGCCCCCGGATCCCGCTTTCTGCCACAAAAATAGTGCCTGGATCCACATACTGCTTAAGCCTCAGGGCATTGGATACATCCACCTGGAAGGTCTTAAGATCCCGGTTATTCACACCGATGATAGACGCGCCTGCCTCTGCCGCCATGGACACCTCTGCCTCTGTATGTGCCTCCACCAGAAGCTCCAGCCCCAGGCTGGTTCCCAGGCTTATATATTCCTTTAGCTGCTCCTTCTTTAAGATAGAGCAGATCAGAAGCACTGCCGAGGCGCCCAGAGCCCTGGCCTCATAGATCTGGTAGGCGTCCACCACAAAATCCTTTCTCAAAAGGGGCGTCCTGACTGCCTCATAGATCTCCCTCAGATACGCTCCCTTTCCCAGGAAAAACTCCGGCTCTGTCAGTACGGAAATGGCGTCCGCCCCGGCCTCCTCATAGTCCTTTGCAATCTCCACATAAGGGAAGTCCTCTGCTATGATCCCCTTAGAGGGAGATGCCTTTTTCACCTCGCAGATAAAGGAAAGCCCCGGCCTTTTAAGGGCCTGTAAAAAGGATGCCCCCAGGCTGCTTTTAAGGGCCAGCTGTTCCATTTCCCTGATCCCAACCGCTTCCTTACAGGCCGCCACCCGCCTCCTGGAAGCCTCTGCCAGCTGCTCTAAAATCATGCTCTCTCCTCCCTTTTTATGGCTGATGCCCTTATAAATTCCTCCATTTTCCGCCCTGCCGCTCCTGACTGGATCAGCTCTCCTGCCAGCTTCACACAGTCCTTTATAGTACAGTCATCGATGCCCAGATACAGGCTGATGGCGCTGTTTAAGATCACCACATCACGCTTGGGGCCGGTCAGCTTTCCAGTGAGAATGTCCCTGGTGATAACCGCATTTTCCTCTGGTGTTCCGCCCTTTAAATCCTCCGGCCTGCAGGAAGAAAGCCCCAGCTCCTCCGGCCGGATCTCATACTCTGTCAGCTCTCCAAAGCGGATCTCACATACATAGGTAGGGCCGGTGAGCGTGGCCTCATCCAGTCCGTCGCCTCCGCAGACTACCATTCCCCGGACCACTCCCAGATTAGCCAGTACCTGGGCCAGAGGCCGCACCAGCTCCCTGCTGTATACGCCCAGAAGCTGCATGGAAGCACCTGCCGGATTGGAAAGAGGGCCAAGAATATTGAAGATGCTCCGTATGCCGATTTCCTTTCTTACAGGAGCCGCATACCGCATGGAAGAGTGGTAAGCAGGAGCAAATAAAAAGCACATCCCCGTCTCCTCAAGGACTGCCTCCGCCTCCCCGGCAGTCAGATCCAGCCTGGCTCCCAGACGCTCCAGCACGTCCGCAGCCCCGCTTTTGCTGGATACACTCCTGTTTCCATGCTTTGCCACCCGGATCCCTCCTGCCGCCGCCACAAAGGCGCTGGTGGTGGAAATATTAAAGGTTCCAGCCTCATCTCCTCCTGTCCCTACAATGTCCATCACTGCAAAAGGCGGCTCCAGCTTCACTGCCTTATCCCGCATCACCGAAGCGCAGGCGGTGATCTCGTCAATGGTCTCCCCTTTCATTCTAAGAGCCGTCAGAAAGGAGGAAATCTGCGCCTGGGTGGCGCCTCCGCTCATAATCTAAATCCTGCTTTTCTACCAGCTGATGAATTGCTTCCTGTATCATAAATCATTCTCCCTTCCTGGCCCTGCAGCCTGTTTTTAAAAAGTTTCTGAGTATCTGTTCCCCATCCGGCGTAAGAATGGATTCCGGATGAAACTGAAGTCCATACACCGGATACCTCCGATGCTCCACCGCCATGATTTCCCCATCCGCGCAGGCTCTGGCGATCACCCTGAGTTCTGTGGGAAGCGCCTCCTCCACAGCGGCCAGAGAATGATACCTGGCGGCCGGCACAGGCCCCTTTAATCCTTCAAAGAGAGGGCTTTCCCCCAGTTCGATCATGCTCTGCTTTCCATGCATCAGTTCCTTGGCGTAGCCTACCTTTCCTCCAAACGCCTCGCAGATTCCCTGATGCCCCAGGCATACTCCCAGAATAGGAAGTTCTCCCGCCAGCTCCTTTACCGCTTCCTCCAGGATCCCCGCCGCCTCCGGACGGCCCGGCCCCGGAGACAGGATCAGGTGGGTCGGCCCCAAGGCCCGTATCCCGTCTACTGTAATCTCATCATTTCTCACCACTCCTATATCCGGCTCTATGCTTCCTAAAAGCTGCACCAGGTTATAGGAAAAGCTATCATAATTATCCATTAGAAGTATCATAAGCCCTCTGCCTCCCCGGCCTGTAAAATGGCCCCAATCACAGCTCCGGCCTTATTGGCCGATTCCTCATATTCCCGCTCCGGCACACTGTCTGCCACGATGCCGCCGCCTGCCTGTACCGTTACATATCCTCCCTGCTTTACTGCCATGCGGATGGCGATGCAGGTATCCAGATTTCCCTTAAAATCCATATATCCAAGGGCTCCTCCGTAGATGCCTCTGGGTACCTTTTCCAGTTCCTCTATGATCTCACAGGCCCTGATCTTCGGCGCTCCCGACAGGGTTCCTGCCGGTAAAAGAGACTGGATGGCAGAGCAGCCGTCCTCACCCTCCCGTATGTCTCCCTCCACCTGAGAGCATATGTGCATGATCCTTGAATACCGGTGGATCATCTGATATTCCGTTACCTTTACGGTTCCAAAGGCAGCTATTTTTCCGATGTCATTTCTTCCCAGATCCACCAGCATATTGTGCTCGGAAAGCTCCTTTTCATCTGCCAGAAGCTCCCGTTCCAGGCGCTTATCCTCCTCCTCATCTTCCCCTCTGGGCCTGGAACCTGCCACCGGAAAAGTGGTCAGCCTTCCCTCCTTTAACCGCACCAGAGTCTCTGGGGAGGTGCTCATGATCTCGTCTCCATCGATGCTCATATACACCATATAAGGGGATGGATTAGTGGTTCTCAGGACCCGGTAAGCATTCAGGAGACTGCCCTTATAGGGGCTTTTAAACTGTCTGGAGATCACCGCCTGGAATATATCTCCCTCTCTGATATAGGCCTTCGTCTGCTCCACCTGCCTGCAGTATTCTTCCTTTGAAACACTGCAGGTAAAATGAACCGGAGGCTGTGAATATGGCTCCTCCTTCCTTGTTTCCATCCCTCCCGTCTCCCTGCGGATCAGGGAAATCACAGACTGGATCGCCTGGCTGGCTCTGGCATATTCCTCCATCAGGTACTCCATATTTCTTCCCCGTCCTGTTTTCATATTTGCCACAATCACGATCTTCTGTCTCAGATGGTCATAGGCAATCACCTTGTCAAACAGCATCAGATCCAGGTCATTTTCCTCTCCCCTCCGGATCTTCAGCTTTGGCTCCGCATAGCTCATCATGGAATAAGAAAAGTATCCCACAAAGCCTCCGGTAAAGGGCGGCTGGCCTTTAAAGCCCGGTGAGCGATAGCCTGCAAGGATCCTCCGAAGCACCTCGTAGGGCTTGCTGGTCTCTGCGGTTTCCGTTTTGACCTCCCCGTTTTCCATGGTCTGCCGGATCCTCATAACCCCTTCCTTCAGGGTCACCCGCATAACAGGATCGAAGCCCAGGAAGGAATAACGTCCCCACTTTTCTCCGCCCTCTACGCTTTCTAAGAGGAAATATCGGCTGCTGGTTCCGGCGATCTTTTTCAGCAGTCCGATGGGCGTGATCACATCCGCATAGATCTCATGGCTTACGGGAATCACGTCATATTGATCTGCCAGCTTTAAGATTTCTTCACATCCTGGTATCATTTCTTTCTCCTTTCTAGGAAAACCTTTAAAAAAAGAGCTTCTGTCTCTGCAGGCCGTATATCATACAGCCCACAGGGACAAAAGCTCCTTTGCTTCTGCGGTACCACCCTGATTGACATATCCTTCCCCGCCGGGCTCCGGATCAGAAATAAAAAAGCATCAGAATCTATCTAACTAGACCTGATGCTGTGTTCCCTGATTAAACCTGCCCTCCGGCAGATATGTCCTCTCTGCAACGCACCATCATGCGTCCTCCCTGGTAACGGTGGGATACCCGTCAGCCCATACTCCCTTTCGGTTTCCAGCTGCCCTCGCAGGTCCATTCAGATCCTATCCCAACGCTTCCTTACACCGACCGGAAGCTCTCTGCGCCTGGAAAATAAAACCCTACTTACTCCTGCTCAACAGTTTCTCTGTTTCAAATGTTGAGTTCATTATAATCACATGATGGTGATCTGTCAATTACTTTTTTGTAAAATTTTTTCCATCTTTTTCTTCAGCTCCCTGGCCCTCTCCTCAACATCCTCCGCCCGAAACAGCCCCGATACCACCGCCGCGCCGGCCGTACCAGTGCCTGAAAGCAGGTGGATATTCTCCGGGCCTATGCCTCCGATGGCAACCACAGGGATACTGACAGAGGCACAGATTTCCCGGAACGTATCAAGGCTCATAGGCTTTGCATCTGCCTTGGTCTGAGTGCCGAATACGGCTCCGCTGCCAATATAATCTGCACCCTGAGCCTGGGCTTTTTTTGCCTGCTCTACAGTTCTTGCCGTCACTCCCAGGATCCGTTCCGGCCCCAGAAGCTGCCTTGCAAGTCCCGCGTCCAGATCATCCTGCCCCACATGAACACCGTCCGCCCCGCACCGAAGGGCAAGGTCAATGCTGTCGTCGATGATCAGGGGCACTCCGTAATGCTCCGTAAGCCTGCGAAGCTCTCCCGCCTCCTCCAGAAATGGTTCAATGGAACCGTTTCCCAGCCTTTTTTCCCGGTACTGCACCATAGTAACACCGCCTTTTAAGGCCGCCTCCACCTGCTCACAAAGCGTCCTGTTTCCGGCCCAGAACCGGTCTGTTACCGCATACAGCATCAGCTGTTCACCTGAAAATCTCAATCCTTTTTCCCCTTTCCAGCGTCTCATCATCCAGGCTGCTCAAATAGTCCAGGAAACGGACACGAAAGCTGCCGGTTCCTGCGCAAGGCTCCCCAGAGACTCCTGCCGCCAGCTCTCCGCAGAGCCCATGGGCGCAGACTGCAGCCGCAGCCGCTTCCTCTAAGGATCCCGTTTCCGCCCCGCAAAAGGCTCCGATCACACCATCCAGCATACAGCCGCTTCCTGTAATCCGTCCCATAAGAGGATGGCCGTTCATCACCTGATACAGGCATTTCTCACCTGCAATCAGATCTGTTTTTCCCGTCATCACCACTACTGCTCCCGTCTGCTGCCAAAGGGCCTTCACACTCTCTATCCGCTGCTCCTTACTGGCCTTAGAAAGGGAATCAACCCCGCATACAGCGCCCCGATCAGGGACGCCACAGCCTCCAAGCAGCCTCAAAAGCTCCAGAAGCTCCGATTCATTTCCCCGGATCACAGAAGGCCTTACCTTGTCAAGAATCCGGCAGGCCGCTTCCTTTCTAAACCGGGAGGCAGTGATCCCCACCGGATCCAGCACCACCGGATGGCCCATTGCATTGGCCCGTCTCCCAGCCCTTATCATCGCCTCCGGTGTCCATTCTTCCATGGTTCCCATGTTTAAGACCAGGCTCTGGCAGATGGAGGTTACCTCCTCTGCCTCCTGCCTTCCCTGGGCCATAATAGGCGAACCTCCCACTGCCAGCACCGCATCCGCAACCGCTCCCGCCGTCACATAATTGGTGATGCAGTGCACTCTGGGAACCTGCCTGCGAAGGCTGGAGAGTCTGCCTTCCCTTGGTGCCTCCTCTCGTATCATTTTCCCTGTCTCCCTGTTTTTAAAAAGGCCTGGGAATCAGCCTCCAGCATATGTTTCAGATACTGAAGGGCACCGGATTTGTACATGGCTCCAATCAGAAAAACGGCGATTACCGTCCCGCACAGGGTACTCATAAGAAATGGCATCACATAGGCAAACAAAGCTGCCTCCTTCCCCATAATCAGGGTTGCCACCGGATAGCACAGCAGTCCGCCGATGATTCCTGTACCAAATACCTCCCCTGCATAGGCCGTCCACAGCCTCTGTGTATGCTGGTATAAAATCCCGCACAGGAACGCACCTACCATGCTTCCCGGAAAGGCTAAAAGGCTTCCCGTCCCCATTAGATTCCGGATAAGAGAGGTACAGAATGCCATACCCACACCATACCAGGGGCCTAAAAATACCCCGGCGATCACATTGCACAGATGCTGGATGGGAAAGCATTTAGATGCCCCTATAGGTATGGCAAAGCTGGACAGAGACACTGCCACAGCCACCAGCATCGCGCTTACAGCCAGTTTTTTAATAGAAATCTTCATTTTCATATCCCCCTTATCATTCATCAAAAATACTTACAATCTCACCTTCCAGGATCCGGTTCATATTCTTTACCGCACAGAAATTTCCGCACATGGAGCAGGTATCCTCCTTCTCCGGCTTGGCGGATTCCCGGTAACGTCTGGCCTTTTCAGGATCGATGGAAAGGCGGAACATTTCCTCCCAGTCCAGCTTCTTTCTGGCGGTGCTCATATCGTGATCCCACTGGGCCGCGCCCCGGATTCCCTTGGCAAGATCTGCCGCATGAGCCGCGATCTTAGAGGCAATGATCCCCTCCTTCACATCCTCCAGATCCGGCAGCCTCAGATGCTCCGCCGGCGTTACATAGCACAGGAAAGAAGCTCCGTTTGCTGCCGCAATGGCCCCTCCGATGGCTGCTGTAATATGGTCATAGCCAGGTGCCACATCGGTTACAAGAGGGCCCAACACATAAAAAGGAGCTCCCTTGCAGATGGTCTGCTGGATCTTCATATTGGCCTCAATCTGGTTCAGCGGCATATGCCCCGGCCCCTCGATAATCACCTGGACATCCCGCTCCCAGGCCCTTCTTGTAAGCTCTCCCAGGGTCACCAGCTCCTCGATCTGGGATATATCCGTAGCGTCCTCAATACAGCCCGGACGGCAGGCATCTCCCAGGCTTAAGGTCACATCATGCTCTCTGCAGATCTCAAGAATCCGGTCAAAATGCTCATAAAATGGATTCTCCTGCCCGGTCATCTCCATCCAGGCAAAGATAATAGAGCCTCCTCTGGAAACAATGTTGGTCAGCCGCTTTGCCTTCTTAAACCGGTCTGCTGTCTGCCGGTTGATCCCCACATGGATGGTCATAAAATCCACCCCATCCTCTGCGTGCATTTCCACAATCCGGATCCATTCCTCTGAGGTGATCTCCTTTAAAGGCTTGTGGTAATACACCACCGCATCATAGATGGGCACTGTTCCGATGATGGCAGGACATTCTGCTGTGAGCTTTCGCCTGAAGGTCTGGGTATCTCCCCAGGAGCTGAGATCCATAATGGATTCCGCCCCCATGGCCACCGCATCATTTACCTTTTTAAGCTCCATATCCAGATCCTTACAGTCTCTGGAGGTGCCCAGGTTTACATTAATCTTCGTCTTAAGCATAGAGCCGATGCCGTTGGGTTTCAGACATCTGTGGTTCTTATTGGCCGGGATCGCCACCCGTCCCTGAGCCACCAGCTCCCTCAATTCCTCTCTGTCAAACTGCTCCTTTTCCGCTACCAGCTCCATCTCTTTTGTGATGATCCCTTTTCTGGCAGCATCCATCTGCGTGGTATAGTCCATGCGCGTTCCTCCTTTACACATTTCCGCACGAAAAATGGTCCATACCCCGTAAGGCATGGACCAAAAACTATACGCAAAATAAGCTGTATATCCCATATTTCCCTACGTTGGCATTACCCAAATCAGGTACGATCGGTCGAAGTTCGATTACTTCCTCTCAGCCTGCTCCACAAGCTCCCTGTTGCTAAACAATATATCACCGTCCCCGGTAAATGTCAACGCAAACTTTTTATTTTAACAGGCCCGCGCCTGCTCCGCCAGCACCAGCGTTTCGATAGCATATGCCACCCCGTCCTCGTCATTGGTGCGGGTCTGGCACCGGGCTGTCTGCTTGATCTTCTCCATTCCGTTGCCCATGGCAACGGTATATTTAAGACGCATGGACAGCATAGAATAATCATTCTCACTATCTCCCACTGCCATGATCTCATCCAGCCGGATATGGCGCATTCCGGCATATTCCGCCAGCGCCTTCCCCTTCTGTGCCTCCCTGTGGGTCAGCTCCAGATTGGTATAAAAGGACGATGCCACCGCAATCTCATCCACTGCCTCCAGCCTGCTCCTAAGCGCAGAAAGCACTGCCGGATCCCCATGGATCACAGATATTTTATAACAGGTCAGCCCCTGTCCCAAAAGCTCCTGCTCCGTCACCAGACGGAAGCGCCTGCGTACATCCTCATAGGTATATTCCGCCATAGGAAGCAGCACTCCCGCCTCATAGCAGGCCCTAAATTCCGCCTCACTGGCAAGGGTACAGCTCCCCTGATCCGTCATAAAATCAAAGAGTACACCGCTTCCCTTACAGCATTCCAGAATCTGCCTTACCTGAGCTTCTGAAAATGGCTTCTCACTGATGCAGTTTCCCTTCCAGTCATACACCGCCGCCCCATTCATGCAGACAACGGAGGCCCTCAGATGCTTCTCCATCAGAGGCGCCATGGCATCCGCGTAACTCCGTCCGGTACAGATCAAAAGCTCCGTACCTGCATTCTGCATACAGTGGATCACATGGGCCGTCCGGTCTGAAATATGTCCATCCGAGCCCAGAAGGGTCCCATCCATATCAACTGCCGCCAGTCTGATCATGCCCTGTCTACCACCTTTCTGCACACATCCGGATAATTGGTAATGATAGCGTCAACGCCCATTTTCATCAGCATTTCCATATGGCTTTCCTCATTAACCGTCCATACATGGACCTTCAGCCCATGAAAGCGGGCCTCCTCCATCAGTCCCTCATCCTGCATATGATACAGAGCCGGATGAAGGGCATCTGCCATCACTGTATCCCTTCCGTAAGAAGCCACATCGATCCAGCCGTCGCTGTAAAGCAGCCCGGTCAGGGCATCCGGCTTCCTCTTTTTGATCTCCAGAAGGCTGGGATGATAGAAGGAAGAATAGATCACCCGGTCCTCCATCTCCATTTCAGCCGCCAGAGCCAGAGCCTTTTCCTCTATGCCCTCATACTGGACAATCCCCGTTTTCAGCTCCACATTGACCGTCATTCCAAGAGGCCTTAAAAGCTCATACACCTCTCTTAAGGTGGGAATCCGAAGGCTGCCTTCATCCCCGCACTCCGGGTGGGTCCGGTTAAACCGGAACCCCTTCAGCTCCTTCAGTGTATAATCCTTTACATACCCCTTCCCACTGCTCACCCGGTCAATGGTTTCGTCATGGATCACCACAAGCTCTCCATCCTTTGTAAGCTGCACATCCAGCTCCACACCGTCCGCCCCCTGCGCGGCTGCCAGGGAAAATGCTCCAAGGGTGTTCTCCGGCCGGTAGGCGGATGCCCCTCTGTGAGCCCACACCAGGGGCTTTCCTGTCTTATTTTCCATACTTAACTCCTACTCATTAAGAAGGTTATATTCCTCAATGGACTTATTGATCTGCTCTGCCATAACAGCTGCTGTATCCTCAGGACTTCTGTTCTGGTTGAACATATTTTCAATCTCTGTTTCCACAATCTGTCTTGCCTCAGGGAACACGCTGAGCAGGGCGCCTGCAGACTGAGGACTGGAATCATGGAGCTGATCGATGGCAGTTCCAAACTGAGGATACTGTGCCAGATTGTCCTTAAATACAGGCTCGTCATGGGCAGCTGTGGTAACAGGGAAATATCCGGTCTGGGCATTCCAGTATGCCTGGCTTTCAGGAGATACAAGGAATTTTACAAATTCCCAGGTAGCTGCCTTCTTTTCCTCATCCTCATTGTTCAGTGCCCAGAGAGACGCGCCGCCGATGGATACGCCGCCCTCATCGGTGTCATTTACCTTGGGGAAATAAGCGGTTCCCACCTCAAATTTGCCGTTTACATCCTCTAAGATCTGCTTTAAGGAAGCGGTTGAGCCCAGTGTCATGGCAGCCTTTCCAGAGCTGAAATCAGCCAGTCCGGCATCTCCGCCGCGGCCTACATTAGGCGCATATCCCTTATCATATAATTCCTTCCAGGCAGTCAGAGTATTCACAGCCGCGCCGTTTTCATCAAATGCAACTGCCGTTGCCGCAGCTGTTCTTCCGTTTCCATTGTCCACATAATCCAGTCCCTGCTTGCAGGTAAACTGCTCAAAGAACCAGCCGTAAATACTCAGGGAAATAGGCTCTCCTGCCCCGCCCTTTGTCATCAGGTCATCTGCGATCTCGCCAATGGCGCCCAGGCTGTCAGGCACCTCTGTGATCCCGGCCTTCTCAAACATATCCTTATTGTAGTACAGGATCGGCGTCGATGAGTTAAATGGCATGGAATACAGCTTATTATCTACAGAGTAATAGGCGGCAATATTTGGCTCGATCTGAGACACATCCCAGCCGTCCGCGTCGATCAGCTCCTGCATGGGAATCACCCAGCCGGAATCGATCATAAAGCGTGTTCCAATATCATAAATCTGCACCAGATCCGCTCCCATATTGCCGATCTGAGCGCTCTTTAATTTATTTATAGCATCATCATACTCCCCCTGGAACTGAGCCTCAACCGTAATCCCCTTATCATTTTCCTGGTTGAATTTATTTACCAGATAGTCCAGCGCCTCGCCGTTTACACCGCCCATGGAATGCCAGAAGGTAATGGTCTGTCCCTCTCCTGAGGCTGCTGCCTGGGTGTCTGCCTCTGTAACAGGAGCCTTAGTATCTGCTTGAGAAGCAGGCGCTTCTGTGCTGGCCGGTGCAGAGCTGCCGCATCCGGAAATAGCCGCCGCAGTCATAACTGCTGCTGTTACAGACATGATCATTTTCTTTTTCATTTTTTCAAATCCTCCAGATTTTCTTTTAATTTATATAAATATTTTACTGCCTTTTAACCCTTTACAGCCCCCGAAAACATACCCCGGATCAGCTGCTTCTGCCCTGCGATAAAGATAGTGATAGACGGCAGAATGATCATTACAACACCTGCGATCATCAGTGTAATGGACTGGGCATCCACACTGTTTAACATACTGATACCAATCTGCACCGTCCTCATTTCATTAGAACCAGTCACCAAAAGAGGCCACATATACATATTCCAGGCGTTAATAAAGGTGTATACTGCCATGGCTCCGATGGCTGATTTTGTCAGCGGAAGCAGGATTTTAAAGATAAATCCCAGGTTGCTGCAGCCGTCGATCTTAGCCGATTCATACAGAGAAATCGGGAAGGACCGGTAAAACTGCCGGAACAAAAATATACCCATAGCGGAGGTAAGATAAGGCACGATCAGCACCTGGTAGGAGTCCAGCCATCCCCATCCGCTTACGGTCAGATAGTTGGAAATAATCGTCGCCTCTCCCGGTATCATCATGGTTGCCATTACCATCATAAACAGCAGATTTTTTCCCTTAAACTCTAAAAATGAGAAGGAAAATGCTGCCAGAGAACAGGATATGATCTGTCCTATGGTGATCAGTCCTGCTGTTAAAAATGAGTTTGCCACAAACCGCACCAGAGGCACCTTAACCAGGGCCTGGGCAAAGTTTTCCAGTGTAGGCTGGCTGGGAAGCAGGTTCATTTCCGTAGTAAAAAGCTCACTGGATGGCATAAATGCCACGCTGACCGCATACAGAAGCGGAAGCAGCACAAACAGCGCAACCACCGTATTGGCCGCCACCAGAGCCCCTGTTTTCAACCTTCTGACCCGCAGGGCATAGCGGTTGGCCGCTTCATGCATCCTTACGATCTCCTCCCGGCTGACCTGGCCGGTTCTTCTTATCACTGCTGTCTGATCCATCAGTAGCTGACCCCCTTTTTCTCAACCTTAAACATAATAAGCGTAAGTCCCATAATAATAGCAAACAGGATAACCGACTGAGCCGCCGCGCTGCCAAAACGGTAGTTGAAAAATGCGTCCCTGTAAATGGAATATACAATCAGATTCGTCGATTCTCCTGGCCCTCCCATGGTTAATATCTTTACCTGTCCGAAGGACTGGAAGGCCTGAATAATATTTACCACAATGGTATAAAACATGATGGGGCTGAGGCCCGGAAGGGTCAGCCGGAAAAATTTCTGGAAGGCGCCGGCCCCGTCTACAGACGCCCGCTCATAAATAGACTCGTCGATGTTGCTCAGCCCTGCAGAAAAATACAGGAAATTGATCCCGCTGTTCAGCCAGGCAGTGAGAAGCGCCACGCAGACCAGAGCATACTTCGGATCATTGATCCAGTTGATATTAAGCCCCAGAAGCTTATTTACAATACCGATGGAGGGATGGAGCATGATCTTAAATATCATGGCCGCAGAGCTGGAAGCAATGGCCATAGGAAGGGCGTAGGCCGTACTGAAGGCCCGTATGCCCGGAAAGGTTCGGTTGCACAGAAGGGCTGCCAAAAGCCCCAGAGCCATGCTTCCTGCCACCACGATCACCACAAAAATCACCGTCACTGTCAGGCTGTTGTAAAATGACTTGGACTGCAAAAGCTCTATATAATTTCCCAGACCCACAAACAGCTTTGCCTGGCCCATTTTATTGGTCTTAAACAAACTCAGGTAAATGGTTTTAAAAAACGGATAAAACAAAAATACCGCAAAGACCAGCATAGCAGGCAGTATATAGGCGTAAGGCCCCGCTTTTTTTATGATCCCATTCGATCTCATATCATTCCTCTTTCTATACATACAGGATATTTTCCTCTGTATCCACATCAAATAATTTAATCCGGCTCATATCCACATAAAGCCTCACTTTATCCCCAACATCAGCCTTACAGGAGGTCGGCAGCTTTGCCGACAGAGAAACTGCCTTCTCTCCTGCCGCATAATCCGGCTGCTCGATGCTGCCATGAAGCAGCACCTCGGATCCCAGCATCTCCCGAACCTCTGCAGTCATCTCGATCCAGGCTTCCTCTCCGGCCTCAGGAACCTCATTTTCCCCCAGGTCCTCCGGGCGGATTCCCAAAATGATCTTCTTTCCCGGATAACCTCCGTCCAGAAGCCGTCTGGCCGCCACTCCCCTGGCCGGAAGTCTCCAGCCGGTTCCCTGGATCCACAGATGTCCTTCCCTGGCCGCTACCGTTCCCTCCAGGAAATTCATAGACGGCGAACCAATGAAACCAGCCACAAACAGATTTACCGGATTCCGGTACAGCTCAGAAGGAGCCGCCGCCTGCTGGATTACACCGTCCTTCATCACCACGATCCTGGTTCCCAGAGTCATGGCCTCCACCTGATCATGGGTTACATAGATCATGGTGGCATTCAGCTTTTTATGAAGCCTCGCGATTTCCACGCGCATCTGGGCTCTAAGCTTGGCATCCAGGTTTGACAGAGGTTCATCCATCAGATATACCTTGGGCTGCCGCACCATCACGCTTCCGATGGCCACACGCTGTCTCTGACCTCCTGACAGAGCGCTGGGCTTCCGGTCCAGCAGATGCCGGATCTCCAGAATATCTGCCGCCTCACGCACCCGTCTGTCAATTTCAGCCTTGGGAACCTTGTGAGCCCGCAGACCGAAGGCCATATTCTCGTACACATTCATATGAGGATATAGAGCATAATTCTGGAACACCATAGATAACCCTCGTTTTCCCGGCTCCACCATATTCATCAGGCAGTCATCAATCCACAGTTCCCCTGATGAAATATCCTCCAGCCCGGCGATCATCCTCAGAGTGGTAGACTTTCCGCAGCCCGACGGCCCCACCAGTATGATCAACTCCCGATCTTTTATATCCAGGCTGAAATCCTTTACTGCGCTGTAGCCATTTTTATATGTCTTGCAGACATTTACCAACGATATATCAGACATAGTTTATCCCTTCTCCTTACTTGATCTGTCCCTATGATTCTAAGAGTTTTAGGTAAAATGAAAAAGGCCCTTTCTGTAAAATGTCTGTATGGCTCTGTAAAGTTTCTCCCAACGCAAAAAAGAGACCATCCTAAGATGATCTCTGTCCCACACATATCTTCAAAACCACATATTGAATTCCGATTATCAACTTCCTATTACCTATCAGCTTGGTTAAGCCCTCGACCGATTAGTATTAGTCAGCTCCGTACATTACTGCACTTCCACCTCTAACCTATCTACCTCGTCGTCTTCAAGGGGTCTTACTCTTTCGATGGGATATCTCATCTTGAGGGGGGCTTCACGCTTAGATGCCTTCAGCGTTTA
>URNT01000022.1 GCA_900549235.1 uncultured Clostridium sp. | reverse complement strand
GAACGTCTCTTTTCTGAGTATGTCCTTTACGTGGCACGTTACTTCCCTCCTTAATCACTGCCCAGGCCCTTATCTGGGAAGGAACCTGAGTCTTCATTAATTCCTCGGTACTCACATGTTTCCATAAAATGTGTTCGTGCGCGGACGAAATGTATCTCCTGCAACCTACAGGTTCAATATCACGAATCCGGCACTAAATGATCATTTTACTGCTGTTTGTGATTCCAGTTAATCAGTTAATTACTTCTTGTCTTTGGGTCTCTTTGCTCCATACTTGGAACGAGCCTGTCTTCTGTTAGCAACACCTGCTGTATCCAGTGTACCTCTTACGATGTGGTATCTGGTACCTGGAAGGTCCTTTACTCTTCCTCCACGGATCAGAACAACGCTGTGCTCCTGAAGGTTGTGACCCTCTCCTGGGATGTAGCTTGTTACTTCAATGCCGTTGGAAAGACGTACTCTGGCGATCTTTCTGAGCGCTGAGTTAGGCTTCTTAGGTGTAGCTGTCTTAACAGCAGTACATACACCGCGCTTCTGTGGTGCGGATACGTCTGTTGCCTTCTTCTGTAAAGAGTTGTAACCCTTCTGCAGAGCTGGTGCAGTAGACTTCCTGGCGCTGGTCTGTCTTCCCTTTCTTACTAACTGGTTAAATGTTGGCATTCTTTTCACCTCCTGTGATATTGACTGTGGTTGCTGTATATCAGCTTTTTGCGTACCTAAACTTGACGTGTTAGGCACACTTTTTCATTATATACAGGGTAGTTTGTTCTGTCAAGGAGTTTTTTCTTTTATTTCTGCTATAAAAAGAGTGTTTTCATATCGCAGGAAAAAGGACACCACCGTCAGGTCCAGCCCTGACAATAATGTCCTTTTTCTTTCTTTTATTTTACCAGGTAGGCTCCATCTACCGGAATAACTGCCCCATTCAAATAATCAGAAGCCGCCGAGGCCAGAAACAGCACCGGTCCTTTCATGTCGTCCGGTGTGCCCCATCTTCCCTGGGGAATGCGAAGGGTGGTTTCATCCTTTCGGGCCTGGGTCATGTTGGCACACATCTCGGTGTCCATATATCCAGGAGCCAGCGCATTGATATTGATCTTTCTGCCGGCACAGTCCACGGCAAGGCTCTTGGTCAGCTGCGTCACAGCGCCCTTGCTGGCCGTATAAGCCGGAACCGTCGTTCCTCCAAACCAGGAAACCATGGATGCAATGTTGATGATCTTTCCGCCCTCCGGCTGCTTCAACATCACCTTCAGCGCCTTCTGGATCATGAAAAATACATGATCCAGATTAATCTTCATTACCAGATCCCACTCCTCTGCCGGAAATTCCTCCGGCAAATGGCGTCTCTGGATTCCGGCCGCCGGAATCAGAACATCCAGGCGCCCGCCAAGAACCTTCAATGCCTCATCAAAAATCCGGTTCAGCGTTTCCCGGTCTGCCAGATTTCCCGCAATGCCATGTGCGTTGTAACCCATAGCGCGGTAATCTGCCACCACCTGCTTCAGTTTTTCCTCCTGCACATCTACCAGAACCACTTCCGCTCCATTTTCCAGAAGTCCCTCAGCCATGCCTTTCGAAAGCCCCTGCGCGCCTCCTGTTACGATACATTTTTTTCCCTCTACCGAAAACATCTGATCTGCTTTCCAAGCCATTATTTTTTCCTCCTGCTATGTAATAAATGATTCATGATTGTCTGCTTTCCGTCCCTGTCTTCCTACAGCATGAAAAGACTGACAGCCGGAATGAATACGACTGCAAAGAATACGGCCAGATATCCGATGAAAAATGGGATCTGTCCCTTTACAATATCGCCCATCTTCAGCTTTGTCACGCTGGCAGCCGAGAAAATATTGACAGCTACCGGAGGCGTCATCGTGCCGACCACATTTGCAATGCAGACGATCATACCAAAATGGATCACATCAATTCCCAGCGATGCAGCCATGGGCCAGAGTACCGGCACCAGCAGCACGGCAGTGGCAATTCCCTCAAGGAATGTACCGAAGATCAACAGAATAATCGCAATGATCAGGCAGAACATAGCCGGATTCAAGTTCATGCCTACAATGGTGTTGACCAGTATACTTGAGATCCCGGAATACGTAAACAGCCAGGAAAACGCTGTGGATGCTGCCACGATAAACAACACCATGGCCGAGCCCTTGGCCGAATCCAGAATAATGGGGATCAAATCCTTTACGGACAATTCCTTATAAATAAACATCCCTGCAATCAACGCCCACACCACAGCCACCGACGCAGATTCCGTAGGAGTGAGAATGCCGCTGTAGATCCCACCCAGGATGATGACCGGCAGAAGAAGCGCCGGAATGGCTTTTACCGTATTGACTGCAAACTGCTGCAATGTGATCCGCTGCTCTGCCCTGGGCCACTGCTCCTTCTGGGCAAAGATCAGGACTACGATCATCAGAACCGCCATAATCCCGATGCCGATGGCAAGACCGGATTTGAACATGTCGCCTACGGAAGCACCCGTCATCGTGGCATACACCACCATAATGATGCTGGGCGGAATAATGGGGCCCAGGCCGCCTGCAACTACCAGAAGTCCGGCTGTCCTATCTTTCGGATAACCAATTCTTGTCATGTCCGGATAAAGCATAGAGCCGATAGCAATGACCGTCGCCGGCGCAGAGCCAGACAAAGCTGCAAAAAATGCACAGGCCAGTACTAAGGCCAGAGACATTCCACCCCGGACGCCTCCTACCATGGAGTTTGCCAGATCTACCAGACGTCTGGAAATGCCTCCCTTGGTCATCAGGTTTCCTGCCAGAACAAAAAACGCAATGGCCATCAGGGATGTGGACTCCAGCCCGCCGAAGATCCGCTGGGGGATGACAGCCGTCGTAATGGCAATATCAGGGCTGAATAAAATGGTTCCCATGGTAGCCGCTCCCAGTGCGATGGCTACTGGTACGCCCAGCAGCAAATATACTGCAAAACTACCAAATAAAATGATGCCGGTCATGTTGTCTCCTCCTTATCACGTTTCCCAAAGGCCGCTGCAGTCATTACTGCTTCCACAGACTGTACCAGGGTAATCATTCCAAAACTCACCACCATGGCCCCATAGGGAATGGCCATGGGAATACCAAGAGCCGCCGATACCTGTCCTGTCCGTATCTGGATCTCCATCAGTTTCATACCGCCAAGAAATACACCAGCGGAGAATAAAATAACCACCAGCTTTGCCAGCAGACTGGCAATCAGCTTTCCTCGTTCATTCAGCCTGTCTACCACGGCAGTGACCGCTACCTGTGTCCCGTCCCGCAGACCAACCTCTGTTCCCAGAAGCACCATATAGATCATGCAGTATACGGCAGCTTCGTCAAACCAGGAGATCGGCAATTTGAAAATATTTCGATTTACTACCTGTAAAAAAGAAGCAATGACCATAATTACAAAGGTGACTGTCATAATTCCATTCTCTATTTTTGTCAATCCATCCAGTATCCGTTTCATCCTTTGCCTCCTCATGGATTTTCTCTGATCGCCGTATCGACAGCCGCCTGCCATTCGGGATCAAAGGTATAGCCTTTCTTTTCTGCCAGTACCTGGTAGGCCTGCTGAAGTTCTGTCACATCAATGTCATGAAATACCACGCCCATTTCTTCTTCCATCACCTTTGCAGCATCCTCATTGGCCTGTTTTAATAAATCCCGTTCCGTCTGATAACCGCGGTTTACCGCTTCCAGGAATGCCGGACGCAGTTCTTCCGGAATCCGGTTCCATGCATGATCCGACATGTTGACCAGGATACAGACAAAAGCGTGATTGGTGTAGGTAATGTGTTTGGTCACTTCATAAAATCCATTGTTCAGGCAGTTGCTGACGGCGTTTTCACAGGCATCAATGGTTCCCTGCTGAAGTGCGGTAAACTGCTCACTGGCTGCCATGGCTGTCGGAATCGCACCGAAAGATTCAAAGGCTGCCATGTGATAGGGATTCTGCATGGTACGGATCTTAATTCCGTGAAAATCCTCTATCGATTCGATGGGGTCTTTGGAAAATACATTTCGAAAGCCGGATTCCATATAGCCAATCACATGAAGGTTCAGCTTGTCGAGGGCCTCACGCTCGATCAGATCACCCACCGGACCGTCCACCGCTCCATGAGCCTGTGTCTCGTTTGTAAACAGATAGGGCTGATCCAAAATGCTCATTTCCGGAATCCACTGTGTCAGCACCGAATTGGCACAGGTCACAATATCGATGCCGCCCAACATGGCAAGCTCCACCGTGTCCCGTTCTCCGCCCAGTGTTCCGCCTGCCAGCACCTCGATCTGAATCTGTCCCCCAGTGGCTTTTTCCACCTCTTCGGCAATGGCTCTGGCTCCGTCGGCCTGAGCGGAATTGTCTGCATCGGCAACCGCCATTTTCAAATGGATGACTTCACTTTCCTGACGGCTGCTCTGACAGCCAGAGAGCACTGCTGCCAGACATCCGGCTGCTGCAAATACCACGGCTGTTTTCCTTATCCTTTTGTTCACCATAACTGCTTCCTTTCCTGATCTTCTGTCAAATTATGGAGTCTGAAGACTTCCGTCTCTGCGTCTTGTCTGGGTCCAGGTAGTAACCTCCACCGAGCACGGATATTTTTCCGCTGCTTTTTCATTAATATCCACGCCCAGGCCCGGTTTATCATTGGCGTATACATACCCATCCTTAAATTCCGGCAGTCCCTCAAACACTTCCAGAAGCGCCCCATTTTGTTTTCTCAATTCCTGAATCACAAAGTTTGGAGGCTCAATGCCCGACCACTCCTGTACACCGAAATTAGGTACCGCAAGATCGATATGAATATTGGCGGCGTGTGCCATAGGCGACATATCGCCCGGCCCATGCCATGCAGTCCTCACCCCAAACTGTTCTGCAAAAATCTGCAGCTTTCTGCCTGGGGTGATTCCTCCTATCTGACTTAAATGTACCCGAATAAAGTCGATGAGCTGCTCCGCAATCAAGGTACGCCACTCTGCCGGATTGTTGAACAGTTCGCCCTGCGCGATGGGAATCGTACTCTGCTGGCGCAGCTGACGCAGCCATGGGAGATGTTCCAAAGACACCGGATCCTCTAAGAAAAACAGATGATACGGCTCCAGCGCCTTCGCCAGTTGAATCGCCTCCACCGGTGCGATCCGCTCATGAACGTCATGAACCAGCTGGATCTCCTCTCCCATCCGGTTTCGAATCCCCTCAAAGAGGGCGGCCGTATCGCGGATATACTTCTGTGCATCCAGATACACACCAGGCTGCGCCTGCCGGGGTGCGGATGACGGAGTATGACCGTAGCTTTCACCTCCATATCCACCACACTGACAGCGGATGGTTTGAATGCCCATCTCCTGAAATCTGGCGATGTTTTCACAGATCTCACTCAGATCCCGGCCATCTGCATGACGGTATACCGGCACCCCTTCCCGCACCTTACCTCCAAACAGCTGATACAACGGCATTCCCGCCAGCTTTCCCTTAATATCCCAAAGAGCCATGTCAATGCCCGATATAGCATTGTTCTCGATCGGTCCGTTTCTCCAGTAGCCATTCTGGTGCATCAGCTGCCATAATTCTTCGATGTTTTCCGCATCCCTCCCTACCAGCAGTGGTTCCAGATAGGTCTCCACCAGATGCTTAACGGTCAGATGGCGGTAGGCAAAGGTGGCACAGCCCACTCCGTATAGGCCAGGCTGGTTGGTTTCTACCTTGACTGCTACAAGATTGATCCCCTCCGGGGCGGTGCAGATTACTTTGATTCGTTTGATCTTGACTCCCATAATTCCTCCTTAACTTGTATGTCGTCTGACAAGATTGGGGTATTACCAGGCATTGCCTCGTGCAATGCCTGATTGAAACGCCTAAATATCCCACCGGTACGATCCATCTGAAACATACACGGTTTTATTTGAATTCCCTCAGCCGGTCGATGCCATGCTGCAGATGGTCCTGCATGATTGCTCTGGCCCGCTCCGGTTTTCCCTCTTTGATCGCCTGGATGATCATCGTGTGATAATAAATACCATCCTGATACCCGAAAGCCTGGTTCATCTTTTCATGATCTTCCAGATTCTCCCGAAACACGCGGTTCATGCTTTTTTCAATCAGCGGATTGTCCGTTGCCCGGCTAAGTATCCCGTGAAACTGAAGATCTGCCTCCACAAACGGAAGAGAATCACCGACACTCTTCCGCATCCTCTTTAATGTAGTTTCTAGACTCGCTATGGATTCCTCTCCCATGTTGCAGGCTGCCAGATAGCAGGCCTCCGGCTCAACAATGCGCCGGAATTCCAGCACTTTCTCCATATCCTGACAATCCTCGGAGGTAATCTTATAAGCCTGACCTCCACCAATGTCCAGCTGATTGTCGATCAGAAAGGTCCCCTTTCCGTGGACACTCTCCAATGCGCCGATCCCGATCAGCTCCTTGAGGGCACTTCGGATACTGGCCCGGCTGACGCCTAGTTCCGCACAGAGCTGATTTTCTGACGGAATCTTCTCTCCCACGATCCAGGCTCCGCTGCGGATCTGCCGCTTGCAATATGCAATGATCTGTTCTGTTACATTATTTCGTTGAATCATAGCTACTCTCCAAGCTTGTCTGACAAGTTCTTTACTTTTATTATATATTACTTTTTTCAAAAGTCAACTGCTTTTTTCTGATTTTAAAGCAGTTTTCCGGTTGAAATTTTTTATTAAAAAGGGACAGCCCCATTACAGGCTGCCCCTTAATATCATTTCTTATTCTTCCGTATCTTCCTCAAACTCATCTTCCTCGGCAGTATCGTCCAGCTCCAGGACCTCCTCTGCTACGTTATCCTCCGTAAGCTCGGTCTCCTGTCCGCTCTCACCTTCAAGAACGATCTCTTCTTCCTCGGATGCTTCGGCCTGTTCAGCCAGGGCATTGTCGGAATCCAGCTTTACGTTGCGGTAACGCTTCATGCCGGTACCGGCTGGGATCGGCTTACCAATGATAACATTTTCCTTCAGGCCGATCAGGTGGTCTACCTTGCCGTTGATGGCGGCCTCGGTCAGAACCTTGGTGGTCTCCTGGAAGGAAGCTGCGGATAAGAAGGAGTCGGTTGCCAGGGATGCCTTGGTGATACCCAGCATAACCTGTCTTCCCTCAGCAGGCTTCTTGCCATCTGCGATCAGGGCCTCGTTCATCTCGTTGTAGTCAAGAACATCCATGGATACGCCTGGCAGCACATCGCTGTCTCCGCTCTCCTCGATCTTGATCTTCTTTAACATCTGGTGAACGATCATCTCGATATGCTTATCGTTGATCTCTACACCCTGGAGACGGTATACACGCTGTACTTCCTGGATCATATAATCCTGTACGGCGCGGACGCCCTTGATCTTTAAGATGTCGTGAGGATTTACACTACCCTCTGTCAGCTCGTCGCCGGCCTCAAGAACCTGTCCGTCCAGAACCTTGATTCTGGATCCGTATGGGATCAGATAGGTCTTTGCATTGCCGGTTTCGTTGTCAGTTACAGTAATCTCACGCTTCTTCTTTGTATCTTTGATGCTTACCACACCACCAAACTCGGTGATGATGGCAAGCCCCTTAGGCTTACGGGCCTCAAAAAGCTCCTCAACACGAGGAAGACCCTGTGTAATATCTCCGCCGGCAACGCCGCCCGTATGGAAGGTACGCATGGTCAGCTGTGTACCAGGCTCACCGATGGACTGAGCTGCGATGATGCCGACTGCCTCGCCCACCTGCACCGGCTGGCCGGTTGCCATGTTGGCGCCGTAGCATTTTGCGCATACACCAATGTGGGACTTACAGCTTAAGACGGTACGGATCTTAACGGACTTGCGTCCCTGCTTCTCCAGAACCTTCATAACGGCCGCCGCACGCTTTGGCGTACACATATGATTTTCCTTGATCACTACCTCGCCTGTATCCGGATCGGTAATGGTCTCGGCAATATAACGTCCTGTAATTCTCTCCTGAAGATCCTCGATCACCTCGTTGCCGTCCATAAAGGCCTTGATCTCCATAAATGGGATTGCCTTGCCCTCACAGCAGTCTACCTCGCGGATGATCAGATCCTGTGATACGTCTACCAGACGTCTGGTAAGGTAACCAGAGTCCGCTGTACGCAGAGCCGTATCGGACAGACCTTTACGTGCACCATGAGCGGAAATGAAATACTCCAGTACGTCAAGACCCTCACGGAAGTTGGACTTAATAGGAAGCTCAATGGTATGACCGGTAGTATCTGCCATCAGTCCTCGCATACCTGCCAGCTGCTTGATCTGCTTATCAGAACCACGGGCACCGGAGTCAGCCATCATGTAGATGTTGTTGTATTTATCCAATCCTGTCAGCAGGTCATGTGTCAGCTGATCATCGGTGGTCTTCCAGGTTTCAATTACCTCTTTATAACGCTCTTCCTCTGTGATCAGACCGCGGCGGTAGTTCTTCGCGATCCGGTCAACCGTTGCCTGAGCCTCCTCAATAAGCTTTGGCTTGCTTGCAGGCACTGTCATATCAGATACTGATACGGTCATGGCGGCTCTTGTAGAATACTTGTAGCCGATGGCCTTAATATCATCCAGGGTAACAGCGGTCTGGGTTGCGCCGTGTACGTTGATAACCTTTTCCAGGATCTGCTTTAACTGCTTCTTCGCAACGTGGAAGTCTACTTCCAGCTTCAATTCATTCTCAGGAATGGAACGGTCTACAAAGCCCAGATCCTGAGGAATGATCTCATTGAAGATAAAGCGTCCAATGGTGGATTCCACGATACCTGTCTTTTCTGTGCCATCAGGCATGGTTCTGGTGACACGCACCTTTACCCGGGAGTGCAGGGTGGCTTCCTGGTTCTCATAGGCCAGGATGGCTTCATTTACACTCTTAAAGATCATGCCCTCGCCCTTCGCGCCCGGACGCTCCTGTGTCAGGTAATAGATACCAAGTACCATATCCTGGGAAGGAACGGCTACAGGGCCGCCGTCAGAAGGCTTTAACAGGTTGTTAGGGCTTAAAAGCAGGAAGCGGCACTCCGCCTGGGCTTCTACGGACAGAGGCAGATGGACAGCCATCTGGTCGCCGTCAAAGTCAGCGTTGAAGGCAGTACATACAAGAGGATGAAGCTTGATCGCCTTACCCTCTACCAGGATAGGCTCGAAAGCCTGGATACCCAGTCTGTGAAGGGTAGGAGCTCGGTTTAACATAACCGGATGCTCCTTGATTACATCCTCAAGCACATCCCACACCTCAGACTGCAGGCGCTCTACCATCTTCTTGGCGTTTTTAATGTTGTGGGCGGTTCCGTTGGAAACAAGCTCCTTCATAACAAAGGGCTTAAACAGCTCGATAGCCATCTCCTTAGGAAGACCGCACTGGAAAATCTTAAGCTCCGGACCTACTACGATAACGGAACGTCCGGAATAGTCAACACGCTTACCTAACAGGTTCTGGCGGAAACGTCCCTGCTTACCCTTTAACATATCAGAAAGAGACTTAAGAGCGCGGTTTCCAGGACCTGTAACCGGTCTGCCGCGGCGTCCGTTATCGATGAGGGCGTCCACAGCCTCCTGGAGCATACGCTTCTCGTTGCGGACAATAATGTCCGGCGCGCCAAGCTCTAAGAGTCTTGCCAGACGGTTGTTGCGGTTGATGATTCTTCTGTATAAATCATTTAAGTCAGAGGTGGCAAAACGTCCGCCGTCTAACTGCACCATAGGACGGATGTCCGGCGGAATAACCGGGATCACATCCATGATCATCCACTCCGGACGGTTGCCGGAGCCTAAAAAGGCCTCTACAACCTCCAGTCTCTTGATGATCCTGGCGCGCTTCTGTCCGGTGGCGTCTGCCAGCTGCTTTCTAAGGTCAGCAGAATCCTTTTCAAGGTCAATGGCCTTTAACAGCTCCTGGATGGACTCAGCGCCCATACCCACACGAAAGCCTCCGGTGCCGCCGTACTTCTCTACCTCTTCTCTGTACTCCTTCTCAGACAGGACCTGCTTATACTGCAGGCTGGTTGAGCCGGGATCCAGAACCACATAGGAAGCAAAGTAGAGAACCTTTTCCAGGGTCCTTGGGGAAATGTCCAGGATCAGACCCATACGGCTTGGGATCCCCTTAAAATACCAGATATGGGATACAGGAGCTGCCAGCTGGATATGGCCCATACGCTCTCTGCGGACACTTGCCTTTGTAACCTCTACGCCGCATCGGTCGCAGATAACACCTTTATAACGAATCTTTTTGTATTTACCACAATGACACTCCCAGTCCTTGCTGGGTCCGAAGATCCTCTCGCAGAACAGGCCGTCCTTTTCCGGCTTCAAGGTCCTGTAGTTGATGGTCTCCGGCTTCTTTACCTCGCCGTGGGACCACTCCAGGATCTTATCAGGGGAGGCCAGGCCAATCTTAATGGCATCAAATGTCATTGGATGATAAGTTTCATTAGTCTCTGGCATGAGCATATACTCCCTTCTATCAATCGTCTTCGCCGTCAGCAGCATCCAGGTAGGAATCATCCGCATCGTCGGCGTAATCGTCACTGGCTTCTTCTTCTACGGCAACCAGCTCATTGTCCTTGAACTCCTGCTCCTGGTATCCAAACTCAGAGTAGGATTCCTGGTCATTGTAGCGGCGGTCACCCTCTAACATGGCCCGCAGCTCAGTATCGCCGTAGTCGATATTTTCCGTCATCTCAACCTCAGTGCCGTCATCGCGCAGAACCTGCACGTCCAGACCGAGGGACTGCATCTCTTTCAAGAGCACCTTAAAGGACTCAGGCACACCCGGCTCAGGGATGTTCTCGCCCTTGATAATGGCCTCGTAAGTCTTTACACGTCCTACAACGTCGTCAGATTTCACTGTCATGATCTCCTGCAGTGTGTAGGATGCGCCGTAAGCCTCCAGAGCCCAAACCTCCATCTCTCCGAAACGCTGTCCGCCGAACTGAGCCTTACCGCCCAGAGGCTGCTGTGTTACCAGGGAGTATGGGCCGGTAGAACGGGCATGGATCTTATCGTCTACCAGGTGGTGCAGCTTCAGATAGTGCATGTGGCCGATGGTTACCGCTCCGTCAAAGAACTCTCCGGTACGGCCGTCTCTCAGGCGCACCTTACCGTCTCGGCTGATAGGAACGCCCTTCCACAGCTCTCTGTGCTCCAAGTGGGAGCCAAGGTAATCCATAACCTCAGGCTTCAAGGTATCTTTATATTTTTCTTCAAATTCTTCCCAGGTGCTGTTTACATAATCGTTTGCAAGCTCCAGGGTATCCTGAATGTCATTCTCGTTTGCTCCGTCAAAGATCGGAGTAGATACGTTAAATCCAAGGGCCTTTGCAGCAAGGCTTAAGTGGATCTCAAGCACCTGTCCGATGTTCATACGGGAAGGCACGCCCAGCGGGTTCAGTACGATGTCCAGAGGACGTCCGTTTGGAAGGAATGGCATATCCTCTACAGGAAGCACGCGGGAAACCACACCCTTGTTTCCATGACGTCCAGCCATCTTATCGCCTACAGAAATCTTACGCTTCTGAGCGATGTAGATACGGACTGTCTGGTTTACTCCAGGTGAAAGCTCGTCTCCATTTTCTCTGGTAAATACCTTCGCATCCACGATAATGCCGTATGCGCCGTGAGGCACCTTTAAGGAGGTGTCACGAACTTCTCTTGCCTTCTCGCCAAAGATTGCTCTAAGGAGCCGCTCCTCAGCAGTCAGCTCAGTCTCTCCCTTTGGAGTTACCTTGCCTACCAGAATGTCTCCCGCCCGGACCTCAGCGCCGATGCGGATGATACCGCGCTCGTCCAGATCCTTTAATGCGTCCTCGCCTACGCCGGGAACATCACGGGTGATCTCCTCCGGCCCCAGCTTGGTGTCGCGGGCTTCTGCCTCATATTCCTCGATATGGACAGATGTGTATACATCCTCCTGAACCAGACGCTCAGAAAGGAGAACCGCATCCTCGTAGTTATAGCCTTCCCAGGTCATAAAGCCGATCAGCGGGTTCTTACCAAGAGCGATCTCGCCCTTATCAGTGGAAGGACCATCAGCGATTACCTCGCCTGCCTCTACATGATCGTTCTTATAAACGATAGGCTTCTGGTTGTAGCAGTTGCTCTGGTTGCTTCTCTTAAACTTGGTCAGATGGTATACATCTCTGTTTCCATCAGAATCTCTCTTAATGATGATCTCGTTGGAGGCAGAGCGCTCCACCACGCCGGCGTTCTTTGCTACCACACACACACCGGAGTCAACGGCTGCCTTAGACTCGATACCTGTACCAACAGCCGGAGCCTCTGTGCTTAACAGCGGCACTGCCTGACGCTGCATGTTGGACCCCATGAGAGCACGGTTGGCATCATCGTTCTGCAGGAACGGAATCATAGCCGTAGCAACAGAGAATACCATCTTAGGAGATACGTCCATCAGGTCGATGGCGCGCTTCTGGAACTCGGAAGTCTCTGCCCGGAAGCGTCCGGATACGTTGTTGTGAACGAAGTGGCCGTTTTCATCCAGGGCCTCATTCGCCTGCGCTACAACGAAGTTATCCTCCTCGTCAGCGGTCAGATATACAACCTCGTCTGTAACTCTCGGGTCAGACGGATCGGTTGTCTTATCTACCACACGGTAAGGAGCTTCAATAAAGCCGTACTGATTAACCCTTGCGTAGGTTGCCAGGGAGTTGATCAGACCGATGTTGGGACCCTCAGGAGTCTCGATGGGGCACATACGTCCGTAATGGGTGTAGTGTACATCTCGTACCTCGAATCCGGCGCGGTCTCTGGACAGACCACCAGGGCCCAGGGCGGACAGACGGCGCTTATGTGTAAGCTCTGCAAGAGGGTTGTTCTGATCCATGAACTGGGACAGCTGGGAACTTCCGAAGAACTCCTTCACAGCCGCGGTTACAGGCTTGATATTGATCAGGGACTGGGGAGTGATGCCATCCATATCCTGGGTGGTCATACGCTCTCTTACCACACGCTCCATACGGGACAGACCGATGCGGTACTGGTTCTGAAGAAGCTCGCCTACGGCGCGGATCCGGCGGTTTCCAAGGTGGTCGATGTCATCAGATACGCCTACCTGCTGCTCCAGATGCATATTATAGTTGATGGAAGCAAGAATATCCTCTTTTGTGATGTGCTTCGGAATCAGATCCTGGATATTTCTGCGGATGGCTTCCTTCTGTGCTTCCACATCAGATCCAGCTTCTTCCAGGATAGCAGCCAGAGCCGGATAGTATACTAACTCTGCAACACCCACCTCTGCCGGATCGAAGGAAACATAGGCTCCCAGCTCCACCATCATATTTGAGAGAACCTTCTGTTTTCTCTCCGGGCCTTCTACCCATACGAAAGGAACCGCCGCGTTCTGGACTCTCATGGCGGATTCCTTGTCCAGCTTTGTCCCTGCCTCGGCAACGATCTCGCCGGTGCTGGTATCTACTACGTCCTCAGCCAGAACCTGGCCGTTGAGACGGAATTTAAATGATAACTTCTTATTAAACTTATATCTGCCGACCTTTGCAAGATCATATCTCCTGGGGTCAAAGAACATACTGTTAAGCAAACTCTCGGCACTGTCAACAGATAAAGGCTCGCCTGGACGGATCTTCTTATAAAGTTCCAGCAGACCATCCTGATAGTTGTCGGAGGTATCCTTGCCGAAGCTTGCAAGCAGCTTTGGCTCCTCACCGAACAGCTCAAGGATCTCTGCGTTGGTGCCGTAACCCAGGGCGCGGATCAGTACGGTTACCGGCACCTTACGGGTCCTGTCCACACGCACATAAAATACATCATTGGAATCGGTTTCATATTCCAGCCATGCACCACGGTTTGGGATAACAGTACAGGTATACAGCTCCTTACCCACCTTATCATGGCCAATACCGTAGTAGATACCAGGGGAACGTACCAGCTGGCTGACAATAACACGCTCTGCACCGTTTATCACAAAGGAACCGGTATCTGTCATCAAAGGCAGGTCACCCATGAATATCTCGTGTTCATTCATCTCATCTTTGTCTTTATTGTACAGCCTTACCTTTACCTTAAGTGGTGCAGCGTAAGTCGCATCCCGCTCTTTACACTCTTCGATGGTATACTTAATATCATCTCTGCATAATGTAAAGTCCACGAATTCCAGACTGAGATGTCCAGCAAAGTCTGCAATCGGAGAGATGTCGGCGAAAGCCTCCTTCAGTCCTTCTTTTAAGAACCACTGGTAGGAGTCTTTCTGAATCTCGATCAGGTTTGGCATCTCAAGAACTTCTTTCTGTCTTGAATAGCTCATTCTTACGCTTTTCCCGGCCGGTACCGGACGTATTCTGCTTTTCTCCATTGACGTTTCACCCCTGTTTTCTAATTTGGTTCGTGACGCCCCGCTGTTCTGCCGGCGAAGCCCCACTGTCGTTCTCGGTAATCAGGCGTAAGGGCGCAAAAATGCCCACGACGCCATAATAGTGCACACTCCATAATAACACACCCTTGTCAAGGTGTCAAGGATTTTTTGCTTGCATTTTACAGCTGGAAATGTTATACTATTAAAGAATGTCTCCTGATCGCGTGAAGGGTTTTACAAAGGAGAATGTACTATATTATGCAGATGGAGGTATCACCCCATGGATCTCTTACTTAATGTGCTTTTTGGTATCCTGGTCGTTGCTGTCATCGTGCTTGCAGTCCTTTATTTCCTGGGCAACAAGCTTCAGAAGCGCCAGGCCGAGCAGCAGCAGATGCTGGATGCGGCAGCGCAGACCGTATCAATTCTTGTCATCGACAAGAAGAAGATGAAGATTGCCGACGCAGGTCTCCCGAAGATCGTTGCCGAGCAGACTCCCAAGTACATGCGCTGGGCAAAGGTTCCCGTTGTTAAGGCCAAGATCGGACCAAAGGTTATGACACTGATCGCCGACGGACAGGTTTTTGAGTCCCTTCCGGTAAAGACAGAGGCGAAGGTTGTCATCAGCGGCATCTATATCACCCAGATCAAGAGCGTGCGGGGCGGGGCAATCCCGGCAGCACCCAAGAAAAAAGGGTTTTTTGCAAGATTTAAAAAGAAATGATTAAAAGCAGCCGTACCGGAAGCGTTCCGGTGCGGCTGCTTTTTTACTGGCAGGACTGCACATCCAATCGGATGCTGCAGTCCGAAAGGTGCTCATAATTAATATCCAGAGAATAATCAATATCCACCTTTAAACTGTCCTGATTTTCATCGATGCGGATGCGGTTAGCCTGGATGCCTACCACCATATCACCCATGGGGGTGTTGTAGCAGGACAGGTTTTTTTTATTTTTTTGAAACTGCATATGGACATTGGCCAGGCCTCTTTTAATGATGTCCATACCGTTTGAAGAGATCTTGATGACGTTGCTGACCTTCCCCTGAAAGCCCTCCATAATCTCATCATAGAGAATATAATGTTTTCCGTTCCGGTTGTAATAATCGCCTCTGACGATCATTTCCACATCCGAGTCCTCCTCGTCCATCATCTGGATCCCACTGATTGTGATCAGTACATCTTTCGTCATGACTTCTCCTTATTCATATCTCTTCAGCCCGTGTTCCATCAGCATGTCCACCAGCTGATATTTGTCAATGCCTCTTGCCTCCCACAGCATGGGATACATACTGATGGCAGTAAAGCCGGGCATGGTGTTGATCTCGTTAAATACCACCTGGCCCTCATCTGTGACGAAGAAATCCACTCTGGCAAGGCCGTAGCCGTCTACTGCCTTAAAGATAGCCTCAGCTGCTTTGGGGATCTCCTCTGCGGCATTGCCGGGAAGCTTGGGATCTGTGACGGTCCTTGATTCTTCGTTAAAATATTTTGCCTCAAAGTCATAGAAATCAGCCGCCGCCAGGATCTCTCCCACGCCGGAGGCCCGGACCGGCTCAGAGCCGCCGCCGAATACGGCACATTCTACCTCATGGCCTGTGATGGTCTCCTCTGCCAGAATCTTTCGGTCATGCTTTGCTGCTTCCAGCAGGCAGGCTTCCAGCTCCTGTCCATTTTCTGCCTTATTTACCCCCTTGGAGGAACCAGCATTAGAAGGTTTTACAAAGACAGGATAAGAGAAACGGGCTTCGATCCGCGCTCTTACCTGATCCATGTCCTTAAGCTCCTCCCGCATCACCGGCTCAAAGGCTGCCTGGCGGATCCCCAGACGGTCTACAATGATCTTTGTATACAGCTTATCCATGGAAACAGCGGAAGCCAGTACGCCGCAGCCTACATAAGGGATCCTTGCAAGCTCTAAAAGGCCCTGGATGGTGCCGTCCTCTCCAAACAGGCCGTGAAGCACCGGAAATGCCAGGTCAATCTTTACTGTCTCTGTGTGGCCATTTTCCATCAGGTATACGCACTGTCTGGTGGCGTCCGGTGAAAGGACAGCAGATACCCGTCCCTCTCTCCAGGCACCGCTTCGGATGTCCTCTACGGAATCCGCCTTGATCCAGCGGCCATCCTCGGTGATGCCGATGAGAAGAAGGCTGTACTTGTCTCTGTTTATATGATCGATCACATTGGCAACTGACATACAGGAAACCATATGCTCTGATGACTGTCCGCCAAAAATGACCGCTGCCATTTTTTTATTCATAATCCTTATCTCCTTTTTTCGTTCAGGCTGTTTATAGTATAGCATATGAGGAAAGAATTACAATATGAATCTGATGCAAGGAGGTCCTTTTATGATCCGTACAAAATCCCTTATCTCACTTTTTATCCTTACTGCCTTTCTCCTGGCCCTTTCCGGCTACACCCGCTCCCAGGAGGCCCTGGCGGCCCATATCGCCCCGAAGATCCTCCGCTTCCATGTGCTGGCGGACAGCAACCGCAGGGAGGACCAGGAGCTTAAGCTTCAGGTGCGGGACCAGGTTCTTTCCTATATTTATACAGCCATTCCCCAGCCAACGGAAAAGGAGCCCTTAAAGCGCTGGCTGGCTGACCACGCACAGCAGATCGAGGAGACCGCCGAGGACTATCTGGCCTCCCAGGGCCATCCCCAGGAGGTTTCCTTTGAATTAACCTCCGACTATTTCCCTACAAAGGCCTACGGTGATATGGTATTTCCCTGCGGCACCTATGACGCGGCGCGGATCACCATCGGCAGGGGAAAGGGACGGAACTGGTGGTGCGTCCTCTATCCCTCTCTCTGCTTTACAGACCCGGTGACCGCAAAGGTGCCGGAGCCCTCAAAAAGAAAGCTGTCCGCCCTTTTAGATGAAACGGACTATGAAGCCCTGCGGGCAGAGGAAAAGCCGGAGCTCCATGTAAGGCTCCGGCTTCTGGATACAGTCTCAGCCCTTCTGTCTGATTAACATTTCCTCCAGAGCCTCATCGCTTTCATCGATCCAAACATCTTCCTCCTCCGCATTCAGACCCAGATACTGGGCCAGAGTGCGGGGATCATCGCTGTTGTTCCAAATGCTGATGTAGCGGTCGATCTCCTCAAATGGAATCTCTCCTGCCAGATACAGCTCCTTAAATGTCTTTTCCATCTATCTTCTCCCCCGTCCGTTTGCGGTCTGTTCCTGTTCCTGCTCCTTGATGTTTCTGGAAACGGTGATCTCCTGGTTATCGATGTGCTCCCTTGCCGAATTTTTGGCCTCAGCAATGTTGCGCACCTTAAGAGCTGCCAGGATGTGGTCATGCTCCACCAAAAGCACCTGGCGCTTGTCCTCGTCCTTGATGTATTCCAGGCGGTAGCGGTACATCTGCTCTCTCAGATTATTTAACATCTGCACCAGCTTGTCATTTCTGGTACTCTGGTAAATAATATCGTGGAAATGCTCATCTGTCTCGGCAATGATCATGGCGTCCCCCCGGCTGATGGCATTTCTGAACTCATCCTGTACCCTCTGAAGCTCCAGAATCTCTCCTTCTGACATACGCTGACAGGCAAGCTCGATGGCAAGCTCCTCCAGGGAACGGCGGACCTCCAATACATCCCGGAGGCTTTTTTCAGAGATCTTTGCCACCTCGGCGCCCTTTCTGGGGATCATAAGCACCAGGCCCTCCAGCTCCAGCTTACGGATAGCCTCGCGGATCGGTGTGCGGCTGACTCCCAGCTTCTCAGCCAGCTGGATCTCCATCAGCCTCTCTCCCGGCGCCAGCTCTCCCTTAAGGATGGCCTGACGCAATGTGTTGAACACCACATCTCTCAGTGGAAGATATTCGTTCATATTTACCTTGAAATTGTTTTCCATCATCCCTGCTTCCTTTCCTGTGTGTTTCGGTTTATATTAAAAAAGCTCGTAAGATATACCTGCTTTGCGAGAGAGGACTCGCGTCCGAAGCGCAGAGCCTCATAGGCCTCCCGGGCGGCCGCCGGATTGGAAAAGAGTCCGAATACCGTAGGGCCGCTGCCGCTCATCATGGCATTGACCGCACCGTAGTCCTTCATCACCTGCTCGATCTGGCCGATCACCGGATAGGCGCCTGCTGTCACAAGCTCCAGCACATTTCCAAACTTCTCAGACACCTCCATCAGATCATGGCGGCGGATAGCCTCAATCATACCGTCGATGTCAGGATGATCCTCCGGCCTCAGCTTCATAGAATCCAGCTTTTCATAGACTGTTTTGGTGGATACGCTGATCCCCGGCTTGGCGATCAGAACCTGGCACTGGGGCAGAGGCGGCAGAGTGGTCAGCTTCTCTCCGATCCCCTCCGAAAGAGCGGTTCCCCTTAAAAGGCAGTAGGGAATATCCGCTCCCAGCTTTACCCCCCGCTCCATCAGCTCCTTCATGCCAAGTCCCAGTCCGAACATTTTGTTGATCCCAAACAGAACGGCCGCCGCGTCAGCGCTGCCTCCCGCCATCCCCGCTGATACTGGAATGAATTTTCTCAGGTTAATGGACACACCCTCCCGGATGCCGAACTCCTCCATCAGGATATGAGCCGCCTTGTAGGCAAGATTCTGCTCATTATCCGGCAGATAGAACAGATTCGTCCGGATCTTTATCCCCGGCTCCGGCCTGCGGTAGATGTCGATCCGGTCGTGGAGCCCTACGGTCTGCATGATCATGCGGACCTCATGATAGCCATCCTCACGGCGCCCCAGAACATCCAGGGCCAAATTGATCTTACCATAGGCTTTTAAGCGCAAATGTGTGAGCATACCTGTCGTTCCCCCTTTATGTATATTGTTTGTATTTCTGTTTTTATAATACATAACATTGTATACAATACTTTTTCATGTTTTTCAAGAGGAAAATAACAAAAGCCGGCAGTTTTGTAAAAACTGTCGGCTCAAGCCCTTTTCTATTATTGATTTTTAAGACTTTTTATCGCTTCCTCCACGTCGCTGCTTTCTTCGTCAAACAGGGGAATCACGTCCCGGTCCTGTACTTCTTCCTCCTTGGGGATATATTTCTTAAAAATAGCGGTAAAGAAGTAGGAATTGATAAACGCGATCAGCGGCATCCCAAACAGCACCAGCAGAAGGAACATCTGCGGGAACAAAAACAGAGAGAAATAAGATCCCACCGCCACTGCGGCGTCAATGGCTATAATGCCGATGGTCTGGAGCAGATGGCGCACAGACATAAAAAACGCGTTGAACAGAGTGCGCTTAACCGGATTGTAAAAGCGCGCCTGCAGAGGAAATACATAGGTGGAAATGAACAGGTAGATCAGGATAATACCTCCGAATACCGCGTTGAGAATCAGCTTTAAGGTACCTGATACCGCCATTTTCCCGGTAAATACAAACCAGAAATCAAAGGCCAGAAGCCCCCCTGCCACCAGAAGAATCAGCCAGATGATAGTTGCCTGCTTAAAATTCTCCTTAAAGGAGCGGAAAAATCCCCGGATAGCAGAATCGTCCTCATCCCTTGACAGCTTCATGGTCACATAGTAAACGGCTGTGGTGGAGGCGCCTATGGTAAAAATAGGGATGGAGCAGATGATCCAAAGAACATTTAAAAGGATCAGATCCCCCAGCTTTCCGATAAATCTCCACACCGGATTATCATAGTTAAATATACCCTGTAACATATACAACCTCTTCTTTCGTTCTATACTTGATGTCCTGAGGGATATTGTACCATATTGAGAGCCTGTTGCAAAGGGGCTGGGGCAGGGTTCACAAAATTTTCTCACAAAGCCGGGGAAATATATGATATAATAATGGGCAGATCAAACAGAAAAGGAACCGGTCATATGAATTTAAAAGAACACACACGGACAGAGCTTGAGAAGCTCTCCCATATGTCCTTTAAGGACAAGCTGTGGTACATATGGGAATATTACAAATTTCATATCCTCATTATCCTTCTGATCATCGGTTTGTTTGCCATGGTCGGAAATATCCTGTACCGCCAGACCTTCACCACCAGGCTTTCCATCGCGGTGATCAATGACAGCTCTGGCGGAACAGCCGACACAGAGGCCTTTAAGGCGCAGATCCGCCAGGAACTTGGCTACGGGAAGAAGGACATCCTGGAGATCAATGAAGGGCTGTTTGCCTCCTTTGAGGAGGAGTCCATGTCCCAGTATGCCTATGCAAGCCTGGCAAAGATCTCTGCCCTGGTAGCCAGCCACTCACTAGATGTTATGATCACCGATCAGGAGGCTGTGGATCATTTTTCCTCCCTGTCCGCATTTGCGGATCTGAGAGATCTTCTGCCGGAGGATCTGTATGAGAAGGCAGAGCCCTACCTGCTTTATTCTGTAGATGAGTCCGGCCAGGAAGTTGCAGCTGCTGTATCCCTGGAGGGCACTTCTTTTATGGAAGAAACAGGGATCCGGATGGATCCGCCTTACCTTGGGGTGATCAGCAGCACCTCACATACAGAAGATGTTCTGAATCTGCTGAGAGTTCTTTTTGACCTTCCGGTCTCATAAGCTTCATTCCAATGCCTTCTGCCACCTGGCGGGAGGCATTGTTTTCTGCCCGGATCAGGGCGCAGGTGCAGGCAGACAGTTCCTCATGGCTGTAGGCGCAGATGGCCTGGGCTGCCTCAGAGGCATAGCCCCGCCGCCTCCAGGGGGTAAAGATATGATAGCCAAGCTCCAGCCAGGTTCTTTCAGGTGTCAGACAGTGCCAGAGTTCCTGGGGTAGCTCCGGGTTTTTAAGACCCCCAAGACCGGCCAGGGCTCCATCCTCCCTGCGTACCAGCGCCCAGATGCCGTATTCGTAAAAGCCGTACTGATTCTTTATATAGTCGGTTAAACGAGCAGTATTAGAAAAAATGGGATCCACCGGCTCTGTTATCCTGAAAACGTCTGAGGGAACCAGCTCCCGGATCAGAAGGCGGTCTGTGGATGTGATAATCCAGGGAAGCCCCAGATGCCTGCGCAGGATCCGCTCCAGCAGCCAGTCCTCTCCGTCCTTAAATTCCGGGATCACATAGGGGATCCCCTTAAACCGCCAGGGATCCCCTCCTGCCTCTACACCAACAACGGCCCTTCCGGAAGCATATGCCTCCAAAAGGGCCTGAGGTTCATCTGACAGGAGGATCCGGCAAAGCCTTCCTCCTGTTCGGATACTCCGTTCAATTTTCATCTCAGCACTTCTCCGGCTCTGAATACTCCTGGCCAAAGGTCTCTACGGTCATGGACTGGATTCTCTGCTCGCTTAATGGGCGGTCATTGTAATCGGTCTGCACTTCTGCAATCTTGTTCACAATATCCATGCCCTCTGTCACCTTGCCGAATGCCGCATAAGCGCCGTCTAAGTGAGGCGCTGCCTTGTGCATAATAAAGAACTGGGAGCCTGCGGAATCAGGATGCATGGCTCTTGCCATAGAGAGAACGCCCTCGGTGTGCTTTAAGTCATTTTTCACGCCATTCTGGGAAAACTCACCCTTAACCGTATAGCCCGGGCCGCCCATGCCCGTTCCCTGAGGACAGCCGCCCTGGATCATAAAGCCCCGGATCACACGGTGGAAAATAAGTCCGTCATAATAGCCCTGATTAACCAGGCTGATAAAATTGTTCACTGTGTTCGGCGCAATCTCCGGGTATAATTCAGCCTTCATCACATCGCCGTTTTCCATGGTGATGGTCACTACTGGATTTGTCATAGTATCTGTCTCCTTGTTTGTTGGATTTGGTTGGTTTTACTATAGCAAATTTGGGGCGGTTTGTCCAGATGAAGAAGTACGCCGGACTTACTGCAGAGACTCCCCGCTTACAACAAATTCCAGAATTTTCTCCCTATCCTCGGGGTCATCAACCTGCAGCTTAAGGGTTCTGACATAGCCCTGTGAAAACGCTCCGGCCAGAGCCAGATACTGGGCCAGTCTGGATTTAAGATTAATCCGGTCTCCTTCCTCTGATACCAGTTCTACCTTTCCTTTACAGCTGTTGATCACATTAAACAATCCTACAATATTTGATACATTTTCAAGTGTCATTTTCTGCTCCTGACTTCAGGGACCGTTTCTCTGCTGCCCTGACTAATTTCAAATTTCAGTGGGAACCTGCAGATAACTGCACAGTTCCTCAATACAGGCCTGTTGATCCTCCTGTGTAATCCTTCTGCCAAACATAAACTCAAAAATCACATCCATCTGCGCCACCAGCATCTTCATGCCAGGCACCGTCTTTAAGCCCTTCCGTTTCGCTGCGGCGATTACCTCTGTTTCAGGCGGATTGATCACACAGTCAAATACAGCGGCTGTTTCAGGCATCCGGTCAATAAATCCCAGATATTCAAAGCTCTGGCCATATCCCTTCATCCCAAGAGGAGTCAGATTGGCAAAGAGCCGGCACTGCTGTGCCGCCTGATCCAGAGACTCAGGATCGGTTCCAATCACCTCCGCCTCTGTATCGGAATGGGCTCTTAATATATCTGCTATTTTTTCTGCATTTTCTCTGGTTCTGTTTGCTATGTAGATCTTTCTTACCTTTTGTCTGGATAATTCGTATGCAGCTACTCCACTGATGCCTCCTGCACCGTAAATCAGAACGTCTATGCCTTCCAGGCTGACACCCGCATCCAGCATAGCCTGCACCGCGCCTTTTCCGTCCATTCCCGCTCCGTGGCTTCCGTTTTCATCCAGACGGATGGCATTGACAGAGTGGAACAGCCTGGAGGTTTCATCTACATCATCCAGAAGATCAACAAAATCCCCCTTATGAGGCATGGTGGGGCAGATATAATGAATCCCCATCAGGCGGCAGGCATGAAGAAATTCTGGCAGCTGCCCTTTTTTTATCTCACAGGGCAGCATAATGGCATTCATATCCAGTCGTTCAAACAGCTTGTTATAGCAGCGGGGGGCATTGGTTTTTCCAATGGGATCTCCCACATTCAGCACAAGCTCTGTATCCAGATTCAGCTTTACATTTTCTAATTGCATTTTCATCCCTTCTTTCCGCCAAGATAAACACTGGCCAGAACATCCCCCTGGAGGAACTCCTCCCCTGTTCCGCTGATCACGATCTGTCCTGTATTCATGAGATAAGCTCTGTCACTTATTTTCAGGGCCATTTTTGCGTTCTGCTCTACCAGAAGTACGGTAATCCCCATTTCATTTACCTTTTTAATTACATGAAATACCTCTGCGATTACCAGAGGCGCCAGGCCCATAGAGGGCTCATCCAGCATAAGCAGCTGCGGATCTGACATAATAGCTCTTCCCACCGCCAGCATCTGCTGCTCACCGCCGGACAGAGTTCCCCCCAGCTGAGACCTTCTTTCATACAGCCTGGGAAATATCTGGTATACCATATCCTGAAGCTCCTTATCTCTGGCCGGATGGCGCTTTCTGAAAAAGGTTCCTATTTTCAGATTCTCCTCTACTGACACGTCGATAAAAATCTTTCTCCCCTCAGGAACGAGGGAAATTCCCATAGGAACGATCTCATGGCTCTTTTTTCCGATCAGCTCCTGCCCTTTAAACTGGATACTCCCGCCTTCAGTCCTTACCATACCCAGGATAGACTTCATAAGAGTCGATTTTCCTGCGCCGTTGGCTCCCAGCAGGGACACAATCTCTCCCTTTTGGATTTCCAGGCTGATCCCCTTTAAGGCTTTAATATGTCCGTAGGAAGAAACCAGATCCGTGATCCTTAACATTGTCTCCGCCATATTAATCCTCACTCCTTCCCAGATATGCCTCGATCACATCCTGGTTGCTCTGGATTTCCTGAGCGGTTCCGTCTGCAATCCTGCGGCCGAAATTAATGACTGTAATATTTTCGGAAATCCCCATAACCAGCTCCATATCATGTTCTACCAGCAGTACAGCCAGATGATAGGTATCTCTGATCTTTCGGATTGTATTTACCAGTTCCTTCTTCTCCTGGGAATTCATACCTGCAGCCGGCTCATCCAGCAGAAGGAGTCTGGGAGAAGCTGCAAGGGCACGCCCGATTTCCAGAAGCCGCTGATGGCCGTAAGGGATATTCCCTGCCTCCAGATCCTTTACTTCCTCCAGTCCAAGAAAGCGCAGAATCTCCAAAGCCTTCCTCCTGGTTTCCTGCTCCTCCTTCTGGCACGCCCGGAACCGGAAGATCACGTTAAACATCCCTGTTTTTGTTTTACAATGGAAGCCGGTCATTACATTTTCCAGAACCGTTGCTGACCGGAACAGGCGGATATTCTGGAAGGTTCTTGCAATTCCCTTTTTCACGATGTCATGGGGCTTCTTTCCGCAGATACTTTCTCCGCAGAAGCGCACCTCTCCGGTTGTCACCTGATAAGCGCCGGTAATCATATTAAAAACGGTTGTTTTTCCCGCACCGTTTGGTCCGATCAGGGCGCAGATCTGGTTTTCCTCTACTTTCAGACTGACTCCGTCTACCGCAGTCAGACCTCCAAATCGTTTTGTCACGTCCTTTAATTCAAGAATCGCCATTGACCTCACCCCTTTTCAACTGCTTTTTCGTCCGCATCAAAAACTGCTCAAGATAAGGATAAATTCCACCTGGGAACCGCAGAATCACAATCAAAAGGATCAGACCGTATACAACCAGTCTCCAGTCCCCTAAAAAACGCAGAAGCTCCGGCAGAACCTGCATGATGATCCCTCCGAAAACCGGCCCCATAACCGTACCAAAACCTCCTACAATGGCAGTCCAGAGAATAATGCTTGAGGTATTGCTTACAAATGTATCAGGACTCACGTACCGGATCATCATGGCATAAAGGCAGCCTCCGATTCCGGAGTAAACCGCACTTAGGACAAAGGCCCTGATTTTGTAGGCAGTCACATTGATCCCGGTCAGCTCTGCCGCCTCATTGTCCTCCCGGATCGCAATAAAAGCCCGGCCGGTCCGGGTCCGTATCAGAATATCCTCATACATAAGCCCCAGGATCACAAAGACCATAATAAGAAAATAAAATTTTTTCAGGGAATCAAAGGCAAATCCAAAGATAACCGGACATTCAATCTCAAGAATACCTGCAGTTCCATTGGTAACGGATGTCCAGTTAATCATGACGATCCGGACGATCTCTCCAAATCCCATGGTAAGAAGGGCAAGATAAGACCCCTTTACCTTCAGGGCCGGAATTGCAAGAACCATTCCCACCACTCCGGTCACGATCATAGAACCGGCCAGGCAGGGAAGAAACTGAAATCCCCCTCTTGTATTCATCAGTGCCGTTACATAGGCTCCGATGCCGAAAAATGCTGCCTGCCCCAGGGAAAGCTGGCCTGTAAATCCGGTCAGCACATTAATCCCAAGTCCAAGGATAATATAAATCCCGATCATATTGATGATCTGCATAATATACATATTAGGCGTCGCCACAGGGATCAGAATGATGATGGCTGCCAGGACCAGAACCTTTATAGAGAAAGACTTTTTATGTATGTCTGCCATAACGTCCTCCTTTTTATAATTTGTTTTCAATCTTTTTATTCAGCAGCCCCGTGGGCTTTACAAACAGGACAATGAATAAAATGATAAATGAAAATGCATCTCTGTAGGCTGTAGAGATATAGGCAGAGCCTACCGCCTCCACAATTCCCAGAATCACTCCCCCTAAAAGGGCTCCCCACAGGTTTCCGATGCCGCCCAGGATTGCTGCTGCAAACGCCTTCATTCCGATGGTAGCGCTCATATCCACTCTGGCATAGGTCAGAGGCGCAATCATTACTCCTGCAATCGCAGCAAGCGCCGCACTGATGCCGAAGGTAAGGAACCTCATATAGGCTACATTAACCCCCATCATAGCTGCTCCCTCCGGATCAGAATTGGCAAGCTGCATACATTTTCCAATTTTCACCTTTGTAAAGAAGAAGTGAAGGCCCGTTATGATTGCAAGAGAAATCAGGATAATGCCAATACTCTGGGGTGTGATCCGGAATTCTCCAATCTTTATCAGAGTTTCTGGAAAGATACTGGGAAACAGCTGGGGGCTGGTTCCCCAGATAACCATTGCCGCATTTCTTAGTACATAGGACACGCCTACTGTGGCAATCAGAAGATTGACAAAGGAAGAAAATTTTACCTTACGCAGTATGATCCGTTCCAGCAAAAATCCAAGGATAGCCGCGCAGATAATCCCCAGGAGGATTGCAATATAAAAGGGACAGCCTGCCAGCACAATACTCAGGGTGATAAAGGTCCCCACCATCATAATATCGCCGTGGGCAAAATTCAGCATACCAAGAGATTTATATACCATAGTAACCCCCACTGCCATCAGCGCATACAGACTGCCGTTAGTCAGACCATTTAATATCTGTTGAAACAGCATGTTACACCTCCGTTCCGGCACGCTCTGTGCCTCTAACCTTTCACAATCACATGTTCTCCGTCTTCGATCTTAATAATAAGAAGTTCCTTGCTCATACGCCCCTTCTCATCAAACCGGGTCACTCCCGTGGCCCCATCCCAGGCCGTAGAGCGGATATACTGGTTCAGGACCTCTCCATCCTTATAATCCAATCCGTCCGCGATGCACCGTTCTACCGCATCCTTAATGATATAAACCGCATCATAGGACTGAGGCGCATTCTGGTCATATCCTTCTCCATACAGCTCCGTATATTTTTTATCAAATTCCTGTACCTTCTCCTCTGTGTTGGCCGCATCAAATGCCGTACTGATCATAATTCCATTAATGGACTTTCCTCCCAGCTTCGTAAGCTCTGGAGAATTAAAGCCCTGGCCCACCACCGGATATTCCACTCCGTACTGCAGCATCTGCCTGCTGATCATCGCTACCTCTGTGTGGTATCCCCAGAAAATAATGAAATCAGGCTCTGCCTTTTTGATCTTTCCCAGCGCAACAGAAAAATCTGTATCTCCTGCGTTATAAACCTCACTGTCTACCATTTCCAGCCCATAGCTTTCGCAGAGAGTGCCTGCTATCTTATAGCCGCCGGTTCCAAAGTCCGAGGACTCATACAGGATCGCGAATTTTTCAGCCCCATACTCCTCTGTCATATAGCTCATTACATTTCTCATATGGAGCTCATCTGTTGCAGTAAGCTGATAAATATAGTCGTTTCCGCTTTCTGTTACCGCTCCGTTTGATGAAGCCGGGGTAATCTGTGGAATATGGGCTGCCTCTGTAATCTCCATATTAGCCAGCGTACAGGAGGATGCCTGGGCTCCAATTACTGCCTGGACCTTATCCTGTTCCACCAGTTTCTGCATGGCTGTTACTGATGTGGCCGGAACTCCCTCATCATCAATGGCAACCAGCTTGATCGGGATCTCTCCGTTGATCCCTCCTTCCGCATTGATCTCATCGACTGCCATTACAGTTGCATTCTTTAAAATCTGTCCGGACACTGCAGAAGATCCGGATAAGGGACCGATCAGCCCCAGAGTGAAGATCTCTCCTGATGCAGACTCAGGCATAGCTGCGGTCCCCGTCTGCTGGGTTTGTGAATTTCCGCATCCAGCCACCGTTATGCTTATGAATGCGGCCATTGTCAGCGCCAATGCTCTTTTCATATCATTCTCCTTTCGATGATGGTGGAATACTCCCTTTATCTGAAAGAAAGGGGCTGTGAACCATGTCCCTTTCACAGCCCCTGAATCACTAGGTTTTATTTTGCCATTTCCGCTGTGATCTTTAAGAACTCATCTATATCCTCATATGTGTGGCAGTGGAGCGGAGAAATTCTGACGATTCCATGCTGATTGATGGAATTTACCTGCCGCGCGGAATAAAGGCTTGCGTCTGTACGCTCGTGTACCACAACTCCATTCTTTTCATAGGCCCTGGCAGCTTCTTCACAGCTTAATTTGTCAAATACAATCGGTACGATCAGGTCTCTTTTAGTCAGGTCCTCCATATCCACGGCTACCTTCACACCCTCTATGTCCAAAAGTCCCTTTACCTCATCGGAACCATGAAGGAGCCTGTAAAGAAGGGCTCTCTCATGGAGCATGATCCTTGTCATACCCTCCACATACAGGGTTCTTCTGTCCTCTGTATCTGCAAACTGGCTGCCGATCCAGCATACATAATCGAAAATAGCGCTGAGCATGGCATACATTCCCGGAGCGCAGCCGCCCATTTCCCAGTTGCTCTGCTTCTCCCTGATCAGCTTTCTGTGAGGAAGGTTCATGACACGCTCTGACAGCCAGCCTACTCCAAGACCTCTTGCTCCGCCGAATTTATATGGAGCGAAATTTACGCAGTCCAGTCCCCAGGCTTTCATGTCAGTGAGTCCGTGAGGCGTATGCTGCACAGAGTCGCATACAATGTACAGATCCGGCTTGATCTTTCTTGCTTCTCTCGCAATAGTCTCTATATCAAGAACCGCACCGGTAATATTCGATGTCATGATCACACTCAGCAGGCAGGTATCCTGATCGATCAGCCGGATCACATCCTCCGGGTCGATGGTTCCCGTCTTTGGATTGGTCTTTGCCACTCTCAGCTCCTTGCCGTATTTTTCTGCAGGAATAGCGCAGCCATCAAATGCGGAAGGATGCTCCAGCTCGGTTGTAACAACATTGGTTCCCGGTACATTTGCAATGATCGCCTCTGACACATCAAACAGAACGATGGAAGCAGTCATGGAGGTGGCAATACACCCGCCCTCTGCGTTAAACATAGTGGAAATATCCTGACAGGCTTGTGTACGGAGCGAATCCAGATAATCTGAGGCCGCCCCTCCATGTCCTCCGCAGTTAGGAAGATCATCTACCTGCTTAAACGCGTCGCTGGCTCCCTTCAAACGGAAAGAACCGCCGGAATTATCAAAGAACAGTCTCTTTTTTCCGGTAAAAGGATCTGTATCTACATGATGATATTTTTCACGAATCTGCCTGGTCAGTTCAGCAGGCATAAGCTGTCCATTCTTTATTACTTCACAGTTCATTTTTTCATTTCCTCTCTATTCTTATTTGTCAAAAACTACTTTTCCATGATCGAAGATCACCTTTCCGTCCAGCTCAATGGTGGGATCCTTAAACATCATATCGATATGGAGAATAAAATCCTGGTTATCGGTTTCGTTATTGCCAAGAGCCACATGAACGTATCCGCTGCAGCCCTCGTCTTCCAGCATTCTGCCGCAGAGAGACGCGTCTGGATTCAGCCCGATCCCGATCTCACCTACCCGGTACATCCTGGGGTCATAAACCTTTGCAAGCTCCCTGGCAAAGCGCTCTGCTTCCTCTCCGCCTTCAATCCTTGTAACAAAGCTGTTTTCTACATAAAGAGTAATCGGTTCCTTTAACACTCCCATAGCCGGATGTGTAATGCTTCCGTCTACCACGATCTTCCCGTGGGCTGTTCCCGGAATGGCACCGGATGCCATCTCAATATCCGGCGGTGAGCAGGTCTCTCCGGGATTTCTTACCATACCATACTGCGGAAACAGCTTATGTCCTTTTATGCTTGCATAATAATCCGTTCCTGCTTCTGAAGTAATATGTACCTGGTCGCCTCCCTCCATCGCCTTTAAAAGCTGATCCACATATTTTCTGTCTGCTTCAAAATCTGTATACAGGCCGCCTCTTTCAAGCATCTCCAGGCTGTAATCGCAGCAGTTTAAGTCTCTGGCACCTGCAGCACAGGCGTCCCTTCTGGCATGGCTGTGTGACAGTGAAAATTTGGTGGCACGAAATATCACATCTGCTTTCAGCATAGCCGCTGCCACCAGGGGCGTCGGCTCTTCTCCATGCATCTTCCTTGGCTCCATCATGATCAGGGATTTATTTGGAAATTCCTCTGCCGCATCCCACAGCGCCATACCGATCTCCAGACTGTCCGTATCTGTAACGATCAGAATGTTCTCCTCCGGCTGGCAATTCCCACAGACGGTTAAAAGTCTCCTGCATGCTTCATAGATCTTCTTTTCTGCCATTTTTCCTTAAACTCCTTTCATATTCCGGGTTTTCTTATCTTAACTATTTATTTTATGTATCCTTGATACATGAAAGCAAGATCGTGGTTACTCGAGCAACTATCGAAGTTTTTAAAAAATGTATTAAATACATTTTGATTTTTCTTTATAATATATGTATAATGTATATTATTATTCTGTTTTTCTTGTGTTTTATGTGCGTTTTGTTTTTCTTCATGGCTGTATCATAGCACTTCTATTTACTCATGTAAATACATTTTGTGCAAAAAAATAATTTTTATATAAATTGCAAGAAAAACTCGTGTTTTTTTGTGCAGAACGCAAAAAAAGAAGAGGTTCTGCTCCCGGAACACTCTCCCTTTTTTAAAATGTTTTGTTTTCCCTTATGCGCTGTCTCTCACGCACAGAGAAGCATCAATAAACTGATTTTCCGCCTTTTCTCCCCGCAGCAGCTTAAGCATTGTATCTACCAGTTTCTGAGCAAATACCTCTTTTGAGAAATCCACGCTTGTCAGCTGCGGCGACAGGATCTCTGTAAGATAGGTATTGTCCATACCCACCACAGCCAGATCCTCCGGGACCTTAAGCCCCAGCTTTTTCACATACTGCAGAATCAGTCCCGCTGTATAATCCGTTCCGGCTATGATCGCGGTAGCCCGTTCTTCCTTATCCCGGTTAAACACCAGATCGAACACCTTAGCCATAACTGTCTCCGCATTCTCCGTATCCTGGCAGATATAGGCCTCATCAAATTCCAGTCCATTGGCTTCCAGCGCCTCCTTATAGCCTTTTTCCCTTAAGCCCTTTTTCATATTTGTATTATAGCGGAAGGGAGGGACAAACATGATTCTCTTATGTCCCCGGAAGATCAGATAATTAACCGTTTTTACAACACCGCCATAAAAGTCCGGCGCGACTGTCACAATATCCGGCTCCAGGGCACTGTATTCCCTGGATTTATAAAGCACCACCGGTATCCCCGCCTTTGCGATCTCATTGAGCTGGCTGGAGGTATAGCGGTTGGAAATCATGAATACGCCATCAAATCTGCCCTCGATGAGCATCTGGATAAAATCCTCCCCATCCCGGCTGTAGCAATGAGACACAAAATATCCATGGTCAAAAAATTTCTTTTCAGCAATCTCCAGCCAGTCATTGCCCAGGTTATCGCTGACAAAGGCAATCTGCATCGACCGCTTCGTTTTAAGTCCTCTGGCATATAGATTCGGCCTGTACTGCAGCTCCTCAATGGCCTTTTTTACTGCCAGCGTTTTTTCCTCACTGACAAATTTGGTCTGGTTCAGTACATATGATACAACCGCCGGAGATACTCCCGCCAGCTTTGCAACATCATTTCTCGTTACATTCTTACGCATATTTTTCTCTCACAATACGAATGATTATTTTGAAACCCCATAAGCGGTTTCCCTTCCGTTCTCTATCTTACATTCACTAGTTACTCGTGTCAATCTTTTTTTATCATGCAGTAAGAGTTTTTACAGTATCTCTCCCCTATCCTTTTCCCCCATTAACATTTTGTTCATACTTCATTCAAAAACCTTTTACAGTCTGAACATGATTTCTTCATGTTTTCCCCATATACTTTAACCATAGACAACAGAACAGTAAACGCATCATCTGTTGTCTCCCTAATATTCGTTTACAAGATTTTTTTCATAATACTCGAGCTGATACAAACTATCAGCTCTCCTCCCTTTTAATAATACTTTTTTTCCTTAAGAAGGTATCATCTCAGGATGATACCTTCTTTCGTTTCAGATAACCGGGGGGAAGGGTAACTTCTCCTGAGAGGAACAGAAGAGCGGTCAGGTTGGGGAAAGCCATAAGGCCATTCCACAGGTCGGAAAGGAGCCAGACAAGGCCGGGACGAGCCAGGCTGCCGGCGAATACGGCGGCCAGGAACAAAACAGGATAGATCCGGGCAGAAAAACCGGCGCACAGATAGGACGCGGCCTGTTTTCCCAGGTAGAACCAGGCCATAATGGTGGCGAAGGCGAATACGGTCATGGAGCCGCTGACCAGGTATTCTCCCAGCCGTCCCAGACGGCCCCCGAAGGCCCAGGCCGCAAGGGCCGCCCCCTGGCAGGGAGCCGTGGAAAGTCCGTCTCCTGCCATACAGAGGATCACAAGTGCAGTCAGGGTGCAAAGCACCACCGTATCAAAAAACACCTCGAATATAGCCCACATCCCCTGCTCCTGAGGTGTCGTATGCTCTGCAGGGCCGTGAAGCACAGCCAGGGTACCCAGGCCTGCCTCATTGGAAAATACCCCTCTTGAGATCCCGTAGCGGATGCTCTGGCTGATGCCATAGCCTGCCGCCCCGCCTGCGGCGGCCCGGGGCGTAAGAGCGGAGGCGAAGATGGAGGCAAATACTTCCGGGATCCGGTCCAGGCAGGACAGGATCACCACCAGGGAAAAGCACAGATAGATCCCCGATGCGGCAGGAACCAGCCGTTCCGCCACAAAGCCGATACGCCCCACTCCCCCCAGAATCACAAGAAGGAGGAGGCAGGTGATCACAATCCCGGAGCCCAGGGACGGAATACCCCAGGTGTGCTCCAGGGTACCGGCAGCGGAATTGGCCTGTACCATGCTTCCCATCCCCAGGGCGCACAGCAGGCAGAGAAGGCTGTAGAAAGCCGCCATGCCCTTCATATGAAGCCCCCGTTCCATATAGACAAATGGACCGCAGATGAAAGGCCCTCCGTCCGCCTCACGGTAACGGTAGCGGATTCCCAGCAGGGTCTCCGCGTAAGCAGTCATCATGCCGATAAAGGCGGAGATCCACATCCAGAACAGAGCCCCCGGCCCTCCTGACGTCAGGGCAGTGGCCACTCCTGCTATATTGCCTGTGCCGACAGTAGCCGCCAGAGCCGTACACACAGACTGGAACTGACTTACAGTATGGCGGCTTCCCCGCCCCTTCTCTCCTGCCTTTCTGCCGGTCAGCAGGCTTCCGGCTGTTTCCCTCCACCAGAAAGAGATTCCAAAAAACTGAAAGAAATGGCATTTTACTGTAAAAAAACCTCCTACCCCAAGGAAAATCACTATGGTCCACGGTCCCCACACCATACGATGGAGCCCCTCAAGGAATGTAACAGGATCCATTTTTCCGCTCCTCTTTTCAGACTGTCTTATTTACTGTCTTATTCAAAAAAGGGCGGGCCTATGACGGGAAATAGAGGAAATGGCCATATTTTATGGGATCCGGTCTCGCATTTCAAGCAGGAGTATGGTAAAATAAAATCAGATGCTTTTTAGAGTTTATAAAGAAAAGAGGTATGCCAATGCCAGGTTTTACCACCCATTACATTCTGGGCATGAAAGCATACAATGATATGCCCCAGAACAATCTGAAGTTTATTATTGCCAAATACAGGTGGCTGTACCAGCTGGGCCTTCAGGGGCCGGATATGTTTTTTTACAACCTTCCTATCCTGCGCCACCGGGATCACAGGAACGTAGGCTCCTATATGCACGAGCATCATGTCAATGATTTCTTCCGCTGCTGCTTTAAACAGCTTTCCCAGATCCCTTCCCGCCAGCAAAGAGAGGAGGGGCTGGCTTTTATGTGCGGATTTTTATGCCATTATATAGGTGACTCTATCTGCCACCCATATGTGTACGGCCGGATCGAGTATGACATCCACAATCCCGGCGCCTATTACCACGGCCTTCATGCCAAGCTGGAAAATGACCTGGATGCCCTGCTCCTGATGAAATATAAAAAGAAAAAGCCTTCCCAGTTCAACCAGGCGGCAACCATCTGCCTGAACGGCATGGAAACCCAGTTTATCTCCCGTTTTCTGTCCTCCTGCATCAACGAGGCCTTTTATCCCTTAAGCGCCAAAAGCCGGTATCAGGTCACTGCCTCCATGATCCACCGCTCCATCCTGGCCCTGCGGTTCGGATGCCGCACTCTTTCGGATCCCAACAGTAAGAAAAAGGACCGGATCGCCTTTGTGGAGTCTATTTTTCTGAAAAATCCGGTAGCCTCCAGCAAGCTGGTAACGGATGTGGTGGAAAATCCCGCCTGGAGCCTGAACCTGCGCCATGAGACCTGGTGCAATCCCTGGGATAAGCGGATCGCCTCCCAGGCCTCCTTCCCCGACCTGTTCCGCCAGTGCCTCACAAGCCTCAGCAAGGATTTTTACCTGATCAATTCCATGCTGGACGCGGGACAGCCCTTTAAATTCACTACCATGGAGCTGCTTTTATCAGAACTGGGAAATTACTCCTACCACAGCGGGCTTCCCTGTATGGATGATTAAATTTTCCAGGACTTACGTGCTTTCCCGCTCCACAATCCGGGAAAACACCATGATTTTTTCAGGGTTTTCACGGCCCTCCAGGCTGTCTAAAAGGATCCGCGCCGCCTCCTGGCTCATTTCTACCAGACGGTTGTCAAGAGAAGTGAGCTTGGGGTAGCAGATGTCGCAGTATTCGGAGTTGTCTACTCCGATGACAGCTACCTGCCCCGGCACGGGTATTTTTTTATCTAAAAGAGCCCTTAAGGCGCTGACCGCTGCCAGGTCCTCACCGAAGATGATTCCCTCCAGATCCGGGTGCTCCCTTAAGATCTCCTCTGTGACGCGGTAGCCATTTTCCAGGGTGCTGGTACATTCGTAAAGCCACAGCTCCTCCTTTTTCCAGCCAAGGGACTCCATGCCCTTTATAAAGCCACGTTCCTTCGCGCGGCTGCTGGGAATATCCCCCGGCTTTACAAAGGCCAGCTTTTTATGGCCCTTTCCTGCCATCAGGCGGACGCAGTTTTCGATGCCCTGGTCCTCGTCTACCAGAACCCCCTTTACCTCAGGCAGATCCAGATAGCCGTTGGTGATCACCACCGGCACGCCGGGAAGGCTGGCTTTTAAGGCCTCTTTTACCTGATCTGACTGAAAAGTAGAGCCGATAAGGATCACTCCGTCCACCCGCCTCTGGCTCAGAATACGGATGCCGTCCACCTTCTGTTCTTCACCGAGACCGGTATTTAAAAGAAGGCTGACATAGCCCTGCTTTTCCATCTCCTTCTGAATATAATGGGCAATATGAACGTAATGGGAATACTGGATGTTGGCAATCAGGATACCGATCATCCGGCTGGCCTTTGTTACCAGCCCCCTGGCGGTTTCATTGGGCCTGTAATCGTACGCTTCCAGAAGCTCCAGGATCTGCTTTCTGGTTTCCTCCTTGATCCCCGGCTTATTGTTTGCCACTCTGGATACGGTGCTGGCAGACACGCCGGCCAGCTTTGCTATATCATAGATCGTCATTTTCTGACCCCCTTCTGTATTTCCTTCCCCGCAATCGATTTCTATATTTCTGAAAATATTGTAGCATGGAATATGGCTTCCTGCAATCTAAAAAGCAGCCCCGGAGAGCTGCTTTTCATATACGCTATTCGATAACCTGATCCCCGTCCTTGGTGGCGTAATAGGTAGTCACACCCAGACGCACCATCCAGTTTCTGGTCTCCAGGGTGGCCCAGGGGCCGGTGCCTGCGCCGCTGCCGCTGTTGTTATCCCAGAGCCACTGAGGGGTGGGCCAGAGACATATCTCCGGCTTTAAGGCCTTATACACCTCAAAGTCCACGCCGTTCTGTCCATGGTGGGCCATCTGGACAATATCGCAGTCCAGGGCGGACAGATCATGATCCGCAAGGAGCTGAGCGCCGCCGGCTCTTGCCAGGTCTCCTAGAAATACTACATTGGTTCCGTTTAAGGATACGAGGTAAACCACGCTGCTGTTATTGATAAAGTCGCTGGTTGTCTTGTAGGCGGAATTGATCACCTGGATCTTCGCCGGGCCAACCTCGATGACCTGTCCGGATACAATATTTCCGTGAAGGGTCTCTGCCGGAAGGGTGGCAAAAGCGCCCTTTAAGTACGTTACCATATTAGCTACATTGGCATCCTTTTCTGCATACCAGCTGTCCTCAAGGAAGGAGTAGTAGATGCCGTCGATGGTGATCTCGCCAGGGTGCTTGTACAGGATGTCTGCCAGGGCGCCTGCGTGGTCGGAGTCGGGATGGGTAAGCAGCCAGGCGCCTACATGACCGCCCTTCTGCTTGATCTGGTTTAAAAGGAACTCCGCGTTGTCCGTCCAGCCTCCGTCTACCACGATCAGCTGTCCCTCGCCATTTTCAATGATAACAGAAAGCTGCTGGGCGGTGGTGTCATGATTCGCATACATGGTCAGACGTCCCGGACCGAACAGGGACGAACCATCGGTGACAGGAGTGGATACCTGTCCGATAGCAGCTGTCTGGGCGGTATTAACCACCGTCTGGGAGGCCCCGCTTCCCTCTGCGGCTGTCTGTCCGCCGGCGGACTGGCTGTTCTCGTCCGCTACGATGATCTTATTGGGAGCGGTAAGCTGCTGGCGGGACTGCATAGCGTAGCTTTCCATTCGGAAGCTGCCGCCGCCTGCCAGCAGAAGGGTTGCGGTCAGAAGCCCTGCCGCCGCCTGCTTCCAGTATCTGTCAATTCTTGTCATAGCCCGGATCTCCTTACTGAAGCTGTGCCTGGAGAGCTCTCTGCTCCCCTGCCTTCATGGTATCATTCACAAGGTAGGTGCTTTCTTCCCCCTCCTGGTCATAGAAAAATACCTGCACGCAGACATCATACTCATCAAAGAAGCTGCCGTAATAGGTATCCTCACTGTCTCCCTCCACATCCGGAGCCTCATAGTAGAAGTTCTGAGTGGCCACAGAGCTGCCGATCACCTTTAAAACTTCCTGAGCATAAGACACAGCGATGTCTCCTGTGGTCTTGTGGGTCACGGGAAGGAGCACGTTCAGTGTCTGGGTCTGGCTGTCAAACCGGCTGTCCAGATCCATCACATAGTCTGCGAAGGGACCGTAAGGCTCTAAAAATGTGTCTCTCAGATCCTCTCTCACTTCTGTCCAGTCGATTGCGATATCTTTGTTCACTTCTGTATCCGGCCGTTTGTCTCCTGCTACTGTACCGCCCTCCGGGGAAACGATGTTGCTCTGGGTACATCCGCACAGCAGGGTTACGGAGGCCATGATCACCCATGATAATTTTTTCCAGTTTAGCATAGCATTTCATCCTCCTGATTTTTGTCAACATTACTATTATAGCAAAATACTGCCATTTTAACAGTACTTTTTTCTTACAATTCCGTTTCGATTTTACTTTGTGCCTCCGGAGGACGCCAGGCAAACAAAAAACGAGAGCTGGTTTTTCGTATCCTGCCCTCGTTGATCATATCTTGTAATGCATAATTATGTACTCATCCTATCTTAGTCTTTAGTTTCCCTGCCAGAGAATCCGCTGTATCCTGTCCTCGGCCTCCGTCTCGTCGCTGCCTTTAAAAATAAATGTAAGGAATCCGCACATCCGCAGATTTTTCATCTCGTCATAGTGCTTTACATTTGCGGTATGCATCTCACTGGTTACATAGATGTCACATTCAAACTGGTTCGCGGTCTGTATCAGATAAGAAATCGGGATTGTTTTAAAATCCTTTGCCCGGCTGTCCAACCGTTTGGTTACCATATGATTCACCTCAATTCAAAAAAACAAACAACTGACTACACGGCACATCTCCCCTCCTTTCACGCATTAAAGTGCCTTATATATAAAAGAATATCACCTTTTGACTATAAAATCAAGGGACAACCCTATGAATTTTTTATATTTTTTGTTAGAAATTGACAAATTTTCGCAATTTAGAACTGCCCCTATTATGAAAGACTCATATCAGGGGCAGCTTTGCTTAAGCCGCAGAGACTGATACACCTCTGACAGCCCATTCGTAATCCCGCATTGCCTGCTGGAGAGCCAGGTCCGCGCACTTGAAATCCGCCTCAGCCTGGAGAAAAGCAAGCTCCTGCTGCATAAACTGTATATCGCTGAGAGCGCCGCTCTGACGCTGAAGCTGAGCGCCGTTCCAGCTGATCTGGGCACTCTGGTAAGCGGTAAGAGCAGAATCATAGAGGGCTTTCTTCTCCAGGATCACATCATAAAGGGTCTGAACCCCGGATTTTACCGTTTCCTCTCCATATTGTACGTCTCTCAGCTTATTTTTAGTCTTGGTTGTGCTCTTTGTAAGCTGGGAAGCCAGCTGGCTCATATTGCCGCCGGAGCCGCTTCTAAGGTTTATCATCTCATAATTATTCAGTGCCGCCTTTTCTTTATCACTCTCTACATCGATGGAAGCAATGGAAGCCGTATCAGCAGAGGGAACGGGGCCGATCTGGGGATCTCCCTCAGCACCCCAGCCTGTAAAGGTGCACAGGGTCTTTTTCAGCTGCTCCAGCCCCTGATCCACGCTTGCAAGCTGCTGGCTGGCGGAGGAGAAGCTGGCGGCTGCTGACAGCACATCACGATCTACAGAAAGCCCCTGGGCCTGCATGGTGGTCTGAAGGTCCCTGGCTGCCTGGGCAATCTCTGCTCCCTTAGCTGCCACCTGGCGCATGGCAAGGGTCTGCTGATAGGTGTTCATCAGCTTTTCTACATTGTATACAATACTGTTTACATTGCGGTCCAGAGTCTTTACCTGGGAGTCATAGGAATCCAAGCCCCTTTCCGCGCTGTCAGCATAGCTTTTTAAGGATTTGGCATTGCTTCTTAAGACCTTGGCTGTCATATTGGCTGCTGCCTTTTCCTCCGGGCTTCCCCCTGATGAGTCTGCCTTGATCTGCTCCGCCTCATCTAACAGGCTGCTGGCTGCCAGACGGCTTTCCAAAATGGCCTGGCTGTTGTCATCCTTCATGCTGTTAATTGTATCATATGCGCTTTTTATGGGAGGGTAATAATTTTTTATCAGATCGGACAGCTCATCATATTCCATCTGATTGTCCCTGAGCCGTTCCATCCGCTGGGCCTGAGTTTCCTCCGCCCAGGCGGTGGCAGCGGACCCGGCTGCCAGGGAAAATGCCAGTCCCAGGCAGATCAGTCCCTTCCGTTTTTTTATTTTCATCATAATTTTACTCCTTTTCGATACTCTAACAGGCTCTGGGATCAGCCTGAAATAGTCAGCCCATTTACGATCCAGTCATAGGTTTCCATGGCAAGACGGAGCTGGAGGCGGGCATTCTGCACATCGTTGGAAGCTGCCAGGTATGCGTTCTGAGCAGAGGCATAGGCCTGGTCTGTAATCATCCCCACTGCCTTCTGGGCCTCGGACTGCTTTAAGGTCTCTGCCTGAAGCTGTTCGTTCATAACTGCCGTATTGTAGGCATCCCGGGCTACAAGAATCTTGTTATACTGGCTCTTTAAGGAATTGGCCACTGTATTTTTGCTGTCCTCAATGGTGGCCTTGGTGGATTCGATCAGATCCTGGGAGGAAAGATTCCCGATCTTCTTTTCATTGTAGCGAATGTCATAATTATTGGCGTAAGCTGTTTCCAGGTCCGCGTTAGGATCCAGGGAAGCGATCCGATCCATATCTGGTTCAGGAATGCTGCGGATCTCTGGCTGGGCATCTGCGGACCAGCCGAGCATCAGGCACAGACTCCGGTGTACATTATCAGCGGACTTCTGGGCGGAGCGGATGGAGGCATCCTGATCCTGAACCAGCTTCAGAGCATCCAGCACCTCCTTCTGTGTGGCAGCCCCTACGGACTGGCGGGCCACCGTGGCGTCATAGGCAGTCTGAGCATTATCCCTTGCCCCCTGGAGGGTGGTCATATTGTACTGGGACTGCTCATAGGTAGCCATCAGCTGCTGAGCCTGGTATACAAGATTGGCCTCGGTCTGATCGTATTTGATCTTTTCCATATCGGCGTCCTCATAGTTGTTATCCGCCATCTTTTCCAAAGAGCTGGCGTTGAAATTCAAGCTGGCGGCACCGATAAGAGCGGTACCGTAGCTTCCTGCCACCCCTGCAAGGGCCGGAGCGTAGGAGGCATCATCCAGAGTGCTGTACAGATCGTCTGCCATGCTCTTCATCTCCTCTGCCGTATCCCATACGTCCTGGGCGTCGTCCATCAGCTGCTGGCTGATGTCATTGGAGGTCTTGCCCTTCATATCGTTGTAGGAGGAGCGGTTGCTTCGCACCTTAGGGTTGTACTCGTGGATCAGATCCCCCAGCTCCTCATATTCCATTACATTGTCCCTGAGAGAGGCCCATTTATCAGAAGAATAGGCAAACTCCGGGCTCAGCTCCTTACTGATGTCGGGGGCCGGCGCCTCCGGCGGCTGATAGGTATTGTCATCCGGCTGGTTCACGGCCGCCCAGGCAGTCAGGGGCGCTGCCGCAAATGTCCCGGCCTGGGCGGTCACTGCCAGGGCTGACGCGGTAAACAGGGTCAGCAGGCGGCGGCCGTAGGGTCTTTTTTTATGATGTTCCATGATATTCCTCCATTCTATGCTCTGATCTCTTCCAGAGACTGCAGTCCGCAGACTCCCCGTTCCAGGATCAGAAGCTCATTTCTCGCAACAGTCAGTATCTTGTTTTTTTCGATCACATTTTTGTAAAATAATGTAAGCGCCTTAATAACGATCATCATCGCCATCTCCGCGCCGTAAGCCAGGGCCTCCGGGCTCATCTGGCAGCGATCCTTATCCAGATGATCATAAAGCTGCCTCACAAAGTCTCTGAAAGTCTCGTCGTGGAGAAGAAAGCCCTTGATCCCAAACAGCTGATTCTGATCCACCGCGCTCAGGTCTGAGAGCATATTGCGGAACAGCTGATAGTTCTTTCTCTGGATGCCCTCCTCCATCACACGCTCCAGCATACGAAGGGGAATCCGGAAAAAATTGCCTCCCTCCTCATCCATAAGCCGGAGGATCTCCTCTAAGCATCGTTCCCTTGCCCCGGAAAGGATATAACGCATCAGATCGTCCTTATCCTGAAAATATGTATAAAAGCTCCCCCGGGAAATGTCTGCCTCCTTGATAATCTGGTTGATGGATGCCGCTGCATAAGGGACTCTGGAAAATTCGTGGATGGCCGCTTCTAAAATAGCCTGCTTCTTTTCTTCCTTCAGATTGATAAAACGCTGTGTGGGCATACCTGTGCCTCCTTGCCTTCCTTTGTAAAAACAGGACGGGCCTTACCGGCTTTCAGTCCTTATAAATGACAAAATGTCACCATGACAGGATGTCACGATGACATTATACTCATTTTTTCCTTTGATTGTCAAGAAAGGAAATCTAAACTTTCCTTAAAGAATCTCCCAAGAGATTTTATTTTTCCAGATTTCTGGTCCGCTCTACGATGTAGATGGGCCGGTCCTTCAGCTCTGTAAACAGGATGGCGATATACTCTCCAATGATGCCTACAATCACAAACAGCATGGCAAACATAAAGCAGATCAGCACCACGATGGTGGCATAGCCGCTTGGAGCACCCTGCCTTGTAAACAGGGTGTAGATCATCACTGACACGCCCAGCAAGGCAGAAAATATACCAGCGTAGATCCCCAGCTTCAGAGGCATATTGGAAAAACAGAGGATGGTGTTGACGGAGAAGATAAACAGCTTCCTGATGCTGTACTTACTCTCTCCTGCCACCCTTGGACGGGCTTCATACTGAAGAACTGTCTTTTTAAAGCCTACATTCTGGACATAGCCTCTGAGGAAGCGGACCCGCTCCCTGTAATTGTCCTTTAGCACCTGGGCCACATGGCGGCTTACAGCGAAAAAGTCAGAGGCATTTGGCTCAAAATGCACGTCAGAAATGTGGTTAATCAGCCAGTAAAAACCGGAGGAGGTCACATTTTTCACCCATCCGGCGCTTTCATTCCTGGTGCGTACCATACTGATGACCTCAAAGCCATCCTCAAACCGGGAGATGATCTCAGGGATACATTCCGGCGGGTGCTGAAGATCCGCATCCATACACACGATCCCGTCCCCCCGGCTGTGATCCATACCAGCGATCATGGCCGCCTCGTGGCCGAAATTCCGGGAAAAGCTGACCACCTTCACCTGGGGGTCCTGGGCCGCAAGGGTCTCTAAAAGCTCCAGGCTCCCGTCCCCACTGCCATCATTGACAAAGATCAGCTCGTGATCCCAGGTAAGCCCCTTAAGCACCTGTTTTGTTTCCCTGTAAAATTCTTCCAATGCTTTTTCTTCGTTGTATACAGAGACTACAACGCTTATCATCCTGTCCATGAACCTTTGTCTGTCCTTTCTTGGTCTGTCCTTCTAATCCGTCACTTCAATCTGCTGGCTGGAGTGGGAGGGAACCCTCTGCTCCTCTGGCGGAAGCTTCATGTAATCGCCGTAAACCTCCTCCAGCACCTGATGCCAGCCTGCGGGGATCATCAGACGGGTGTCCTCAAAGTCAGCGTCCTCTACCTCCTCGCACCACTCCTTTTCCAGGGTAACGTAAAGGTAATCCGGCTGGTAGTTGCTGTAATAGCGCAGATTCCCCTTACTTTTCCGATCCTTAAGAGCCGCCCATTTCTGAAGGGCGCAGATGGTTCTTAAGGGGATCAGCCGTCCCACTCCCGACAGGATGCCTACAAAAAGCTTGTGAGCCAGGCTGTATTTACTAAAATCCAGCTCATAACGGTGTCCCATAGCCAGGCCGTAGATGGCCTTATGAATGAAACGGGTCATGGCCGCCCCGCTCTTTCCGGCAGGAAGCCGGTCCAGGATAAACAGATCCACCCACAGGTGATTTAACTTCCCCTCATAAAAGTCCATCATAGGGCCGTCGCTGTGGCACCGGCTGTTTTTGTAGATAATCCTTGGGGTGAAATCATAAAATGCCCTTCCGCCCCGGTATGAATCCGGCTCTAAAAACTCCATGGTATCAGGAAGCTCCCGTTTTACCACCTTGTAAAATGCCTCATACTGGTTCCTTGTAAACACCACGTCCGCATCATCGTCCCAGGGAATAAAGCCCTTGTGGCGCACAGCGCCGATAAGGGTACCTGCGTCCAGGGCATATTTTATCTTATACTTGCGGCAGATCCGGTCGATCTCCTTTAATATTTTCAGATTGGCCTCATGGACCCTGCTCATGTCGTATTCTGCTGCCATTTTTATCCTTTCATTCTTAGAGCCTGTTTGAAGCTGCTTCCTTAATCACCCTCGCCATATAGTCGATCTTCTCGTCTGTCATCCCCGGATAAACTCCTACCCAGAAGGTATCCGCCAGGATCCGGTCGGTATTTTCAAGGCTTCCCACTACCCGGTAGCCTTCGCCTGCCGTCCGCAGTTCATCAAAGCAGGGGTGCTTGATCAGATTGCCGGCAAAAAGCATACGGGTCTGTACTCCGTGTTCTTCAATATACTGCACCATCCGGTTCCGGTCAACCCCTTCCCTGCAGGTGATCAGGAAACCAAACCAGCTGGGTTCTGAATGAGGGCAGGCCTCCGGAAGGATCAGCTGATCCTCTGCCTCCTCCAGTGCCTTCCTTAACCGGTCAAAATTATGGCGGCGACGCTCTACAAAAGAGGGAAATTTGTCAAGCTGGGCGCAGCCGATAGCCGCCTGCATATCCGTTACCTTCAGATTATAGCCAAAATGAGAATATACATATTTGTGGTCATACCCCAGAGGCAGCTCCCCGTACTGGCGGTCAAAGCGGTGGCCGCAGAGATTGTCCCTGCCGGAGGGACATACGCAGTCCCGTCCCCAGTCCCTGAAGGAGCGGATGATCTTATTTAAAAGAGGATTGTCCGTATAAACGGCCCCGCCTTCTCCCATAGTCATATGGTGGGGTGGGTAAAAGCTGGATGTTCCGATGTCTCCGATCGTTCCGGTGAACCAGATTACCTCCTTCCCGTCCTCCTCCATGGTATACCTGGTTCCCAGGGCATCGCAGTTGTCCTCTACAAGCCACAGACCGTATTTATCGCAAAATGCCTTTACCGCCCGAAGGTCAAAGGGATTGCCCAGGGTGTGGGCGATCATTACGGCCTTTGTCTTTTCAGACCGGGCTTCCTCTAACATACTGACATCAATATTGTACTGAGGGATGGTCACGTCTACAAATACAGGAACCGCTCCGTACTGGATGGCCGGCGCTACCGTAGTAGGGAAGCCGCAGGCAACGGTGATGATCTCATCCCCCCGTTTTACCCGGCGCTCTCCAAGCAGGGGAGAGGTCAGAGCCATAAATGCAGCCAGATTGGCTGAGGAGCCGGAGTTTACAAGAGAACAGTAGCGGACTCCAAGGTACTCTCCCAGCTTCCTTTCAAATTCTTCTGTATAACGTCCTGAGGTCAGCCAGAAGTCAAGGGAGCTGTCTACCAGCTTCACCATCTCCTCATGGTCATAAACTCTGGACGCGTAGGGGATCCGGTCCCCTTCCTTAAAATCTTTTTTCTGATTATGGTAGGTGTCGCAGTATTCTGCCACCAGCTCCAGGATCTGCTTCCTGGCTTCTGCTTCTGATGTATGCTCAAACATGGTATTCCTCCTGTTTATGAAAAAAATTCCCGGATCTGCTGGTCCATCACCTCCAGCATATCCGCGCCCTCCAGATACGCTCTGGACCACTCTATGGTCTTCTGAACCGCTTCCTCTACGTCGTATCTTGGCTTCCAGCCAAAGACCTTCCGGATCCTGGAACAGTCCAGCTTCAGGAAATTGGCCTCATGGGGGCCGCCGTCCCACTGATCCCTCCAGCTAAGGCCGTCTCCCCAGGTCCTGCAGAACAGCTCCACCAGCTCTCCTGTGGTCACACAGTCTTTATCATCCGGGCCTACATTGTAGTATCCCTGGACCCCTGGATCCTCATACTGCTTCATGGCAATGGTAAGATACACCGCCAGAGGCTCTAAAACCAGCTGATAAGGCCTGGTAGAATGTGGATTTCTTACAATAATATCCCTTCCTGCCGCTGCCGCCCGTACACAGTCGGGGATGATCCGGTCGTTGGCGAAATCACCGCCGCCGATTACATTCCCCGCCCGGGAGGTGGAAATGGCGCAGGCCCGGTCAGAGAAAAATGACTTCTGGTAGCTGTGGGTCACCAGCTCCGAGCAGGATTTACTATTAGAGTAGGGATCATAGCCGTCCAGGGGATCACACTCCCTGTAGCCGTACTCCCACTCCTTATTTTCATATACCTTGTCTGTGGTCACATTTAAAAATGACCTGACACTGTCCGTCTGGCGGATACACTCAAGGACATTCACCGTACCCATAACATTAGTCTCATAGGTGTACACCGGATCCTTATAGGAGTCCCGGACAATGGGCTGGGCCGCCAGGTGGAATACCAGCTCCGGACGCACCCGGGCAAATACTTCCATCAGATGGGCCCGGTCCCTTATATCTCCGATGACGCTGTCCATGGTATCCTCCAGGCCTGCGATCTCAAACAGGCTTGGATCCGTAGGCGGGTTCAGGGAATAGCCTGTGACCTCTGCTCCTGCCAGGGTCAGGATCCGCACCAGCCAGGAGCCCTTAAAGCCCGTATGGCCTGTAACCAGCACCCGTTTCCCCTTATAAAATCCACATAATTCCTCAAATCTCATATCCTTACCTCTAATCCTTCCAGATCTTCCAGGGAGCGCAGCCGGACTGCCACAGCTCCTCCAGCTTCTTCATCTCTCTCTGGGTATCCATGCACTGCCAGAAGCCGCTGTGGTAGAAGGATTTCAGCTGTCCCTCTGCCGCCAGCCGCTGCATGGGCTGCTGCTCAAATACAGTAGAATCATCCTCCAGATAATCAAAAATCTCCGGATTCAGTACCATAAAGCCGCCGTTAATCAGGGCTCCGTCGTTGTCATCCTTTTCACGGAAGGAGAGAACGGTATCATCCGCCCCAATATCAAGAACTCCCTTCATCTGCCCCAGGTTCACTGTGGTAATGGTGGCTGTCTTTCCATGGGCCCGGTGGAACGCTGCCAGAGCGTCCAGATCTACGTTGGAAACCCCGTCTCCATAGGTAAGCATAAAGGGCTCATCTCCCACATAAGGCCGGATCCGCTTCACCCGCCCCCCGGTCATGGTATTTAACCCCGTATCCACCAGGGTCACCTTCCAGGGCTCTGAATAATTGTTGTGGACCTCCATCCGGTTATTTGCCAGGTCAAAGGTCACATCTGAGGTATGAAGGAAGTAATCCGCAAAAAATTCCTTTACCACATACTGTTTATATCCCAGACAGATCACAAAATCGTGAAAGCCAAACTCCGAATAATACTTCATAATATGCCACAAAATCGGCTTTCCCCCGATCTCAATCATAGGCTTTGGCTTTAAATGGCTTTCCTCACTGATCCGGGTGCCGAAGCCTCCTGCTAAAATTACTACCTTCATGGTCTCTCCTCCATCCTTTATCTAAATACGTTCAGTCTGTTTTCTTCCAGAATCCGGAAGGCGTTCCGTATCTTGTCCGCTCCCTTAAAATACTCCATCTGCTGCTGGATCTCGTCCTTCCTGGCCTCAAGCTCCTCATCGCTCATACCGGGGATCTCTCTTGCCAGAGCTGCCTTCTCCTCAAAGCTTTCCTCTCTGTAGGGCGCCATCCTGAGTTCATGGTATGTAGTATAACCATTTCCCAGAAGGATTGCAAGACAAAAGCCCAGGATCCAGCCCTTTGCAGCCCTTTTAAGCCCTTCCTTTCCCCTCCATACCAGGGCAAAGGTGAGAAAAATCCCCAGGATCCCCACCTGAAACTGCAGGGCATACCGGGAGCTTAAGCCGTAATTGGTCTTTTCAAAAATGTATCTGGAAAGGAAGATCAGCATATGGTTGATCCCCCCTCCGACCAGAAGCATCAGAGGAAGAAGGGTCTCCTCATACAGCTGGTGCTTCCAGTTCATCCACAGGGCGCTAAGATAGCCTGCCGCCACAAACAGGCCCAGAAGATAGCAGACTATATTTCCCAGCCTGCTGGCCTCGCTCCACTGGGACAGCTGCTCCCCGCCGATGACCATTCCTGCCAGGGATTTAAGGATAAACATTACAGGAAAAGCCGGATTATCTGAAAGGATCTCCCCCAGGGCACGGCCGGTGGCTCCCGCATGCTCCTCTACAGCAAAGGAGCTGCTTACAATATAAAGAAGGAGAGGGATCAGGGTGCAGGCCATATAGACCAGGTAACGGAGATCCATTTTCCCACCGCGCCCCCTTCCGGCACGTTCCCATATAAAGCAGAAGCCATAAGATAACAGCACCACAGCCCCGTAGCTGCCGCAGTAGGGCCCTGCTGTGCCAAGGATAATAAACCAAGGCAGAAGGATCAGCTTCAGACGGTCATACTTCTTCTCCCTGCCGTTCCACACCCGGTCAAGGATCAGCTCATGGTAATAAAAGCAGGCAAAGGCGAAGAAATGGGACCAGCCGCTGCCATTGGTCAGCATCTCCCATTTGTTCAGGCTGAACATGATCACCATCAGGAAGGCAAACCACACCGGGCACAGCCTGTAACGGATGGCGTAGACGGAAAATACGGCTCCTGCCAGCCCCAGGCTTACCACCCCCAGCACGCGGTCCAGGGTAATGGAGAAGCCGAAAAGCTCTACATTAATAATCCGTTCCAGATAGTTGATGGGCAGTCTTGTAAGAATGTCCCGAACAAAAAATTTATCCGGATTGTATACATCCGGAAGGTAGCTGTTTACCAGGCGGATATAGTCAGAATAAACCACATCTGCGGTGGCATGCTTTACATACCAGAGTAAGAACAGAGTGCCTGCCGCAGGCAGGAGCCAGAAGATCAGGTTTCTGGAAAAAAGGGGGTGTTTTGTCTGTTGTGCTTCCATTTTCAGTCTCTCCTTTTATGCTGCGGTTTCAGGGGGCGGTAATATGGACGATGGCTGCCAGCCGGTCCTCCCCCCGCTGCTCCTGGGCGTTTTCCATATAAAAATTATAGTCAAATTTCAACTCCACCCTGCTTCCCGGCTCTGCCTGGATTTCTGCCTCTACCACACTGGACTGAAGGGGCAGATAGCGGGGCTCCTCATCTGCGGCGGTGATCTGGATCACCTCTCCGCCCCGCATGGTGCCGGGATACATGATCTCCAGATGAATCACTCCTTCTTTTCCTGCCATCACTGTAAGAGCGGCGTGTTCGTCCATCCAGCCGTCCCCGTAGTAACCGTACTCTACATCCAGCTTAAGCTGACGTACCAGATCGGTGATGTCTTGATAGCCATTGTGCTCCGGATCCTCCCGTAAGACCAGCATCCGGTCGTCCACCAGGCCGATGTCATAGATGCTGTCGATAAACTGAACGCTGGTGCCCTCCGCCTTCATCTCCGGGTCAAATACCTTGAAGAAGGTTCTGGCTGTAAAATCGCTCATCTCATAGCTGTTGCCCAAAATATAGATGGTCTTTCCAAACAGCTCCTCCCCATAACGCCCGTAGGTTTCCTCTGCCAGAGAGTTGTAGCGGAGCTGGTCAGGCCACAGATAGAGTCTGTCATAATTGCTTCTGTAAAATAACTCCGCAGGAAGCATACATACCACATAAACGGTGATCAGGATCCCCCAGGGCCACATCCGTTTCAGATAAAATTCCGGCCGGACGCCCTCGGTAAGAACGCCGTAAATATAGGTTAAAAACAGCAGAGCCGCCGCCAGGGAAATATAGATCCAGCGCATCTCCACGCGGATGGTCACGCTGGAAGCGCCGATACACAGGGCAATAAAGACCACGAACAGAACCAGATTGGAAAGATGGCGGCCTTTATCCTCCTTATCCTTATCTTTTACAATTTTTACCAAAAACGCAAGAACCATTACAGCAACTGCCGCATCCGCCAAAAGGATCAGAAGGAGCACCGGCACCGGAGTCTGATTCCAAGGACAGCCGTTTAAATGCTCCGGGCCTGCATTGATGCCGAACACATAGGCCGCCTGATCCAAAGCAAAGCCGATGGACTGGCTGATGTTAAAGGTATCTGCTACCTGGGTTCCTCCGGTGCCTGCGGGAAGAACAGTGCCGATGGTAAGAGCCCGGATCACCTGGACCAGAAGAAAGGAGCCGGCTGCTGTGGCCCACTCTGCCGGGCGGCGGCATTTTTTCATCAGAAGGATCAGGATAAGCAGGGGAAACAGAGCCATATAGCGCTCATGTACAAAGCATACTCCAAAATACAGCAGGCAGGCCCTGATAAAATAAGATGCCTTAACCTCCCGGCTGTTCAGATACCGGTAGAGATACCAGAGGATCCCAAGTCCCATCCATAGGGCCATGGTCTCCATAAGCCCCAGCACCTGTCCGATCTGATAATAGGCCATACGGCTGACCAGATACATAAAGCCTGCGAGAAAGCCCACCCACTTGGCCCTGGAAAGACTGCGGCCCATATGATACAGGGTCCAGGCCACGCAGGCATTCAGCAGGATATTGATGGGCACAAACCAGGAAACGTGGTTCCTTACCACCGCCATCTCCAGCCAGGCGGCCAGATAATACAGGAACCGGAACCGGGTGCTTCCCATGGGGAATACATATTCCAGAAAGCCCTGTTCCCCGTAGCAGGACCAGAAATAAAGGTCGTCCATATAAAGGCCGCGGATCTCTATCCCCATATTCACCCAGAAGGCCAGGGCCAGCAAAAGCCCCATAAAAATCATATGGTCCTTCCATTCGTATTTCTTTTCCATTCTGGAAAAACCGATCCGGAACCGGATCCTCTCTTTTGTCTCCACGTTTACTGCCTCCTTAGCTGCCGTCATTTGCCCTCCATGGCATAGTTTTCATAGAACAGGGCCAGAGCCGCCGCCGGATCCTCCGGCGCAGCGCCGTCCAGATCCACCGCCGCCCTCATATTCCCCCATTCAAAGCATAGATCCGTAAGGGTACCTTCCTCGATCATATCCTCAATAATCTCAAGGGCTCTGGGCTGTCCGGCCAGGTAGCCTGCCTCCACAAGGAAATATTCGATCCCGGCATAATCAAGAAATTCCTCAAAATACGCCAGCTTTTTTACCAGATATACATTGCCGCCGCTGCCGGTCACGTCATAATAGCTCTGGACCACACAGGGAAGATCCAGGACTGCCGGATGCTCCCCGAAGGCAAGAACCCTCGTATCCGGCTCAAAGCTTCTGGACAGAGCCAGGCTTCCTTCCGCCTCTCTGCGGCGGTCCCGCTCCGCCCTGTGATCGTAAAGCCCTCTGCCTGCCGCATGGATCGGTGTAAGTCCCGGCACACCGGCCCAGCTGGTGGTGCAGGCGATCAGTGCATTGCACAGAAACAGCGGAACCGCCAGGGCGGCAAGCTGCCGCCTGAGCCCCCGTTCTCCAAACCTGTCTGCCAGGCCCACAGCGCTCATGGCCAGTACCGCATAGAACAGAGTAAAATAATTACCGTCCACCTGGTAAAGGGTATAGATGCTTGCCAGAGAGCCCAGAAGGAGGACAGCCAGAAGAAGGGCTTCAAAGCGGTCCAGAGGGGTTCTCTTATTTTTCAGCATAAAAAAGCCTGCAAGCCACAAAACTCCCAGAAGAAGGATCAGCCCCGTTCCCCAGGCGATGATCACATGGGCCATGTCCTCTCCCACCGGAGCAAAAAGGATGCCCTTAAGCCGCTCTGCCAGCCTGGCCAGCTTTTCTGCTGTGGTGAGAGCCGACGGATCCCCGATCACATGGGTAAAGTTAAAGGGGTACCGGATCTCAAACCCAAGCCGTTCCAATGGCCCGGCAAAAATCGAGGTCATGGGCACGCCGGTCATCCGCCAGGTGCGGTACATCAGCCCCGCGGCAGCCAGTCCAGTGGGAATCAATAGAAAGATCCCCTCTGCCGTAATCTCCGGCCGCCTTCTCTCCAGTATATGGCAGATCAGCCCCACGCCTCCCAGAGCCGTAGCAAATACAAGGGCTGTAGGCTTAAATACAAGGGTGAGAAGGTACACCGACACAGCCATCAAAAGCCAGGGCGGCCCGGCCCTTCTCTCACCCGAATCCCCCTTCAAAGACAATCCCAGAAGGTCAAAGATCAGAAGCTGGAAAAGCAGGGTCATATTGTCGCACTTTGCCGTAGCCGCCATATTCATGATACCGGGAATGGCGCTGATCACAGCAGCAGCCCACAGCCCACGCCTGCGTTTCCCTGCCCGGTCCGACGCCCCGGAGCCAGTGATCCCTGCCGCCAGCACCAGGATCCCCACCGTAGCCCAGAAGGAAAAAGCCAGGACAAAGCCGTAGGTAGAGGTTCCAGACAGAGGAAGGGCCAGAACCTCAAGGCCCTTGCTGTAGGTGTACACCAGATTCACCATGCCCAGGTTTTCATAAATTCCATTCCCATTGTCCAGCACATAGGGGGATCGGAGACCGTAGTGAAGGGAATCATAATCCAGCTCTATATTCAGCCTTCCGGCCTGGAGCAGGAGCATGGTTAAGATAAATGCCAGAAGGATGGCTTCTGTACGGGTTTTGGTAAGCCGGAAAGGTGTGCATTTTTCCGAACCTTTCCTTCTCAGCCATCCGGCTGCCTCTGCCCCCAGCCAGCACAGGCAAAGCGCCATACCGCACCCCCGCCACAGTCTCACTCCTCCGAGGCCCATCAGAGACAGACCGCACACAAACAGGATCCAGAAGGCTGACCCCAGAGCCAGGCCAAAGAACCACTGTTCCAGAGGCGGTATCTCTCTATTTCCCCGTCCCCAAAACAATCCCAGAAGGACCGTTTTTCCTGCCCAGGCCAGGGCTCCCATATAGATCCCGGCCCCCAAAAGGGGAATCAGAATCTGATGGAGCCAGAGAAATACTCCATTTCCCCCTAAAAGCCCTGCCAGTCTCAGCCGGTCATCCTTCACCGTTCCCAGGAAAAACAGATTCCACAGGAACATAAAAGCCAGTTCTCCCAGCATCTGCAAGGTTTTAGTATCCTCCAGCACCCGGCCCACAGGGCCCCCTGCAACTACCTTTGTCAATGTGATCCAAAGCACCAGCGCCGCCCCGGCGGTAAAACCCGCCGGCAGCAGCGCCTGCTTTCTGCTGTGAAACATCATGTATCTACTGTCCTTCTCTACGAATACTCTTTATATGCCTGGCAGTAGAAGCGCATCAGAAGCTCCACCACCGGCCCCGGCCAGAACCGGGCAAACATCTCCCGTTCCTCCGTCTCTCTCCGCCTGTCGCCGATACAGGCCTTTGTAGCAGCCTCATCATGGACCCGGTAGTACAATAGGGGGCGCTCCACGCAGACAAACCGGCCCTTTGTATCGGCCAGCCGCAGCATATTGTCCCAGTCCAGGGCAAAGCTGTAGTCCGAATCCACAAAGGGCTCTCCCAGCACCTTCTTATTGTAGGAGGTGGCAGGACAGCAGATGGAATTTCCAAACATCAGCGGCAGGCGCTTGATCAGACGGATATGGTTCAGTGCCGGGATCCTGAGGGGCAGGCGCAGAAGCCGCTTCACCCAGAGCATGGGCTCACCGGCCAGAATCCGGCCATTTTTTAAAATCACATAATCGGTGCTAAATACGGTCATATCCCGGTACCGGGCCGCCGCCTTTAAGAGACAGGCCGTATAATCCTTATGATACACATCATCCTGGTGGGCAATGGTCACGAAATCCGCCTCTGCCATGGCATAGGCAAAATTCCAGTCGTCCCGTATATTGCTGACCCCTTCCCGCACAAACAGGGGAAGCTTGTATTTCTCCGCCAGTTCCTCTATGTAGGAGCTGGGGGTAGAGGTGCACAGGATGATGCGGCTTTTAACACTCTGCCCTGTAAGTGAGCGGATACACTGCTCCAGATAGGGTGAGTCCTTATAGGCACAGATGGAAAATACATGCTTATTCTGCATAGAAATGCTCCTCTAACATAAGGCACAGGGCATGGTACACCGGAAGGTGCAGCTCCTGGATCTTAAAGGTCTCCTGCTCCGGCACCACGATGGTCACGTCGCAGACCTTTTTTAATTCTCCCCCGTCCCGGCCCGTAAGCCCGATGGTCCTGATCCCGGAGGCCTTCGCCACTGCTGCGGCATACAGGATATTTTCCGAATTTCCGGAAGTAGAGATGCCAAAGAATACATCCCCGGAACGGCCGTAGCCGTAAAGCTGCTGGGCATAGATCATACTGCCGTTTACATCATTTAAAAATGCGGTTGACAGGCCGGTATGTCCGGTCAGGGCTATGGCCGGAAGCCCCTGCTGCAGGCATTTTGCCAGTTCCTCTCCCCTTCTGCCGTCCGCCTCCTTTAAGGCTTCCGCAAAAGCCGCCGGTACGGGCCTGCGCTTTACAAAGCCCTTCATCAGCTCGCCCACAATGTGCTCACTGTCCGCGCAGCTTCCGCCGTTTCCGGCTGCAAGGAGCTTTCCCCCTGCCTCATAGCTGTCCTTTATCATCTCATAGGCCCCCAGAATATCCTCCCGGATGCTTCCAAGAACCGGATACCGCTCCACAAGCTCATCCAGGTACCGAATCTCATTTCTATTCTCTTTCATCTGCCTGCTCTCTGCTCCTTTCCCGCTCTATAATCCACCGGGCCGCCTCTGTAAGCTCCGGCGCGTAATAGTCATACTCCACTGCTTCCCCCGCCTCCAGGGCCTTTTTATGAAGCTCTGCCCCGTAGCCGGTGCCTACCAGAATCGAGGTAAGGCCGAAGTTTTTCCCTGCCTGGGTATCCAGCCGCTTATCCCCGATCATATAAGAATGTGCCCGGTCGATCTGCCGGTCCCTGCAGGCGGCTTCAAACATTCCGGTGCCTGGTTTCCTGCAGCTGCACTCCCTTTTATATGCCCCAATCCCGTGAACCGGATGGTGGGGGCAGTAGTAAAATCCGTCAATCCGGGCCCCTTCCTTTTGAAGAAGGCCGTTCATGTACTGATGGAGGCTCTTTACGTCCTCCTCTGTGTAATAGCCCCTTGCTACTCCTGCCTGGTTTGTCACCACGATCAGGGTAAAGCCTGCATCCCGGAGCATTTTAAGGGCTTTTTCTACCCCTGGAAGGAGGCGCAGATCCTCCTTTTTATATAGGTAATTTACCTCTTCGTTTAAGGTGCCGTCTCTGTCTAAAAATACTGCTTTTTCCATGTTTTTTCTTTCTGATAAGCCTTATCTGCAGATCTCTCTCATTTAAAAATCAAAGGTGTAGCTGCCCTCCGGCATCTTTACCTTCACCTGGTCATATTTCCATCGTTCCTCGTCAGCTACCCAGCTCTGGGCCCCTCTCAGCTCAAAATTCCAGTCCGCCAGCTGGCCTCCCATCTGTTCCATACGGGCCGCCACCTTATGGCGTACATTATAGGGGCAGTACATCAGAAGATAGCCTCCCCCTCCCGCTCCAAGGAGCTTGCCGCCCAGCGCCCCGGCCTTTAAAGCCTCCTCATACAGTTCATCAATCTGAGGGTTTGAGATCTTGCTGCTCATGCGCTTTTTGCTCTGCCAGCCATAATCAAGGAGCTTTCCAAAGCTGTGGAGATTTCCCTTTAAAAGCTCATCCTTAAGGGCATAAGCCAGTGCCTTTACCTCGCACATGGCATCAAATGCGTCCTTCTTCTCATAGTTCTGCACCTGATCCTTGATAATGTTGGCAGACACATGGATCTTTCCTGTATAGCACAGGAGCAGATTATACTGAAGCTCATGGATAATATCTTTTTTAATGCGCAGGGGATTTACCACCACATTATTCCGGCCGTGAAATTCAATAAAGTTAAAGCCGCCGAATGCCGCCGCGTACTGGTCCTGATAACCGCCGTCGATCTTAAGGTCCAGCCGCTCCACCTGATAGGCCAGGTCCGCCATGGCGTAAGCGTCCATCATAATGCCCTTCCAGCGTGCCATAGCCGTCAGCATGGCCACCATCACCGTAGAGGAGGTTCCAAGGCCAGAGCCTGGAGGAGCGTCACACTGAAGGTATACCTCGCAGCCCTTCTTGATCTCCATGGCATTTAAGGCAGCTGTGACCAGATCCAGCTTGCCATCATATACATAATTTTCATTGGTATTGTATTTTACCGTCATATCAAAGTCCAGGGAATGAACGATGATCTGATCATCTTCCCTTGGAACAATGGAGCAATAGGCGTATTTATTGATGGTGCTGCCGATAATGGCTCCGCCCTGCTGTTCACAGAACGGCGCTACATCCGTTCCGCCGCCGCCAAAGCTGACACGAAGGGGCGCTCTTCCTCTGATTACCATATTTTTCCTCCTGCTACATCCTCCTGGAACTGCCAGTAGGCCTCCGGGATGCCGATGTCAATAAAATATCCGTCATTTACAAAACCGCCCAGAGCCTTTCCCTCAGAGAGCCACCTGGGGATCATCTCATTTTCAAGGGACACCTTGCCCTCCGGGATCTCGTCCAACAGGCTGGTTTTCATCAGATAGATCCCTCCGTTGATGGTTCCCGGCACAGCCGCCTCGGTCTTTTCATTAAAGCCGGTGAGCCGTCCCCTGGGATCCAGCACTGCCTGGCCGTACCGGGACACATCCGGCACCTCCCGGAGTACCAGGGCCAGATCCAGTCCTTGCTCATCCTGCTGCCTTGCCAGTCTTGTATAGTCAATTTTATAAAATGTGTCTGCATTTAACACATAAAAACGATCCTGGCTGATGAAACGACCTGCGTTTTTGATGGCTCCCGCCGTTCCCAGAAGGGTTTCCTCATAGGCGTAGGAAGCCTTAAAGCCGAAGCCGTCTCCATTTTTAAAATGCTCCTCCACCATAGAGCCTTTATACCCTACCGCAAAAATAATGTCCGTAATTCCGCTTTTTACCAGCTCTCTGGTCACATATTCCATAAATGGCCGTCCCTGGATCAGGGCCATGGGCTTTGGCCGGTCGCTTACTACGCTGCGAAGCCTTGTGCCAAGCCCTCCGGCCAGAAGTATTGCCTGCATTCTGCATCTCCTCCTATGAAAAATCCTCTTCGATCACCTTCCAGGCCCCTTCCAGGCTGAAATGCTTCCTGATATAAGCCTGGGTCTTTTCACAAAGCCGCCTGCACCGCTCATCATCCCCGTAAAGAGCCACTACCTTTTCTGCAAACGCCCCCGGCTCGTCCTCAATCTCCAGCACGCTGTCCACCATAGGGATTCCCTCGGCTCCGGTGGTGGTGGTCACAATAGGAGCACCGTTATAGATGGCCTCTACCACCTTGCCCTTCACGCCGGCGCCATAGCGCAGAGGCACCACCACGATCTTGCAGGAGGCATAGAGAGCAGAAAGCTCCTCCTCGCTGACAAAGCCCTTTATGATAATACCGCTGCCCGGCTGCTCTAATGCCTTAATCTCCTCTGTTACCTTAGAGCCCACCACATAGAAGGTAATATCCGGTCTCAGGCTGCGGATCTTGGGGAAGATCTCCTTTGCGAACCACAGCACTGCGTCTGCATTCGGCGGATGGGCAAAGCCGCCCACAAACAGCAGCCCTTCCCTCTTTGAGAAATCCTCCTGTATATCCGTAAGGAACTCGTCATATACATAAGCCGTAATGGCCTTTGCAGGAATGCTTCCGTCTATGGAATGGATAGCGTCCACCTCCACATAGGAAGGATAATAGGAAACAGCCGCCTTATACATCATAGTCAGCTCCACTGATTTCCAGTAATCCGCCTCACGCTTTACGTTAATGTCGCCGCTCAGCTCATACTCCCGTCCCAGACGGAGGAAATGGAGATCGTGACCATAATAAATCACCTTAATATTCGTATAATCCTTAATATAGTCCACATATTTGCTGGCAATATGGGGCCGGTTCAGATAGGCAAAATCAATCTCATCCCCATTTTTCTTAAGCCAGTCCCAGATGCCGGAGGCGTAGGCGTCTCCGTAAAGGACCTCGATCCCCATCTGCTGAAGGGTGGTGGAATACGGCTCCTCGTGGAGGAAATTATCTCCCAAAAACTTCACCGCATAGCCCTTTTTCAGGAACATTTTCAGATACTGATAGGTGGTCTTAGAGCCTGCGTCCTTGTCAAAGGTAGGCACATAATGGTCTACCACCAGGATCACCTTCTTGCCCTGGCTGCGCTCTCTTGCCCGGAAGGGGTTGGGATTTCCGGTATTGACGCACTGCTTTTTAAATTCCTCCGCCCATTTTTCCTTCAGCTTCTTACTGTTTTCCACCTGATAGCGCTTCAGCCCCGTACCGTTTACATCGGTGCCGTTTGAAATGCCCTCAAAATGGATGACCTTTGAAAGAGGCTGATATACCACCCGGAAGCCTGCCTTTCTTACCTCAAAGGCCAGATCCGAATCCTCGCAGTAAGCCGGGGCAAACCGCTCGTCAAAGCCGCCGATCTGCTTCCACAGGCTCACCGGCAGGAGAATGGCTGCGCCTGAAATATAGTCTACATCCTTTACATAGTTGTATTCCGCCTTATCCGGGTCGTCCAGACGGCCATAGTTCCAGCCGGAGCCGTCGCTCCAGATGATCCCTCCTGCCTCCTGAAGGCGGCCGTCAGGATATACCAGCTTAGAGCCCACCATGCCGATGGAAGGATCCCGTTCGATCAGGTCTACCAGAGAGGAAAGCCAGCCTTCTGTCACCTTGGTATCATTATTTAAAAACATGATATATCTGCCCCTGGCCTTCTTTGCCGCGTTGTTGCAGTTGCGCAGAAAGCCCTGGTTCACTGTATTCCGGCAGATGATAAGACCTTCCACATACCGGCTCAGCTCTGCAGTAGCGTCTGTGGATACGTCGTCTGCAATGATGACCTCATAACTTACATCCTTTGTAAATTCCAGAATAGACTGCAGGCAGGCATAGGTGTAATTCACCTGATTATAGCAGGGAATCACGATGGATACAGTGGGAACGTCCTTACCGGTTCCACTGAAGGTCTGGAATCTGAGTTTTCCATAGGTCAGGTAATCCGGGCCGATCTTAAAATCCCCTGCGATCTGGTTGCGGCCCTCCTTTGTGGAGTACAGCTTTCCATAGCGGATGGGGTGTTTTACGGTGCTGACGGCATATTTTAAGACCTTGCGCTCCTTTGTGCCCTTTGGAACCAGCTTATTTACCTGATTGCCCAGGTGGCGGCGCAGCTTGAAGATCAATGCCTCGTGGTTGTTTAAATAGGTGGCCAGCTTCCCAAGCTCATTGATCTCATGCTTCATATCTTTAATCATTACTTCCAGGTTGGTCACATGGTTGTTGGTCAGGCGGAGAAGCTCCTGCTCCTTGCGGATGTGCTGGTTCTTTTCCTCTACCTCGGCCTGAAGCTGATCGATCCGGTCCCTGGCTTTTTCAAGAAGGGCTTCTGTCTCCTTTAATTCCTCAAAGGTAGTGACTTTCTGGCGGTACTTTGGAAGATAGCCCTGGTTTCCGTCTCCATGGACATAGGACTGGAAGGCAGTCTCCATGGCTCCGTAAATCTCAGCCCGTCTGCCGGTGATTCCAAATTCTTCCAGAAATTCCTCCAGATTCCCATAATCCATTAGGGATTCATATTTATAATAGAAATAAGCCAGATTCCGGTACTGGACAAACTGGGCAGGAATAGGGAATTCAAATACCCATTCATAATCCAGACAGTACAGCTTCCCTTCTGACAGCATCAGATTTTCAAAGAGCCCGTCAATATTGCTTACCTTATAAGAAATATCCTCCAGTTCCGGGATCTCTCCGAACACCTCTGTAAATTCCGGCGTGATAACGAAGGGGCGGGTCTGCTCCTGTGGGATGGCAAATACCTGGTCCATGGCGGCTTTTATGGCTTCTTTTGGCGCCTTCCGCTCTCCGATTTCATTTCCCAGCTGCTCTGCCAGGGTGATGCCTTCCAGAAACTGGAAGCGCACCGACCGGCCATCCTCTGACAGCTGAGGCTCCAGCACCTGGATCTGAGGATTCTGGCCCTGAAGGCTTCTGTATTTGTCCACAAAGGATCTGATATGGAACCGGCCTTCTTCGGTGAGAGCCGTTTTTTCCACACAGCGGCGGCCATTTTCCTCCAGAATACTGGTGCGAATCTGGAAATGAGGCTTTCTTGTGCGGTTGTATTTTACAAAAATGGTCTTTTCTGCGGGACAGTCCCCCCGGGAAGCCACTACAAAAAAGCCGTTTGCAAAGCGGCCGAAATCTCCTTCGCCAATGAGCTGGTCAAACAGCTCCTCCTCATGAAGGCAGGCGTATCTTGGCCGGTCATAAGCGGCGCTTACATTGGTAATATCTCCTTTTCCGGGCAGGCAGCGGTCGGAATAAAGGGCTGATGGCAGGCGGTATTCGGGCGTTGGATAGTAAAATTCCAGGCAGGAGAAGCCATACCTTAAAAAGAAGGCCTTTAATCCTTCTCTGGTGTCATTTACCTCCTGTGGGTCATGGTCTGCGCCGGATAAAAACTTCAGTCCCAGACGGTTTTCACAGGCAAAGAAAATACGGCCCCCTTTTTTCAGAAGCTTCTGCCCTTCCTTCTGGAAAAATGTATGGATCCCCTGTTCTTTATCTGCGGTAAGGAGGATAAGGTCGTATTCCCCCTGGCTCCAGTCCATCCGGGCCCATTTTATCCAGGTTACATTCTCCGGGGATCCGGTGCGCATCTGGCTTACCACCAGGTTTTCATCCCGCATATCCACAACAGTCACATGGCCGCAGCGCTCTGCTAAAAGACTGGTAAATATGCCGTAGCCTGCACCGATCTGGAGCACCTGATCACCGGGCTTTAGGTCTGTCCACTCCAGAAGGTTTTCGCTCATCGGAGAGAAGGCGTATAAAACCTCCGGAGAAGCTCCCTCCTCCAGCACCCGATCCATGGCCTCCCTGCCAGTACCGTGTTCTTTATACAGATCTAATATATCATAACTAATATCATTCATCTGATTTCCTCTTTTCCGCCTTTACCTGAGATTCCATATCGTACACGCCTACAGTATTTTTATTGGAAATCACAGTAATATTGGTCACGTCGTATAAACGGTGGTATACCACGTGCTCTCCCATCTCAAAGCCGGTGCAGCTCATGCTGAGCAGGTACTCGCCGCCCTGAAGGGTCATTTTCTGGGTAAATTCCACCACATATTCGTCTCCCTTTTTCACCGGCTGGACCTCGGTACCCTCAAACATGGTATTGGTGCCAGTCAGCTCCGTTCCCTTTTTGTCTTTGATGGTATAGGTGAAAATGGGGGACTGAATCTCCGCGTTAAAGCGGATGCATTCGCGGATGGTAAAGGATTCTCCCTTTAACAGCAGGTTTGTGATATTTCCCCGCTCATCCAAAAGTCCCAGGTCGTAGATCTCCGCGCGGCCATCGCCATATTCTGTACGGTCGCTGTTAATGGTCATATGATCTCTCATAAGACCGGCAGGGGCGGGTTTCGCTCCCGTCTCCAGGTCCATTCCTCCGGTAAAATCGGATAATTCCACCTGGGGGGCATCGGAGGCAGAGGGGGGCAGGGCGCCATTTTTCCGCTCCTCCTCAAGCTCGGCTCTTAAAGCGTCCAGCTGGCCGGCCAGAATCTTCTTATACATATCCACTACCCGTCCGGCGGGGCCTTCAGCGATGAACTCGCCCTTGTGAAGGAGGACCACCCGGTCGCAGTATTTGATAATACTGCCCATATCGTGGGTTACCATAAGAATGGTGGTTCCTTTTTCACGGATCTCCTCCATCCGGCGGTAGCATTTGGACTGGAAAAATACATCTCCTACGGACAGGGCTTCGTCTACAATGAGAATTTCCGGGTCCACGTTGATGGCCAGGGCAAAGGCCAGGCGGACGAACATACCGCTGGAATAGGTTTTCACCGGCTGGTATACAAAGTCTCCGATCTCCGCAAAATCAAGGATGTCCTGGAGCTTGGCGTCCATCTCCTTTTTTGTATAGCCCATCATGGTGCCATTCATGTAGATATTTTCAATGCCTGTATAGTCCATATTGAAGCCGGCTCCCAGCTCTAAAAGGGCTGAGATCTTGCCGTCTACGGACACATCTCCCGTGGTAGGCGTAAGGACTCCGGTGATGATCTTTAAAATAGTAGATTTTCCAGAGCCGTTGGTACCGATGATCCCTACGGTCTCGCCTTTTTTTACCCCAAAGGAGAGATTACTCAAAGCATAAAAATCCCTGTGATAATTTTTATGGGCAAGGCTCACCGATTCCTTCAAACGGTCAATGGGCTTTTCATACAGCCGGTAAACCTTGGTCACGTCCTGAACCTGTATGGCATACCCGGCGTCTAATTTATGTGCTGACATATTGATACTCCATCTCTGTGCATACTTTTCCACTTTAGGCATAAGTATAGCATAGAATGTGAGATTTTTATACTAGAAAGAGGATTTTTCATGATTTCGTAAAGAATAGGGTGCGGTGTTATGAAATGGGCAAACAGGCAAAACGCCTCTGCATCGTGATAATAGA
>URNT01000021.1 GCA_900549235.1 uncultured Clostridium sp. | reverse complement strand
CGGGCTACAAAGTTGAGATTTGCGGAGTCAATACCGCCAAGCTGCCTTTACTGAGCAATGAAGAAAAGGAAGAACTGTTCCAGAAGATACTAAAGGGAGATATGGGGGCCAGGGAGCAGTATATCAAAGGAAACCTGCGTCTTGTCCTCAGTGTGATCCAGCGTTTTTCAAACAGCCAGGAAAATATCGATGACCTGTTCCAGATTGGCTGCATCGGCCTTATCAAGGCCATCGATAATTTCGATATTACGCAGAATGTAAAATTTTCCACCTATGCCGTTCCCATGATCCTGGGGGAGGTGCGCCGGTATCTCAGGGACAATAATTCCATCCGGGTCAGCCGTTCTCTCCGGGATACCGCCTACAAGGCCCTTTACGCCAGGGAACAGCTTACAAGGCTTCATTCCAAGGAACCTACCCTCCTTGAGATCGCCAATGAAATCGGCATATCCGGCGAGGACATCACCTATGCCCTGGATGCCATCCAGACTCCGGTCAGCCTTTACGAGCCAGTATACACCGACGGCGGGGATCCTCTTTATGTGATGGATCAGATCAGCGACAAAAAAAACCTGGAGGAAAACTGGGTGGAGGACCTGTCCCTGACCGAAGCCATGAACCGGCTGCCGGAGCGGGAGCGCCACATCATCGATATGCGCTTTTTTGAAGGCAAGACCCAGACCGAGGTAGCAAACGAGATCCATATCAGCCAGGCCCAGGTATCCCGCCTGGAAAAAAATGCCTTAAAAAGCATGAAAGTCTACTTAAGCTGACGAGAACGCTCTTTTTCCTGTAGGGAATTTTGTCATATGATTTTTCTTGCCCCCTTTTTCCAGATATGGTAAACTACTGGTAAAAGGGGACTTTTTTGCCCTAATCTCAGGAAAGCGGAAACACACATATGGAAAATGACAAGCGATTTGCAGTATTAATCGATGCTGACAATGTATCCCCCAAGTACATCAAATATATCCTGGACGAGGTATCTGACATCGGCATCGCCACCTATAAGCGCATCTACGGCGACTGGACGGACAATGAAAAGCGGGGCTGGAAAAATGTGCTCCTGGATTGGTCCGTAAATCCCATCCAGCAGTACAGCTACACCACCGGGAAAAATGCCACCGACTCCGCCATGATCATCGACGCCATGGACATCCTGTATTCGGGAAATGTAGACGGCTTCTGTCTGGTATCCAGCGACTCCGATTTTACCAAGCTGGCCCAGCGGCTCAGAGAGGCAGGGATGTTCGTTATGGGCATCGGGGAACAGAAAACCCCTAAGCCCTTCCGGGCGGCCTGTGATACCTTCAAGCTACTGGAGATCATTTCCTCCGAGGATGCCCCGGTAACCATCCAGGCCTCAAGGACCAAAAACGGAGCCCAGACAGCGGCCAAATCCCCTGTTGATTCCATCGAGGAAATCCAGAAGACCATTACAAGCACCGAGGAGATCCAGAAGGCCATCCTGAAGCTCCTGATCGAGAACAACAGCCAGAACCAGCCTATTTTGCTGGCCAAGGTAGGAAATTTCCTCACCAAGCGGTTCTCTGATTTTGACGTGAGAAACTACGGCTATTCCAAGCTCTCCACCTTCCTTGAAAATCTCAGCAACGACGATTTCCAGGTGGTCAAGCTCCACGGCGGGTATTTTGTCCAGGAAAAGAGCACCAGCATCTCCAGGGCAGAGATCGAGCGGGAAATCAAGCGGATGATCCAGGAAAACAACGGACACATCGACAATCTGAGCATCATCCATGATGAGCTTACAAAAAAATTCCCATCCTTTGAGGTAAAGCAGTACGGCTTCAGCCGTATCTCCAGCTTTATACGTAGCTTCGGCACCTTTAAGATCAAGGATAATATGGTTCAGCTGCGCTGACCGGGTTAAAAAGAACCTGAACGGCTTTGGGGCCGGGCAGGTTCTTTTTATGAATATAACATATCATTATATCATCGTATCGTCCTTTAATACCTCTGCCAGACGGATTTTCTCCACACCCCGCCAGCCAAGATAATACGCCAGCGCCACGCTTCCTAAAACAGCCGCCATAAACAGAAAAATCGGAACAAAAGGCGCCTCTGCAAGAAACACCGCTGTTTCTATGTACGCCGCCCGGAGCATAATTCCCACCGCTGCCGCTGCCAATGGCAATGTCAAAAAAACCGGACGTCCTGCAACAACCAGAGCTTCAATACAAAACATTTTTCGGATTTCCCCCGGCGTCATTCCTACGGACCTGTATCTGGCAATTTCCCTTCTTCTCTGCCGTACAAATCCCAGCGTATTGGAAAACAGACTGCCGATGCCAATCAACGCAAGCAACACACAGAAGCCGCCTGAAATTGTCATCATTCCCTGTATCTGAGTATCATTTGCCATACGCTCCCGGATGCGGTTCTCGATTTCTGCCTGATCCCCTTCTCCCAGAATCTGGATAAGTTTGCTCTGTAGGGCGTCCAGCTCCTCCAGATCCGCGTTTTCCCTGCCTAGAATACAGATTCTGGTATACGCCTCCATGCCTGCAAGCTGTCCCTTACATTCTTTCCACAGAGAAACCGGCATAAAATGTACCAGCTCATAAGGATCAAGAGCCCCGTATTCCTCTCTTAAAGGCGGCACCTCCTCCGTATAAGCAAGCACCGGAAGCCATACTTCTGTTTTCTCCTTCCCTTCCTCCATCAGAAGCCTTGTGTCCGTCTCCTCTTTCAAATAAGGCAGATACTCCGGATGTCTGAAATCCGAATTTGCTACATCCCGGATCCGGTTGCGTATCACCACCCCGGAAAGCTCCGGCGCAATGCCAATCTGCTCACAATAGTGAAGAAAGCTTGTGTCATCCAGTATTACAACAGGCGCATTTACCAGCCAGCCCTGATCTGTCTTTACCGCCGATTCTTTTCCAGCATGGGAAAATCCACCGAAATTTTTCATTTCTCCACTGATCTCATCCTCACCTACAACGGTTTTTGCCTCAGCCCTCTGATACACAATGGCACATTCCACTCCGAAAAGCTTCTGTATTTCTTCTGTTTTTTCAAAGGTATCGATCGGTCCTTCTATTGTGACCATAATATCCCAGACATCCTGATACCGCTCAAAATAAGTTTCTCTGGTACTGATCCCGGAAAGAGTGAAAAAACATTCCATCAGAGTAAACGCCATAAAAGAAAGGATCAAAGACAGGGTTGCCGTCCTCATGGCTTTTTTCTGTGCCTTCAGGGCATTTCCAGCCAATTCTCCTTCCACTCCAAACAACAGGGCTAGAATCGTTGAATGCTTTCTTCTCTTTAACTGACAATCCCCCATATCTTTCATGGCCTCTAAGGGTGTCAGCCTGCTTAATTTCCTGGCAGGAATCCATACAGAAATCCAGATAGTCAGGACTGTTGCAAAAAATGCTGCCGCAAAAACAAGGGGATGCCAGCTAAAGACCGCCGGCTGCCGTCCTTCCACCTCTTTTCCAAGCAGGCAATTTACCATGTGTAAAATTCCCATGCAAAGCAGATTCCCCCCTATATTACCTGCAATCACCGGCAGGGCACAGAGTCCCGCCGCTTCCTGGAAAAGACAGGCCCGTATCTGTTTCGGCGTGGCTCCAATGCTGGAAAAAATACCAAACTGGCGGATCCTTGCATTCATAGATACTGCAAAGGAATTGTGTATAATCATAATCAGAGAAGCAGATGCCAGCACCGTAATGAGAAGAAACACGGGAAATACCATTCTCGGCGCTGTATCCTGAGGGGAACGGACCAGGTACATGGAAAGCAGGCTGTCATGGTAAGTAATGTATTCCTCAGAAGCTCCCAAAGAGGCCGCAAGCTTTGGCGTATCCTCTAACACATCCCCCATCTCCTCAAAATACAGGTCCAGAAATGCTTTCCCCTCCTTTTGATAAACAGCCTCTTTCACATTGGCAAAATTCTTTATGGTTTCAATCTCTTCCCTGTCAAACTCTCCCTCGATCCGGCTCTGCCAGCCGCCCTCTTCCCTTACAATCCGCTCCGCCTCATATTTCCATGCGTTATAAAACAGTCCGCATAATAAAGACAGCAGCAGAGCTGAAATGAAAGCTCCGATCATAATGGATACGCCGGAAGAACGGTTATATTTCAGATAGCCTTTTAAATATTCCTTCCACATTTTCCCTGCCTCCTCCGTTCATCGCGGATGATACGTCCATCTTCTATGGTTATGATGCGGTCTGCCTCCAAGGCCGCCTTTTCATCATGGGTAACCATAAGGATCGTCTGGCCCAGATTGCGGTTGGAAAGCTTAAGCAGATCCACAATCTCCCTGGAATTTCTCCGATCCAGGTTTCCAGTAGGCTCATCTGCCAGAAGCAGAGCCGGACGGTAGATCAGAGAACGTGTGATGGCAATCCTCTGCTGCTGTCCTCCGGATAGCTGGTTCGGCAGAGCGTCCAGCCGGTCCTCAATGCCAAGGGACGTTACCAGCCTTTCAAAATATTCCTGAGCAGGCTTCTTCCGGTCAAGTAAAAGAGGCATCAGGATATTTTTCTCTGCTGTCAATGTAGGGATCAGATTGAAAAACTGATACACCAGCCCCACCTTTCTTCTCCTGAAAATTGCCGCCTGGGCAGGGTTTAGTGTGGAAAGATCTGTTCCGTCTATGATGACCCTTCCGCCTGTAGGCTGATCCACACTGCCCAGAATATGCAGCAGCGTGGATTTTCCGGAACCGGATGCTCCGACTATAGCCGTAAATTCTCCCTTTTCCACCGTCAGATCAATCCCATCCAAAGCTGTTACCTGATGATCGCCAGAGCCGTATACCTTGCGGACCCCTTCACACGTTAAAATCCTCATCTCTTTGTTTCCTCCTGCTGTTTATGATCCATATTTTCATCATAGCAGATGAAAATGACAGTTCAGTGACTGTAAAACCGGATTTCAAAGCAGGCTCCTCCTTCCGGCCTGTTTTCAGCCTGGATTGTTCCATTCTGACGCTCTATGATTTCCTTTGACAAAGCCAGCCCGATTCCAATCCCTCCCGCGCCTGCATTTTTCCCGCGGTAAAACCGTTCAAAAAGATGGGGAATGTCCTCTTTTTCAAATCCCCTTCCCTCATCCCAGATCAGAATTTCCGTATACAGAGGATTTTGCCCATAGGTACAATGAATGATCCCGCCCGGATTATGCTCCATACAGTTTTTCAGCAAATTCATCACAGCTTCCATCGTCCAGTCCAGATCGGCAGTAACCGCCATTTCTCCCAGCTCTGGAATCCTCACCTCCACACCTGCTTCCGTCAGAAGCTCCTGCAGATTGTCGACAGCAAGGACCAGAACCGTAAAAACGTCTATTTTCTCCTGCTTTAAGGGCAGTGTGCCAGCATCGAGCCGGGACAGCACAAGCAGAGCCTCCTCCAATCGGGTCAGTCTCAAAAGCTGCTTTTGGATCTGTCCAAAATCATTTCCTGACTTCTCTTTTTCCATGGTCTGGAGAGACAGAGAAATCGCTGTGATGGGTGTTTTTATCTGGTGTGCAATATTGGACAGGTTTTGGGCAAACCCATTTTTTGCCTGTACGGCCTCATCCCTTGTCTGATAAAGAAATGTGACTGTTTTATAAATCTCATCCTCCAGCCTGGAAAACTCATCTTCCCCGGAAGCAGACAAAATCACTGCCTTTCCTGTATTCACCTGCTCCAGATACTCTGCCAGCAACTGGATCCGCCTTTTTTCCTTCTGATTCCGATACCAGAACGTCCCCGCAAACAAAAGGGCCCCTGCCAGGCCTGTCCCTGCCGCAAGGAAAATCCCTTCCCTTTCAGAAGTAAATCTGAAATCAGCCGCCTGATACCCCAGCCTGAGCAGTATGCTGCTCTGTACTCTGTGATCTCCATTTTTCTCTGTATATTTTTTCAGTGCCCCTGCAAGAAGGTTCTCTGCTTCCGGTTCCTGCTCAACCACTTCTCCCAAAATACAGTCCAGCACCTCAAAGGAACGCCTGCTGTCACAGAAAGAGACCAGCATGGCAGCAAGGGCCGCTGTCATCAGGCTCACAGACAGCACCACTCCCATGATCATCCGCATATGTTTTCCTTCCCTCATTCTCCGTCCTCCATCCGGTATCCCACGCTTCGCACCGTTTTCAGGCAGACCGGCTGGTGCAGCTTGTCCCGCAGACGCTTTATAGTAACCGTCAGGGTATTATCATTTACATAGTTTCCATGGACATCCCACACCTGCTCTAATATTTTTTCCCTGGTGATCGTTCTCCCCTTATTCCGCATCAGACATAAAAGCACCTCATACTCCCCGCTGCTTAAAGTTACCTCCTCCCCCCGGCAGGAGACCACTCTGCGGTTTAAGTCAATGGAGATGCCGCCGCAGTCCAGATACTGTTTTTCCACGCTTCCGCTTCTCCGCAATAATGCCTGGATCCGGGAATACAAGACTGCCAGTTCAAATGGCTTTGCCACATAGTCATCTGCCCCGCTTTGAAATCCGGCAACAATATCGCTGGAATCATCCCGGACCGTGAGAAAAATAACCGGAAGCTCCCTCCAGTTTCTGCGCAGCCACTGACACAGGCCGTCTCCATGGCCATCCGGCATATTCCAGTCCAGCAGCACCAGCGTCGGCACATGATTCCGCACTGCCTGCTTCAGCTGGGCAAGGGTATTGTAAATCGTTACCTTAAATTCTTTCTGTTCCAGATATTTCTTCACAAGCTCCGCAATATCCGGGTCATCCTCCCCGTAATATATTTCCATCATCGTTTTTTCACCTCTCTTATTCCCATTATAGCAAAAAAAACGCCATGCAGCCCAAAAACCTTCTGCACAGCATTTTTTCTTTATTCATACCTTACAATATCCTTTTTCAGCCGCTTCATGATCTTTTTCTCCAGCCTCGAAATATAAGACTGTGAAATCCCCATTAGATCCGCCACCTCCTTCTGGGTCATCTCCTCCCCGTCTGCATTTGTCAGGCCGTAGCGCAGCTCCACGATTTTCCGTTCCCTGGGGCTTAAGCGGCTGATTGCATTGTTTAAGAGGTTTTTTTCAATCTCCGTCTCGATGCCGTGGTAAATCACGTCCTCATCCGTTCCCAGAATATCTGACAGCAGAAGCTCATTTCCATCCCAGTCCACATTCAGAGGCTCATCGATGGACACCTCCAGACGTGTTTTATTATTGCGCCTGAGGTACATGAGAATCTCATTTTCAATACAGCGAGAGGCGTAGGTGGCCAGCTTGATATTCTTATCTGCCTTAAAGGTGTTGATGGCTTTTATTAGACCGATGGTGCCGATGGAAATCAGATCCTCCACCCCTACGCTGGTATTGTCAAATTTCTTGGCAATGTAGACCACCAGCCTGAGATTGTGCTCGATGAGGCTGGATTTTGCCTCCTTATCATCCTCACTTCCTAAAAGGCCGATCATCCTGCCCTCCTCCTCTGCCTCTAAGGGCGCCGGAAGAATGTCCGCTCCGCCTATGTAGTGGATCTCCCCCTGTCTGGGCATGAGCACCGTCCTGAAGCTGGGTGCTGTTTTAAGCTGAAAACGATTGGGTACGGATACTTTTAACATCATGGAAATGTCCTCCTGCAGATTCCTGCTTTTCTTCATTTTTACCTGTTTTAACTGCGGTGTCACCGGTCCTCTGGATCAGGATCTTATATTCCCCGGAGGGTGACAGCTTCTGCGTGGCTACAGCGATCAGGGGCTTTTCCTGGACAAAACATTTCCCCTGCTGGCGGATCTCCATCCGATCGATATAGACCGCCGGAAGAAGGCCCGTTCCGCCTACGCTCTGATAGGGCACATATACCACACCTTTGACTGACGGCGTAAGGCTTAACATCAGTCCCTTTTCTGCCACGTGGACCAGATGGCCGGATACCGGCTCCCTGAGCCGGTTCCCTGTATCAATAAGTCCTAACGCCTCCACCCTTCGGTCCCCCGACCAGAGTATGGCCCGGCACAGATCCCGCCGTCCTGCAAGTCCTTCCAGCATCCCTTTTATATGCCCGGAAAGACCCCAGCAGACTGCCGCTGCTGTGCCGGCAGCACAGACCCAGAACAAAAAGGGGCCGGCCAGCCTGGCGTAATACCCGGCCCTGGTGTGCTCATAGAGCATCAGCAGCATACCCCCTAAAACTACGGACACCAGATAGATCCCAGCCACTGACCTGGCAATCTCCCGGATACCTTTTAAACGAAAGGCGGTCACTGACATCAGACTTCCTGCCGCCACATAGGTCCCCAGACCCTGTATGATGGCTGGCATATCTGGACAGAGGGTGACCAGGCAGGCCCAGAGGCTTCCCACTGCCGCTCCAGCCCAGATCCGCCTTTTTGTAGCTCCGTAAGAGAGGATCCTGTCAAGAATCGCCAATACCACCGCGTCCATCACGATATTCACTGCAAATACTACATCTATGTATACTGTATTCTCCACCTGGATCAGGCTCCACCTCCCTGTCAGCCGTTCTGAGGTACATTATAACCATTCTGAAGTGCGAATGCTGTCGAAGATGAGCAGAGATAGTTAAAAACTTTTCGACATAATAAGACTTTATCATAAGATTGTAACCAGAAATGAAGCAAAAAAGCCTCTGACAGCAGGTATTCTTAGGATACCGTCTGTCAGAGGCTTAAAACCTCGAAAAGCTTATCTCTTATTTCTCAGGAAATCAGGGATATTGATCTGTGTATTTTTATTTACAGTAGGCCGGAAGGACTGATTAGCCGGAGCAGGAGTTGGAGCTGCCTGCTGCTGAGGCTGCTGGTCCGGTGCCGGCTGTGTACTGGCGGGAGCTGCCGTTCCCTGGCCGTAGCGTGGTGTAAAGCCCTGCCCTGCCTGGCTGTTAAAGCTTGGTGTAAACGGTCTTGTATAGGAAGCAGAGGTTGCTGCTGCCTCAGGAGCAGCGCTCTGATGAGCCTGCTGGGCAGAGGAAGCCGGTGTAGTTACCTTAAACTTGCTGAATTCGTTCATCGCCTTCGCAACGGAGGCAGTCGCTCCACGCTCGTCCAGTCCGGTAGCAATTACAGTGATGCTTGCCTCATCCTGGGCATTCTCATCATACATGGCGCCGAAGATGATATTTGCCTCATCTCCTGCCAGCTCCTGTACATAGCTTGCGGCTTCATTAGCCTCGATAAGGCTGATGTCACCGGAGATATTGATGATCACATGGCTTGCACCCTCGATGGTAGTCTCAAGCAGCGGGCTGGATACAGCCTGCTTTACAGCCTCGATGGCCTTGTCGTCGCCCTTTGCCTTGCCGATACCGATGTGGGCAATGCCCTTGTCGATCATAACGGTCTGTACGTCCGCAAAGTCCAGATTAATAAGGCCTGGAACATTGATCAGGTCTGTAATGCCCTGTACAGCCTGCTGAAGAACCTCATCTGCCTTCTTAAGGGCGTCCGGCATGGTAGTCCGGCGGTCTACGATCTCAAGGAGACGGTCGTTTGGAATAACGATCAGCGTATCCACTGCCTGCTTTAAACATTCGATTCCGTTGAGAGCGTTGGTCATACGGGCCTTTGCCTCAAAACGGAACGGCTTTGTCACTACGCCTACAGTCAGGATGCCCATGTCCTTGGCAATCTTTGCCACAACAGGAGCCGCGCCAGTACCAGTACCGCCGCCCATACCACAGGTCACAAATACCATATCCGCACCCTTTAAGGCCTGGGAAATCTCCTCAGAGCTCTCCTCTGCCGCCTTCTCGCCAACGTCCGGCCTTGCTCCGGCGCCCAGTCCCTTGGTCAGCTTCTCACCGATCTGCATGGCAGTAGGAGCCTTACAGAACTGAAGAGCCTGCTTATCTGTATTAATGCCGATAAACTCCACTCCTGCAATATTCTCATCGATCATACGGTTCACTGCGTTATTACCTGCGCCGCCTACGCCAACTACAATAATCCTGGCGGCATTCTCCGACTCATTTATCTTAATCTCTAACAAGATCCATATCCTCCTTATTCCCTGACTCCGCAAAGTCTTTTCTTCTATTGTGATACCAAAATCCATAGATTCCCGAGCGTGTCAAAAATCACTTACGCTCCAGCCTACCTAATACTATATTTGATTTTACAAAAAATATCAACCCTGAATTCAAAAAAAAATCCAGGACGGCGGGAGATGAAGGTTGAAAAGAGGCGTCAAGCTCGCTTGTAAGCCTCTTTTTAATCTTCATCTCCCATCGGATGGACATCCGATGCTTCTTGCCCGCTTCCCAGGGCAAGAAGACAAGCCGTCCGTCCCCTCCGCGAAAATGTGCTTCATTTCCTCCTAAACGTAATCCCCGCCCTGCTGTCCGCCTCACTATACTTCTCCAGCTCCAGCACCCCGCTGATCCCCGTAAGCTGAGGCTGGGCCTTCAGTATATCATTAAGAGTAGAGATCTTCCCATCAATATCAGTATTATCCCCCAGGGTCACCTCCATTTCCCCGATAAAAAGAGAAGCCTGTCCATGAGCTCCGTACTCAATTCTATCCACCGGAATCTCATACACAGAAAGCTGCTGGGTCAGGTTCAGGACCTCCTCAAAAACTCCCTGGTCCTCCACCGGAAGCGGCTTGTACAGCACAATCTGCCCGAAATCCATTCCCGTGATCCACGGGACCCCCTCCAGCTTATTCCCAGAGCTTTCCACTATAATGCCGTCCTTATCAAAGTACATATAGCTGCTCATATAAGACACATATCCCACAATGCTCTTTTCATACAGGATCACCTCCGCCTCAAAGGGGCCGTGGAATACAATCTTATAATCCTGCACAAAAGGAATCTGTACATGAGGACGGAACCTGGCCTGGATATAAGCAAAGGCCGAATTTCTTCCCAACCGCCCTGAAAACAGATATTCCTCTATCTGCTCCGGCGTATAATGTGTGCTTCCTGTGATGGTAATGGTCTGTATCCGGACAGACAGAAAGAGGATCGCCGCCAGTAGGATCACTACTGTCCCAATCCCCGCTCCTGTCCGATGACGTCTTAAAAATCTTCTCATCTGGTACCTCATCTGGCTTTCTTTACTCTGCCTGCTCCTGTTCCCGCCATCTGATCTCCGCTCCCAGGGCGGCCAGATCCCGGCATATATCCTCATACCCTCTCTGTATATGGGTGCAGCCGCCGATCCTGGTCTCTCCCTCTGCCGCCAGGGCGCCGACCACCAAAGCCGCTCCGCCCCTTAGATCCGCCGCTTTTACGGAGGCTCCCTTTAAAGGATAGATTCCCCGGATGATGGCCATTCTGTCCTGAATCCGTATATCTGCCCCCATGCTCTTTAAAGCTTCTGCAGTGGCGAAGCGTCCTTCAAATACCCGCTCCTCCAGAACGCTCACCCCCTTCCCCGATGCCAGTACCGCCATAAAAGGGGACTGAAGATCTGTGGGAAAGGCAGGATAAGGCCCCGTTTCTACGGTCAGGCTTCCCGGACGTGTTTCCATACGGATCTGGATCTCCTTCTTTTCCCCATCTCTGATGATCTGGGCCCCGGCCTGCTCTAAAAGCCCCAGAGGCACCCGGAGTGAGCCGGGATCCGCTCCCTTTAAAATCACATTTCCGCCGGCTGCGGCCACCGCCGCTCCATAGGTTCCTGCTACAATCCGATCCCCTTCTACCTGGAAGCTGCTGTCATGGAGGACATCTACTCCCTGTATCATCAGCTGGCTGGTGCCCATACCACAGATCACGGCGCCCATATTATTAAGGAAATGACACAGCTGTCGGATCTCAGGCTCCATGGCCGCTCCCCGGATCACCGTTACCCCCTTGGCAAGGACAGAAGCAAGGATGGCCTGCTCCGTGGCCCCCACGCTTGGGTAAGGCAGGTAGATCCTTGCGCCTGTAAGGCCGTCCTTTCCGGCCCTGGCATAAAGGATCCCGTCCTCCTCCCGGATCACAGCTCCCAGCTCTCTGAGCGCCATCAGATGAAGATCAATAGGCCTTGCGCCGATCAGGCAGCCTCCGGGATAGCAGCTCTCGCCTTCTCCCAGCCGTCCAAGGAGAGCCCCCAGCACAATGATGGAGGAGCGCATGGCCGTTACATAGGCTTCGGGGATCCGTGTCTCTGATACCTGCCTGGCATCAATCACCAGGCAGTTTCCCTGGCAGACACACCGGCAGCCCAGGCAGGTCAGTATGTCCCTCATACAGGATACATCCTGTATAAGGGGAACATTGGACAGTACAGTAATACCTTTATGAAGCAGGGATGCTGCCATCATAGGCAGAACCGCATTTTTGGAACCCTGTATGGACACCTGCCCCAAAAGGGGCTTAAGGCCATGTATCTCGATCACTGACAACCTGGTACCTCCCGGATCTATGCTCTGTGCAGAAGCGTCTCTCTACTAAAGCATATGCAGGAAATGGCCCCGGAGTGCATGATTTCCCTATTTTTCCAGACGGATCTGGTTGGATACGGCAAGAACCAGCCCCATTTCTACCAGAAGGAACAAAACAGAGGTGCCGCCGTAGCTTACAAAGGGAAGGGTAATACCGGTGTTGGGGATGGTATTGGTAACAACGGCGATATTTAAGATCACCTGGATGGCGATCTGCCCCATCACCCCCACCACCAGAAGAGCGCCAAACAGATCCGGCGCGTTATTGGCAATGACCATCAGGCGGTAGATGATGAACAGATAGACCAGAATAATGGAAACTGCCCCAAACAGCCCCAGCTCCTCACAGATAATGGCAAATATCATATCATTCTGGGACTCAGGAAGAAAGCCCAGCTTCTGGATGCTCTCTCCCAGCCCCTGTCCTACCAGACCTCCGGAGCCAATGGCGTAAAGCCCCTGAAGGACCTGGAAGCCCTTGCCCTCAGGATCCAGCTCCGGGTTCAGCCAGGCCTCAATACGCCGGTACTGATAGGGCTGTAAAAGCCCGATCTGCAAAAGGGCATTTCCGATAGGCCCGGCAAAGGCAAGGCAGAACAGGCCGCTCCCGCCAATGGCAAAGAAAGGCCATTTGATCTTACAGGCAACAAAGAGCATGACAAAGATAATGCCGCATACAATGATGCCCGAGCTTAAGTTATTCATGGCAACGATACCGCCGATGGGAACGGTAGCTGTCAGCAGGATCCTTACGCTCCTTAGCTGGTTCACCCGCTTTCCCAGAATCGTGATAAATACCGCCAGGAACAAGATTACCCCGATCTTTGCCACCTCCGTAGGCTGGAACTGAATGGGCCCCACAACCAGCCAGCGCCGTTTTCCGTTTACCTCTTTTCCCACAACGGTTACAAGAAGCATCAGTATGTAGCTTGTAATCAGGCCAAGCACTGCAAATCTGGCCCAGACATGATAATTGATCTTGGAGATCACAAGCATACCAATAAAGCCGCCGGCCGCAATAGCGGCCTGGCGTTTCATATAATAGGCCGCGTCCCCATGCTGGAGCTGAGCCGTATAAGAGCTGGCGCTGTAGATCATCACCAGCCCGAAGGCCGTAAGGAAAATAATACTGAACAGCAGGCTGTAGTCATAAAACCGTTTTACCTTTTTCTTCTTTGCCGGCCTCTGCTGCGGCGGCTGCTGTGAGGGCTGACGCTGCCCGTTTCCTGCCATATGCATTTACCTCCTACAACGCCATGACGCATTCTTTGAAAAAGCGTCCCCGTTCTTCAAAATCACGGAACATCCCCCAGCTTGCGCAGGCCGGGCTTAAGAGGACATAGTCCCCAATATCCGCATACACCGCGCTGACCTGAACCGCCTCCTTTAAATCCTCTGCGTACATGATCTCCGTAAAGCCGTGTTCCTTGGCGCAGGCAGCAATCTTATCCCTGGTCTGGCCGATGAGGATCAGGTACTTTACCTTCCCCTCAAATTCAGACACCCAGCTATCGTAGGAGGCATTTTTATCGTAGCCCCCCGCGATCAGAATGGTGGAACCCGGCATGGCCCGCAGAGCCTGGATAGCCGCGTCCGGGTTGGTTCCCTTGGAATCGTTGTAATAGCGGACGCCGGTGCGTTCCCTTACAAACTCGATCCGGTGCTCCACCGGCTCAAATTTCCTTGCCGTCTCCGCGATCTTCTCCAAAGGCACCCCAAGCTCCCTTGCAATGGCTGCCGCCGCCATTACATTTTCATGGTTGTGGCGTCCTAAAAGCTTTAGGTCATGGATATTGACCACCGGAGTTTCCTTTCCGTTTTTACAGAATACGATCTGATCTCCTGACAGGCAGATCCCGTCCGAAAGGACTTCCCGACTGGAGAACCAGATCACTCTGGGGCCTCTGACTGGCTCAGCAGCCTCTCCCTCAGCTTCCTCTGTCTCCTCCAGCTTTTCCGATTCCTCCAGCTTTTCCGGTTCCTCCAGCAGACGCTGGCCGAAGGCGCGCAGGATCTCATCGTCATAGTTCAGCACCACCGCTTCCTTTTCCGTCTGGTTCATGGTGATGCACTCCTTGATCTGGATATAGGTTTCCATATTTCCATGACGGTCCAGATGATCCGGCGTAATATTTAAGATCGCACTGACATCCGGCTTAAAGCCCATGATCGTCTCAAGCTGGAAGCTGCTTACCTCCGCCACGGTCACAGAAGCCTCCGTCATCTCCATCACTCTGGAGGTATAGGGCTCACCGATATTTCCAACCACGAAGGTTTCCTCATAGAAGGATCTGACCATGGCCCCCGTAAGGGCGGTGGTGGTGGTCTTTCCATTGGTTCCCGTAATAGCGGCCAGCTTTCCAAGACCGCACTGGTAAGCCAGCTCAATCTCGCCCAGGATCGGAATCCTGGCCTCGTCAATCACTGCCACAAAGGGGCTGGTAAGAGGGATGCCGGGGCTGATGATACAAAGCTCCACACCAAGCAGGTCGGAGCGCTTCAGCTCTCCAAGCACCACATGGATATGGGAGCTGTCCTCGAACCTGCTTTTGATTTCGGCTTCCTGTAAACCCGGATTATCGTCATAAAGCACCACGTCTCCCCCCCGCCCTAAGATAAGCCTGGCGGCTGAGATCCCGCTGATGCCGGTTCCCGCAACTAATACTCTCTGACTCTGGTTCATCTGTCACTTAACCTCCTTACGCTTAGGGTGTACTCTAGGAATCTCCCCTGCACTCATCTTTGTGGCTGATTTTCCGCCATCCGCACACAAATCTGAGCACAAAGAGATTTCGAGAGCACACTAGGCTGCTGTAATCCTGCCGCTTACAGTCCCAGATACGCCACCATGCACAGCATGGCAGTTACAATTGCAAATACGGCTACCACCCGTGTCTCTGACCATCCGCAGAGTTCAAAATGGTGGTGGATGGGGGCCATTTTAAAGATACGCTTTCCCCCGGTCTTTTTAAAATAGGTTACCTGGATGATAACAGAAAGCACCTCTACCAGGTAGATCAGTCCAATGATAGGGATAAAAAGGGGCAGACGCATCATATAGGCAGATGCCGCCACAAAACCGCCCAGGGCCAGAGAGCCTGTATCTCCCATGAACACCTTGGCCGGATACACATTAAACAGAAGGAATCCCAAAAGGCTTCCCACTACGGCTCCTGTAATGGGGCTGATGCCCATATCCTCTCCGATGGCTACAATGGTTAAAAAGGTGGCCACCAGAATCGTCACGCTGGTGCACAGGCCATCCAGACCGTCTGTGAAATTCACGCCGTTATCGGTTCCCAGCATAACAAAAAACAAGGCCGGCACAAAAAGGATTCCCAGAGACAGGAAGCTCCCTCCGTCGAAGCCGCCGGTAAAGGGGATCAGCATATCAGTCCCTACCTCCCCGCTTCCCATGATATACCAGGCGAAAATCCCGGTGATCACGATCTGGCCAGCCAGCTTCTGCATGGGCTTTAAGCCCTCAGAACGCTTCATCACGATCTTGATATAATCATCTAAAAAGCCGATGATCCCAAAACCTACTGTCACAAAGAGCACCGGAATGATCTTCGGATAGGAGGGAATATAAAATACAGAAGTGATGATAATACTGCACAGGATGATCAGACCGCCCATGGTAGGAGTTCCCTGCTTTTTCAGATGACTCTCGGGGCCTTCCTCCCTCACCTGCTGTCCGAATTTCAGCTTGTGGAGAAAGGGAATGATAATGGGACACAGCAGGGCGCTGATGGCAAATGCAATAATGATAGCTAATATGGTTTCATGAATCATAAGGGCACCTCAATCTCATATGTATGTCTTATTTGGTAATTAGTATACGTCTTTTTCCGGGAATAATCAACCACAGCCTGTTTGAAAATTCATTCACCGCCGTCAGTTGTTTCCTGAACTGGGGGAATTCCCAGATAAGGAAGAATATTCTTAAAAAGCTCACCCACCACGGGAGCAGCGATGGTTCCGCCATAATAGATTCCCTCCGGCTCGTCGATGGTGATCAGGGCCATAACCCTAGGAGACGCCGCCGGGGCAAAACCTAAAAAGGAGGAAATATATTTTTTTCTGCTTCTTGGCAGCTTTTCCGAGGTGGCAGTTTTTCCGCCGATGGAAAAGCCTTCCACTGCCGCCTTTTTTCCGCTTCCCTCTGCTACCACCTGCTCCAGCACATAGCGCATGGTGGCGCTTGTTTCCTCCGAAAGGATCCGCTCTCCCCGGCCGGGATCCAGATCCTTTACCACAGTCTGGGCCTGGTCCGCCACCCGGACTCCAAAGTGGGGCGTCACCCGCTCTCCGCCGTTGACAATGGAAGCCGCTGTTGTGATCAGCTGCATGGGAGTGATCTGGAAGGACTGGCCAAATGAAACCGTAGCCAGCTCCACCAGCCCCATATTTTCTTTTTTATGCATAATAGTAGCCGCCTCTCCCGGCAGGTCGATGCCAGTCTTTCCCTTCAGTCCGAACTGGGTAAAATATTTATAATACCCTTCCACCCCCAGCCTCTGCCCCACGTCGATGAACACCGGGTTGCAGGAGTTCATGGCCCCCTGCAGAAAAGTTTCCCCGCCGTGTCCTCCTACCTTGTGGCACCGGATCCTCCGATCCTCCACCACCCGAAAGCCCGGACAGCTGAACTGGTCTGTCAGGCTTACCACCCCCGCCTCCAGTCCCGCCGCGGCGGTTATGATCTTAAAGGTAGAGCCGGGCTCATAGGTATCGTTGATGCAGGTGTTTCTCCACATCTGGTTTAACAGCTCCTGCTTTTGGGCGCCGGAGGCTCCCTGATGCTCCGCCGCCAGTTCCAAAAGCCGCTGGCTTCTTAAGTTCTGATCCAGGGTAAAGGGATCATTTAAGTCAAATTCGGGAACATTCACAAGGGCCATCAGCTCGCCGTTCTGGGGGTTCATCACAATAATGGAAACATTTCTGGCATTTTTCTTTTCCAGGATCTGGTAGGCAAGCTGCTGGGCATATTGCTGGATATTTACATCCAGGCTGATATGCAGGTCGTTGCCGGCGATGGGCTCGATCCGGTCCTCCGCCCCGTTTGGCAGTTCCACTCCTCTGGCATCTGTCATGGTAAGGATGGTTCCGTTTATGCCTTTTAAGTAGGGCTCATACTTTACCTCCAGGCCTATGATACCCTGATTATCACCGCCGGTAAAGCCCAGTACCTTGGAAGCCAGGCTTCCATACGGGTAATAGCGCTTGTAATCCTCGTCTACCTTCACCCCCGCAAGGCCGTAGGAGCGCAGCTTATCTCCCAGAGCCTTATCCACATTGGTGCGGATGATCTCCCTGGAGCTGCGCTTTTCCACCTTTTTCCTGACCTGGGCCTCATCCAGCTCAAGCTCCTCACTGAGAACGCGGATCACCTGTTCCCGGTCCTTTACCTGGTTATAGATCACCGATACCGTACAGACCGTCCGGTTATCCGCGATTACCGTACCCGTCGCGTCGATGATCCGCCCTCTTGCCGCCTTGATGCTCCGCTCCCTCTGATGAAGTTCCTGGGCCATGGCGCTGTAATGCTCAGCCCGAAGGAGCATAAGATAACCAAGCCGCCCTGACAGGCTGATCATTGCCAGAGTGATCAGGAGTCCCAGGACGGCTGTGTTCTTTCTGTGCTTTGTTAAATTAGAATACATAGAAGGCTCCGGCATCCGTCATTGCTATTAATATATGGAAACCGTTCCTTATTTATGATCTTCAGGCGTCTTCAGAGGCTGTGCTTTCTCCATCAGGCGCCTGAGAGGAAGTCTCCTCCGAAACAGTATCCTCCCCAGCGGAGGACGCCTCCTGGGTGGTCTCCCCTTCAGAGGAGGACTGAGTAGTCTTTCTGCCTGAGAGCATCTCCTCCGGAACCTGGGGAACCGGCATCATAAGGGGATCCGATACAGGACTCTCCTCCGTCTGGTCCGGATCCTCCGGCACCTTGTCCGGAACGCCGCTGTCAAAGCCGCCTTCTCCATCACCGCCATCGATGTATTCGTCTGTATCATAGACCTTGGGTGCCTCTGTCTCAGCCGGGGTCTCTCCCTGACTGTCAGAACTGATTCCCTCCTCGGAGGGAAGGCTTCCCTCTGCCTCTCCTCCGTCAGGAAGCTCCTCTGCCGGGAATACATTCAGATAAGGAAGGGCCTCTGTCATGATCTTTGAAAAAATAGCGCTGGCATAGGAGCTGTGGGCCTGCTGCTCTCCCGGCGGATAACCGGGCGTATCGATCACCACATAGACAAACAGCTGTGGATCGTCGATGGGCGCAAAACCCGCAAAGGAAACCAGGTAGTTCTTGGCAGAACGGGGCAGTTTCTCCGCTGTTCCCGTCTTTCCGCCTACATCATAACCTGCTACCTTTGCCGCCCCGCCGGTCCCCTCACTGACTGTGCGGAACAGCGCTTCCTTGAGAAAATCCGCCGTAGACTGGGAAACCGTCTCACGGACCAGAACCGGATCCTTTCTCTCCACCACAGAGCCCTGCTCATTCAGAATCTGCTTTACCACATGAGGCTCATAATAGGAGCCGCCGTTGATCACGGAGCAGAAGGCCGCCGCCATCTGGATCATGGTGCAGTTGTAGGTCTGGCCGAAGCTATTGGTGGCAAGCTCTGTGGGGCCAAGCTGATCCGCGGTGTAGATCAGGCTGCTGGTATCCGCCTCGCCGGGAAGATCGATGCCGGTCTTGTCTCCAAAGCCGAAAATCGACTGGTACTTGGCGAACCGCTCACTGCCCAGCATACTTCCGATCCGCATCATCGCCACGTTGCAGGACTGCATCAGAGACTCGGTCAGATTCAGGGTGCCGTGGCCGCCCTTCCGGTAGGCGCTGCACTTAATATCACGGTCTGCCACATGGAGAAGTCCCAGGCACTCAAAATATTCATTTCCCTTCAATACCCCTTCTTCAAGTCCGGCAGCTACCGTAAATACTTTGGAGGGAGAACCGGGCTCATAGGTATCGCTGACGCAGAAATTACGCCAGATCTGATTCCAGGCCACCTGCTGGCCGTAGGAAAGGATGTCCTCCCTGCTGAAATGCTGGGGCACCTCCTCCTCTGAGATCCTGGCGCCGTCATTTTCCCGGCGGTAGACAGCCGCTGCCTCTGTAAGTCCCATGGTATAAAGCTCCTGCTCCGTATAGCCGCTGGTATCCCTGGGGTTGTTAAGATCAAATACATTGCTGGTAGCCATGCCTAAGATCTCTCCGCTTCCAGGATCCATGGCAATCGCTGCCGTTACCTGGCTTCCTACACTGTTCTGCCACTCATCTACATATTTCTGGAGAATATTCTGGATGTTTACATCAATGGTAGATACAATGGTCTTGCCGTTTTCAGCGGGCTTTACCACGCCCTCCAGATTCGATTCCTCGTCCAGATAGCCGTACTCGCGGCCGTTGACGCCCACAAGGCTGCTGTTATAATACTGCTCGATACCGCCATTTCCCACAGAGCCGTCACTGCTGGTAAAGCCGATCACATTGCAGGCCAGGGAATTGTAGGGGTAGATCCGCTTGTATTCGTCCTCAAACCAGATTCCCTTTACCCGTTTGCCTGCTTCCGCGTCATCTTCACTGTGCCGATAGGCGTCATTGGTCTGCTTCGCCAGATCCTCAAAGGCTGTCTTCTGATCATAAGAAAGCTGGCGCCCCTTGCTGTAGCGCAGATAAGCGCTGTCCTTACGATCTTCAATCGCCTGTCTCAATTCCGCCGCATCAAAACCGAAGCTGGTCACCAGAGCCTCGATGGTGGGCTCTAAATAATTCTCCGGCTTTGACATGATCTGCTTGGGATCAATGATCAGGTTATACACCTTCTCACTGGTAGCCAGATAGGTGCCGTTCCGGTCTACAATATCCCCTCTCCGGTAGGGAATCACACGGTTTGAATATTCCTGCTGGCGCTGGGACAGGACGATCTTGTTGTAGGATTCGTTGTTTTCATTGATAATCCTGTAAAGAACGGTGACTAAACCAAATAAAGCCAGCGTGATCACGATTACCGTGATAGCCAGCTTTTCCTGCATATACCGCGGAAACAGATGGTTTCCGCGGTGATCCTTCTTTTTCCCCCCGGGCGCTCCCTTTGGATAGGCGCTCCCTTTTTTAGTGTTCCGGGATGTCTTCATACTGTCTTACATACTCGCTTTCTGTCTTGTCATATAAGAGAACCTGATCCTTCTTCGCATAGACCATGCCAAGCTCCTTGGTGGCGATCTCATAGATCTCATTTAAGTCTATGCTGGTGTTGATGTTGGTTTCAAGGGCGTCATTTTCCGCCTTAAGCCGTTCAAGCTTTGCCTCCTGAAGCTCAATATTGTGCATCCTTGCCGTAATAGAGGACTGCACATGAAGATATGTAATGCACAGATAAAGGGTACAGACAGACGCAATGGTAAGGAGGATGATATACGGAAGATCCATATACATGGCCCGCTCCTGATTACGGCGGATCTGATGACTGGTGCGGACCGAGGTGCCAGAGGAGGGCTTCTTCTTTCTCTGGGGCGCAGGACGCTCCGGTACCGGCGCAAGCTTAGGCGCTGCTGCGCCCTCGATATACCGTATATTTCCCTGACGGCGTCCGCCTTCCGCATATGCTGCTGTCTGTCTGTTCCCTGATGCTCCTGTGCGTGCCGGCGCTGCCGCTCTTCTCGCTGCCATGGCCTGCTCCTCCCTTCCTGCCAGAGCGTGTTTACAGTAACTGAAATATATTATTCTCCCCGCTCAAATACACGCAGCTTAGCGCTTTTTGAACGGCTGTTTTCTTCTAGTTCCTCCTGTGACGGGAGAACGGGCTTTCTGGTGATCACCCTTCCCATACTCTTTTTCCCGCATACGCATACCGGGAAATCCGGCGGGCAGATACAGGGATTTTCATTGATCCGGAAACGGTTCTTTACGATCCGGTCCTCCAGGGAATGAAAGGTTATGATACTTAAGCGTCCCCCCGGATTTAAAAGGCGGATCATAGTATCGATGGAAGTCTCCAGCACCTCCAGCTCGTGATTTAACTCAATCCGGATGGCCTGGAAGGTTCTCTTGGCCGGATGGCCGCCTGCCGCCCTTACCCTGGCAGGGATAGCCGCCTTGATAAGCTCCGTCAGTTCTCCCGTGGTCTGGATGGGATGCTCCTCCCTGGCCCTTACAATGTGCTTCGCGATATTTTTAGCGAAATGATCCTCTCCGTAATCACGGATGATACGGAACAGCTCCATCTCGCTGTAGGTATTTACTATATCCGCGGCGGTCATGGGATTCCGCTGATCCATACGCATATCAAGAGGGGCGTCCTCTCTATAGGTAAAGCCCCTGGAAGCTGTATCCAGCTGATGGGATGACACACCCAGATCCAGGTAGATGCCGTCTGCCCCCGGAATGCCCAGATCCTCCAGCACCGTCTCTATATGTTCGTAGTTGCTCCTTACAATGGTTACCTTGTCACTGAAAGGCTTTAATCTCTCCCCTGCTGCCTGGATGGCGTCCGCATCCTGGTCGATGCCGACGAGCCGTCCGCTGCCAAGGCGCTTACATACCTCACAGGCATGTCCCCCGCCTCCCAGGGTCCCGTCTACATAGCAGCCTCCCGGTTTGATGTTCAAGCTGCCCACCGTCTCATATAACAGGACGGATTTATGTGAAAATGTATGTTCCTCCATTAAATTCCCAAGCCTTCCATATGTTCTGCGATCTCTTCCATATCGTCAAAGGTGTTGGCCTCTATCCAGCGCTCCTTGCTCCAGATCTCGATCCGGCTTCCTACACCTACCAGCACAGCATCCTTTTCAATCCCGGCAAATTCCCGCAGGATAGCCGGAAGGAGGATCCTGCCCTGCTTGTCCACTTCACAGGTGGTAGCGCCTGCCAGAAGAAAACGTGAAAACTTACGTCCGGCGGCATTGGTCAAAGGCAGGGTACGCAGTTTTTCCTCCAGGGCGGCCCATTCGGAATTCTCATACACAAAAAGGCAGTTATCGAGTCCTTTTGTAACAACGAACTCCTCGCCTAACTGCTCTCTGAACCTGGAAGGAACAATAAGACGCCCCTTCGTATCCACTGTATGATTGTACTCACCCATGAACATAGCTTATCACCTGCCGTACATCACTGCGGTACAGCGGATAAACGAGGGGGAATCCGATCTCCCCCACTTCATCCACAAAACAACCATCCTCTACCACTTTGCACCACTTTCTACCACTTGTATATCCATCATAGTACAGAAACTGGGAATTGGCAAGTTTTTTTTAAGTTTTTCTTTCAAAAAAAAGCGCAAAAAAGAGACAGTTACGAGCTTTTTCGCAACTGTCTCTCACTCCTTTTATGGGCTAATCTCCCACTTTTTCTGCAGTTTTCTGTTTTTTATGATGATAAAAAATGATACCTGCCGATATAAGGACCATAAAAGCGGATAAAAGCTGGGACACAGCCACACCGGTGCCCGGAATTTTCAGCTGATCCGTCCTCAGACCTTCGATCCATACCCGGCCCAGGCCGTAGCCTAAAAAGTAAACCCAGAGCATTTCCCCCTCAAACCGTTTCCGCTTCCTGTACCACAGCATAAAGAGCAGGACGCCCAGGTTCCACATGGATTCATAAAGGAAGGTGGGATGTACCTGGATGTAGGAAACGCCATTTTCCAGAATCTGCTTATCCAGAAGCTCCTGGGAGATCATGGAGGGATTGACAAGGCTGGTCTTAATGCGCATGGCCAGCAGGTTGTCCGTATAGCCTCCAAAGGCCTCGCAGTTAAAGAAATTCCCCCACCGTCCGATGATCTGTCCTGTGATCAGTCCCAGGACGCCGGTATCCGCCATGGAGAAAAAGGAAACCTTTCTTTTTCTGGTAAATACAATCAGCGTCAGCACCGCTCCGATCACACCGCCGTAGATGGCCAGGCCGCCGGCTCTTATGTTAAAGATCTGGATTGGATCGTACTTATAATTAGCCCAGTCAAAGATCACATAATAGGCCCTGGCTCCTATGATAGAAAAAACAATGGCATAAAGGGCAAAGTCCAGATACAGATCCGGGTCCTGCCCCCTCCGTTTCGCGTCTGAAAATGCCACGGCCATGCCCGCAAGCATCCCCAGGCCGATGATGATCCCGTAAAAGGCAATGCGGAATCCAAAAATACTGATGCTGTTTTTCAGGTTCTCTATGGTGATCCCAAGGTTCACAAAGCTAAGATCTGCCCCTGCTGCTTCCATAATATATACTCCTTTCAATTTTCTGCCTCCTCCATTTTACATGGTAGGGACATAAAATGCAAGGGCTGCAGAATTTCCGGCCCTTATTCCTTTCGGATCCTCCTTACAGCATCCAGGATGGAGGAATCGGATACCGGCTTATCGATATAGCTGTCGATGATCCTTCGTTCCTTTGCCTCTGCCAGCTCCTTTGTTACCTGGTCCGCCATCACAAGCCGTACCATCCCGGGCTGGAGCCCACAGACTGCCATGTAAAAGTCCACGGCGCTTTCCCCTGCGATGGTCTGTTCTACAGCCATCACATCGTATGCCTGCTTCTCCAGCTGCTTTCTTGCCTCCTCAAAGCTCATACAGCCGTCCACCCGGATCCCAAGTCTGGCAAAATTCCGTTCCAGCAGCTTCAGCACCTTCGCGTTGTCATCCGCGATCAGGATCCGAAGCTCTTTTTTCTCCTTTCCTTCTGCCGCCTTAGGCTCATTTTTCTCATTCACAGGAAGATAGATGAAAAAGCTGCTTCCCTGGCCTTCCTCACTTTCCACAAAGACAAAGCCCTTATGAGAATGGATGATCTGCTCCACCAGGGCAAGTCCCAGTCCTGTTCCCATTCCATTTTCCTTTGTGGTAAAAAAGGGATCAAAGATCTGCTCCATCACCTTCCGGCTCATACCGCAGCCATTGTCCCGGACGGTAAGCCTGATATAGCGGTTCCAGTTCTCCGGTATAGCAGACAGCTTCCACTGTCTTAGATCCTCCCGGCCAACCACCTCTCCCAGAAGGCAGAGCCTGCCCTCCGGCTTTCTTCCGATGGCGTGGATGGCGTTGACACAGATATTTAAAACGGCCTGGTTCAGCTGGGTTTCATTTCCCAGAATACGGGTATCTCCAAGCTCCAGGGACGCCTCCAGCTCTACATTGGCCGGGCAGACGGACCGAACCATTTTCACCGCCCGCTGTATGATCCTGGCAGCCGGCAGCTGCTTAAATGCCGTTTCCATATTTTTCCGGCTCAGGGAAGAGATCTGCTGGATCATATCCCTGGCCTTTGCGGAGGCATCATAGATTTCAGAAGCCTCCTCATAGGCCTCCGATTCCTCTGGAAGCTCTGCCAGCAGAAGGTCCGCGTAGCCCATAATAGGTGTCAGAAGGTTGTTAAATTCGTGGGCGATTCCACCGGTCATGGTTCCGATGATCTGAAGCCGCTGCTGGTGGGCAATGGTTTCCTCACTGCGGTGCATCTCCTCCAGAATCCGGTTCAGCTCCTGAAGATAGCCGATCTCCTCCTTATCCCGCTTCTTCTGGCGCAGGAGGCTGCCCATATAAAAGGCAAGGATCACCACAGCCGCCGTAAAGCCCGTAAACGCCAGGACCAGCTGGCGGACCCCCCTGGCAATAGGTATATAGATGTCGCTGTAGTCCATTACCGCGCTGACCACCAGAAAGTCCTCTCCTGTTTTTACCGGCGTATAGGCGCTGATCTTCCGGACTCTGGGCATATCCGGCTGCTGCCACCAGTAGGATTCGTACTCCATTACCCCTTCTTCGCCTTTCATCTGACTTTCAATCAGCTTTTCCAGACTTGTCAGATCCGCCTTCGGGTAAAGCTCATGCCTGCCTTCTATGGTATCGATGCCCCACTGAACCTCCGCCGGATGCATCAGGATTGTTCCGGCGGAATCCTTCACCACCAGGTAACCGTTGGTTCCCGGACGGATTACGGAGATCACCTCATCATAATAGTGCTTTCCATCCAGTATGATGGAAAGATAGCCGCCCTGGCTCAGTTCCTTGCGGAACATCAAACCCGTTTTCCCCTTCTCCATCACAGCCTGGCACAGGCTTACCGTATCGTTGATCTTCAGGCTGGAATACATCTCCAATACTCTGTCTCCCTGGCTGCTCTCCACCACCTCTCCCTCCCCAGTCTCCAGCATCACATCCCAAACGACAGGGGCATGAGATTCCGCGTAGTCTCTTAAAAGCTTCCAGTCTCCGGCCCGGACCTCTGCCTCAGCCAGATCCTCCATTTCATAAAGACCCTCCAGATCCGAAGTATACGACTGGATGGTGGCCTTAAGATGAACTCCCATGCTCTGGACCAGCAGAAGCATCTGACTTTTCTGGTTGTCGATAATAGACTGCTTGTACTCCCTCCAGATCCCGATACCCATGGAGCCCAGCAGCAGGAAAATCCCCGCAAACAGGACGGCTGCCGTTCTCGCCGCCGGCTGAAATTTTTTTCTGATCCTTTTCATCTTCTCCTCCTTCTGTTTCCTCCCTGTGTTGACTTGTTTCTTATATAATATTATAATATAGTAAATAATACAAATGATTTGGGAGGACCTATGGCAGATAAGGTACTGATCGTTGATGATGACCCGGCTATTTTAAAATTGCTGGAAAAGGTGATGCGCAGCAACGGGCTGGAAACAACCACCGCAAACAGCGGGCTGGGGGCGCTGAATTTATTGAAAAACCATTCCTATGATATGATCCTGATGGATGTGATGCTGGGAGATATGGAGGGCTTTGAGGTGATTCGCCATCTGCGCAGTCAGGGGATCCAGACCCCCGTTATGATCGTCAGCGGAAGGAATGAAGACTATGATTCCCTTTACGGCCTTTCCCTGGGAGCGGATGATTATATCACCAAGCCCTTCCGTCCTCTGGTTCTGGGTGCGAAGGTAAAAGCCCTGATACGGAGAAATAAAAACCTGGTGACAGGAAGCTCTGATCTGTTAGAATGCGGCCCCTTTTCCTACAATACCTCTACCATGCGTTTTTATAAGGACGAGGAAGAAGTCATCCTTTCCTCCAAGGAAAGCAGCCTCCTTCTGCTTTTTATGAGACATCCAAACCAGGTGTTTACAAAAGACATGATCTACGAACATGTATGGGGCAATACCATTGCAATTGATGACAATGCTATTATGGTCTATATCAACCGCCTCCGCGGAAAGATCGAAAAGGACCGGCAGAAGCCGGCCCATATCATTACAGTCAGAGGACTTGGCTACCGCTTTGTGCCGTAGTGGTGTCCTGAAATTCAAATTTTTTAATCTGACGGACCACATCCATGATGGTTCCGTCCCTGCTTTCGATGATTCCTACCACCCGGTCCCCAAACTGTACCTTTTCCGGCTTGCCTGCGATGGAATAAGCAATATCACGAAGCTCCTGGATGGTCTTTAAGGGCAGGCCAGTATCCTTCATGCATTCTGCCAGATCCTGGCGCTTAGGGTTGATGGCGATGCCGTATTCTGTGATTACTACATCGATATTTTCTCCCGGTGTGGTCACTGTGGTTACCTCGGAGCAGACAGCCGGGATCCTTCCCTGAAGCAGAGGCGTCAGTACAATGGTGCATTTTGCCCCTGCCGCTGTATCCGGATGACCGCCCTGGGCTCCGGTGATCACGCCGTCAGAGCCCACCACCACATTACAGTTAAAGTTTACATCTACCTCAAGAGCCGCCAGAATTACAAAATCCAGCTTGTTGACAATGGCGCCCTTGTTGAAGGGATCCGCATATTCTCCTGCGCTGATTCTGAAATGCTTCAGATTCTTCACAGATTCCACCGCGTCCAGGTCAAAATCCTGGGTATCCAAAAGGGCATCCACCTGATCATTGATCAGCAGATCGCACATAGGCTTTGTCAGACCCCCTACGCCAAAGCGCATACGGATATTTCTCTCCTTCATGATCTTTGCCAGCGATATGGTAGAGGCAATGGACGCGCCGCCTACACCTGTCTGATAGGAAAATCCATCCTTAAAATAAGGGGTATTGACTACAAACTGGGTGCAGTAATCTGCCATCATCAGCTTTCTCATATCTGTAGTTGGCTTTGCCGCCCCTGTGGCAATCTTTTTCGGGTCGCCGATAGCGTCTACTACCACCACATAATCCACCTTGGTCATGGAAATGTGGGCCGGAAAGTTAGGAAATGGCACCAGGCAGTCTGTAATGGCCACTACCTTATCCGCATAGTCCCCGTCTACCATAGAATAGGACAATACACCGCAGTCTGATTTTCCGCCAATTCCCCGGCAGTTTCCATAATCGTCACAAGTAGGAGCGCCAATAAAGGCAATGTCGATCCGCACCTCTCCCGATTCAATGGCCCGGACTCTGCCGCCATGGGAGCGCATGATAGCGATTCCTTTAAGCTTCCCTTCTGAAATAGCCTGTCCGATCTTTCCCCGGACGCCGGAGGACTGGATATTGGTTATTGTGCCGTCCTCAATGTATTCCACCAGGCAGTCATGGGCCTTTCCCAGAGAGCTGGCGCAGATGGTAATATCCTTGATCCCCATGGCATGGATTTCCTTCATAACCATGTTCACAACGTAATCTCCCTCACGGAAATGGTGATGGAAGCCCAGTGTCATGCCGTCCCGGACCCCGCATTTTACCAGCACCTCATGGATGCTGTCCACCAGCTTGCTGCCCTGAGAATTAATCACACATTTTGTCACAGGGCCGTCCTTTTTATATTCGTAGCCGTCAAAATAATTGCTTCCCCGGAAAATGTCTTTTCCAGTCTGCTTTAAAATCTCCTCCGGTATATCTCTTCCAACTGCGTTGATCATGTTACAAGTCCCCCTTATAAACTCCTGAAGCCTTAGCCAGGGCAATCGTTCTCTTTGCGCCGTCATAAAATGCAATGTCGATCATTTTTCCGTCTACGGTAAATACGCCGATCCCCATTGCCTTCTTTTCATCGATTTCCTTTACAACCTTTTCCGCAAATATAATTTCCTTCTGGCCCGGAGTAAAAATCTCATGAACCACCGGGATCTGTCTGGGATTGATAATGGATTTTCCGTCAAAGCCCATAAGATGAATGGTTTCCACGTCCTTTTTAAAGCCCTCCATATCATCCAGGTTGGTATAAACTGTATCAAAGCACTGAACACCTGCCGCTCTTGCCGCAATGATCATATTCTGTCTGGCTCCCATCAGTTCAATTCCCGTTCCCGTAATGTAGGTCTGGAGATCCTTGGTATAATCTCCTCCGGACAGGGCGATCCCAAAAAGCCGCTCTGACGCCTCGCATATATCCAGAGCCTTCATCACGCCTCTTGCGGACTCGATAGCCGCCATAATAAGCGTCCGCCCCTGAGGCAGATCAAATTCCTGCTCTGCCTGTTCGATGACCTCCTCTACCGCTCTTACATCCTCCGGGCGCTCTGTTTTTGGTATACGGATGGCGTCGCAGCCGCCGGCAACAGCACAGCGGATGTCCTCCTTCCAGTACGGGGTATCCAGTCCATTGATCCTGACCACCCGCTCACAGCCCCGGTAATCGATCTCTCTCAGGGCGTGGAACAGGGAGTATCTGGCCGCGTCCTTCTGATTTTCCGCCACCGCATCCTCCAGATCCAGCATAATGGAATCGGGCCTGTAAATATAAGGATCCTTGATCAGCCCCGGCTTCTGGGCATTTAAAAACATCATGGTCCTTCTCAGTCTTTTCTTATCCGGCACTCTCATTTTACCGCACCTCCCCAGGGAATCTGATCAAACTGCTGGGCCGCCCGGAACACAGCGCCCTCTACCCGGGCCTTGATCGTACAGTCCAGAGCTCCCTTATCCACCATCATTATCTTAACATTATCTACTTCCAGATTCTTAAGGGTTTCCATCACCACCCTGCGGATCTGATTTCCATACTGATTGATCACCGCGCTCTCTAATACAAAGTCTACCTTTCCTTCTCCCGGCTCCACTGTCACCTGGCAGTCGCTGGATTCCAGCGTTCCTGCCATCGCTGGTTTCTTGATCTCCATCATGATAAACCTCCTTGATGATTTGTTAGCTTTATCATACAGAACCAATCTTAAATGGGGATGGGGTTCAGCTTAATATTTGTTAAGATAGAAGGAAGTTCTCTGACCGGAAAATTGCCGGTTACGATTGAAAAAGCAATGGCTTTATGCTATACTTTTGGAGATAATCAGGAAAGGCAGAAACCCTGGAAAATCAAGGGTTTCTGAACAGGTAAAGATAAAAATGAAATTAGGAATCGTAGGACTTCCCAATGTAGGCAAAAGCACCCTCTTTAATTCACTGACCAAGGCAGGAGCGGAATCCGCCAACTATCCCTTCTGCACCATCGACCCCAACGTAGGCGTTGTGCCGGTTCCCGACTATCGTCTGGACAAGCTGACTGCCATGTACAATTCAGAAAAGACCACTCCGGCTGTAATTGAGTTTGTCGACATCGCCGGTCTGGTAAAGGGTGCCTCCAAGGGCGAGGGACTGGGCAATCAATTTCTTTCCAATATCCGTGAGGTAGACGCCATCGTTCATGTGGTACGCTGCTTTGATGACCCCAACGTGATCCATGTAGACGGAAGTGTGGATCCCATCCGCGACATTGAAACCATCAATCTGGAGCTTATTTTCTCTGATATTGAGATCCTGGAGCGCCGGATCGCCAAGCAGTCCAAGGGCGCTTTCAACAATAAGGATCTGGCAAAGGAAGTGGCTCTTTTAAAAGAGTTAAAAGCACATCTGGAGGACGGAAAGCTGGCGCGCAGCTACGAGGCCGCAGATGAGGATGAAAAAGAATTTATCGGCACCTTAAACCTCCTTACCTTTAAGCCCGTAATCTTCGCCGCCAACGTATGCGAGGATGATCTGGCAAATGACGGCGCTGACAATGACTATGTAAAGGCAGTACGGAGCTTCGCCTCTGAAAATGACTGCGAGGTATTTGTAATCTGCGCCGAGATCGAGCAGGAGATCGCTGAGCTTGATGATGATGAAAAGGCTATGTTCTTAGAGGACCTGGGCCTTACCGAATCCGGCCTTGAAAAGCTGATCGCAGCCAGCTACCGGATCCTTGGCCTTATGAGCTATCTCACCGCAGGCCCTCAGGAATCCAGAGCCTGGACCATCAAGGTAGGCACCAAGGCCCCTCAGGCTGCCGGCAAGATCCACAGTGACTTTGAGAGAGGTTTTATCCGCGCAGAGGTGGTAAACTACGACGACCTGATGAACTGCGGAAGCATGGCCGCAGCAAAGGAAAAGGGACTGGTCCGGTCAGAAGGAAAAGAATATGTGATGAGAGACGGAGATGTGGTGCTGTTCCGGTTTAATGTATAAGCGCCCAGCTCTGTACTGAAAAAGAGCCATTGCTCCCAGATGGAACATCTCCATGGAGCAATGGCTCTCTTTTTAAATCCGCACCGGAGTCGCCACATTCCCCTGGCCATCAAATTCCAGAGGAGCCGGGGCGTCTAAGGCCTCAAGGCCCGGATACTTCCCGGCCCTTACATCCTGGTAATAGGCCGCAGACAGCATGATGGCATCGATGTGCAGACTATTTTCAATCCGAACCATCCGCACCGGGGCACCCCCCAAGCCGTTGCAGGTCTTAATACACAGCTGGATGGCCTCCTTGTCTGTGGAAACCACGCAGGGAATCCTGGCGGAGGCCAGGACTGTGCTGGTCAGACAGTTCGGATACATTTTTTCAATATCCATGTCATCAAAAATTTTCTTTGTAATGGCACTGGCCAGGCCGCAGCCTAAGGCATTGCCATGGGATTCTTCGCTGAGGTTTAAAAAGCAGGTCCGCTGTACCTGGATGCCTCCCCTGGCGTACTCTGTAGAGAAGGTACCGGTAATATTTGGATCCACCCCGGTGCCGCTGAAATTCTTTCCTATGGTGTCTACCACCAGCACATCCCCTTCTCCCACAAGAAGGCTGGGCATATTGGCAAAAGCCACTTTCAAAAGCTCTGTCTCCCGCTTCAAAATATTCTCAGGCAGAATGGCCTCGATGCAGAACGTCTCATCATAGGCATTCTCGATACAGGGGATGGCAAATAAAATTTTAGCCTTCTCCAGAACCACCCGGGCCATGTCAGGGATATTTTTTGCGATATTTCCCATACCATCCCCATGAACCACCTCGGCTCCCACCTGCTTTCCCAGACCTACGGTCATCATTTTGCAGGGGCCGCTTTCGTGGGTCCCGCGAAAGGCATTGTGGGGCTTTAAGCGGCAGGAAACGATGATACCATCCGCCTCATAGGCATTTTTATCCAGCACGACCCGGCGGCCCCGGGAAGAATACCCCAGCTCTACCACTTCCATAGAGGAGAGAATCGGACATCCCATGGCCTCCTCAGTAATATGGTAGCTGGCAAGGATTTCCCGCTGACCCTCGGCCGCAGCCCCGCCGTGGCTTCCCATGGCCGGGACAATAAAGGGGGACGCTCCTCTGCGTTTCACTGCATCTACCACCGCTTTTGTGATCATATCCACATTTCGGATTCCCCGGCTTCCCGCTGTGACAGCAATGCGCATACCGGGCTTTATTTTTTCGGAAAATTCCGGCCGGGCAATCTCTGCCTCCACAATAGCCGGAATATCCTCCGGGCAGATGCTCTCCCTGGGAAATGTCTGCCGCGCGTGGAACATGTTGGGAATTTCTACATTTTCTAATAAGCGGGATACAGTTCCTCCCTGTACAACTTTCATCCTATATCTCCTCCTTCTGACTCCACATTTTTGGTTGCAATCACTTCCTAAGGGTATCAGACAATCCCCATGGAAGCCAGCACCACTGCCAGGAAGGAGTTCAAAAATGGGAACAGCGCTCCTAGGAAGAACTCATGATAATATCCCTGCTTGTGTGTCAGCCTGGTGTAGTTCAGTCTGTTGATGGCAGAGCCGTTATAAGGCATGGAATCCAGGCCGTAACAGGAAATGTTTACGATCCGGTGCAGAACGTCCGGTGAAACTCCCATTGCCAGGAAACGGTCTGTAAATACGTTCAGGGCGATGGCCTCGCCGCCGGAGGCAGAGCCTGTGATACCGGCTACCAGGTTGGTTGCCAGACACAGCTGTAATAATGGCGGTCCCGGAATCTTGTCCAGGTGGGCAACCAGATATTCAAAGCCGGGAGCCAGCTCTACAGCTGCTCCAAAGCCTACAACAGCCGCTACGTTCATGATAGACTTCATGGTTGAGCTGCAGCCGGAGCCAAAGGTTTTTCCAATGTTCTCAAATTTGTTAAAATACAGGGCATAACAGACAACGCAGCCTAAGATCAGCGCTACAAAGGGTTCCACATTAAATACATTCATGGTTACAAGGAGCACGATGGATGGAGCCAGAGCTTTTAAAAACTGAAGGTTTGTACAGGTTGCCTCCAGGATCGCATTATTTAGGGCTCCTGCCTCTTTGTCCATCAGAGCGCCGGTTACATCATAGCCCTCTCCCCGCTTCTCATTTCTCTTAAGCTGGAACCATATGTACCAGGCACCAAATAAAATACAGCTTGCCGCGCAGATGATACCGATCATAGGCGCTGACTTGGGGTTTGTTCCAAGATAATCCATGGGAATCAGGTTCTGGATCGCAGGGGAGCCAGGCAGAATGGCTGTCCACATGGTTCCTCCATATACAGCTACCGCAATAACAAAATGCCACGGAATGTTCAGTTTCTTAAAAATAGAACGGCAGATAGGAGCAATGGTAAAGATTACCACGAAGCCGCTGACACCGCCAAAGGAAAGAATCGCGGTGATCAGGGAAAGTCCCATAAGCACCCAGAACTTCGCATTTTTTCCGCCGATCTTCTGTGAAGCATTGCCTACCTTCACGGCAATATCCTGGGCCGCGCCGCAGTCTCCAAGCATAGAGCCCAGAATACAGGCCGGCAGGAACAAGAGAAAGTTTGAAGTTGCAAATCCGCCGAAATCAGCGGCATAAGGGCCTTTCATATTTTCGATAACCGGCTGCCCGGAAAACAGGAATACAATGGCAGCACAGACCGGTCCGATGATCATAATGGGGTAACCCCTCATAGACCCGATTACAAGAATTACAAGAGCCAGCAAAATACCAAGCAAGCTTAACATACCAGCGTCCATATATCATTTCCTCCTAATATACACATCAATTTCATTTTTCAGAATCCCCCTTACTGCCCTCCTTTCCTTCTGTTCGTTTGCTTGTTTTTTATATAATGATTATATATGGGACAGACCTATAAGTAAAATTCGTTTTATTTGACCTTACTCATAATTATTTTAATAGAACTATTTTCGTTTTTGGCATTAAATCTCAGTTCTGAATCAGCGGACCAGACAGGGCTTCCTGGAATCATATTTCCACCCCGGAATCAGATACTGCATGGCCATGGCATCATCCCTGTCGTGGTTTGGCATCTGGTTGTAGAGCCGGTTGGCCTCCATTACCCGGTCCATGTTAAGGGTTACGCCCAGACCCGGACCATCCGGCACCTCCAGATAGCCATCCCTGATCTTCGGCGCGTCAAGGAGCAGATCCTGTCCGTCCTGCCAGATCCAGTGGGTGTCAAGGGCAGTTGGATGGCCTGGAGCCGCGGCGGCCACATGGGCAAAGGTAGCCAGTGTGATGTCAAAATGATTGTTGGAATGACTTCCCCAGGTCAGACCCCAGTCATTTAAAATTGCCGCCATCCGCAGGCTTCCCTCCAGTCCCCAGAAATGCGGGTCAGCCAGAACAATATCCACTGCCTTCAGCGCTGCTGCATGATAGAACTGTCTCCAGTTTGTAGCGATCATATTGGTAGCCACCGGCAGATTGGTGGCATTTTTAAACTCGGCCATGATCTCACGGCTGGAAAAGCCTGCCTCAGGGCCGCAGGGATCCTCAATATAGCTCAATATGCCATGCATCCCTTTACACAGGCCGATGGCCTCCTCAAGGCTCCAGGCACCGTTTGGATCGATGTTGATCCGGCCCTCAGGGAACTGCTTCTTTAAAGCCCGGACGGTTTCCATCTCATACTCTCCCGCAAATACGCCGCCCTTCAGCTTAAAGTTCCGGTAGCCGTATTTTTCCTGAAGACAGCAGGCCTGCTCGACGATCTGCTTATGGGTGATCATTTCCCCCCGTCTCATACGGAACCAGGGATCCCTGCTCTCTCTTTCATCCAGGTAGGGAAGATCTGTTTTCTCCTTGTCGGAGACATAGAACAGATAGCCCAGAACCTCCACCTTGTCTCTCTGCTTTCCCTCTGCCAGAAGCTCGCATAAGGGCACCCCAAGATGCTGACCCAAAAGGTCTAACAGGGCACACTCAATGGCCCACTCTGCCTTTACCACAAATTTCAGCTTACTGATGTCCAGGGTCTGGATCCCCTCGCCGTCATCTCCCTCAGCCTTTTTCCCGCCTCTGTGGATGGTTCCGAGAATAGCTCTGTATCTGCCGATCTCCTGCCCTACCACCAGAGGGATACAGTTTGTCAGACATTCACAGGTATACTCCCCTCCATGGATCTCCCCGATGCCTGTGTGTCCCGCGCTGTCCTTAAGGATCACCAGATTTCTTGTAAAATAAGGAGCGTGAGCCCCGCTTAAGGTCATTTCCATACTGTCATAGCCTGCTACAGGAATGACCTGCATCTCTGTTACAACCGGTGTCTGTGCCATTTTACATTCCTCCTGATCTTGGTTTCATACTTGATTTTTTAACTGTTTTGATTATAATACAAATAGAAAAAGCTGACCAATATGTGATTATGATAGACACAATCATTTTTACTAATAGTTTTTTTGTGAAAACAGACGGAGGTGGGTGTTATGGATGTTAAATACTTAAACTACATTCTGACCATTGCGCAGCGGAAAAATATGACCAAGGCGGCGGAAGAACTTTTTGTCTCCCAGTCCTCCTTAAGCCAGTACCTTTCAAAGCTGGAGCAGGAGGTAGGGGCCCCTCTGTTTCTCCGCGCCAGAGGCGAGCTGATCCTGACTCCGGAGGGGGAACTTTATGTGGAAGCCGCAAAGAAGGTGATCCAGATCCAGAAGGAGCTTTACGAAACTATCCGGAGCAAAAATCATAAAAGCCATATCACCATCGGCGTTACCTCCCAGTTCGGGCTGCAGCTGCTGACCAGGGTCATCCCGCCCTATAAGAAGAAATTCCCTCAGGTGACCATCGAGATCTCCGAATCCAATGTGCCTGCGATCACGAAAATGATCCTGGACGAGAGCATTGACTGTGCCCTCATGGCATTAAACGACACAGAGGCATTTCCCAGGGACCAGATCTGGCTTACCCGGCAGGAAGAGGTCTTTTTTGCCATCCCCGTCTCCCACCCCTACCATGCAAAAAATCCCGGTCAGCCCATCCTTCAGGAGGATCTGATCCGGGAATTTAAAGATGATCATTTTCTTCTTTCAAAAAAGGGGTCTACCCTGCGGGTCCTGGCAGACTCAGTCTTTTCAGACTTCCAGTTCACCCCCAGCACAATGTGCGAAACCAACAGCATCACCGCCACCCGCTCCATGGCCGCCATGGGGATCGGCGTCACCTTTATCGCAGACTCCTGCGCAAGCGACCGGGAGCATGTGGCCTACTATCCACTGAAACCGGCCCTGTACCGGTACCAGGCTGTGGTGCACCGGAAAAACTGGGTGATGCACGAGGCGGAGAAGGGACTGCTGGAGATGATGGGCAGTTCCCGATAACCCTCATATACTCAAAACGCACCCCCTCCCAAAAAAGAGAGGCAGGATCATCGTTTTCCTTCCTTTCCCAGCAGATACCGTTTTCTGTACTTTATTTCCACATATCTCATTACCTTCCGATATACATAAGGGTTCCCTGCGTCTCCGATGACCCCTGCCACCGGCAGTCCCTGTATAAACTTTAAAAATACCATATCTACCGCAAAGGCCTCTGCCGTTTTCCTGATTTGCTCCTTTAACACCTGTCCGTCCACTGTCCGGCCCCTTCCGGCAAAAAATTCATCCAGTTCTTCATTCCCCCTCACCCATAAGTGCCCCTTGGACACCGCAGTCTCCATCAGCTTCAGGATAAAATACCGCTCCTCCATCCCCTCATAATCAAACCCGTAATACAGGGCTGTCTCATACACCCCTTTTAACAGCACCCCCGTAAACACTGCAATATCCGGCAGACCAATCCCAAATATTCCCAGACCAATGCCCTCAGCCGAGGTAAGAGCCAGATTAACCCCATGGAGCCGCCCGGCCCCCTTTCGGAACCTCTTAAGGCTTCCCCGGTCTCCCTTTACCTGAAAGGTAAAATCACGCACCGCATAATCCTCCTTCAGCCGCTCCCCGTTAAAGCTCTTTTCAATAACCCCCGTTCCCCGCTCAAATATCATTTCAAACGCCTTATAAAAGGCTGCCTGAAGGCCCCCATATACCTTGTCCGGTACTCTGCCCTCCAGTTCCTTCCTCCAGCCATCTCCCTTCCGCTCCGTCTCCAACGCCTGCTTTTTAAGTCTTTCCTCCTGTTTCTCTGCTTTTTCCAGCTCTTTTCTGACCGAAATCCTCTGTCTTTCTTCTTTGCTTCTCATTGGCAGCACTCCTGTTCTGACAAACAAACTGCTCGTCATATTACAAAAGGGCACAGCCTCCGCTGCCGGAAGCCATGCCCCTTTTTGATTTATTCCTCGTCCTTCTTTCCTGCTGTTACCTTACCAAGAACCATAACAGCCGCCATGATTACGATAATGGCCACAAAGATACCGGCCATTCCCTTTCCCATGATCTCAAGGGCGATCTCGATATTCTGCATATTCATATATTTTCCCTCCTTACAGATACTGGGTCACGATGCTGATCACCAGTCCACCGGCAATGACAGAAGCAACCTGGCCGGATACATTGGTTCCTGCCGCCTGCATCAAGATGATGTTGCCGGGCTCTTCATGAGCCGCCATCTTCTGTACTACACGGGAGGACATAGGGAACGCGGAAATACCGCAGCCGCCGATCATCGGATTGATCGGCTTCTTCCCTGCCATCTTTAAGAATACATTGATCAGCTTGGCAAATAAAACACCGCCCATAGTATCAAATACAAAGGCTACCAGGCCCAGACCCATGATCATCAGGGTAGCCGGGTTTACGAACTGCTCTGCCTGCATACTGAAGGAAATAGTAATACCCAGAAGCAGGGTGATGATGTTTGCCAGTTCATTCTGAGCAGACTGGCTTAAGGAATTTAAAACACCGCACTCTCTTAACAGGTTGCCGAACATCAAAAAGCCTACCAGAGCCACAGACTGAGGAGACACAAGACCTACGATAATGCTTACCGCGATAGGGAAGGCGATACGCAGGCTCTTATTCACGCTCTTTGGATTGTACTCCATATGGATGCAGCGCTCCTTGTGCGTGGTTACCAGACGGATGGCGAAAGGCTGGATAATGGGCACCAAAGCCATATATGAATAAGCCGCCACTGCAATCGGGCCCATATAGTTAGAGCCCAGCACCTGGGAAACCAGAATGGAGGTTGGGCCATCTGCCGCTCCGATGATACCGATGGAAGCAGCATCCTTTAAGTCAAAGCCCAGCATACAGGCAATCAGAATCGCCGCGAAGATACCAAACTGGGCAGCCGCTCCAAAGAGGAACAGCACCGGCTGACTCAGCAGCGGGCCAAAGTCGATCATCGCTCCGATACCGATAAACAGAAGGATCGGCATCGCCTCAGAAGCCTCGATCCCCGTTTCGAACAGCCACTGGATGATACCTGCCGCCGGCACCTTTCCCTGGACCATCTGGTCAATGACGCCGGAATAAGGCAAATTCACCAGGATGGCTCCAAACCCCAGAGGCAGAAGCAGAGAAGGCTCATACTCCTTCTTCACTGCCAGCCAGATGAGGATGATCCCCACCACATACATGACCACCTGCTGCCAAGTGACAGCCATGATCCCTTCCAACAAAAAATCCATTTTTCATTTCCTCCTTGTTATTCTTCCTCCGCCGGCGTCTCTGAGGGCATTTCCTTAAGGATCAGCTTAACCCGGGCGATCACCCGGTCCTCCAGCTTAAGGATCTCATAGTCTGCTTCCAGCGTCTCCACCTTAAGAGGCAGATCCTCCGGGCCGGGAATATATCCCAGCTGCTCCATCAGATAGCCTGACAGAGTATCACAGGTACTGTCCATATGGAGATGAAGCTCCTCCTTCAGATCAAACAGAGAAATCCCCCCGGCTACAAGATAGCTTCTGTGGGGCTCCAGTTCCTGAATATCCGGCTCCTCATCCTCATATTCCTCATGTATATCACCTACGATCTCCTCGATCAGATCCTCCAGAGTCACCATACCGGAAACTCCTCCGTACTCATCGATCAGGATCGCCAGCTTCTGTTTGGTACGCTGCATTTCTTTAAACAAAGCATCCGTCTTGCGGTTTTCCGGCACCAGATAGGGCTCAGAAAGCATGGAGCGGATGTCCAGATTTTTAAATGAATTCTCCCTTGCCTGAATGATCAGGTTCTTAATGGAGAGAATACCGATGATGTTGTCGATCTCATCCTCATACACCGGTATCTTGGAGTGCATGGAACGAAGCACCTCGTCGATGTAGCTTTCCGTCGGTTCACTTATATCAATGGCCACCATATCCTGCCGGGGCACCATAACCTCCTTGGCCCGCTTATCGTCAAAAGAAAAGATCGAGGTGATCATCTCTTTTTCTATGTCATTAAATACACCCTTTTCACTTCCTGTCTCCAGCATGGACTTGATCTCCTCCTCAGAGACCTCCTCTTCCAGGCTTTCCGTGTGCATACCGATCAGCTTTAAAAGGCCGCTGGTAGAAAGAGAAAGCAGGCTGATAAATGGGCTCATGATCCGTGAAATGTAATAAATCGGGCGCACACAAAACAGGCTGAAGCCTTCTGCCTTCTGCAGTGCAATCCTCTTTGGCACCAGCTCACCCAGAACCAGGTTAAAATAAGCCAGAATAATGGTAACGCATACACTTGCCACAGTCTGGCTGTAAGGGATCTGGTAGGCCGCAAGCTTCACTGCAAGAACCTGGGCAATACCTGTTGCCGCAGACGCACTGGAAAAAAAGCCCGCCAGAGTGATCGCCACCTGGATGGTGGATAAAAATACAGTTGAGTCCTCCATAAGACGTTCGATCAGAGCCGCGTTCTTATTGCCCTGCTCCGCCAGACGGTGAATTTTGTTCTTGTTTACTGATACTACCGCCATCTCCGAGCCTGCAAAAAATGCATTGACCGCCGTAAGGATCAGTAAAACGATGAGCTGTGACAGAATATTGGCCGCTTGAGGGTCAGATTCCATGATAAATAGTTCCTCCTTTTAAAAATGGTTTGTTATACTAACAGCATTGCTGTCCAGAATATATTATACATAAAGTTTTATAAATTGTCAGCAAGATCTTTTGTTAAAATGGCGTTAATGGGAAATAATGTTCTGAGAGATATTAAAATACAAGCGATGCCTGGAAAGTTTACCGGGCATCGCTTGCTTGTAACTGGATCAACTTTGTTTTTCTACTCTCATGTGTGCTCTTTTATACCGGCTTCCCCTGATAATATAATTTTTTTGTAACCGGATCCTTTTTAAAGTGTACAAACCACTCCTTCCAGACCATATCACACTCACTGGGCCAGGCTGCATGAGCCTTTGTATCCGTTTCGGTCAGATGAAGCAGGGGAATACCGTCCTCATTTTCAAAGATATAATGGGTAAACAATCCCTCTTTCCTGCTGCAGTTCTTCCCACCGTCCATATAGGTATAGTCAGACCATTTCTTTGTAAGTCCATACCGGCTGCACCAGCCATCCACCAGTTCTCTGGCTTCCTTAAAGCCGCCCTTAAAGGCACTGTCGCAGCATCCCAGATTAGCCATAACCGGGATCAGGGAGCTGCAGACCGGCTCACGCTCTTTTTCTCCGCGCTCCACCGCTTCGATGTCAATATGCCTTGCGGAAAATGGCGCCGCCGCCGCAAAATAATCCGCACGGTAGGCCGCGCAGGCCCAGCTCATCATTCCTCCTGAGGACTGTCCGCTTGCATAAATGCGGCTTTTATCTACCGGATAAGTCTTTGTTACCCATTGGTACAAAAAGTCCAGAAACCGCATATCCTCCGGCCGTTCCGGCTGAGGATAGCCGGTATTCCACATAGGCCTGAAAATATTGTTGGTACGGATGTCACTGATGGAGCGCACCTCGTTAGGCTCGGAAGCAGTTGGCATGACCAGCATAAAGCCGTACCGGTCAGCTGCAGCGCTCCACCCCATACGGTCAGCGATCTCATCTCCGCTCCCTCCTGCTCCGTGGAATACAAATACCGCAGGCATCTCTCCCTCTGCCGGCGCGGATTCCGGTACATATACATACCATTCCCTCTGGTACATATCCCGTTTATCCTGATAATAGCCGCCCCATACAGGAGCCGAAAACCGTTTAAATCCTCGGTCATAGATATTTTCCACTTTACGCAGGGCCCCGTTATTGGTACCAGGATACCGTAGGATCCCGTCAAACAGCTCCGTTAAAATCTGTTCACTGGTTCCATCCTCTAAACAGTCCTCCCAGTCTCTGACCTCTGCAGCGGTCTTTGCACACCAGTGCTCATCGATAGAACCGCCCTTCTCTGGAAGCCAGGTTGTCCGTCCCTTCTCCTCTTTTGCCTCAGCCAAAGCATGATTAGCCCTTTTATAATAAGAAAGCTCCCGTCTTACCGCCTCATTTTCCTCAGAATAAACAAGCCATACCGGGTGTTGTATCTGGCTTAGGGACACGCCTTCCACCCTGGAACCGGTTTCTTCCAGCCACCGGCATTCCTCCTCTGACATTCCCTTTGTACCGATCAGGGCTGTCCCGCTGTAGGCTCTGGGATTTCTGCGGCTGTGGGCGCCTACGGCATCCGCCGCATCTCCATAGGCCGCTGTATAGAAGCTGGCCTGGAAGGAGCAGAACATAGGGCGCAGGGCAATATCATTGTTCAGGGCATCCAGATACGCCAGATCCTCCTCTCTCCGACACCACCCGTTTTCGTCTGCTGCCTCCATCAGCACCAGATACAGGCCATACTGGTCTGCCAGCTGTTTCCACCTGCTTTGTACCATAAATTCCCAAGGATTATACCCTCCCGGCACTCCCACAAAAACGGTGGGCTGGTTATACACAGAACCCTCCGGTATGTAAAATTTAGCAGATCGGACGGTACTCTCTGATACCACACAGTCAAACTGATAATATCCATGAAGAAACTGCCTGTAATAATGCTTTCTGTCAATATAAGCCTCGGAAGCATCGGGAAGCCTCTGGGCCTCCGGTTCCTGTAAAAATGATCTCATATTCTGATCTCCTCCTTCAACAAGACATAAATAAGCTACGCCGGATAAACCGGAAAGAAAATACTGGCGGAAATTACCAGAGTCACTACTGCGATCAGCAGATATGGTATGGTAAATTTCAAAAGCTTTCCAGGCTCATGCTGCCCGATGGCAAAGGCCAGGGCACACTCAGTTGAGCCGCTTGGAAAAGCGATGGCCATAATAGAAGCAATATTGATAATCAGCACGATCCCTCTGGGGTCCATCCCTGCCACCATAGAAAGAGAGGCTGCAATGGGAGTCAGAACTGCCGCTGTTCCTGTATTTGACATAAAGGTGGTCATTACAATGGTGGTAACCGCAAACACAAAAAGCACAACCAGACCGGAAGGATTGTCGCCCAGGATCACTAAAAGCCCATTTCCGATCATATCTCCCACTCCTGATTTTCCAATGGCGTCGGACATGACCAGTACACCTGCGATCATCCATACCATATCCCCTGTTAAAGAATTTACCGTTTCTTTTGTTGTCAGGGCCTTTGTATAGATCAGCACCAGAACACCGGCTGCGGGAATCACATACATCAGATTTCCTATCTTTGATCCAAATACGAACCCAAGAAGCACACCGATAAATACCAGATTGATGATCCGTTCATCCCGTGGGGAAATGGCGGCGGTTTCCTTTACCTCTTTTACATCTGCCGTATTGATCTTATTTTTAGGAATAAATTTCCAGGCAAACAGCGCATAAACCGTAAGGGCAGCGGCAGGAAGCAGCGATACCTTCAGAAAATCTCCCGGCATCAGCATCAGTTCAGGATTATTGATAATTCCTTCATAATAGGCATTGGCTGTTGCTGACATGGTGGCCCCCAGCCCTACAGGAACCTTAAGGCTCCAGGCTGCCATTACAGCAAATGCGGCAAAGACCATTCTGGAGGCGCAGATCTCATCTTTATCATCCAGAGATACTAAAAATAATGCGATGATGGATATGATCGCCGTCCTTCCCATAAGCTGTGCCAGGATGATCGTAACAATAAATAAAAATGAGATAAACGCAAATCCGCTCTTTTCCTTGATCCGCTCCATACTTGCCCGCACCTTATTGATCAGACTTGTCTTTCCAAAGGCATAGGCCACTGTAAACATACTTGCGATCAATATGGTAGTCTTATTTGCAAGCCCCGAAAATGCGGTCTGTACATCAAAGATCCCTGTCAGCGCCAGGATCACACAGCAGGTCATAGTAGTAACCCCATAAGGAACTTTATGGGTAAAAAACATGACGATCATAAAAATGAGCAGTCCTAATACAATATACATCTGCATAACCATACCCTCTTACTTTTCATTTTTTAAGCAAAATTCATATGAATTCTTTATATAAAAAGTATAGTTTAATTTCTTTTTGTTGACAACGACATAAAAATCATGCTAATTTTAAGTAAAAGTTATGGAGGTTGCCTATGTATTTAAAAGACCAGCAATATATGGCCGCCCTGGCCCGGGAGGGGTCCCTTACAAAAGCCGCAAAAATCCTTCACCTGTCCCAGCCGGCTCTTTCCAGATGGCTTTCCGAGCTGGAGCAGTCCCTTGGCCTTACTCTGATCATACGCTCAGGAAAAGGCCTTGTCTTTACCCAGGCCGGACAGATCTATCTGGAAGGCTGCCGCGCCTGTCTGGAAGCAGCCCTTTCCATCCGGCGTGAGGTTGCTTCCCTGTCCGGGACTCCGCGCCAGAGCATTATACTGGGGGGAAGCCCCATCCGGGGAGCTCAGGCCTTTGCAAAAATATTCACTGATTTTCACCGCCATTATCCTGAAGTGGATCTCCAGTTTATCAGTGACAAAAATCCGGCTTTAAAACAGATGCTTATGAACGGAGAGATCACCATGTCACTTTTAGGAGCCATGGAAACCACTCTGACAGACCTGGAATACTTAAAATTTATGGATGAGGAGCTTCTGCTGCTCCTTCCCAAAGGCCATCCATTGTCCTACGATCCGGTTTCTCTGCCCCCAAACCGTCCTTACCCACCCATTCACCTTAAGGAGCTTTCCGGCACTCCTATCTTAACCAACCGTTCAGATACCTCCTACGGTGATATGGTCCTTACTCTTTACCGGAATGCAGGTCTGGAACCGGATATTATTTTTCGTTCCAATGTAATCCCTCTTTTATATGAAATGGTATTAAACGGAGCTGGAGCCGCATTGATTCCCGATTCCTATTATAATCCAGCCGACGGGATCTGTGCCTATTCCCTTTCTCCCCGCATAATCGTATACCAGGGGATCGGACTCCGCCGCGGTCACCCTCTGTCCCCTGCGGAGGAATACCTGATCCACCTTGTTATGAATAACTGGGGAGCCCCCTACTATATGCATCAGTACGCGGATTATTACCTGGAACAGAGAAAGCAGAGGATCGATACCTATGAATACGACAAGATTTGAGTACCTTCTTGCACTGGAGAAAATCGGAACCGTGTCCGGTGCGGCAGAGCATTTCTTTATCTCTCCCTCTGCCATGAGCCAATGCCTAAAAACAGAAGAAGAACAGCTTGGCACTGCCATTTTCAAACGTGAAAATAAAAAAATGGTTCCTACAAAGGCAGGTCTCATCTACCTCAAGGGGGCCCGTGAAATCCTTGCCATACGAAACACCACGATGGAAAAGTTAGAGCAGCTCTCCAAAACACGCCACAGCCTTTGCATTGCCGTCACTCCCATGTTTTACAGTTTTACAGTCCGCCAGATTCTTCCGGAACTGAAAAAGGCCCTTCCGGATACAGACTTTGAGCTGATACGGACGGCCTCTCAGATTGGAACCGCTTATATTTTAAATGATCTTGCAGATTTTGCCCTATTGTGCGCACCCTTGCTGCATCATTCCTTATTATCAGAAACCATCCTGGGAAAAGATCAGCTGATCCTCGCGGTTCCCAAGGCCTATCTCAGAGGGAAACTGGACTGCGCACCCTCCCTGGAGGACTGTGCTGCCGTTCCCTTTATCCTCTTAAAGAATGGAACCTATACCCGGAGCCTGGAGGATGAAATCCTTGCCCGCCGCCATATAACACTGTCACGGGTCTATGAAGCCGAGGACCATGTGATGGCCCGGACCTTTTTAGAAGAGGGCAGAGGTGCGGCCTTCCTGCCCTCCTCCCTGGTGCCGGATCAGGCAGAGAAGCATTTCTTTCTCCTGGATCCGGCAGCAGGAAAGCCCCTTTATTTTATCCTGGCTGAGGCCAATTACCGGCAGGGGGACAGAATCCGCAAAAAAACCGCCCAGGTTATTTCCGACACCTGGAAGCAGACAGGCTTTTTTTACCCCCTGGCAAACTGACTATTATAAATCTCCGCATAGAATCCTCCCTTCTCAAGGAGCTCCTCATGCCGTCCCTTCTCCACGATCCGTCCATCCCGCATCACCAGGATCACATCGGCCTCCCGGATGGTTGACAGCCTGTGGGCTACAATGAAACTGGTGCGGCCTTCCATCATCCTTCCAAAGGCCTTCTGCACCCGGATCTCGGTTCTGGTATCGATGGAGGAGGTTGCTTCATCCAGGATCAGCATAGGCGGCAGGCACAGCATGACTCTGGCGATGCATAAAAGCTGCTTCTGGCCCTGGGAGAGGTTTCCCCCGTCCTCACTGATCACCGTATTGTAGCCATCCTTCATCCGCATGATAAAGCTGTGGGCATGGGCTTCCTTTGCCGCCTGGATTACCTCCTCCTCTGAGGCATCCGGCCGGCCGTAGGCGATATTTTCCCGGATGGTGCCGGATTTAAGCCAGGTCTCCTGAAGCACCATGCCATAGCTGGTGCGCAGGCTCTCCCTTGTCACATGGCGTATATCCCTTCCTTCCACCTGTATACTCCCCCCTTTTACGTCATAAAAACGCATAAGCAGGTTGATCATGGTGGTCTTTCCGCATCCTGTAGGACCTACGATGGCCACTCTCTGGCCCGGCTCTACCTTCAGGCTGAAGCCCTCGATCAGAGGCCGGTCCGGCGTATAGGAAAAGCTCACATCCGAAAGATCCACTCTTCCCTTTACATCAGAAAGCACAGCCGCATCCGGCTCATCAGCAGGAATCACCGGCTCATCCATCAGCTCAAATACCCGGGCCGCAGAGGCTAAGGCATTCTGAAGCTCCGTTACCACGCCGGAAATCTCATTAAAGGGCTTTGTATACTGGTTTGCGTAGCTTAAAAAGCTGGTAAGCTGTCCAACAGTCAGAAAGCCCCGGATGGCTCCATAGGCCCCTGCAATCCCCACTGCCGCGTAAACCATGCTGTTTACAAAACGGGTGGCCGGATTGGTGATAGAGGAAAAAAAGGTAGCCCTTAGGCTGTAGCCCGCCAGCTTTTTGTTAATGGCGTCAAACCGCTCCCCCGCCTCCTTCTGATACCCGAAGGCCTGTACCACCTTCATATTTCCCAGCATTTCATCTGTAAGGGAGGTAAGCTCTCCCCTGGTCTCTGACTGGTGTTTAAACATAACAAAGGTCTTTTTTGCGATAAATGCCGCCACAAACAGGGAAACAGGCGTAAGCACCACCACTACCACTGTGATCAGCGGATTGATGGAAAGCATAAAAAGCAGCGTCCCCGCAATGGTCATAACACCTGTAAACAGCTGGGTAAAGCCCATAAGCAGGCCCTCGGAAAACTGGTCGATGTCCGCAATGATCCTGCTGATCACATCACCGGAAGGATGGGTATCCAGATAGCCAAGAGGCAACACCTCCAGATGGTCAAAGGCCTTTGTCCTTATATCCTTTACCACCCGGTAGGTAATGATATTGTTGATATGGTTCATCAGCCACTGGCTCACTGCCGTCAGCCCCATAGCCCCAAGGATTATAACGAGAATCCCCTTAAGAGCCTTAAAATCCACCTGCCCCGGGCCGATGATCTGATCCACAGCCCGGCCTGTCAGAATGGGTACATACAGAGTCAGCGCCACTGTAACCACTGCCAGAAACAGTGAGCAGGCTACCGCCCATTTATACTGACTGATATAGCACAGAATCCGTTTCAGGGTTTCCCTGCTTTTGTCCCTGCCAAGTGTTCCCTTTTTACTGCTCATCCCGTTCCACCTCCTCTTTTGAAAGCTGTGACAGGCAGATTTCCCGGTACACCTTACAGGTCCTTAAAAGCTCCTTATGAGTCCCGGCTCCTGCCAGCTGCCCTTCATCCAGCACCAGGATGGTATCTGCCTGCTTGATGCTGGAAGCCCGCTGAGACACGATAAATACAGTCATATCCCTGGTTTTTTCCCGGATCGCCATGCGCAGTCTCGCATCCGTCGCAAAGTCAAGAGCGGAGGCGCTGTCATCCAGAATCAGAACCCTGGGCTTTCTCACCAGCGCTCTGGCAATAGTCAGCCTCTGCCTCTGCCCGCCGGACAGATTTTTTCCTCCCTGGTCAATTTCCATATCCAGTCCCTGGCCCTTGGCATCTACAAACTCACGGGCCTGAGCCGTACCCAGGGCCTCATAGATCTCCTCATCTGCGGCATCCATTTTTCCCCATTTCATATTGTCCCGGAGGCTTCCTTTAAAAAGAACTGCCTTCTGGGGAACAATGCCCATGTACCCCCGCAGAGTATCCAGGCTGTACTCTCTTACATCCCGGCCGTCTACCAGCACCTGTCCCTTAACCACATCATAAAAACGGGGGATCAGATTGATCAGAGTGGTCTTTCCAGATCCGGTGCCTCCGATCACGCCAATGGTCTGACCCACAGCCGCCTGAAAGGAAATATCCTTTAAGGACTCCTCCTTTGCCCCTTCATAGGCAAAGCTTACATTGCGAAATTCCACGCCGGAACGGCTCCCTTCCGGCCGGGCGGAGCCAATTCCCTGCCCATCCTTTACAGAACCCTCTACAGCAAACACACTGTCCACCCGGTTCATGCAGGCAACAGCCTTAGAGATCAGGATGATCAGATTTGCCATTTTGATCAGCTCCACCAGGATCTGGGACATATAGTTCACCAGGGCGATCACCTTTCCCTGGGTGATCACACCAGCTTCCACCTGCTCAGCTCCTACCCAGATCACCGCCACAACAGCCAGGTTAATGATCACATAGGTCACCGGGTTTAACAGGGCGGAAATCTTGCCTACAAAAACCTGCATGGTCACCAGTCTGCCATTTTCCTCCTCAAACCGGCGCCGCTCACTTTCCTGGCGGTTAAAGGCCCGGATCACCCGGACACCCATCAGATTCTCTCTGGTGGTAAGAAGCACCCGGTCCAGCTGCCTCTGCACCCCCTTATATAAGGGCATACTCACCAGCATAATGCCGAATACCACCACGCACAAAACCGGTATAGTCACTACAAAGACCATAGCCGACCTGACATCCACTGTAAATGCCATAATCATGGCGCCAAATACCACAAAAGGAGAACGCAGAAGCAGGCGCAGGGTCATATTGATACCGTTCTGCACCTGATTGATGTCGCTGGTCATACGGGTGATCAGAGTTGCCGTTCCCAGGGTATCGATTTCCCGGTAGGACAGGCCTCCGATATGAGCAAACAGGTCACTGCGCAGGGACGTTCCTGCCCCTGTAGCCGCCTTTGCCGCAAAATACTGGGCTGTCAGGGAGCAGGCCAGGCCGATGAGCCCCAGAGCCACCAGAAGCCCCCCCATCTTGAAGATATACCCCTGATCCCGGTTTCCGATGCCCACATCCACCATACTGGCTACCACCAGGGGCACTAAAAGCTCAAAGCTGGCCTCCAGCATCTTAAACAACGGGCCCAGAATACTTTCCTTTTTATAAAATTTCATATAGCTGAGCAATCGTTTCATTTCTTTCGTATCCTTCCTGTTTCATTTTGAAGCCCGTCATCCTGCCATAGCTCCTTCCAGAGGCAATTTATCTCCGCTCCGAAAAACAGGATGCACATACAGAAATACAGCCACAAAAGCAGCAGGACAATGGCTGCCAGGCTTCCATACATATAAGAATAATTTTTCCCTCCGAAATGATTAAAATAAATGGAGAAAGCAAGGGAAAACAAAATCCATCCTGCCGTAGAGCACACCGCTCCCGGCAGCTGATCCCTGAGCCGCAGCTTCCGGTCCGGTACAAAGGTATAGATCCCAAGGAAAAAGACTAACAGCACCATAAGGGACCACAGCGCCTTGAAATTCACAATATGCCCTGTTACCTCCGCGATCAGCGGAAAACGGGAGCTGATAAATGCCTGGATCATATCACCAAAGACCAGTGTTCCCAGAGAAAGAACGCACACTGCCACAAACACTACCGTATAACCGCAGCAGATCAGCCGGCTGATCACATACCACCGTTTCTCCACATGACCATGGATCCGGTTCAGCCCCCTTGCTACGCTGAACATTCCCCGGCCAGCGGACCACAGGGCTGTAACCGCCGTCAGTGAGATCATAGTAGCCGGAGATTTCAGGGACAGGTCATTGACCAGGCGGAAGGCCAGGGACTTATAATCCTCCGGGGTCAGGTCAACGATCAGACTCATAAACCTTGCGTTGCTGATAGCCGGTACCATCTGCACCGCCGTCAGCAGCAGCATAATAAAGGGCACCACAGAAAGTATGATAAAAAATGAGACCTGGGCCGCATAGACAGTCATCTCGTCCCTGGAAAATTTCCTGTAGATCTTCCTTACTATTTTCACCAGACGGATCATCCGCGTCCCCTTTCCCATGGCGCCTTACCACACCTTATTGTGCGCCCGGCCCATATATGAATCTTTTTCCCCATCATCAGTACCGCTCCTCAAAGCTCTTCTCCCGGACCACCGGGATCACCTTGGCTTCCACCCGTTCAATGCGGATAAACCGCTCCTTGCCCAGCATGGAAAGAAGGCAGTTAATATCCGCCTCAGTTCCCTGAGCCTCCATCTCCACCGTCCCGTCCGGGCAGTTTCTGACCCAGCCGGTCAGTCCCAGGCGCCTTGCCAGCACACAGGCCGTATACCGAAAGCCCACACCCTGAACACGTCCTGAAACTATCATGTGTTTTCTGAGCATTTTCATTCCTTCCCTTCCGTTAATTTGTGCATACCGGTTTTACCGCATAGCAAGTATAGCATAAAATGGGGGAAAGAGGAATCCTTCCTGCTAATTCTTGACATTCCCATCCCCCTATAGTATACCTATCCATATAACAACCAAGGAGGCCCTCTATGAACACAGCTTATGACCTGATCGCCCTTGATATGGACGGAACCCTTTTAAATTCAAAAAAGGAAGTCTCTCCCGGCAATATAGACGCCATCCGCCAGGCCCTTTCGGCGGGAAAATATGTGGTGCTCTGCACCGGCCGGGGACGCGACGAGTTAAATGATTACCCGGAGCTTTTATCTTCAGTGCCTTACGGCATCTGTGAAAGCGGAAGCCTGATCATGGATTTCAGGACAGACACCATAATCCATAATGAGGCAATCCCTCCCCAGTATCTGGATGCCATCTTTGACGCCGCAGAGGCTGAGGATGCCGCCTCTTTTGTACTGAGCCAGGGAAAATCCCTTCTCTCTCCATACTATTTAGAGCATATTGAAGACTACCTGATGGGCTTATACCGGCCTATGTATGAGCGAATCGCCACTCTGGTGCCGGATGTCCGCAGCTACTGGAGCGCTTCAGGCTGCCCCATAGAAAAATTCAATCTCTACCACCGCTCTGCCGCTTCCCGTCAGAGATCCCTGGACCGCCTGGCTTCCCTGCCCCTGACCTTCTCCTTTTCGGAGGAATCCTCTCTTGAGATCTCTCCTCCAGGCATTACAAAGGCCACCGGCCTTACAGAGCTCTGCCGTTATCTAAAGGTTCCCCTTTCACGAACTATCTCCATTGGAGACGCAGATAACGACCTGGACGTCCTTAAAACCGCCGGCCTAGCCATTGCCATGGGCAACGCCAACGACCATGTAAATGCCATTGCCCACTGCAGAGCCGCTGACAATGACCATGACGGCTGCAGAGAGGCGATTCTGCGTTATCTGCTGGAAGCTGTTTAAAACAAATCCTTTTTTCTCCGCGCAAAGGGCCCGGACACATCTGCCTGTCCGGGCCCCTTTTCTCGCTATTCCCCTTCCCTCAGCGCCTCAACCGCCGCCTGGATCTGGTTATCCTCCGTAATCTCCACAACCGCCTGAGTCTTTAGCTCCTCAGCCAGCTCCACCTCTACATCCGGTGTGATTCCTTTTTCATGGAGGTCAAAGCCGCTTGGAGTATAATAGTGGGCTGTAGTCAGCTTAATGGCGGAGCCGTCGCCTAAGGGCACCAGATTCTGGACAATTCCCTTGCCATAGCTGGTAGTTCCTACTACAAGCGCCTTATCATAATCCTTAAGGGCCCCTGTAAATACCTCTGACGCGCTCGCAGAGCCTTCATTTACCACAACAGCCACCGGAACATCCACCTGATGCCCGTCAGAAGCCGTATAGACCGATCCCTGACCATTTTTATCCTCCGTATAGACAATAAGGGTATTCCCCTCTCCCTTTTCATAGGTGGAAATGTTATCGGGCAGCAGATAATCCGCCATCTCTACCGCGCTGTCAAGTACGCCTCCCGGATTGTTCCGAAGGTCAATCACCAGCTGCTTCATCCCCTGGCCCTGAAGGTCATCTACGGCTTCCTTAAACTGCTCCACCGTAATCACATCAAACTCCGTCACCAGGATATATCCGGTCTGATCCTCCAGCATACGGTATTCCACCGTCGGCACCTCGATCCGGCGCCGTTCTACTGACAGATCTACGTACTCCTTTTCGCTTTCCCTGTACACCGTCATCTGGACAAAGGTTCCTTCCTCGCCCTTGATGTAATTGCTTACCAGCACATCCAGGTTCTCCTCAGAGGCCAGCTGCCCCTCTACCTTGTAGATCACATCGCCGGGCCTTAAGCCTGCCTCCAGAGCCGGAGAGCCTTCAAAGACTCTGACAATGGTGCTCTGTCCAGTCAGTCGGTTCTGGCTGATCATGGCCCCGATCCCGGAGTAGGTGCCGTTTGTAGTCTCCTTAAGAGAGGAGTAATCCTCCTGTGAATAATAGGTGGAATAAGGATCATCCAATCCCGCCATCATACCCCGGTAGATAAAATCCTCCACCTGCTCTGTATCCTCGTCATACAGAAAATACTGATCCACAATCTGCTCGATCAGGTTCATCTTGTTCACGATCCCCTGATAATCCAGCTGATCCTCCTGAACCTCCCCGCCGCTCTCCGGCTGCTGGCTCATCACTCGTTTTCCGAACAGATAGATCCCTGCGGACATCCCCACTACGATCAGGCCTGCAAAGGCCGTAACCAGAGCCCCGGCTACTGCTCCAGCCCAGAAACGGCTCTTTCCCTGGGAAATGTTCTCCTTCTCTATTCTTTTTATCTCCTCATCCTGTTTCTGATTCAAGCTACGATTTTCCAATTCTGTCTCCAATCTGCCTTCCTTTGCTCTATATATATGGATATTTAAGGACTGACATACTTAAGAGGATCCACATAGGTGCCTCCTGAACGCACCCCAAAATGCAGATGCGGCCCTGTAGAGTATCCGGTGGAGCCTACCTTTGCAATCACCTGGCCCTTTTTCACCTTTTCTCCCTTTGATACCAGAAGCTGGGAACAATGCATATACACAGTGCTTACACCGCCGCCGTGATCCAGCATGATATAATTTCCTGCCGAAACACTGTATGTAGAGATCGTGACCTCTCCATCTGCTGCTGCCAGTATATTGGCTCCGGTGCTGGCCCCTATGTCTATGGCCTTATGGTTGCTGGAGGCCCCCTCTGTAGGCGACTCCCGGTCACCGAAGGTAGAGGTGATCCTGCTGCTGGAAGGACAGGGCCATATAAAGCTAATATTCCCTAAATTTGTAGTAGTATACGTTTTCCCCTCAGCCTCAGCCTTCTTTTTCGCTTCCTCCTCCCGCTTCCTGGCCTCCTCCTCCCGGCGTTTCATCTCCGCCTCAATTTTAGCCACCTCTGCCTCCTGTGCCTTGATCTGGGCATCAAATTCACTTAAATCTCCCTGGGCCGAAAGGATCTTTTCATTATAAGAGGTCAGCTCCGCCTGCTTCTGGTCCATCAGCTTCTGAACAGAGGCCTCCTTGGCCTCTGTGGACTCCTGAAGCTCCACCAGAGCCTCCCGCTCGCTCTGAAGCTCCTGCTCCTTTAAGGCCACCGCATCCTTTGTCTCACCGTACTTGACCAGCATCTTTCTGTCATACTCCGCCACCTGGCTTACATATTCCGCCCGGTTTAAAAGCTCCGCGATGCTCTGAGACTGGACAATGGCCTCCATAAAGCCAGTATCCCCATTTTCATACATATATTTGATACGAAGCTTCATGGAGTCATACTGCTCCTCTTCCGCCGCCTTCGCCGCCTCTAACTCCTCCTGGGCCGTTGCGATCTCATCCTCTTTGTCCCCGATCTGTCCTTCCAGCTTTGTAAGCTCCGAGGCCAGCTGAGCCAGACTGCCGTCCAGCTGCTTTACATAGGCCGCTGTATCCGACTTTAAACCCTCCAGCTCATTGATGGTGCTTTCCACCTTCTTTTTCTCCTCCTCCAGAGCAGACACCTTTTTCTTGGCATCCTGAATGTCCGCGCTGGTCCCATAGGCGGAAAATGCAGCCCCTGTGCACAGTACCATACTGCACACAGCAGCTGCCGTCCGCTTCCTCCAAGCCTTCTTCATAAAGTAAAACCTCCGTCAAGCCTTAAGATGACGGTGAATGGTGACACAGCTTACAAAAAATCCGATCCCCACGCCAAGGGCCATAGACGCCCATGCCATATATGGAAAAATCACCTCCACCGGAAGGGGAGAAAACATCCCCATAATGATCTGGTACTTTGTGCTCAGATACAGCATCCCCTTCTGATACAGCACATAGATCCCTGCCAGAGGGATTGCCGCGCCCAGAAAGCCCAAAATCACGCCCTCTACCATAAAAGGCGCCCGTATCATATAGTTGGCAGCGCCGATATAGCGCATGATCTCATTTTCCCGCTTTCTAAAGGCTGCCGCTACAGAAATGGTGTTGCTGATCAGAAAGACTGCCACAGCAAGGAGCACGCCGATGATCAGAGCAGAAAGCCCGCCGATCACCTTTCCGGCACTTGTAAAGCCTGCCGCCAGAGTGCTTGAATAGCGCACCTTTCTTACACCCTCCATCCCCTCCAGACGGCTGACTACTCCCTCCTGGTCAGAAATGTCATTTAAAAAAATCTCATAAGAAGCAGAGCCTGCCAGGGGATTATCCTCCGCAAAGCCCTCTGCCAGCTCCTCCATGCCTTCAAAATACTGAGTCTTGAAATTTTCCCAGGCCTCCTCGGCGGACACATATTCCGCCTCCTTCACCTCCGGCCAGGCCATAATCTCCTGACCCTGTGAAAGGATCTCATCCTCCGTCATAGACTCATCAAAAAACACAGTGATCCCCACCGTATTCTCTGCCGCCTTTGCTCCGTGGCGCACATTGGCCGCCAGGGCAAAAAACAGACAGAATAAAAAAATACATGCAGAAATCGTTGCCACCGAGGCCAGCGAAAATAAAATATTCCTGCATATATTGATCATGCCCTGCTTTAAGCAGTACCATAATGTTCTGATTCTCATAGCTGCTTATCTGCCTTTCCTCCGGCCGGAGCCAGACCGCCCTCATCACGGATGATGGAACCGCGGTCCATGGTGATCACACGCTTGTTCATCTCTGCTACCATCTCCCGGCTGTGGGTCACCACCACCACTGTAGTCCCCCTCTGGTTGATCTCCTCCAGAAGGTTCATGATCTCATGGGTATTGAAGCTGTCCAGATTTCCGGTAGGCTCATCTGCCAGAAGGACCTCCGGATTATTGATGAGAGCCCTGGCTATGGCCACACGCTGCTGTTCGCCTCCGGACAACTGCCTGGGGTAGGCCTTATACTTAGAAGAAAGGCCTACAAGCCGAAGCATCTCAGGAACATTTTCCCGTATCACGCGGTTGGGTACGCCCATAACCCGCTGAGCAAAGGCAACATTCTCAAATACAGTAAGGTCTTTCAGGAGTCTGAAATCCTGAAAGACCACACCTAGCTTTCTCCTGTATTTGGGGATATAGCGGCGGGGCATACGTCCAAGGTCCATATCGTTTACTACGATACGGCCCTTAGTTGGCTCCAGTTCCTTAAGAAGCAGCTTCATCAGCGTACTCTTGCCGGAACCACTTCTGCCCACCACAAAAACAAACTCTCCGTCCTGAATGGTCAGACTGATATTTCTCACAGCCTTGTTGCCGCTTTTATATGTCTTACTGACATGGCTTAATTCTATCATCTGTTACGACCTCTTAATAATCCAGGTTCTCCATGTACTTCATATACTTGGCAACCATAAGGGCGATCTTAAATGTAATGGCATCCTCAAATACCCTAAGATCCAGACCAGTGCTCTTTTGCAGCTTATCCAGACGGTATACCAGGGTGTTGCGGTGGATATACAGCTGTCTAGAGGTCTCGGATACGTTCAGGCTGTTCTCAAAGAACTTGTTGATGGTAGCCACTGTCTCCTCATCAAACTCATCCGGTGATTTGCCGTCAAAGACCTCCCGGATAAACATCTTGCACAGAGGGATCGGAAGCTGGTAGATCAGACGGCCAATACCCAGGTTATTGTAAGCGATCACATTTTTATTAGCATAGAAAATCTTGCCTACGTCCAGAGCCATCTTCGCTTCCTTATAAGAGCGGGAAACCTCTTTAATATCGTTGATCACCGTACCGTAAGCCACCCGTACCTTGGTCATGGCCTCTGTGTTCAGCATATCAAGAATGGTATTGGCTGTCTTGTCTAACTCCTGATAGGACTCGCCCTGACGTACCTCTTTTACAAGGATAATATTTTTCTCATCCACAGCAGTGATGAAGTCCTTTGTCTTTGCCGCAAACAGGCTGCGGACAGTCTCAAGGGCATTTACATCCTTTTCATTGTGTGTCTCGATGATAAAAGCTACCCGCTTTACATCTGTGTCAATGTGCAGCTTCTTTGCCCGGTTGTAAATATCAACCAGCAGAAGATTATCCAGAAGAAGATTCTTGATAAAGTTGTCCTTGTCAAAGCGTTCCTTGTAAGCTACAAGAAGGTTCTGAATCTGGAAGGCAGCCAGCTTTCCTACCATATACACATCATCGCTGGCACCCTTTGCAAGAAGGATATACTCCAGCTGGTGCTCATCAAACACCTTAAAGAACTGGTAGCCCTGGATCACCTGGCTGTCTGCCGGTGAATCAACGAATACCAGTATGGAGCTTTCAGACTCCTCCGCGTCTGTAAAGGTAGACGCCAGCACTTTTCCCTCTGTATCACAAATTCCTAAATCAATTCTCGTAATTGCCTTTAATCCATCCAGTGTGGTCTGGAGTATCTGATTTGAAATCATGGTATACTCTCCTTTTTGACGTATTAGACTAGAGCCTGTTTGTCAAACACGCTCTAGTGTCCCTATTTTGATATTTTAATGCAGAATTACAAAAAAAGCAAGAGAGTTGTTGCCTCTCTTGCCCTTTTTAACGTGAATTTTTTATGAATTGTACACTTTTACCAAATAAAATCCCCGCATCTCCTTAGTTCAGGATCACATTCTCTGTTTCCTTATCAAAGATATGTACCTTGTCAAGATCCAGAGCCAGCTTTACAGTATCGCCAGGTCTTGCGGTTGTACGCGGATTTACCTTTGCGGTAAAGTTAGCGTCGTCAATATCGAAGTACAGAAGAACCTCGGAACCTAACATCTCGTATACACGGATAGTAGCGTCAAATACGCTCTTTGGAGAGGATGCCAGGAAGCCTTCCTCATCATGCAGATCCTCTGGACGGATACCCATAGTAACTACCTTGCCTACATAGCCGGCTGCCTCTAACTTCTTAGCCTTTGCCTCTGGCAGTGCTACGGTGTGGCCGCCGAAGGTCAAGGTAACATCGCTTCCGCTCTTGCCCACCTGAGCGTCGATCATGTTCATCTGAGGTGCGCCGATGAATCCTGCAACGAACTTATTGCATGGCTTATCGTACAGATTCTGCGGGCTGTCTACCTGCTGTACAATACCATCCTTCATAACTACGATTCTGGTACCCAGTGTCATAGCCTCGGTCTGGTCATGTGTAACGTAGATAATGGTTGTTTCCAGTCTCTGGTGCAGCTTGGAGATCTCAACACGCATCTGGCCTCTCAGCTTTGCGTCCAGGTTGGACAGCGGCTCGTCCATCAGGAATACCTTGGGGCTGCGGACAATGGCACGTCCCATGGCAACACGCTGTCTCTGACCACCGGAAAGAGCCTTTGGCTTACGGTCTAACAGGTGCTCCAGATCCAGGATCTTAGCTGCGTCATGAACCTTTCTGTCGATCTCATCCTTTGGTGTCTTTCTCAGCTTAAGGCCGAAAGCCATGTTGTCATATACGGACATATGTGGATACAGAGCGTAGTTCTGGAATACCATGGCAATATCTCTGTCTTTTGGCTCAACATCATTTACCAGTTTTCCATCGATGTAAAGTTCACCGGAAGAAATATCCTCCAGACCTGCAATCATACGGAGTGTGGTGGACTTACCACAGCCGGAAGGACCTACGAAGATGATGAATTCCTTATCTGCGATCTCCAGGTTGAACTCCTTAACTGCTACGAAGCCGTTTGGGTATTTCTTGGTGACATTCTTAAGTGATAAGCTGGACATATTGTTTTCTCCTCCTGAATTATACGCTTGTTCACGCTTGATATTTACAATTATTACCTCTTTTGTAACTGTCTCTATCATACATGAAACCGCCCGCACTTTCCATATTGTAAATCAACAAAATCCAATTTTCTGTTTTAGCTAATTTGTATACGAAAAAAAAAAAGTGCTGTATGTCACAAATGTTTCCAAGATTTCCCGTAAATTTTTTGTTTAATCTGATATTCATCTGACAGCTTCGATAAATCCTTCCCCAAAAACTTCACGGGCGTCGCTGACGATCAAAAAAGCATCCGTATCAAACTCAGCCACGATCTGCCTTAATACAACGATCTCCTTCCTTGAAACCACGCAAAACAGCACCTGCTTTTTCTGCCCTGAGTACATTCCCACCGCGTCCAGGCTGGTGACACCCCGGCCCATACGCTCAAGAACCGCCTGGGCGATCTCCTGATAGCGGTCTGATATAATATAAGCCTGCTTTGAGAATTTCAGTCCCTCGATGATGCCGTCTGTCACCTTTCCAAGGCAGAAAATGGATACGATGGCATAGAGAGCCGCCTGGATGCCGAAAACCGAGGCACCAGCCAGCACCGTAAGGCCGTCCAGCACCTGCATGATCTGGGCCGTGGTATAATGAGGCAGCTTTTTCTGGATCAGCGCTGCCAGCATATCTGTACCGCCGGTGGTGCAGTTTACCATAAATACAAGGCCGGTGCCGATCCCCGTTATGATCCCGCCAAAAATAGCAGATAAAAACAGATCATTCCCGATAATGGCCCGCTCCGGCAGCAGATAAAGGATTACCGACAGCATGGCCGTAGCAAACAGGGTGCGCTTCATAAACTGCCAGCCCATCATATAGTAGGCTGTAATAAAAAGAGGAACATTGAGAATGGTATTAGTAAGCCACAGAGGAACCCCAAAAAGCTCCTTTACGATAATGGCAATACCTGAGGCCCCGCCTGTAACCAGGTTCACCGGATCATATATATTCTTAATGGCGATCCCGATCAAAAAGGTCCCAAGAAGGATGATCCCATATTCAACGACCGGATGCTTCTGCTTCATAGCCGCCTTCCTTTCTGCTGCAATGCTGTGTATAAACAGACGCGGAACAGCCGTCAAAAAGAGACTGTCCCGCGCCGCCCTGTTATCAGTATGTATCGCCGGATCTTATTTTATCCGGGACTCAGATCCGCTCAATGGTCTTTTCTGTGATCCTTACCTTTCCTTCCTTTAACAAACGGCCAACCGCTCTCTTAAAGGCGTTTTTGCTCATAGTAAACTCCCGCATAATCACCTCAGGCTTTGCCTTGTCGTTAAAGGGAAGGACGCCGTCAAACTCATCGATAACCCGCAGCACCTGCTCCGCGTCTGTTTCCATCTGGACATGAGCTTTCTGGCGCAGGCACAGATCCAGCTTGCCGTCCTCTCTCACCCGCATCACTCTGGCCTGCACCTTCTCTCCCTCATGGAAACGGCCGTAAAGCTCCTTTTTCGGGATCAGTCCGTAATACTGGTTGTCAACTGCTACAAAGGCGCCCAGATTTTCATTAATCTCGTAGATCGTGCCCTCCACCCAGTCCTCGGCCTTATAGGGAGACTGGCTGCTCATATGGGAGTACACCCGCATGGTAGCTGCCAGACGGTGGCTCTTGTCCACATAGAGGCAGACCAGGCACTGCTCTCCCTTTTTCACCGGATGGGACTGCTCCTTAAAGGGCAGCAGCAGATCCTTTTCAAGGCCCATATCAAGAAAGGCGCCGATCTTTGAGATCTCCTTCACCTCCAGCACCGCGCATTCTCCCACCTGCAGCCTGGGCGCGGCGGTAGTGGCGATCAGACGGTCGGAGGAATCCTTATAGATAAATACCTGTATCCTTGTGCCGATGTCCGCCCCCTCCGGCACCTGCTTCTTTGGCAGAAGCACCGCTGCCTCGTCTCCGGCCTTCTCACTTAAGTAAACTCCAAATTCCTTCTTTCTTACGATTTCAAGCTCCTGTACTCTTCCTAATTCAATCATTCTTTAAACTCCTTATATTTCTTTCATCTGCTCTGAACCATACTGCCGCGCATAGCTCCCCATCCTCACGCCTAAGGACCACCGTCCATGTATCTGCGTCCCGGCTGACCAGGGGTGTCAGCTGATCTCCCAGGCGGGCTGCTTTTTTATAATCTGCCCGGATCTCACAGACATCAAGCTCCTCCGGAAGGACCTCTCTGGCAAGCTCCACATAACGGGCATTATTTACATGGTGATTGGTATCCAGGTGGCAGCGCCCGATCCGCACCGGCTCTCCTTTAAAAAGGATCTGATCTTCTCCAGGGATGAGAATCTTTCTTGGAGCCGGTTCAAAGGAAAGGGCTTCCTCTGCCGGGCCGTAGGGAGACACATCCTCCGGCTGTACCCGGATAGGCCGTCCTGCCTGGGTATCATATAAAAACCAGACCGACTCCGCCCGCACCAGACTTTCCCCTTTAAGCCCCCTCAGCACAAAATTCCGATAGCCATAGATCCCCTTAAAGGAGGTGGGCCAGGTTCCTGCCAGGATCCGCTCCCCGCACTCCGGCAGACGGTCGATCAGGATCCTCCAGTAGGAAAGCATCCAGGCCCTGTGATGCTCCTCTAAAAATCCCACTCCCACCCTGCAGTCCTCTGACTGGAAGGTGCTGCAGTCCTGCATATAATCAATGATTCCCGCCACTCCAAGGTGGCCGCTCTCGTCCGTCTCACTGTAACGGACCCTGCTTTCAAATGTATACATAACCGCCTCTTACAGACCTTTCTTTTTCCGTCTCCATCATACCACAGATCCCGGAGCCTGTACAAGTAAAAAAATCCCGCAGATCCTAAAACCTGCGGGAAATCTTTATCGCTGGGCTACAAGGATTCGAACCTTGAAATGACGGAGTCAGAGTCCGTTGCCTTACCATTTGGCGATAGCCCAATAACACAACGAAAGTTATTATATATCATAGTTCAATTTTCGTCAAGTACCTTTTTGAATATTTTTCCAAGCAGTACCTTTTTGAATATCTTTCCAGGCAATATTTTTCCAAAGACCCTTCCGATTCCTGGCATATGCTCCGGACAGCCCTTCAGGCGCCTGGGTATTTCAGGATATTCTGAAGCTTTTTCATGGAGCGGTTGTATTTGGACAGGACTGTGGCCAAAGGCATTTCCAGGGTCTGCGCCACCTCCCTGTGCTTCATCCCGGCCGCGGTATGGAGAAGCACGATCTGACGCTCCTCCTCGCTGATTTTTCCAAGGGCGTCAAGGAGCACCTTCCTGTCCGCAGCCTGTTCCAGGGATTCACAGTACGCTCCCTCTTCCTTTTCTTCCAGCTCATCAAAGGCCACATTGCTTACCATTTTCTGTTCCCTGAACCTCATATAGCAGAGATTCCTGGCAATGGTAAAGACCCAGGCCAGGGGTTTTCCCAAAGGGACATAGGATTTGGCCTTGGTCCATACGCAAAGATATGTTTCCTGCATCAGGTCCTCTGCCTCATAAGGGCTTTTTGTCAGTGACAGGATAAAGCTGTACACCGGGCGGGCCGTTTCCTGGTAAAACTGGCGGAAGGCTTCCCTGTCGCCCTCTGCCATTGCCTGTATCATCTCTTCCTGTGACATCTGCCCTTCCCCCTTTGGGGATTAGCCTACTCTTTATTTCCCGACATGAAACTGTTCTCCACGGTAATGACGCACTCGCAGCGCCCGTCCCGCTTTTTAACCTCATCGCTAATCCTTGCTTTCAGTTTACCCTGCACAGACTGTTTATATTCCCAGGGAACTACTAAATCAAAAATCAGGTTAATCCGGGCCTGTCCGTCCACCATCCTGAAATCATGGAATTCCAGACGGCTGTCAATATTCTCCAGGACATCGGCCACCATATCTTTGAATTTTACAACCAGTTCATTGTGCGTCTCCACCGGATCCATATGGATTACAAGAAGGAGACGGAACCGCCGCAGCGCCTCCCGTTCAATGCGGTCAATGATCTCATGGCTGAACTCCACGTCACAATCATTGGGGACCTCTGCATGGATGGAAGCCATGCTTCTGGTTGGCCCATAATTATGTACAATCAGATCATGGGTTCCCACAATACCGTCAAAGCTCTCCACAAAATTACTGATTTCCTCATAAAACTCCGGGTCAATCCCCTCTCCTATCAGGG
>URNT01000020.1 GCA_900549235.1 uncultured Clostridium sp. | reverse complement strand
TTTACGTGCCACTTTGAATACCTCCTTGTTCTCTTGATTTTATTATGAAATCCTTGAGAACAAGCTGTCAACTTTTTTATACCACATCACTTTCGTTCAGCTCTGCGACACGCAACTGACGATTTTTTTCGCCTTTTCTTATACACTCAGCCCCCCAACTTTTGCCCGGAGCACCTATAAGTGTTTTGCAAGCTCCACCTGCATGACGATTGCGGAGGCCCTCCTCCATCTCATAAAGAGCATTGCCTTTACTGAAAAAGTAGTGGCATTCAGGACACACTATGGGCTAAACTATTATTGTCCATTTTAGATCTCCTATGCTTTTATATTTGTGGTTTGCAGACCTACTTTTATTCTAGAGCGTGTTTGAAAATTCATTCCCGCCATCTGCACGTCCCACTTCGCGGCATATCCCAGCCGGATTCAGTCAGCGTAGCCCGCTACGCCTCCTTCATCCAACCGGGATCTCCCACAAAGTGGAACGCACAGCTGTCAGAAAGCAATTTTCAACCACGCTCTAGGGAGAAGAGCAGTCGGAAACTGTTTCGTGTTCAGCCAGGACGGTAGAATAGGTTTTGTTGATCAGCTCTGTCGATTCTCCCTTTAGTATCCGGTCAATGGCCAGGATACTGTCATAGCCGATCTGGTAAAGAGGCTGCTGGACACTGGTGATCCGGGGGCCTCGATAGGAATTATTATAACTGTTCAAATTATCAAAACCAATTACAGACACATCTTCAGGAACAGAAAATCCCAACTTTTCTAAAGCGGTGATCACCTGTATGGCAATCTTGTCATCACTGCAGAAGATTGCGGTAGGACGTTCTGGACGCTCCATCATATCTTTGAAGGCTGACATAGAGATGGAAGAATCGTCCTGCGTCTTCTGGATATAATAATCACGGATCATAAGGCCGTTAGCCTGCATGGCTTCTGTGTAGCCGCTGAAACGTTCTAAAATAACCTTTTTGTTGGGATTCCCCATAACATGGGCGATTTTTTTATGGCCGCGTTTGATCAGATACTGAACTGCGTTCCGCGCGCCGTTGATATTATCAATCAGGAACTGATTCACAGGCATAGTCTGAAAATTATTCTCAATCAGCAGAAGCGGAAAATTTACTTTATACAGATGATCGATCATGGCTTTGTCGCTGAAGAGGGAGCCATAAAGGATAATTGCGTCAGAAATCCCATTTGTCAGGTATTCGATATAACGGTCCCTGACTTTTTCGTTTTTTCCCGGACTGCAGAAAATAACGTTGCGGCCGGAATGGGCGGCAGCGTCCTCAATTCCGTGGATCAGTTCGCTGAAAAAGGGGTCATGAAGGTTGCGGAACATGATGGCGATTGAATCTGCCTGTTTTGTAACCAGGGAACGGGCGGCTTTATTGGGAAAATACCCCAATTCTTTAATGGCCTGATCTACCTTGGCTTTTGTTTTTGGTGTTACTTTTTCAGAACCATTGATGACTCTGGAAACAGTGGTCAGGGAAACGCCTGAATATATGGCCACATCTTTGATGGTTATCATATGCAATCCTCTCTTAAAGTATGAAAATGAGTCAATTTCATTGTATCATATTTAATTTTCTATTGCAAGATGTACTAAATCGACTATAAATTAATAACGTTTTCATTTTATATAATATCGAAAAATGTGGAATAAAATAAAAAAGAAAATAAAAATACTTGCATAATGCACAAATATATGCTATTATTTGGCTGTTAGAAAATGAAAACGTTAACATTTTAAAATTAACAAGTAGTGAAAGGAGAAACGTATGAGAAGATTGATGCAAAAAGCGGTAAAAAGAGCAGTAGGTTTTGTGATGACTGCTGCTGTGGCAGGTGGAGTGCTTACTGGCTGTGGGTCAGAGACTGTGCAGCAGACAGAGACGGAAAAACAGGAAGCAGAAGGAAGCTCTGCAGAAGCGGCCGGAGATGAGGAGATCACGCTGACTTTTTGGGATGGCAACTGGCAGGAAGCGGTATGGCCGGAAATTGAGGCACTTTGGAATAAAGAGCATCCTAATATTAAAATTGAAGCAGAGTTCCAGGCAGATCTGGCTAATGATAAGTATATGCTGGCTTTGACCAATAAGACAGCTCCAGATGTTATGTCCTGTGCCCTTGACTGGGTAACAACCTTTGGAAGCGCAGGGCTCTTGGCTCCTTTGGATGAGTATGTGGAGGCAGACTCTCTTGATATAAGTCAGTATGTAAAAGGTGCCATTGATGCGGCAACGGTAGACGGAAGCTTATACGGGCTTCCTTTCAGAAGCGAAACTTACACCCTGTTTTATAATAAAGACCTTTTGGCAGAGGCAGGCTATACGGAACCTCCAAAAACCTGGGAGGAGGTAAAGGAGATCGCGGCAGCCTGTACCAAGGATGACGTGTATGGATATGGTCTTTGCGGCACTAACTATTCTAACTTCTCCTTCCAGTACATTACTATGCTTGGAAGCTCAGGCGGTACGATTCTTACAGAGGATAATTCCGCATCTGCGCTTTCAAGTGAGGCGGCAGTTGAGACAGCCCAGCTTTATAAGGATCTGATGGCATATGCACCGTCTTCTGTATTGGAGAATGACAATATTGCCAACCGAACCCTCTTTGCCAGCGGCAAGATCGCTATGTACTTAAGCGGTATTTATGATGTAGAAGAAATTGTTAAGATGAATCCTGACCTTAATTTTGCCTGTACCATGGTTCCTACATCTAATGACGCGGAGAGAAGCACCATTTTAGGGGGCTGGTCCGTAGCGGTTGCAGGCTGCAGTGAGAAGCAGGAGGCAGCTTGGGAATTTGTAAAGTTTTTAACCAGACCTGACATTGCGGCAATTTATACGAATACATTTACTGGAACAGGTGAAGTGGCAGCACGTTATGCAGATTATCCGGAGGATATTATTAAGCCCAATGCAGACGCTCTGGAATATGCCCATGCCCTTCCTTCTGTAAAAAATATTGTAGGTATCAGACAGGCAATTATGGATGATCTTCAGCTGATGCTTACAGATGATGTGTCTGCAGAAGAGGCCTGCAAGCTTCTGGATGCATCAGTTAACGAACTTTTAAAATAACACAATAGGGCAGGTCCGAAACAGGGCCTGCCTCTTTAGCAGAAAGGCGCCGTTATGATAAGAAAGATGAAACGTTCAGGCATAGGCTATGTGATGCCGGCATTGCTGGTGGTAGCGGTAGTTATGCTGTATCCTTTGATTTACACCTTGATTATGGGATTTTTCAACAATACTCTGTTTATGGAGGTCCCTGAATTTGCAGGGCTTTCCCAGTATAAGAAGATTTTTGGCGATAAGGTTTTTATTGATTCCATTAAGAACACATTTATATGGACCTTTGGCAGTGTGTTTTTTCAGTTTGGGCTGGGATTTCTGCTGGCTCTGGTGCTTCATCAGTCATTTGTAAAATGTAAGCCCATTATAAGGATTCTTTTGATGATTCCATGGGTTACGCCAAGTATTATTGGCGCCGCTGTATGGAAATGGATGTACAATGCGGATTACGGCATTATCAATTTCATTTTTACATCTTTGGGTATCATTGATAAAAATCAGACCTGGCTGTCTGATCCTAAGGTGGCTATGTGGGCAATCATAGCAGTCAATACCTGGAAAATGTTCCCTTTTATTCTTTTAATGATCGAGGCCTCTTTGCAGAGCGTTTCCAAGGATTTGAAAGAAGCGGCGGTGATTGATGGGGCAAATGGCTATCACATTTTTAAAAATGTAACCTGGCCTTCTATTTCCCCAACCTGTTATTCTACCATTCTTCTGATGATCATATGGACTCTCAACGCCTTTACCTTTATTTACGCAATGACAGAAGGCGGACCGGCTCATAAGACAGAGGTAATGGCAATGTATATTTATAAGCGTGCGTTTATGGATTATGACTTTGGTATCGCAAGCGCGGCCAGCACGGTATTATTCCTTTTATCTATGGGAGTGAGCCTTGTATATCTGTATCTCACACGAGATAAGGAGGGACGGTAACATGTTAAAGACGAAGAAAAGCGTGACGGATGTAAATATTCTGTGGAAAATAAGCACCTATGCCATCCTTCTTTTGGTGGTTGTGGTTTCTGTATTTCCAGCTATATGGATGATTTCAACTTCCATTAAGCTGCCTACGGAGCAGTATGATATACCGCCTCAGATTATTCCGGATGCGCCTACGATGCAGAATTATGTAAATGTACTGACCAATTCAAAAATGTTTGATGCGTTTATCAACAGTGTGATCATAACGGTGTGCGTGGTAAGTATCACGCTGTTTATTTCTGTAATGGCAGGCTATGGGATGAGCCGGTATAAATTCAGAGGCCATGGAGTGCTTAAGGTGGCTTTGCTGTTTGGTCAGATGATTCCCAGTGTGGTAATTATTATTCCATTGTATTTTCTGGTGGCTAAAACAGGGCTTTTGGATACGCATTTTTCCCTTATTATGTCAGATATGGCTCTGACAATCCCCATGGGTGTGATTATGCTCAGTTCCTTTATGGATACGGTTCCAAAGGAGCTGGATGAGGCGGCTAAGATTGACGGCTGTTCAGGAATCGGAGCGCTGTTTAAGGTGGTGCTTCCTGTAGCGAAGCCTGGGTTAATCTCTGTTGCAATCTATACTTATATTCATGCCTGGGAGGAGTTCCTGTTTGCATTAAATTTAAGTACCTCCACAAAAACAAGAACTTTGCCCATTGCTATCCATATGTTTGCCGGTGAATTTTCCGTGGACTGGGGCGCTACCATGGCGGCTTCTGCGGTGGTGGCATTTCCGGTGCTGCTGATCTTTTTGGCCTGCAATAAATATTTTGTAAAGGGAATGGCAGACGGCGCTGTTAAGGGTTAAAGGCAGCGTATATCTATCATAAAGGAGACAGATTATGAAGCAGAATGTGAATTATGAGGAATGTCTTGATTATGTAAGGCAGAGTTCTAATCCTTCAAAGCTTCGCATTACAGATGTGAAGTTTACAAAGGTAGATCTGCCGCCCTGGGGATGTTATCTGATCCGGATCGATACGAACCAGGGAATCAGCGGATACGGGGAGATGAGAGACGGGGCCAGCGCCACATATCTTAAGTATTTGAAAAGCCGCATCATAGGTGAAAATCCATGTGAGGTGGATCGTATTTTCCGAAAAATCAAGCAGTTTGGAGGGCCGTCCAGACAATCAGCAGGAGTCTGCGCTATTGAACTGGCTCTTTGGGATCTGGCGGGAAAGGCTTATGGAGTTCCGGTGTACCAGCTTCTTGGAGGGCGGTTCAGAGACCGGGTGCGCCTGTATGCGGATACTCATATTGAGGACGGACGGGCTACAGGGGTACTTATGGAGCCGGAGGAAGTGGGACGTATCTTAAAAGGGTATATGGATCAGGGCTTTACGGTGCTGAAAATATTAAGCGTAGAGCTTCTGATGGCTCAGGAGGGGAATTACTGCGGGCCTCTTGACTGGGTAAATGAGTTAAGAGAGGCAGAGGAGCGGGTGCGCCAGGTGGCAAGAGGCGGGAGCCGGGCAGAGGTATCGGCGGCCAATGCGGCTCTTTATGATTTTAATAAAATTTCTCACCCCTTTACCAATATGCATGTGACGGAGCAGGGACTGGAGCAGCTGGATGAATATATCGGACGGGTTCGTGATGTGATCGGATATAAAGTTCCATTAGCCATCGACCATTTCGGTCATTTTCCTCTGCCGGATATGATCAAGATAGCAAGGAGGATGGAAAAATATAATCTGGCCTGGCTGGAGGATATGCTGCCCTGGTATCTGACCGACCAGTATAAGGCGTTAAAGCAGTCGACTACGGCCCCTCTGGCAACAGGTGAGGATATGTATCTGACAGAAACCTTTGAGCCTTTGCTGCAGGCCGGAGCATTAGATGTGGTTCATCCTGATCTTCTCACTTCGGGCGGAATTCTGGAGACGAAAAAGCTGGGAGATCTGGCGGCCAGATATGGGGCTTCCATGGCCCTGCATATGTGCGAAAGCCCTATTTCAGCCCTTGCAGGAGCGCATATGGCTACTGCCAGCGAAAATTTCTTTGTTCAGGAGCATGACGCCTTTGATTCAGACTGGTGGCAGGAGCTGATTATCGGACCGGTGAAGCCCATTGTAAAGGATGGGTTTACAGAGATTACGGATGCGCCTGGTTTGGGAATTATATCCCTAAATGAGGACTTGATCCGGGAACACGGCCCCATGAAGGGAAAGGAAGTGTGGATGTCCACCGATGAGTGGAATGAGGAGACGTCATTAGACCGTATATGGAGTTAAACGATCATGAGATTAGCATATGGACAGATAAGAAGTGTAGATAAAGAGATACTTACCAATGCGAGGCAGATGGGAATTGACCGGGTGCAGTTTAATCTTCCTTTTGATCTTCCGGCAGACCGCTATTGGAAATATGAGGATCTATACCAGTTTATGGAGCGCTGCAGCGCTTACGGGGTAAAGGTAGAAGCAATGGAGAATATGCCTATTTCCTTTTATGATAAGGCCATGCTGGGTTTGGAGGGAAGGGATGAGCAGATTGAAAATGTCTGTGAATCCATACGCAGCCTTGGGCGGGTGGGAATCCCGGTCCTGGGGTATCATTTTTCTCCTTCCTTTGTATGGAGAACAGAAAACCATGCACCTGTGGGACGGTATGGGGCCACGGTTCAGGCCTTTGATCTGGAAAAACAGAAGCTGGGCATAGATGATATGGCAGATTTTGGGCAGAGAAGGGACATGCTGATCCCGGATCCGGAGTATTTGTGGGAGAACTTTGAATATTTTATGAAGCGGGTGATCCCGGTGGCGGAGGAGTATCATGTGACTATGGCTCTGCACCCGGATGATCCGCCCATAGAAAGCCTGTCGGGGATTGTCAGACTGTTTATTGACATAGAGAGCTATAAACGGGCGGAGGCAATGATTGACAGCCCTAACTGGGGACTTTTATTCTGCATCGGAACATTTTCCCAGATGAAGGGCGGAGCAAAGAATATTTTTGACGCCATCCGGTATTTCGGACCCAGAAAGAAACTGATCTACGCCCATATGAGGGATGTTCAGGGAACCGTGCCGAAGTTTAAAGAATGTTTCCTGGGAGAAGGAAATTTTGATCCCTTTGAGGTGGTATATGCCTTGATGCATTCTGGTTTTGATGGATTTCTAGTCAGCGACCATGTGCCGGGGATCGAAGGCGACAGGGAGTGGGGACATAAGGTCCGGTATGCAGATACAGCTTACATACAGGGGCTGATGGAGGCGATAGAAAAGATGGAAAAAAAGGAGAGATCATATGAGCAGACCTATTGAAGATACCAGATTGGTACAGATTGGATTTTTAGTAAAGGATATTGAAAAAACAAGAAAGCAGTTTGCAAGGTTTTTTGATGTTCAAGAGCCTGAGATCGTAAACAGCGGAGAATATGAAGTGACCAAAACAGAATACCGGGGAGAACCGGCGCCAAGAGCCAAATGCTATATGACATTTTTCTATTTTGGAGATCTGCAGATGGAACTGATCCAGCCAAATGAGGAACCTAGTCTTTGGAGAGAGCATCTGGAGCAGTATGGGGAGGGAATCCACCACATTTCCTTTCAGGTAAAAGGGATGTCAAAGACCATAAGCGCCTGTGAGGACTGGGGCATGAAGCTTCTTCAGAAGGGAGAGTACAGGCGGGGAAATGGCCGTTATGCATTTTTAGACGCTCTGGATGATCTGAAGGTAGTGGTAGAATTGCTGGAAAGTGATGAAAAATAAGGAGGTATGACAAATGGAAAAGAGGAGATTCCCGGATGGGTTTTCATGGGGCGTGGCCACTGCTTCTTATCAGATTGAAGGAGCATATAACGAGGACGGACGGGGCGAGACTATATGGGACCGCTATTGCAGTGTGCCGGGTAATGTGTTAAATGGAGATGACGGAAAGGTGGCCTGCGACCATTATCACCGGTATGAGGAGGATGTGGAGCTGATGAAGTCCATGGGGATTCAGGCGTATCGTTTTTCCATTGCCTGGTCAAGGATCCTGCCGAAGGGATATGGGGAGGTAAATCAGAAAGGAATTGATTTTTACAGCCGTCTGATCGATAAGCTTTTAGAGGCGGGGATTGAGCCGTTTATTACGCTGTATCACTGGGATCTTCCCCAGGCCCTTCAGGATATTGGCGGCTGGGCCAATCCGCAGATGCCGGAATATTTTCTGGAATATGCCAAGGTAGTGATGGATGCCTACCATGACCGGGTGAAAAAATGGATTACCTTAAACGAGCCGTACTGCGCCGCGTTTTTAGGTCATTCAGAAGGCCGTCAGGCTCCGGGGATCCGTGATTTTTCTACCGCTGTGAGGGTGGCGTATCATATGTATACAGGTCACGGACTGGTGGTAGAGCATTTCAGAAAAAGCGGATATGATGGGGAGATCGGTATTACATTAAATCTTATGGGACGCCTCCCTCTTACAGACCGGCCGGAGGATAAAGCGGCGGCTGTACGGGCCGATGGCTACCTGAACCGCTGGTTTGCAGATCCTATCATAAAGGGGACATATCCTCAGGATATGATCGGCCTTTACAGGGAAAAGGGCGTGGTTCTGCCGGAATTTAAGGAAGAAAATCTGAGGCTTATGAGCCAGAAGCTGGATTTTATCGGCCTCAATTATTATAATGATTTTTATGTGAAGGCAGATGAAAAGGCGTGGCCTCTGGGCTTTAAGATTGAAAACCCAAAGTACGTTCCGGTAAATGACAGAAACTGGCCAGTGACGGAGGAGGGATTTTTACATATGCTCCTTCGGATGAAGAATGAATATGGAATCGAAAATATTTATATTACGGAAAATGGAACCTCTTTCCCGGATGTGGTCACCATGGAAGGAACGGTGGAGGACGGAGCCAGAAAGGATTATCTGAAGCGCCATTTAAATGCCATGTGGGAGGCTATTAAACAGGGAGTCAATGTAAAGGGATATTTCCAGTGGTCTTTATATGATAATTTTGAGTGGTCCTTTGGCTATACCAGCCGTTTCGGCATTGTTTTTGTGGATTTTAATACCCAGGAGCGCATCATCAAGGAGAGCGGCCATTGGTACAGCAGTGTGATTCGTGACAATGCAGTATAGGAGGCTGATTTTATGAAGCAGTTCAAAAAGGTGAAAACAGCGATAGTGGGCTGCGGGGCCATCAGCGGAATTTATTTTCAAAATATGCTTCATTCCTTTGAAATTTTAGAGGTGGCGGGCTGCTGTGATCTGAACCGGGAGCTTGCTGAGCGCACTGGGGCAAGGTATCAGATTTCGGTTCTGGAAATGAATGAGATTTTAGAGGATCCGGAGATCGAGCTGGTGATCAATCTGACGCCTCCGGGGGCCCATTATTCTGTAATCAGAACTTTGCTTGAGCATGGAAAGCATGTATATACAGAAAAGGTACTGTGTCCGGATTTTGAGAAGGCCAGAGAGCTTACAGAACTGGCAGAGGAAAAAGGACTGTATCTTTGCTGCGCGCCCGACACATTTTTAGGAGCCGGGGTACAGACTGCCAGGTATCTTGTGGAATCGGGACTGATCGGGACAGTGACTTCCTGCACGGCGGTGCTTCAAAGAGATGGAAGGCTTCTGGCTGAAAAGTTTCCGTTTACGGCAAAGGCAGGAGGCGGGATCGGGATTGACGTAGGCATTTATTACAGCACGGCTCTGGTGCAGCTTTTGGGAGAGGCAGAGGAAGTGTGCGGTATGTCCGGCATCATGGATCCTGAACAGACCCATTATTTTGCAGGAAATGACAACTTTGGGGAAACCTATTTTCAGGAATCGGAAACCTATTTGTCGGGAGTGGTGCGTTTTAAGAGCGGCTGCATTGGAACTTTGCATTTTAATTCCAGAAGTATACGGACGGAAAAGCCATATGTGGCGTTTTACGGAACTCAGGGAATTTTATTTTTAGAGGATCCAAATTTCTTTGGCGGTGAGGTAAAGGTCATAATGAAGGGGCAGACAGAGCCCATTGTATTTCCTCATACCCACGGATATGACGGAGATAACCGGGGGATCGGGGCTGCAGAAATGGCCTGGTCCATACGCCGGGGACGTGTTCCAAGAACAGATGGGAAAATGGCCCTGCACTGCCTGGAGATATTGACAGGGATTGTGGAAAGCGGGCGGACAAAGCAGTTTTACAGGATGAGAACCAGCTTTGAGAGGCTTTCCGGGCTGCCAAGAGGATATTTTGGGGCCTCTTATGCACAGAGTCAGCCGGAGGGCGCACTGGCGTTTGATAATGAGGAAGAAGAGGAGAAAAAATGGGACAGACAGAAATGAGATTAAAGGAACTTAGGATTGAACTTCCGAATAAAAACAGAAAGGGACAGGGGGTTGTATCTGCAAAGCGGGCGGGAGATTATCTTTATGTATCAGCCCAGCTTCCTATTGACAGCGAAGGAAAACCGATTTTAACCGGACGTGTGGGAACAGACCTTACAAGAGAGGAAGGCTACGCTGCGGCCCGTCAGTGCGCGGTAAACGCCCTTTCCGTGATCTGGGATTATGTTGGAGATCTGGATCATGTGGAGAGTGTGGTAAAGGTGCTTGGACTGGTAAACAGCGGCGGTGATTTTTCAGAACAGCCTTTTGTAATGAACGGGTTTTCTGACCTGATCATGGAGGTGTTCGGAGAAAGAGGCCTTCATGCCAGGTCTGCTATGGGGGCTTATAATCTGCCTTTAAATTCCCCTGTATCCGTTGACTGTATAGTAAAAATAAGATAAGGCGGGTGAAGAAATGAAAACAAAAAAGAAAGCGATCACAGCCATCCGTCAGGAAGGAAAGCTTTTATATTCCTCTGGCCACGGGCCGGAAAATCAGCTGACGGGAACGCCCATTTTTCAGGGCAGAGTAGGAGCTGACTTAACGTTGGAGGAAGGGTATCAGGCTGCCAGGGAGTGCGGCATTATCCTGATCGGAGCGCTGAGAGACTATCTTGGAGATCTGGACCGGGTGAAAAGTATTGTAAAGGCTGCTGCTCTGGTCAATACGGCAGAAGGATTCTGGCAGGTAGATGAGGTGGTGGACGGTTTCTCCGATCTGATGACAGAGGTATTCCAGGAAAGAGGGTATCACGCCAGAACTGTAATGGGAACTCACAATATGCCCAATCACAATATTCCCGTAGAGATTGAGCTGATCGCAGAGCTTTATGACTGATAAGGGGGAATAGGCTATGTATGAGCTGGTAATCCGAAATGGTCTGGTATATAACAGCCGTTCCCGCTCCTTTGAAGGTCAGGACGTGGGAATCCGGGGAGAAATGATCGCCGGGCTGGGGCAGCTGGGGGAAGGAGGAAAGACGGAAATCGACGCATCGGGATGTATCGTATCTCCGGGGCTGATCGATATGCACTGCCATATTTATCCTCGGTTTCCATGGGCCTCTGACAGTCTGCCTGCCATCCATCCGGACGTCCACCTTCCTGCTTCTGGTGTAACTACAGCGGTAGATGCGGGAACCTGCGGGCTTGATGACTTTTTTGCCTTTAAAGAGTCAGTGATCGAGCGGTCCTCAATTCGTATTTTCGCCTTTTTGAATATTGCAAAAGGGGGAATGGTCCATCTTTCATCAGAGCAGAATCCGAAGGATTTTTTAGCAGAAACAGTGGGAAATGTGGCAGGAACTCAGGAGTGTATTGTGGGGATCAAAACAGCTCACTATACGGTGGATGGAAATTTTGATACGGCTCACGGCCCCTGGGAGTCGGTGGATGCAGCTCTGGAGGCGGCAGAGATTGCCGGAAAACCGGTAATGGCAGACGTGCGGCCTGCAGAGCCGGAACGGACATTTCAGGGACTTCTTGAGAGATTAAGACCAGGAGATATACATACGCATATTTATGCAAAACATTTTTCTGTTCTGGATGAGAATGGGCAGGTACGGGATTTTGTCCGGGCCGCCAGAGAGCGGGGGATTATCTTCGATCTGGGACACGGAGAAGGCAGCTTCGTCTTTGAACACGCCTGTCCGGCTTATGAAAAAGGCTTTTATCCCGATACCATTTCTACCGACCTTTATAAGGATAATGTAAATGGACCTGCCTTCGGACTTCTCTCTGTTATGAATAAATATCTGGCTATCGGTATGCCCCTTTCGGAGGTGCTTTACCGTGTAACAGCCCGTCCGGCGGAGGTGATCAGCCGCAGGGATCTTGGGGTGATCCAGGAGGGAGGGCCGGCAGATATTGCCATACTGCGGCTGGAGGAAGGGCGCTGTTCATTTCCCGACTGTGATTATAGGAGGATTGACGGAAAAGAGAAGCTGACCTGTTTTATGACTATAAAAGGGGGAAAGATCATCTACAATCCGGAGGCGGCAGATCTTCCTCTTTGGATCGGGGCCAGGAGGTAGAAAAATGGATTATCTGGAAAAATATGGAATACCAAGATTTATAAATGCTCACGATACCATTACTCTTTACGGCGGAAGCAGGATGTCAAAGGAAGTTTTTGAGGCAATGGAACAGATGTCTTCCTGCTTTACAGATATACTGCTGCTCCAGAAGATACTGGGGGAACGGATTGCGAAGCTGACTCATAATGAAGCTGCTTATATTGCAGGAAGCGCTTCGGGAGCACTGCTTTTGTGCGGGGCTGCAGTTATGTGCGGGGATGATGCATACCGGTACCGAAGGCTTCCTGATACGGAAGGGATAAAGGATCAGATCCTTGTGCTTCACGGGCAGTATCACTGTTATGTAAAGGCTTTGGAAGGAGCCGGGGCAAAGATAGGGCTGGTGGGAGATGCGGATGAAGTTCTGCCAGGTGATCTCTGGCACAGTATCGATGAAAAGACGGCTGCCATTCTTTATACCACGGCGCAGCCATTTCAGAAAGCGTCCCTTTCTTTGAAGGAAACCATAGAAATTGCTCATAAAAAAGATGTTCCTGTGATCGTAGATGCAGCCGCTCAGCTGCCGCCGGCATCTAATCTGTGGATCTTTACAGAAATGGGCGCTGATATGGTCATTTTCAGTGGGGGAAAATCTCTTATGGGGCCTCAGGCCAGCGGACTGATCGTGGGAAAAAGGGAGTGGATCAGGCGGTGCATTTCCTACGGTTCCCCCAATCACGGTATATGCAGGAGCGCGAAAATCTCCAGAGAGGCGATGATCGGTCTGTGCGTGGCGATGGAATCCTATATGGAACGGGACCATGAAAAGGAGAGGGAACGCTGGTCTGATATGGTGGACCAGATGGCCGGGGCCCTTAAGGGAGAAATGTATCATCCTGTGAGGATCGAATCCGGCAGCGTGGGCCAGACTTATCCTAGGCTGGTTTTGGAGCTGGGGAAAGGGGCGATGGCAGAGGATGTGCGGGAGAGAATGTACCAGAGGCATATTTTTGTAGGGTGTGATAAGAAAGAGAACCGGATCTATATCAGTCCTCAGAATCTGACGGAGGTTGAGTGGAAGCAGGTGGTCGGGGCATTTAAGGAAATTGAAGAAGGAATGTAAAGTAAAATAATATGTAATTTTTCAGCCATCCCAGAGGAAAACCCCATAGAAAAATCCCCTAAAAGATGATATGATTAAGCCAATAACATCCGCCCCAGGCTGCACTTGTCCCAAAAACCCTGGGAGCCCTAAAAGGAGGTGCCCCTTATCATTACCCTAACAACTATCCCAAATGAAAGCCCCCTGCTGGACGCAGCCCTGAAAGCCCAGCTCACCCCCATTTTTGCAAAAATGTCCCATCCAGTCACCATAAAGGCCATTACTGACCTGGCTTGTGACAAGGACATGGAGCTGGCTGTGTTTTTAAATTCAGTGACTGCCTTAAGCCCGAATCTGTCTTTGGAGCTTTACAGCCCGGATGAGAAGGACCGGGTTCCGGATCTTGATCCTGCCTGGCTTCCGGTTTTTGGCCTTTACAGGGACGAAACCTTTGGCCGGGTTTCCTTCCACGGAATCCCCGGCGGGAAGGAGATCAATTCCTTTGTTCTTGCCATCTATAATCTGGCAGGTCCGGGGCAGGAGCTGGACGAGAAGCTGAAAAAGAAGATACTGGAGCTGGAATGCCAGGTGAATATCAAGGTCTGCGTGTCCCTGGCCTGCCATCACTGTCCCGGCGTAGTGGCCGCCTGCCAGAGAATCGCCATTTTAAATCCAGGGATCCGGGCGGAGATGATTGACGCGGCTCTTTACGAGGACCTGGTTCAGAAGTATGATATTAAGAGAGTGCCTATGATGATTTTCAATGATAAGGACATTTATATGGGCAATAAGGATCTGGCTGAGATTGTGGAGCTTTTGCAAAAGCAGAGCGGGGGCCGGGGCTGGAATTTCTGGAGGAAATCCTGAGGCAGCATCACAGGGCTTAAGATGAGAGGAGCGTGCTTATGAGCAATATAAGGATCCAGCTGTTAAATGTAATCAACAGAGAAAGCCGGGACAGCACCAATTTTATTATAGCACAGTATATGCTTGAGCATCTTGAGCAGATGAAAGTGATCTCCACAAAGGAGCTGGCAAGGGAGTGCAATGTATCCAAGTCCTCTATCAGCCGTTTCTGCAGGAAGATCGGCTATGAGGATTTTATGGAGCTTCAGATCGCCATTGTCACCTATGATTCCTGTATTGATGAAAGGATTCCTGACTTAAAGGGTAATGCCGTAGAGGAGTTTGTAAAAACCTATCTGGCGGATTCGAAGCGGATCGTAGACCACCTGGAGAAAAATCTGGATACGGCTGCCCTGGAGGAGCTGGCAGCCGATCTTCACTCCTTTAGCCGGGTGGTGCTTATGGGCCATGTGCAGTCAAGTCTTCCTGCCTTTTCTCTGCAGCATTATCTTACGATCCTCCATAAATTTACCTATTCCACCCAGGATCCCACAGAGCAGAGGGAGATGCTGGAGCAGTTTGGGGAGGAGGACCTGATCATCATCTTCAGCGCCGGCGGCAGGTTCCTGGAGCGCGTTCTGGATCCCATGTCTGTGATGGAGAGGAGGAACATTCCCAGGATCTATATGATCACAGCCAACCGGGTGCCCCATCTTCCCTTTGTATACAAGTACATCGAGCTGTGGGATACCTACAATTATGCTTCTCCTGCGGTGCTGGAGATGTATTCTGACCTGATTTCCCTGACTTATCGAAAAAAATACGCGGAATCCCGCCGTTCTGGATAATCCTGTTTCACAAACTGAAACAGTGTGCCAGCTAATGAAAAATCACAGTTTCTGTGATTTTTTTTATTATAATAAGCCCATCAATACACTGGAACAAGGAGGAGAATATGAATACACCGTTCCATATGCTTTGGGGAAGCGCCAGCGCGGATTTTCAGTATGAGGGAGGCTTTGGAGAAGGGGGCCGGGGACTGCTCACCCACGACATTGTAACAGACGGCTCCCATGAGGTTCCCAGACGGATCACCTATCGGATGCCAGACGGCACACCCGGATGGGCGGCATACCGTCATTCTCTGCCGGAGGGGGCGGAAGGCTGCATACATGAGGGAGAGTATTATCCCAGCCATTCTGCTGCCGATTTTTACCATCGCTATAAGGAGGATATAAAGCTTCTTGCGGATATGGGGCTGAATGTAATGCGCTTTGGAATCTGCTGGACCAGGATTTTTCCTACGGGAGAGGAGACAGAGCCTAACCAGCAGGGATTGTCATTTTATGAAAATGTTATCGATGAGTGTCTGAAATACGGCATTGAGCCCATGATCACCATCTGCCATGATGAGCTGCCCCTTCATCTGGCAAATCAGTACGATGGCTGGTCTGACCGGCTTCTCATCGACCGCTATCTCAGGCTGTGCAGAGTCTTATTTGAGCGGTTCGGGAAAAAGGTAAAATACTGGCTTACCTTTAATGAGGTGAATGTACTTCAGGGCTTTTCCCACCTGGGCACCAGAAGCTCCGACGCACAGACCACCTGGCAGGCCATCCACCATCTCTTTGTAGCCAGTGCGAAGGCAAAGCTTCTGGCAAAAGAGCTTATGCCTGAAGCTATGATGGGAGCCATGTACGCCACCAGCCCCTCCTACCCGAGAACCTGTCATCCCGATGACCAGCTGGCCTGGATGGCTCAGAGAAGAAGGCTGTTTTATTTTTCAGATGTGATGCTGCGGGGGTATTATCCCAGCTACGCCCAGAGCATCTGGGATGCCTACGGGGTAACAATCCGAATGGAGGAGGGGGATGAGGAGATCCTAAAGGCAGGCACCCTGGATTTTTATTCTTTCAGCTGCTACCGTTCCACCACCGTAGGACGGGAGGACGAGTTGGGGATCATAGCCCTTCCTTTTGGGCAGAACCCGTATCTGAAGGCCACTCCCTGGGGCTGGCCCATTGATCCGGTAAGCATCCGCTATGTGTTAAATGAGGTGTACGACCGCTACCAGAAGCCCATTTTTATTGTGGAAAACGGCCTTGGAGAGATCGACCAGCCGGATGAGGAGCATTTTGTAAATGACACCTACCGCATCGACTACCTCAACGATCATTTCCTGGAGATCAAAAAGGCGGTGGAGATCGATCATGTGCCGGTGCTGGGTTACACCATGTGGGGCGGCATCGATCTGGTTTCCTTAAGTACCGGGGAAATGAAAAAGCGCTACGGCTTTGTTTATGTGGATATGGATGACAAGGGGAACGGGACAAAAAACAGGTATCCCAAGGCATCCTATTACTGGATGAAGGAATTTATGGAAACAAACGGGGAGAATTTAAAAGAGAACAGGGGAAGGTGAACCATATGAACGGAAAAGAATTGGGGAAACAGATCATTGAGTACGCAGGGGGCCGGGACAATGTCCAGACCATTATGCACTGCATGACCAGGCTCAGGCTCCGCCTGAAGGATAACAGCAAGGTTGACATAAAAAAGATGGAGGCTCTGAAGGAGGTACTGAAGGTTCAGTTTCAGGTTGTGATTGGCCCTCAGGTGGCACAGCTTTATCAGGCCATTGAAAAGGAGTTTGATTTTAAAGAAGGGGGGAATGAAACCGGAGAAAAGCAGGGGATTCTGAAAGGCTTTTTAAATGTGCTGTCAAGCGTATTTGTGCCTGTGATTCCTGCTATTGCGGGAGCCGGTATGCTGAAGGCCATTGTTGCTCTGATCAAGGCCTTTGGGATCATCCCTCAGGATCACGATCTGTTTATTCTGTTTAATATGATGGCAGATGTGGCCTTTTATTTCCTGCCCATCCTGCTGGCCAGCTCCGCGGCCAAAATATTTAACACTAACCGGGTGATCGCCATCGTACTGGCAGCCACATTGCTCCACCCCACCTTTACAGGGCTGGCGGCAGATCCGGAGGCGGCGCTGACCTTGTTTGGACTGCCCATCCCTCTTATCAGTTATTCAAGCTCTGTGGTGCCGGCGATCCTGTCCGTCTGGGTCATGTCCTATGTGTACCGGTATACGGATAAATGGATGCCCAATGCCCTGAAGGTTATCTTTACGCCTACCGTTACCCTGCTCATCATGGTTCCTCTGATGCTGGTGGTTCTGGGTCCTCTGGGCAATTATGCAGGTGTGATTATTTCCAATACAGTAGGCGCGCTTTTTAGCTTTAACCGTCTCATTGGCGGCTTTATTCTGTCCTTTATCCGCCCGCTGCTGGTAATCACAGGTATGCATCAGGCTTTTACGCCGGTGATCTTCCAGAACCTGGCGGAGCGGGGAAGCGATTTTCTGCTGCCTACCATGCTGATGTCCACTCTGGGACAGTTTGGTGCGGCTGCAGCTATGATTTATAAGACAAAAAATAAGGAGAAAAAGGCGGTGGCAACCTCAGCCAGTGTTTCTGCAATCCTGGGAATCACAGAGCCGGCCCTTTATACGGTGCTGATCCATGACCGGAAGGCCCTTATGTCTGCCTGCCTGGGAGGTGCGCTGGGAGGTGCCTATATCTCCGCCATGGGCCTTGAGCTTCCCTCCTTTGCTTCCTCCAGTATTGTGAGCCTGCCCATTTATTTCCAGGTCAGCGTGATTCATTCTGTCCTTGCAAGCCTGATCAGTATCGGAGCTGCCTTTGTGCTTACCATGGTGCTTGTAAAGCCGGAGAAAGATAAGGGTGCTGGCGGTGAGGAGGAGATGGTATTTCCTGTTTCAGGAAAGCTGATCCCTCTGTCTGAGATGAAGGATGAGACCTTTGCCATGGGCGTACTGGGAAATGGCTTTGCAGTCATTCCTGAGGAGGGCCGGGTTGCGGCTCCTTTTGACGGTACGGTTACGGCCCTGTTTCCTACCAATCACGCTATCGGGATCACCTCCCCGTCAGGAAAAGAGGTTCTGATTCATGTGGGGATCGACACCGTCCAGCTGAATGGCGAGCATTTTAAGGCAGAGGTAAAGCAGGGGGACCGGGTGAAAAAGGGACAGACTCTGCTGACCTTTGATAAGGACGCCATTGCGGAGAAATATGATACTACAACCGCAGTGATTTTTTTAAACAACGGCACATGTCCGTCAGAGCCGGAACAGGTCTTTGAAAGGATCATAGAACCGGGGATGAGGGCGATATCAGGAAAAAGCATTGGATTGTTAAAATAATAACATAAAATCGGAAAAAATTTCATTTGATCCATCAATATGCAATAAAAATAAAACAATAGATCAATAAAAACTGTGCATTTATTGAGAAATGGAAGAAAGTTCTTGAAAATATATGTGCACTATGCTATATTGAATCTATAATAAATATAAATGCTGAGATGAGGAGAGCATAGTTTGACGACAGAGATGTTGGTTTAGGGCTATGCTCTTTTTTATGCTTTAATTTTAGGAGGAACTGTCCCATGGACCAGAAATTTTTCGACCTGATCGAATCGAATCCTGTGATCGCAGCTGTAAAGGATATGGACGGTCTGGCGGACTGCTGCGGCAGAGAGGAGATAAAGGTCGTATTCGTTTTGTTCGGTGATATATGCAATATAGACGTCATTGTAGACCGGGTCAAGGCGGCAGATAAAGCGGCCATGGTACATATGGATCTGGTTACGGGACTTGGCGGCAAGGAGGTCGCTGTTGATTTTATTAAAAACCATACCAGGGCGGACGGGATCATTTCTACGAAACCGGCTCTGATCAAGAGGGCCAGAGAGCTGTCTCTTTACACCACACTGAGGGTCTTTGTGCTGGATTCCATGGCATTTGAGAACATTGAACGGCAGATGGCGGCAGCCAGGCCGGATGTGATCGAGATCCTGCCGGGGCTGATGCCCAAGGTGATCCGCAAGGTGTGCAGGCTGGTGAAGGTACCTGTGATCGCGGGAGGGCTGATCTCGGATAAGGAGGATGTGATGGCGGCGCTGTCAGCCGGAGCCATCTCTGTGTCCACTACCAATCCCAATGTATGGATGATGTAAAGCCTGTTTGAAAATTCATTCCCGCCATCTGCACGCCCCGCTTCGCGGCTTATTCCGCCCGGATTCAGTCAGCGTAGTCCGCTACGCTTCCCTCATCCGGCTGGGATCCCCCACAAAGTGGAACGCACATCTGACGAAAAGCAATTTTCAAACATGCTCTTAGGGTGTATCAAAAACAATTTAACAAGGAGGGTTATTTTATGGCAAAGTATGTAATGGCACTGGATTCGGGAACGACCAGCAACAGGTGTATCCTGTTTAACGAAAAGGGTGAGATGTGCAGTGTTGCCCAGAAGGAATTTACCCAGTATTTTCCGAAGCCAGGCTGGGTTGAGCATGATGCCAATGAGATCTGGTCCACACAGCTGGGGGTGGCTGTGGAGGCTATGCTAAAGATCGGTGCGTCGGCAGAGGATATTGCGGCTATCGGCATCACCAACCAGCGTGAGACCACCATTGTATGGGATAAGGAAACAGGTGAGCCGGTATACCATGCCATTGTGTGGCAGTGCCGCAGAACCTCCGAATACTGCGACAGCTTAAAGGATAAAGGCCTGGTTGACACCTTCCGGGCAAAGACCGGTCTTGTAATCGACGCTTATTTCTCCGGCACCAAGTTAAAATGGATCCTGGACAATGTAGAGGGCGTAAGAGAGCGGGCAGAAAAGGGCGAGCTTTTATTTGGCACCGTTGAGACCTGGCTGATCTGGAAGCTGACCAAGGGCAGGGTTCATGTAACCGATTATTCCAACGCCTCCCGTACTATGCTGTTTAACATCAATACTCTGGAGTGGGATGACGAGATTCTGGCAGAGCTTCAGATTCCAAAATGTATGCTTCCTGAGGCAAAGCCCTCCAGCTGCGTGTACGGCCTGTCGGATCCTCAGTTCTTCGGCGGGGAGATCCCCATCGGCGGAGCAGCAGGAGACCAGCAGGCGGCTCTGTTTGGACAGACCTGCTTTAATCCGGGCGAGGCAAAAAATACATACGGCACCGGCTGCTTTATGCTGATGAATACAGGAGAAAAGCCGGTATTTTCAAAGAACGGCCTGGTTACTACCATCGCGTGGGGGCTGGATGGCAAGGTAAATTATGCCCTTGAGGGTTCTATTTTCGTAGCAGGTGCAGCCATCCAGTGGCTTCGTGACGAGCTGCGGCTCATTGATTCTTCACCGGATTCTGAATATATGGCAAAGAAGGTAAAGAATACAAACGGCTGCTATGTGGTGCCGGCCTTTACAGGACTTGGCGCTCCCCACTGGGATCAGTACGCGAGAGGCACCATCGTGGGCCTTACACGGGGCGTAAACAAATACCACATTATCCGGGCAACCCTGGATTCACTGTGCTATCAGACAAATGACGTGCTTCAGGCCATGAAGGCGGATTCCGGCATCGAGCTGGCAGCTCTTAAGGTAGACGGCGGCGCCAGCGCCAACAATTATCTGATGCAGACTCAGGCTGATATTATTAATGCTCCAGTAAACCGTCCTCAGTGTGTAGAGACCACCGCTATGGGCGCTGCTTATCTGGCAGGCCTGGCTGTAGGCTACTGGGCAAACAAAGAGGAGGTTATCAAGAACTGGGCAATCGACCGAACCTTTACACCGGAGATCTGTGAGGAGAAGCGCACAGAGATGGTAAACGGCTGGAACAAGGCAGTAAAATGTTCCTATGGATGGGCAAAAGAGGATTAGTGATACGGTATAGAGAAACTGTAGTGATGCATAGTATGAAAGGGGTTCTATATGCTGCCATATATAGCTGAATTTATAGGAACAATGATACTGATACTCTTAGGTGACGGCGTTGTTGCCAATGTTACCCTGAACAAATCCGGCATGAAGGGCGCCGGATCTATCCAGATCACCTTTGCCTGGGGCCTTGCGGTTATGGTTCCGGCCTTTATCTTCGGAGCTGCCTCAGGGGCTCATTTTAACCCGGCTCTGACCATTGCCCTGGCTATTGACGGAAGTCTTTCCTGGAGCCTGGTGCCAGGTTACATCATTGCTCAGTTTGCAGGGGCATTTCTGGGCGCCGTTTTAGTATATCTTTTGTTTAAGGATCAGTTTGACGCCACAGAGTCCGCGGGAACGAAGCTGGGCGTATTCTCTACCGGCCCATCTGTCCCCAATATGGGACGCAACATTTTAAGCGAAGCCATCGGTACCTTCGTGCTTGTATTTGCCATCAAGGGCATCGGGCAGGTAGCGGGTATTCCGGCAGGGCTTGACAAGTTCCTGGTATTTGGCATTATCGTATCCATCGGTATGTCTCTGGGCGGTTTGACTGGCTATGCTATCAACCCGGCCCGCGATCTTGGTCCCCGTCTTGCTCATGCCCTGCTTCCTATCAAGGGTAAGGGAGACTCCAACTGGGGCTACGCACCGGTTGTGATCATCGGTCCGGTTGCAGGCGCCATTGCGGCGGTTCTGCTGTATCAGGCGATTCCGTGGGCATAGACAGATAAAATTACAGATTGATTGCGTGAGAGGAGAGCGGAGCAGATAGGGTGTGGAAACACACCTTGTTTGCTTCGCCTTTTGTTTATTTGTACTGAACTGCTGCATATGGAAGGAAGGTAGAAGAAATGTATGATGTGATCATTATAGGAGCGGGGGTAGCCGGGGCCGCATCGGCCAGAGAGCTGTCCCGCTATCGGGTAAAGGCCTGTGTGCTGGAGCGGGAGGAGGATGTCTGCTGCGGTACATCCAAGGCCAACAGCGCTATTGTCCACGCAGGCTATGACGCGGCTGAAGGGTCTTTAATGGCAAAACTTAATGTAGAGGGAAACCAGATGATGCCGGAGCTTGCGAAGGAGCTTGATTTTCCCTTTAAGCCCTGCGGGTCCTTTGTAGCCTGTCTGGATGAGGCTCAGATTCCGGATCTGGAGGCTCTTTATAAAAGGGGTATTGCCAATGGAGTAAAGGATCTGGAGGTCATTACGGACCGGGCCCGGATCCGTGAAATGGAGCCGAATCTGGCAGATGAGGTAGTGGCTGTCTTATATGCGCCTACCGCCGGAATCGTATGTCCCTTCCACTTAAATATTGCCCTGGCGGAAAATGCATACGCCAACGGCATAGAATTTAAGTTTAATACTGAGGTTCAGGGGATTAGGAAAATAGAAGGCGGCTGGGCACTTGAAACCAGCCAGGGGGTTTACGAGACCCGTTATGTGGTCAATGCTGCCGGCGTCCACGCAGATATCCTCCACAATATGGTCAGTGAAAATAAGCTCCATATCACTCCGAGAAGGGGAGATTACTGCCTCCTGGACAAGAGCGCAGGAAACCATGTAAGCCGCACCATTTTTGCCCTGCCGGGAAAATACGGAAAGGGCGTTCTGGTATCCCCTACGGTTCACGGAAATCTCATCGTAGGGCCTACGGCCATTGATATTGAGGATAAGGAATCCACTGCAACGACCAGAGAAGGTCTGGACCAGGTTATTACAAAGGCCGGTATGAATGTGAAAAACCTTCCCATGCGCCAGGTAATCACCTCCTTTGCAGGGCTGAGAGCCCATGAGGATCACCATGAATTTGTTATTAAGGAATTAGAGGACGCGACCGGTTTTGTAGACTGCGCGGGCATCGAGTCCCCAGGACTTACCAGCTGTCCGGCTATCGGAAAAATGGTAGCGGAGATTCTGAGAGAAAAACTGTCCCTGGAGCCGGATCCTGACTTTGTGGGAACCAGAAAGGGCATCCTGGATCCTGAGACCCTTACAAAGGAAGAACGGGCCCGGCTGATTAAGGAAAATCCTGCTTACGGAAATATTATCTGCCGCTGTGAGATGGTTACAGAGGGAGAAATATTAGACGCCATCCACAGACCTCTTGGAGCCCGCTCATTAGACGGCGTTAAGCGCAGGACAAGAGCCGGCATGGGACGGTGCCAGGCAGGTTTTTGTACCCCAAGGACCATGGAGCTTCTTCACAGAGAGCTTGGGATTCCCATGACGGAGATCACCAAATCAGGAGGAGCCTCCAGGCTGGTGGTAGGAACCAATAAGGACAGGATATAGAAAGGGGCGCAGGTATGAAGGAATATGATATTGTCATAATCGGCGGCGGTCCTGCGGGTCTTGCCGCAGCGGCAGCAGCAAAGGACAACGGAACCCACAGCATCCTGATCCTGGAGCGGGACAGGGAGCTTGGAGGGATTTTAAATCAGTGCATCCACAACGGCTTCGGCCTTCACACATTTAAGGAGGAGCTGACGGGGCCGGAGTATGCGGCCCGCTTTGAGGAGCAGGTATATGAAAGAAACATTGAATATAAGTTAAATACCATGGTGATGGACATAAGCCCGGATAAGGTGGTAACAGCTATGAACCGGGAGGAGGGCTTATTTGAGCTTAAGGCAAAGGCAGTGATTCTGGCTATGGGCTGCCGTGAGCGCTCCAGGGGGGCTTTAAATATACCGGGCTACCGTCCTGCAGGCATTTTTTCCGCAGGAACGGCACAGCGTCTTGTAAACATGGAGGGCTTCCTGCCGGGGCGTGAGGTTGTGATCCTGGGCTCCGGTGACATCGGGCTGATTATGGCCCGGCGTATGACCTTAGAGGGAGCTCATGTGCAGGTAGTAGCGGAGCTGATGCCTTATTCCGGCGGTCTAAAGAGAAATATCGTCCAGTGCCTCAACGATTATGATATTCCCCTCAAGCTGAGCCATACAGTGGTTGAGATTCGGGGAAAGGAGCGGCTGGAGGGCATTACCCTGGCGGCAGTAGATGAAAAGGGAAGACCCATTCCGGGAACAGAGGAGGACTACGCCTGCGATACCCTGCTGTTATCGGTGGGGCTGATTCCTGAAAATGAGCTTTCCGGGTCCATGGGAGTGGAGATGAATCGGATCACCTCCGGCCCGGTGGTCAATGAAAGCCTTGAGACCAGTATTGAAGGGGTATTTGCCTGCGGAAATGTGCTTCATGTCCATGACCTGGTGGATTTCGTATCAGAAGAAGCGGCAGCGGCAGGAAGAAATGCAGCCCGGTATGTAAAGGGGGAAAGGCAGGAAACCTCCGGCAGGGAGATCCGTTTAAATGCCGTAGACGGCGTCCGCTATACTGTTCCCTGCACTGTAAATCCGGAGCGGATGGAGGATACCCAGGTGGTCCGCTTCCGGGTGGGGAATGTGTATAAGAACTGCTATATCGGAGTCTATTTTGATGATGAACGGGTTCTTCACAGAAAGCGTCCGGTGATGGCTCCCGGCGAGATGGAGGAGATTAAGCTGGAAAAGGAAAAGCTTCTATTGTATCCGGAGCTTAAGAATATTACAATAAGGATAGAGGAGGAATAGTCCATGGAAGTAAGAGAGCTTATCTGTATCGGCTGCCCGATGGGCTGCCCTCTGACTGTTGAGCTGGAAAATGGAGAGATCTTAAGCGTAAAAGGACACACCTGCAAGCGGGGCGATGTATATGCCAGGAAAGAGGTTATAAGCCCTACCCGTATTGTGACCTCTACCGTAGAGGTAGAAGGGGGACAGGCGGCAAGAGTGTCAGTAAAGACAAGGGAGGACATTCCCAAGGATAAGATTTTCCAGTGCGTAAAGGCACTGAAGGGGGTAAAGGTAAAGGCTCCGGTTCACATCGGCGACGTGATCGTGGCGGATGTGGCAGGAACGGGAGTGGATATAGTGGCAACCAGAAATGTATAACCATAGGGCAATCAAGTCGGCTGCTGCCATCAGGCAGAGGCCGGCTTCCTGTGGTTTACGGATCAATGTATACTGAGAATAAGATAAGGAGGCTTTAAATGGAGAAGAAGGATCTGGGGATCACCAACATGAACGGCGTTACAGAGGATGAGGAGAAAACCTGTGGTTTAAACGACATGAACTGTCTGGGTGAGGAGGAGGATAAGACCTGCGGCTTAAGCGATATGAACTGCGTAAGTGAGGAAGAGGACAAGACCTGCGGTCTGAATGATATGAACTGTCTGGGTGAATAAAAGGAGGGCTTACATGAAGAAATTTATTAATGACGTGGCGCTGGTGGAGGATCAGATGATCCAGGGTATGGTAAAGGCGTATCCTCAGTATCTGAGAAAGCTGGACTGTGGAAATGTAGTGGTGCGGGCTCATAAAAAGGAAGGCAAAGTTGCCCTTATAAGCGGCGGCGGCAGCGGCCATGAGCCGGCTCACGGCGGCTTTGTGGGAACGGGTATGCTGGACGGAGCCGTTGCGGGAGCAGTATTTACCTCCCCGACGCCGGATCAGATCTATGAGGGGATCAAGGCCATTGCCACCGACGCGGGAGTGCTGATGGTGGTGAAAAATTATACCGGCGACGTGATGAATTTTGAAATGGCAGCGGAGATGGCACAGATGGAGGGCATCAGCGTTCAATATGTGGTGACCAATGATGATGTGGCGGTAAAAGACAGCCTTTATACCATAGGACGCAGAGGGGTGGCCGGAACCATTTTCGTACATAAGATCGCGGGGGCCTTGGCAGAGGCTGGTGGCACTCTCGATGAGGTCCGGGCAGTGGCTCAGAAGGTGATCGACAATGTAAGAACCATGGGAGCTGCTATCCGTCCCTGTACGGTTCCGGCAGCCGGAAAGCCGGGCTTTGAGCTTTCTGAGGATGAGATGGAGGTAGGTATCGGTATCCACGGAGAGCCGGGAACTCACAGGGAGCCCTTAAAGCCGGCAGATGAGATTGTGGACCTGCTTCTGGGCCAGATTCTGGCTGATATTGATTATGAAGGCTCCGAGGTGGCTGTGATGATCAATGGAGCCGGGGCAACTCCTCTGATGGAGCTGTTTATCATCAACAACCATGTGGCCGATGTGCTGGCCCAAAAGGGGATCTCGGTGTATAAGACAATGGTAGGCGAATATATGACCTCCATAGAGATGGAAGGATTTTCTATTTCCCTGCTGCGGCTGGATGAGGAGCTGAAGGGGTTTTTAGACGCGCCGGCGGATACACCGGCATGGAGATAGGAGGAAGGACATCATGGCAGACAGTAAAATGATACTGGCCATTATAAGGGCCATCGGCGCAAAGCTGGAGGAGGAAAAGGACTATCTTACCCAGCTTGATCAGCCCATCGGTGACAGCGACCACGGGATCAACCTGGCCCGGGGCTTTGAAGCGGTGGCAGAAAAGCTGGATTCACTGGAGGACAAGGACCTGGGAACTATTTTTAAAACGGTGGGCATGACCTTGGTTTCTACCGTAGGCGGAGCTTCCGGGCCTCTCTATGGTACAGCCTATCTGAAAGCAGGAATGACCCTGGCAGGAAAAAAAGAAATGGATATGCAGGACTTTCTGGCTATGCTTAAGGCGGCAGTGGAGGGGGTGATGCAGAGGGGGCACGCGGCGGCAGAGGAGGCCACCATGCTGGACGCCATGCTTCCATCCCTGGAGGCCATGGAAAAGGCCGCAGGGGAAGGGATGGATCCTAAGGAAGTGCTGGAGGCAGGAGTAAAGGCCGCCTGGGCCGGCGCGGAGCATACAAAGGAGCTGATCGCCACCAAGGGCCGGGCAAGCTATGTAGGCGAGCGGGGGCTGGGACATATGGATCCGGGAGCTGCTTCGTATTCTTATATGCTGGAAACAGCAGCAAAGGAGCTGGTATGGTAGGACTTGTAATCGTATCCCACAGTCAGAAGCTGGCAGAAAGCGTGGTGGAATTAGCTGCCTTGATGGCCCCGGACGCCCCTATGGCGGCAGCCGGAGGCATGGAGGACGGTGGCTTCGGCACCAGCTTTGAAAAAATCCAGGGCGCCATAGAGCAGGTATACTCTGAGGATGGAGTGCTGGTTCTTATGGATATGGGAAGCGCTGTTATGACTACGGAAATGGTCATCGAGGGTTTTGAAGGAAAAGTAGAGATGGCAGACTGCCCGCTGGTAGAAGGCGCAGTAGTGGCCGCCATCGACGCAGCAGGCGGTATGAGCTTTGAGGAGATAAAAGAGGCCCTGGGGAAGGTTGGGACGGCGAAGAAATTTTAGCTGCCTTCCGGCGGGAGCGGGGATGAAAATGGGGACTGCAGTTTTTGGCAGTCCCCTGTTTTTAATTATTATTTTGCAGCCAGCTTTAAACATTCCTCAAAAGCGTTGATAAATGGATAAACATTGATGCTTACGCTGGAGATCGTGTCCATAGCGTACCCCTGCTCATTGGCAAGGCTGTTGATGTTCTGATGCTCGATCACATACTGGGACAGGGCATCGGACTGGGCTTTCCAGGTAGGGCCGTCTTCTGTCATCACGTACTGACCCTCCATGCTCAGCTTCTGCTTGCCGTTGCCGTCCGCGTCCAGCGAATCCCAGGAACAGGCAACAATAATGCCGTCTGTTACAGTGATGCTGACAACGTCCCTGTAGCCGCTGTCGTCCGGCTCCGAAGCCTCATAGGTATAGGTGCCGTCTGCCAGAGGAAATTCAGGCTGGTTCAGCGTAACCGGACCCTTAAGCGCCTGGTAGATGGGATTTGAAACTGCAATAACAGCCAGGGACAGGACTGCCATGATAATGATACCGGTAAGGCCGCGCCGGTGGCCGGATGTGGATGGTCTGCTCATAATGCTCCTCCTCGTATGATAAAATGTGATGGGACCGCCTGAATGGCGGCTTATACATTGTTTATTTTATCACAATCTGGGAGGTTATACAATGTGTTATGAGGTGAATGTTTGATGTAAACTGCCTATCAGTGAAAATATATGGAAATACAGTATCTAACAGCCTTATGGCTGATACATGAAAATTATCTTTTGTCACCCTTTTATACCTCCTGCCGTAATTCCTTCTACGTAATACTTCTGCAAAAATAAAAACAATACAATCATTGGAATAGAGGCAATAGAAAGGGCTGCCATAATAGGGCCGTACCTTACAGGAGGCTCGGTAAAGAAGGTCTGCAGTCCGATTTGAATGGTTCTTTTAGCTGAGTCTGTGATAACCAGGAGAGGCCACATGAAATCGGACCAGTAGGCCACAAAATCCAGAATAAACACAGTGGCAAAGACTGGCTTTGAAATAGGGACTACCACATTCACAAAGGTTCTGAAAGGAGATGCCCCATCAATTTGGGCAGCTTCGATCAGTTCATCAGGTACATCCAGAAAAAATTGGCGGAACAGGTATATATCAAAGCATTTTGCGATAAAAGGCACGATCAGGGCAAGGTAACTGTCCATCCAGCGCAGTTTGTTTACAATGAAAAACAAAGAGAGCATAATACTTTCAACAGGCAGTACCAGCAGAGCCAGGATCAATGTGAGAAGGAACCCTTTTCCTCTAAAACGAAACTTTGCCAGAGCATATCCGAACATAGAGTTGACGATCAGGCTTAAGCATACCAGGATACATACATATCCGACACTGTTACCGATGTAGCGGAGCATGTCGCTTCTGAAAAAAACAGTTTTAAAATTTTCAAGAGTGGGCTGGGAGGGGATAAAAGCAGCCAGTCCCTTGGACATATCTGAGAAGATCCGGTTTTCAGGTTTAAACGCGGATACTATCATCCAGATCAAAGGAGACAGATACAGCAATGACAGTATCATATTTACAATGTAGATGGTTATAATTTTTCTGCGTTTCATACATACACTCCTATTTAGCCTTTGTTACTTTTTTTATACCCATAGATAGGCCTACAACAATAATGAAAAATATAACAGATACAGCGGAGGCATATCCCATATTCCGGAACTGAAAGCCCTGTTGATAAATAAAATAAGTTAATGTCATAGTGGATTCCTTGGGGCCGCCGTTGGTCATAACATAGGGCTGGGTAAACAACTTCATGGCAGAAATAGTTGTGTTGATCAATACAAAAATCAGCACATTTTTTACACCGGGAACGGTAATATAAAAGAACTTTTTAATTCCGTTTGCACCGTCAATGGAAGCAGCCTCATACAGGTCCTCTGGAATTGACTGAAGCCCTGCAAGAAGGATCATCATCTGGTATCCGGCACCGTGCCAGCCTGACATAAAGATAATGGAATTCATAGCTGTATCTGCGCTTCTTAAAAAATCGCAGGCGGGAAGTCCAAACCTGGTCAGGATGGCATTTAAAAGGCCCTGGGTAGGATTTGGGTTGTAGATAAAGGTCCAGAGGATCGCTACTACACTGATGGAGGTCATCAGGGGAGAAAAGTAAGCGGAACGGAAAATACCGATTCCCCGGATATTTGCTTTTACCAGGAGGGCCAGGGCAAATGCTAGAGTCACCTGATAGGGAACAACAATCACTGTAAAATACAGGGTGTTTTTAAGGGCTTTTAAAAAGCTTGGATCGGAAAAGAGCCGAATATAATTATCAAAGGCAACAAATCTGGCATCTTCCGGCCGTAAAAGATTAAAATTTGTAAAGCTGAAACCGGCTGACAACAGGGCGGATAATATTAAAAAGGAAAATAATAAAAATGCCCCTGGAAGTACGAAAAAGTAGCCGTAGCTTATGTTTCGTTTTCTGCTCATATTTCTTCTTCTCCTGTTTTCCAGATACTTTTTACAGGACGTAAGGAAAGTTCTGTAAAATGTGTCAGATTAGAGCAGCATCCCTGAATCTGATAGTTCCGGTGGGGAATAAAATATCTTCTGGTGCAGGTATAGCTGCCCTGATTCACAAATATTTCCACTAAAGAGCGGTCAGTAAAAACTTCAATTTCAGTTATTCCTTCCTGGATATGAAGCAGGCAGGGATCTTGGGAGTTTTGACAGTACAGAGTCAGGTTGTAGCCGTCGGCAGTAAGCAAAAGCCCTGTGTCTTCATTGCAGGCAAGTATTATACTCAGATATAAAGGCTTATCAGACTGGATATGCAGAGCATACTCTTTGGGAGAAAAGGATTGAAAATGGTTTCCATCTATGATCCAAGGGCATTCTTCCTCTAAAAGGGAATAATACTCTTTTACAGGAAGCATACACAGGCGTCCGTTTTTCAGATGAAGCTCTCTTGGAATCGACAGGGTTCCATTGGCTCCGCCGTCCTCTTGGACTGCTTCCAGGCCGCAGTTCCAGCCGATGCTGATTCTTCTTTTGTCTGATTCAAAGGATTGAACCGCATAAAAATCTTTCCCGTAATCGTAAATACCCTGGGATTCTATAAAAAATCGGTTTTCTTTAAGCTCACCAATATAATATTTAGTATCTCTGCGAGGATCAGAGCTGGAGGGCTCACGATAGATAAAGCCGGTAGTCAGCACATATTTTCCGTCTAGGAAAAAGAGATCCGGACATTCGCTGATGCCGTATACTGGATCGGTTTCTCTAAGAAGAACACCCTCATAGGTCCAGTTTTTCAAATCCTCTGAGCGATAGCAGAGAATCGAGGGAATATGTCCGACTGTTCCCCCCAGAACCATGAGCCATGAGTCCTGGATCCATTCTACCTTAGGATCCCGGAAGTCATAATAGACTCCCTCAGGCGTTCCCCAGATGCAGATTTCTTCCTGGGTAAAATGAACGCCGTCGGAGGTTTTCTTTGTTACCTGCCATTGTCTCTGCCAGGTCCGGTCAGTCCTTCCGAAATGTCTGGTGTAGAAAAGATGCATTTCATTTCCTGTTGTTACGGCACTGCCTGAAAATGCTCCTCCTCTGAAATCTTTGTTATCCTGAAGCTCAATTTGAGGATATGCAGCCAGAGGAAGATGATTCCAGTGTAGCAGATCTCTGCTGACAGCATGGCCCCAGTGCATATTTCCCCATTCAAAGCCATTAGGATTATACTGATAAAACAGATGATAGCAGCCCTTGAACCAACAGAGTCCATTAGGATCATTCATCCAGTTTTTAAAAGGGGAAAAATGAAACTGATTCCGGAAATCCTGGTTATAGGCCTGATATAGGTTTTTGCAGTCAAAAGCGGATATTCCTTCTTTGCAGAAAGTTAAAAAGCGGACCCCTTGATGGAGAAGCTGCTCATTTTCACAAAGATATGCCAGGCTGATGTCCAGATTATGTATTTCAACCCGGTATTCCCTCTGCTCCTTCAGATCGAAGGAGCAGGGTTCAAAGCCGTTAAACTTAAAATAATATTCTCCAGCTGGTTTCTCGTTCTCCCACAGACGGATCCAGCCGCAGGGGGAGGAGATTCTCTGTGCGATCAGTTCCAGCCTTTTATATTCCCCTGACCGCAATGTATAGTTTTCCATGTTTTTCTCCAGATTAATTGCCTAATGAACTTTGAAATCTTACATATTCAGCATCTACATATTCAGCCAGAGCGTCCAAGCTTTCTTTGGGATCTGATCCGGTAAAAATATCCAGCATAGTCTCGGAAAATTTGGGAGACAGAACCGTATAGATTGGAGTCTTTGGTCTGGGAACAGCGGCTTCAAAAAGCTGTTCGGCTGCTATATTGTAAGGATAAGAGGACCATTTTTCATTATTTTCATAGGAAGACTGCCGTGCAGAAGGATAACCGGAATGATCGCTGTAAAACCGTGCGGATTCTTCATTAGTCAGGTAGTCCAGAGCGATAAAGGCAGCATCGGGATCTTTACAGTTTTTGGTAATTCCTGCAGCCCAGCTGCCGCAGGGAGCAGAGACTTCTCCAGTATCATACCGGGGAAGGTAGGTTGCACCCCAGTTCAGATCCGGATAATCGCTTTCAAAACCGGAAATTTCGGATACATTTGCGGAGATCCACATAGCTGCTTTTCCGTCTTGAAATTCGGTGGGAGTAGGATCAATGTTAGCCAGCTTTTCTGTAAAGAACTTCTGTAGCCAAGTGGCGGTTTCTATACTTTTATCGCTGTTGAGGTAACCTTCACAGGTTGAACCGTCTTCACTTACAAGAGGAGCGCCGGCAGAGATCCACATAGGGGTAAGGCCATAGGGAATGCCTTCGCCTTTATTCATAATGATTTTAATCCCTGCCATTTCCGGCGTAGCAACCTGCTTTGCCATGTCATATACTTCGGTCCAGGTATAAGCATCTTCCATGCTTTCTGGGATCCGAAAGCCATTTTTCTCAAAAATATCTTTATTGTAGAAGAAAAGGCAGGTAGCTTCATTTAAGCCAATGGCGTACATCTCATTTTCATATGTGTTTTGAAGAACCATGGAAGGCATCATATCGTTTTTGCTTTCTTCGGTAATGTATTTTGTAATGGGGATTACGATACCGTTTGCAGCATAGTTGGATACATTTACCCCGTCCATGGAAAGAATATCAGGAAGAATTCCTGCAGATGCGGCTGCATTTACCTTATCTTCGTAGGCATAAGAAGAGCCTCTGGGAATAAACTCCACATTCAAATGATATTTTCCCTCATATTCTTTGTTAAAGTCATCTACACGCTGCTGGATGTAAGGCACCATAAGCTGGTTGTCCTGATACCAGAAGGATAACTCCGTTACACCGTCTGCACTTTGAGAGCTATCTGTGCTCTCCTCTGTTTTTTGCTGTCCGCAGGCAGTTAAACTGAATGCTGCGGCGGCTGCCAGAGCAACGCCGGAAATAAAGTATCTTTTTTTCATAATTGAAACCCTCCTACATTTTGATGGTTTTATCTTAGCACTTTGGGGTTCTTGTAAACAATATGAGGTTTTTGTCATAATGGCTGTGATTTTGTCCTCTTACCTTCCCCCAGATATGTCTGGTGGAAATTTTATGCTATAATGTTGTTACTGTAAAAAATGGTTTGAATCGTATAAAATAGTGAGGGCCAGGTTTATGCTAAAGGAATATATTAAGAATCTATCTATACGGAAGCAGCTTTTACTGGGGATTTTATCGCTGTCACTGATTTCTCTGTTCATTACATCTGTGCTGTGTTTTTTTGCAGCTGCCAGGATCATTGGAGAGAAAGCAGAGCAATATACATACGAAAATGTCTGCCAGCTTTCTGATAATATTGATAACTATCTTTCTCAGATTGAACTTACATCCCTGGCTATCGCTTATAATCCCAATATTCAGGATTTTTTAAACAGCGTAAACAAGGGGGAAGATTACTCTAGATCCCAGCTTTATCAACTGGAAAAGAGTATGATTCTCACGTATAATTATTCGTCTATGAGAGATATAAGTCTGATTAGTCTGGATGGAAATATAGTTTCTGTGCCTCACAGTCAGGAGGGACAGTATAATTTTGTAAAAGAGCTGAACCTTAAGCCTCATCAGGCATTGTGGCACAATGATTCCTCCCAACAGTTGCTTCAGATGATCCGGCATGTAGAAGGCAGTCGAAATTACCAGGCAATCGGAACTTTGTGCATATCTGTTTACAACGGATTTATAAATGATTTGTCCAATAATATTGATTTTGGAAATAAGGGCTTTTTAACTGTATTAGATGAAGCAGGAGAGCCAATCATGGCAAGCGGGAATCCGGAGAATTACCTTAAGGACTGCAGGGATCAGTTCGGGGAAGGTTCCGGTGATTTTACCCATAAAATAAATGGAAATTCCTACCACTATTTTTACCACACCTCATCTGAAACAGGCTGGAGAACGATTGGGGTAATTTCTTTGGAAGAACTGTTAGGGCAGATTATAGAGCTTGGGATTATGGTGATCTTGTGCTTGTGTTTGGTAACACTGGTTGCTGTATTTTTCTCAAGGCGTCTTGCTGCTTTGTTTTCATTAAAAATACAAAAGGTGCTGGGGGCCATGGAGCTGGCTTCCAACGGTGATTTTTCTGCCCGGCTTCCTGTGGAAAATTCCACGAATGAATTCACAGAATTGAACCGGGGATTTAATCAGATGATTACAGAGATTAATACGCTGATCGATACGGTTTATAAAGCGCAGATTCTTCAGAGAGAATCGGAATTTAAAGCTTTGCAGGCGGAGATCAATCCTCATTTTCTTTACAATACCCTGGATACCATCTGCTGGCAGGCCAAGCTCAGTGGAAATGAGGATATTTACCAGACAACTTTTTCTCTGGCTTCCCTTCTTCGGGCATCTGTAGGAAATCAGAGGCTGTTTGTAGCGCTGGAGGAGGAACTTTCCTATGTGGGTGATTATATTAAAATACAGAAGGCGAGATATCGTGACCGGATAACTGTCAGGATCCAGATACCAGAGGAGTTAATGAAATATCAGATTCCCAAGCTGATCCTGCAGCCGGTTGTGGAAAATGCTTTTGTCCATGGGTTGGAAATGAAACGGGGAAAAGGGGAACTGGTTATTTCCGGTTTTATGAAGGGGAATGTAATCCTGCTGACAGTTCAGGATAATGGGGCAGGTATGACAAGGGAACAGATTCATCATATATTTTGCCATGAAGAGAATCCGGGAAAGCATTCCATCGGACTTTCTAATGTACAGAGAAGGTTAAAGCTTTTGTATGGAGAAGATTATGGAATACAGATTCAGTCAGTTCTGGATGAGGGAACGAAAACTATTATAACAATTCCGGCAGAAAAGGAGAGAAGAGACCCATGTATCAGATTTTGATTGCAGATGATGAACCGATTGTATGTGAAGGACTTCGTATGTTTCCATGGGAGGAGTATGGATGCAGGATTGTTGGAGAGGCAGGAGACGGTATCGAGGGTATAGAACTTCTTGAAAGGCTTCGGCCTCAGCTTGTGATTACCGACATTCGAATGCCGGGAATGAATGGTATTGACTTTGCAAGAAAGGGAAAGGAACTTTTTCCGGATACCCAATTTATTATACTGACAGGATATGCAGATTTTGATTATGCCAGGGATTCTCTGAAGATAGGAATTGCAGATTATTTGTTAAAGCCCTTTAGTTTTGAGGATATAAAAGCGGCTCTTCTGCCTCTGCTTGAGAGAATCCGGCAGAAACAGGAAGAAACAGAAGCGATGGAGGCGATGACCCTGCAGCTCCAGAGCATGCTTCCCATTTTAAGGGAGCAGATTTTTCAGGATCTGCTTGAAGGAAATATTCCTCAGTCCTCCCGAAAACTGCAGCTTTGCGGGATACAGGACCAGAAATATCTGGTTTTTTCTACTCAGTCTGATATTAATAACCACGATTTTAATGATCTGGCACTATATGGGATTCTTCAGCAAACAATAGGAACGCTTCATGAACAATTTTATCTGGCGAAGGGGACGGATACCATAAGCTGTGTCCTTTGTTTCAAGCAGGAAAAAGAGGATGGAATCTGCCAGGCAGCGGCTGTCAATTTCTGCAGGCTGATCAGAGAAAAGGTGGAGGGTACTTGCCATTTCAGTATTTCCATTGGAATCAGCCAGGTTGATAGTGATATTTTTAAGCTTTATCAGCTTCGTAAGCAGTCTATTACTGCTTTAAATGAGAAGTACATGATTGGCGGAGACCTGATCATGCTGTATTCAGATATAAAAGAAAATCATGAATCTTCTATTCCTGATTATATGCCTTTAGAAAAGGCTTTACAAAAGTGCTTGATCAATAAGGATTATGAAGGGATATGTCAGAATTTTCAGAGAATTTCCGATGAGATCATCCCTGTCTGCGAATCAGCGGACACAGCACGCACTATGCTTATTGCGATTGTCTATAATGCAGTTCATTTTATGACTGCGAGCTCGTTAAATGTAAGGATCTGCTGGCAGGAACTGAATCAACTGTTTTTGCTCGAAAATATGGATGGGTTTGTTCTGCGTTGTAAAAAGATACTTACGGAGCTTCCAATGGGAGAATCAGATACGGAAAGGCAGTATATTACAGATAAAATACTGGCTTATATTGAACAAAACTATGAAAAGGATGTGTCTTTGGATACGCTGTCCAGGCAGCTTAATTATAGCATTACTTATCTTTCACGTCTGATCAAGAAAAATTGCGGAAAAAATTTTACAGAGCTTTTGCTGGAATGTCGTATTAACCGGGCAAAGGAACTGCTTAAAACCAGCGGACAGAAGATCAATCAGATTGCAAAGAATGTAGGCTATGGAGATTTTAGTTATTTTATACAGATATTCAAGAAAAAAACAGGGGTCACGCCCAGTGAATACCGGGCAATGTATCATATGGAGAGGGAGTTGAAGGGGGAGTAGCTCATTTTTCATATGTCTACTTCTTCCCATAAAATAGCTTGACATTAGTACGGCGTCGGACTATACTGAGAAAGTCCGACGCCGTACTATATGTTAGGAGAGATATATGAACAGAAACAATGAAATGCTGACTCAGCTTCAGCGCTATTACGCGCTATGGAAGGAATGCAACGACGTTTATGAGGAATGGGCCAGGGCGCAGGGGCTGTCGGTTAACAGCCTTTGGGTGCTGTATTCATGTTATGATGACAGTAAGCTCTGCACCCAGAAAACCATCAGCCAGACATGGAACATACCAAAGCAGACGGTCAATACCATTTTAAAGGATTTTTCGGAACGGGGACTGGTGGAAATGACCTCCATACCGGAGGATAAGCGGAACAAGCAGCTTCGTCTGACGCCTGCGGGAAATGCATTTGCGGACGAGGTCATAGGAAAGCTGCGGGCCAGGGAATTATATGTTCTTGAAAAAATGGGCCTGGAACGGATCACAGATATGAATGATCAGCTGATGCTTTTTATCCGGCTGTTTTCTGAGGGAGGTCTGACAGAGGATGAATGACAGGCGTACCTTTTTTAGATTTGTGATCCCCTCTGTGATTGCCTTTGCCCTTTCGGGGGTGTATACCATTGTTGACGGCTTTTTTGTGGGAAACAGCCTGGGGGACAATGGTCTGGCGGCTATTAATCTGGCTTACCCGGTTTCCGCGCTGATCCAGGCGGTGGGAACGGGCATAGGCCTGTCAGGAGCCATCCGGTATGCCATTCTCAGGGGGCAGAAGCACCGGGACGAGGATGTAAAATGCTTTACAAGTACAACAGTTCTCCTTGCGGGGGCGGGAATCCTGCTGACGGCGGGTATATTTGCGGTGCTTGATCCTTTGCTGCGTCTGTTTGGAGCGGAAGGGGAGATCTGCCGGCTGATGGAGGAGTATATCAGGGTAGTGGCTGTGGGGGCATTGCTGCAGATCTTTGCTACCGGGCTGGTTCCATTTATCCGCAACTTGGGCGGCTCCTCTTTTGCCATGTTTACCATGATTGCCGGTTTTTTGACTAATATTGTCCTGGATTATCTGCTTGTCTGGAAGCTTGGACAGGGGATGGCAGGAGCCGCCTGGGCTACGGTGATCGGGCAGGGCGTTACCATGGCTACGGCCATAGGGTATCTGGCATGGAAAAAAATAGGTCTTATGCTTCCCGGGGGAAGGGAATTTTCAAAGCATGCAGGAATCATTTTGAGGATTTCCGTGGCGCCCTTTGGACTGGTCTTTTCTTCCCAGATTACCACCATTTTGATGAACCGGGCTCTGATGCTCCACAATGGAGAGCGGGCGGTTGCGGTATATGGCTGTATTGCTTATATCATTGCCATCATTTATCTGCTGCTCCAGGGGGTGGGCGACGGCAGCCAGCCCCTGATCAGCAGGTATTATGGTGAGGGAAATCCCGTTTTGCTTAAGCAGGTGAGGAAATACGCCTATCTTACAAGCGGGGCCATTGCCCTTTTTTATATGGCAGCGGTCTTTCTGCTCCGCGGTCATATCGGCCTCCTGTTTGGCGCTTCGGCGGAAACCAATGGAGATACAGCCGGTTATCTGCCCCTGTTTTTGATGACGCTGCCGCTTCTGGCTTACGTCCGGATCACGACGGCCTGGCTGTATGCCACAGAGAAGGCGGGGCTGTCCTATATCCTGGTGTATGCGGAACCGGCGGCTATCTTCTTTCTGCTTCTGGTACTGCCGCGGATCCGGGCGTTGGGGACGCTGGCTGTGTGGCTGGCTGTGCCGGCTGCGCAGATGGTGACCTGGGGCATTTCAGTGGCGGTAAAAAGGCGGGTGGATGGGGAGGGTCAGCCCTGAATCAGTTTAAGGGCAATATCCACCGCCCCGTCGATGGCCTCCTTCTCCGGCAGGCAGATCCTGGCGAGAGGAAAATGCATATGGATCCGCTCTGTAAAATAAGAAAGCAGAACCTGGGATTTTAAGAGATTGCTGCCCCAGAGTCCCAGCTTAAAGTCCGGCTCCAGAGAAGCCAGATCGAGAGCGGATACAATATCCAAAACGATCCCCTCCAGCTCCAGAGCGGCCTTTTTAAGAAGCTCTATGGCGTAAGGATCTCCCTGGTCAGCCGCCTGGTTTACCAGAGGGCCCAGCATGGGAAGTCTGGAAGGGTCAACCCCGCATTCCAGAGCCAGGTTGATCAGATCCTCTCTGGTTTCTATGGAAAGCTCACTGCAGATCAGAGCGGTGAGCTCTGTTTTTTCTACCGCATGGTCCAGCCATCTTCCCACATGGCGCAGGGCCATTTTTGTTACCCAGGAGCCGGAGCCTTCATCCCCCAGCATAGCCACCGGCCAGCCGCCGGCCCGGGCGGTTTCTCCTCTGGGATTTCTTCCTACAGCGATAGAGCCAGTGCCGGAGATCAAAAGGATGCCTTCCCCTCCTGTAACCGTCCGGTGGGCCAGCTCCGCGTCATTCATCAACAGGACCGGGCAGGAAATATCCCGTAAGGCTTGATAGACCTGTTCCAGCCGGGCGAGATCCCCGTCGCTGTCGATTCCTGTTGTTCCGCAGACCAGGGCCTTCATATCTTCCCTGCGGCCTTTAAACTGGCTGAGGCATGTGTCGATATTTTCTTCAATCTGTTTCTTTAAAGCCTCCGGGCTCAGGTACTGCCAGCTGGCTGGCCTGCCAACCGAATAGCCTAAAACTTCGCCTGCGAGGCTGCAGGCTTTTACTCTGTAATTGGTTCCTCCGCTGTCGATTCCGATTATGTAGTTCATGGTGGGGTCCTCCTTCTGTTTTTGACACCTTACAACAATTATGATAAAATTGCAATCATAAAATGATCTGTATTTGGAGAATACGCCTATGAGACATATTCCGATTTCCCTTCACAGCTTCAAAGCAAAATTGGTGATCTCCCTGCTTACCATCGGACTGATCCCCCTGATCGCTACTTCTGTTTTCTATCAGAATATTCTGAGCAGACGCATTACTCAGGATATTGAATCTGCAAGCATTGATAAGCTGCGCTATACCAGCTTTAACATCCAGCGTCAGCTGGAGATTTCGGATCAGCTTCTGGGGTGGATCACCTATAATACTCAGCTGGAGCACATTCTTACAGAAAATTATAAGGAGACCTATGAAAAGCAGCTGGATATGATCGAATTCAGCTCTTATGTGCTGGAATACGCTATTAATGCCAATGTAGAAAGCAACATTTTTAAAATATTGATTATAGATAAGAATGGCGATTCCTTTCAGATCGGCAATGGTATGTCACTGCTTGATAAGAATGCCATTGTGGCTGAGGACTGGATCGAAACCTACCAGCACAGCCGCCCGGATCAGCTGATCCTGAGCAAGGATATTTATGTAAAGGACACGTATATTTTCCCTGTAAGCAGCCGGATCTACAGCAGCACCACCGGCCAGCATATCGGCTGGTGCCTGATCACTTTTCAGAATAATATGTACCGCAACAGCTTAAAAAGCGGCTCTGATAATGGCAGTGTGTATCTTGTCAATACAAATGGGCAATGCATCGGAAATGTGGATTCCGGCCTTATCGGGGCGGATCTTACAGCGGATGAGGTTGTGGGGCAGATCCTTGCCAGCCAGGATTCTATGGGCCATGTTACCAGTGCCAGAGAGGGCGTTCCGCTGATTGCCCATTATTACCGCGTGCCGGACAGCAATATCATTGAGATCCAGGAGACACCCCTTGATTCATTTCTCCAGGAAGAGGAGGATATGCTGCGTCTTTCTGTTATGATGATCTGTTTTTCAATCCTGTTGATCCTGTGCGTTACTATTTATTTAAGCCAGGTTTTAACCCGTCCCATCCACACCATCAGCAATTATATAAAAAATGTGTCAAAGGGCGATTTTAAGGGATCTCTGACCTTGAGAAATCACGATGAATTTAAGGTCATCGCAGATTCCATTAACAGCATGGAAGGGGAGATCCTGGATCTGATGAAAAAGCAGCAGCAGGAGGCTGAGAGCAAAAAGGATCTTGAATTCCGGGTGCTGCAAAACCAGATCAATCCTCATTTTTTATATAACACGCTGAACACCATCAAGTGGATGGCCATTTTACAGCATGCAGATACCATAAGAGATATGACAGCGGCCCTGGGGCGTCTGCTTCAGAACATTTCCAAGGGCTCCGATAAGATTTCGATTTACGAGGAAATGTCCCTTCTGGATGATTATGTCCTGATTCAGGATGTTAAGTATGACGGCCGTCTTAAGGTGGAGTATCATATTGGAGACGACCAGATCACCCAGGCACTGATCCTTAAATTTCTGTTCCAGCCGATTGTGGAGAATGCCATTTTCCATGGGATTGAGCCAAAGGGGGACGGAGCGGGAGAGATCCATATCTATCTGAATCAGGTGGACGGAAATATCCATATCCATATTGTGGACAATGGTATCGGTATGACGCCGGAGCAGATCCGAAAAATTCTGGCTGCAGATGAGGACAGGCAGAATAAACGGGGGTTAAATGGAATCGGCATCAGCAATATAAATGAACGGATCAAGCTGACCTACGGCCAGGAATATGGTGTTTCCATCACCAGCGAGCCTGGAGCCTATACGGATGTGCTGATCTGTATTCCTTACGAAAGGGGTGAACTGCCATGACCAATATTTTGATCGTAGATGATGAAGCTCTGATCCGCCGGGGGCTGGAAAGCATGATCCCCTGGGAGACGTTAAACTGCCGTCTGGTGGATCAGGCTGCCAATGGGGAGGACGGTTTAAACAAGATCCGCTGCTGCCATCCTGACATTGTTTTTACAGATATAAAAATGCCGAAAATGGACGGCCTTGATATGATCCGGGAAGCTCAAAAGGAGCCGGAGCCTCCGATTTTTATCATCCTCAGCGGATATAATGATTTCGAGCTGGTTCGGGCAGCTATGCGCCTGGGAGCTATCGATTATCTGGTAAAGCTGAATCTGGAAGAGGAGGAGCTTGCAAGGCTGATCCGCAGGGCCCAGACACAGATAAACAAAAGCTGTACACGCCAGCGTCAGGATGCTCCGTCCCATGATTTTAAGAAAAATGTGATACGGGAGCTGCTGGCCATAAAGCCGGATAAAGAGGTGTATGCAAAGCAGCTGCCGGAGGCATTTCCCTTAAAGGAAGGATATTTTTACAGGGTGCTGTATTTTAGTATCGTGGATGGGGGAGATCCGCCTCCGGCGCCGGATGCCTTCGGGCAGAATTTTTTCCAAAATCTATGTACGGAGCAGTTTCCTGAGGCCTCGGAGTGTTATGCCTATCCCCTGGAACCGGGAGTGATCGCTCTTTATATCGAGTATTATGAAGCCATGAAACCGGAAATCCTTCAGGAAAAATGCCGTTCTATTATTACGGGGGCAGAACGCTATTTAAACCGCCGTCTTTTGATCGGCATCAGCGCGCCTCACCGGAATATTCTCCATATCTCCTCCGCCTGTGAGGAGGCGGTTCAGAGCCTTTCCTTTAAGGTCAGCGGAGTGGACCGGATGATCCATTTTTATACGGATCTCCTGAATATCAATACTCTCAGGCAGCAGCTTAAGCAGCTGGATACGGAAACTCTTTTCTTTGAGGCTGCGGAAAATCTGATCCTTCAGGTGCAGAAATTCGTGTCTCAGAGAACTTCACGCCCGGAGGAGGCTGGTGAGATCTGCTTCCTGCTGATTTCCCGGCTTTACAGCTTTGATGAAAAGAGCAGGGAGTTTTTTACGGAATGGTTCGGCAGGGAGTATCGTTCATCAGAGGATCTGGGGCATTCCGGAAGCGGAGAGCTGATCTCCTGGCTCCTTCATCTGGCTCAGGGCATCGATCTGTATAGCCAGCAGTATATGAGCGAGATTTATCGTTACAAGGTAAAAAAGGCCAGGGAATACATTTATGAGAACCGGTTTCAGAAGCTGTCTTTAAATGAGGTGGCCTCAGTGGTGGATATTACCCCCAGCTATTTAAGCCGGATTTTCAAAAAGGTAACGGGAAAATCCTTTTCGGATTACATTGCTGAAATAAAAGTAGAAGAAGCGAAAACACTTCTTCTACAGGACAATAACCGTATTTACGAGGTTTCCAGCATGCTTGGGTATGATGATCCCTATTATTTCAGTAAGGTGTTTAAGCGGATCACCCAGATGACCCCAAGCGACTATATCGCAAGAAATTCGTGATCATCCTTTGATCCCGCTGGTAGCGACGCCCTCGATAAAGAATCTCTGCATACTTAAAAATAGGGCGCCTACAGGGATCAGGGATACCAGAGCTGCAGCCATGATTAGGTTATAATCGGCGGAATACTGGGTGATGAACATCCGGAGGCCCAGCTGGATGGTTTTAAGCTCTGTGGAGTTTAAGTAGATCATAGGCCCCATATAATCGTTCCAGACCGTTACGAAGCTGAAAATAACCAGGGTTGCAATGGCTGATTTGGAAAGAGGGAGCATGATCCTCCAGTAGATGCCTACCTCGCTGAGTCCGTCGATCCGGGCGGCTTCGGAAAGCTCGTTTGGAATACCCAGATAGCTCTGACGGATCAAAAATACGCCGAAGGCAGTAAATGCCTGCATCAGGATCAGAGACAGATGGGTGTCGGCCAGGTGAAGATTCCGGATCATAATAAACTGGGGAACCATATATACCTGCCAGGGTACGGCGATGGTGGCAATATAGCATAGGAATATAAGATCGCGGCCGGGAAAGCGCATTTTCGCAAATGGATAGGCTGCAAAGCTGCTGGTCAGCACCTGAAGCAGAGTGATGACAACAGCCAGCTTAAAGCTGTTTTTGAAAAACAGAAGCAGGGGTATTTTGGTCCAGATTTCTTTGAAATTGTTCCAGACCGGTGCTTCGGGCAGCCATTTCATAGGTACGGAAAAGACCTCCTGACTGGTCTTTAATGAAGAAGACACCATCCATAAAAAGGGAAGCAGGATCGTGATGCTTAAAAGAGCGAGAAGCCCGTATATAACAATTTTTCTTAAAGTTTCATTTCGTTGGTTCATTTCATCTGTTCCTTCCTACATATAGCTGACCCATTTTTTCTCTGCTTTAAACTGGATGACGGTAATTGCCAGTACAATGGCAAACAGAACCATGGAAACAGCGCTTGCGTATCCAAATTCATAATTGATAAACGCGGTGTTGTAAATATGGTAAACCAATACATTGGTAGCCCGTCCCGGGCCTCCGTTTGTCATAACAGAGATCAGGTCAAATACCTTAAAGCAGGCGATGGTAAGCATAATACTGACAAAAAATGTAGTGGGAGTCAGCATGGGCAGAGTGATGCTTTTAAAACGCTCAAACCCGTTTGCCCCGTCTACCTTTGCGGCTTCATAAAGCTCTCTGGGGATGGCCTGAAGTCCTGCCAGGTATAAGATCATATAATAGCCCATGCTTTTCCAGATACTTACAATAATGATCACCGGCATAGCCCAGTCAATGGAGGAGGTCCATCCGGGAGGATTTGCCATTCCAAGGGATCTTAAAATGTTGTTAATCGGTCCGAGAGTAGGGTGGAATAAAAGGTTCCATACCACGGCAACTGCCACCAGGGATGCTACATGGGGAAAGAAAAATATGGTACGAAACAGGTTGATCCCCTTCAGTTTTTTATTTAACACCATAGCCAGCCCTAAAGCGGCGGCCATGGTAAAGGGTACAGTAAATACGGAATAATAGATCGTATTTTTCAGTGAGATCCAGAAGGTTTCGTCTTCGGCCAGACGTATAAAATTATTTAGTCCTACAAATTTCATGGGGTTGGCGGAGTCCCATTCCATCACGCTCAGTCCCATGGAGCATACGATGGGGATCAGGGTAAACAGCAAAAAGCCTATGAAATTAGGCAGCAGGAACATATAGGCAGTAGCAATATTTTTTATCTTTCTTTTGGACATGGTGTTTACTGTGAGAGGGCGTCTGCTCCCTGTGGTTCAGACGCCCTCCAATCCTCCTTTTAAAGCTGTTTTATTTGTTTAAAAGCTCCGTAATACGTTCTCCCATTTTGGCAAGTCCGTCTTCTATGGAGTTGGCTCCCAGCATGATCAGGTCATGCTCCTCTGTAACGATCTGCTCAACGGCTCCCGCCTGAGGAATCATCTCACATTCCAGAACAAAGCGGTCTGCGGCGATGGCTTCTTTAAAGCCTTCCGGCATTCCTTCTACATTTACAAGAGTATCGATAGTTTTTTCATTCTGGTAAGCAGGAAGGGTTCCAAGGCTGGCAAGAATATCTGCACCTGGCTCTGTACATAAGAATTCTACGAATCTCCATGCTTCCTCCGGGTGAGCCGCGTTCTTGTTAATGGCGATCGGAGTGGGGTTGCTGACTGCCATGTTTGGATCCTGGCCTTCAAAGTGCGGTGCCTTTACTGCGCCCCATTCAACGGAAGTCTCACCCTTGTTTTTGGTGTTGATGATCATGTTGGCAAACCAGGTGCCCATTAACTCCATAGCCACCTGCTCCTTGTAAAACGGGCCGCTGTAATGAACATTTCCGGTCTTTAAGGTGCCGTAATCCATGGCGGACTGATCTTCGTTCTGCATAGCCAGGAACATTTCGTATACCGGCTTTAAGAAATCGTAATTGCCGTCTACCATGCTGTGGTTTTCGTCGATGCCCCAGCGGTAAAGAGAACCGGGCCAGGTGTGAAGGTAGGAGCCGTATATCTTGTCATTTCCTTCTCCGCTTGTAAGCTGTTTTGCCAGCTCTCTGTACTCGTCCCAGGTCATATCATTATCCGGATAAGGAACACCTGCCTGGTCAAAGAGAGTTTTGTTGTAGTAGAGCAGGTAATAGTCGTTGCGGAAAGGAAGTCCGTATAACTGGTCATTGATCCGGATGCCGTCATCAGAGCCCTGATAAGGAGCCATATCGATGCCGGAGGTCTGAACCATCTCGTCTAATGGCATCAGTTGGTTTTTCTCTACCAGGCTGGTGTAAATATTCATGCTTTTAATGGTAATGACATCGGATGTATCTCCGGAGGACAGAAGTACCGGAATCTTTGTATCGTAATCAGTAGCGCCTACGTCCATAACTTTTACTTTAATATCTGGATTTTCTGCTTCAAATGCCTCTACCAGCTTCTGCCAGTAATCGGTTGTTGTGTAGTCCCATACAGTAAAGGTGATCTCTACCTGATCGGATCCTTCCTGTGTCCCTTCTGCTTTGGGTGCGCTTGATTCTGCGGCTGATTCTGAGGCAGATCCATTTGTAGTGGCAGATCCGCAGCCTGCTAAAGGTGTGGCTGCACAGGCGGCTGCGCACGTAAATGCAAGAGCTTTTTTCCATAATATTCGTTTCATGTTATCCTCCTTATTGCGGTTCCTGTTTGTTGTATTTATTATAGGAAAAATCGTTTTGTTTCTGAATGGAAAATCTATTATTTTCACGTTGGATTTTAAACATAGACATATTTTTTGCTGTTAACGATGGATTATTTTGCACTTTTTGGTATTATTTTGTCATTGCAAAAAAATGTACTGTTTAAAATGTTGCATTATACGGGGAAATCGTCCATTTTATTTATGGTATTTCATTATTATACTATAATCTATAAAATGTAAAAGGGAGATTTTTATGGAGAAATTATTTAAAATGCTGGAAGAAAAAATGTACGCGCAGTGTGAGCGGATGGGAGACGCGATCCCTTATTGGACGGAGCAGGGCCGCTATCGGGAAGACTATGGAAAAAAGGATATTTACTGGTGGACCAACGGTTTTTGGAGCGGCATACTCTGGCAGCTTTATCATGCAACGGGCAAGGAGCTTTATAAGGAAACTGCCCGGAAAAATGAAGCGCTTTTGGATCAGGCCCTTCAGGGATTTAAAGGACTGCATCACGATACCGGCTTTATGTGGCTTCATACAGCTGTGGCAGATTACCGGCTGACTGGTTCGGAGGAAGCAAAGGTAAGGGGGCTCCATGCAGCCAGTATTCTGGCTGGGCGCTATAACCCGGCTGGAAGGTTCCTGAGGGCATGGAATCCGGACTGTGTGGAGGAAGGAGAGGACTGTACTGGCTGGGTGATTGTGGATTCCATGATGAACATTCCGCTGCTTTACTGGGCCAGTGAAATTCTTCAGGATCCGCGGTTTGATCAGATTGCCAGGTATCATGCGGATACGGTGCTGTCGCATCTGGTAAGGCCGGACGGCTCCTGCGGGCATATTGCTTCGATTCATCCGTTCACTGGAGAGCTTGAGGAGATTTTCGCCGGACAGGGATATTCACAAACTTCATCCTGGTCCAGGGGACAGGCCTGGATTCTTTACGGTTTTGCTCTTTCTTACCGCTATACGAAGAATCAGGCATATCTGGACGCGGCAAAACGGACGGCCCACTATTTTATTTCCAATATTACGCTGACAGATTATATTCCTCTGTGTGACTTCCGCCAGCCGGAAGCTCCTGCGTATCTGGATGCGTCAGCCGGATTGTGCGCGGCATGCGGCCTTCTAGAGATTGCAGGCCATGCAGATGCATCTGAGGCGAGGATCTACAGTCAGCACGCCAGACGGATCGTGGAGAACACAGCAGAGCGCTGCTGTAATTGGAATCTGGAGGAAGATGGAATTGTAGGAAGCTGCAAGGTAGCTTATCATAATGATCAGAGAGAGCAGACAGATTTGATCTATGCGGATTATTTTCTGACAGAGGCAGTGCTTCGGCTTTTGGGGAAGGAGTTTCTTATTTGGTGAATTTGGGGGATGGTCGGTATGTTCAGATTTGTTTGAACCCGGATGGAACGGAGATGGTTTTAAACTCATGGGAAAAGTTTAAACAATAGCGCTCACGGAGGGACTCGAACCCTCAGACCGGTTTCCCGGCCAACACATTAGCAGTGTGCCCGCTTGCCAATTCGCGCACATGAGCGTAAATAGGTGGAGCAGGACTCGAACCTGCGGTGTTTCTGATGTGACGGTTTTACAGACCGCTGCCCTCGCCGCTGGGCATATCCACCTGTATTTCATTAAAGAATTGTAATCTTCAGTAGGCAAGGAGGGACTCGAACCCCCGGTGTTTCCATGTACCTGATTTACAGTCAGGCGCCCTCGCCGCTGGGCTACTTGCCTGTAGGATCCGCAGAGGCTGTATCCTCTGCGGATTTATTTTATACTGTTTTTCTTACAGACTGGACATCTGTCATGATAATGTCATCGATCCGGCAGTCAAACACGGCGGCCAGGATGACCAGATTGTCAATGGATGGCATCGCTGTCCCCTGCTGCCATTTGTAAATAGCCTGAGGGGTGGCAAATCCGAAGATTTCCTGCAGATCCTTCACAGTCAGCCCAATTCTTTTCCTTATTCTTTCAATATTTCTTCCTGTTTCAACCATATTGATCGTTGGCATTTCCTTCTTCCTTTCCGCATATAAAAACCGCCTGCCCATCAGGACAAGCGGTCTGCAGAAAGCCTTATGAAAACCCCGAAAGAAGATCATACGACAGAATCCATACATTCCCTATCTTTGTCTCTGTATGAGCGCATAACAATAAATCCCTTACTAAAAGCAGGTGATAAATACAGGCTGCTATACAGATAAGATAAAGCGTTGTTGGGTCTGTTCATGGTTATTTCCTTTCCGGGCCGTTTTCTGTTTGTGCCCTGTCTGTTTCTTATGGCTATATGATAGCACAGTTTTTTGGGGTTGTCATTATACTGGTAATATAAATTTTGATAATACTTATGGATGCTTTTTAGGGGCTATGTCTGTGTAACAAATAAAAACCTGCGGATACGATGAGCTAATCTTTATCAGTTATTGATGGAATTATAAAGATATTTCACAACAACTGCTGTGGATTGAAAATAGTCTCACAAAAACCTTCCCTTAACAGGCTGTTGTGTGCTATAATAAAATGAAATATTTTCCGGTAAAAGCCAGGGGAGAAAATTCTGTTATGGTAAGAAAACCGAAGCAGCGTCCGTCTGTTTTATCCAAATATGAGCAACTGATTTTAGCGGTAGAAGCAACTGCATCCAGCCCCGGATGCAGCTTCTCTCCTGCGGCCTTTTTATGTCCTGTGTCCTTCTGTCCTTGCGGCAGTGCGGCGCAGGACTTTTTTGATTTTCTGAAAGGAGCCAAAGCGCATGAGTTTGAAATATGCCTGTCCCATCTGTGGGACTCCTCTTGGGTATAAGGGGCTGTGCTGGAAATGCAAGTGTGAACAGGAGCGAAAGGCGGCGCTGGCCTGGACGCCGGAACAGATTGCAGAAAAGCAGAAAAACCTGATCTGTAACATCCTGCGGTTATCTGATTTTAAGGATCCGGAATGCACCGACTTCTGGCAGCTGCTTGGCTGCCGGGATGCCATTACTCCGGAGATCCAGCGGGCGGCACTGGCGGCTGAGGTGTTTTATCCCTGTGAGCTTTATTATCATGCGCCGGAGGATGTGGGGGAAGGTTTGATTCATGCTCTGTTATCCGCAGAGGATTCCGGCGAAGCATCAAATCTGATGTGCTGTCTCGCCATGCAGGGAGATGACCGGGCGCTGGAAACGCTGCTGGAATTGGAGAAAAATCCCCGCCCATGGCGTAAGAAGCTCTATGCAGACCCGTCTATCTATGCCCAGTGCGGCGGCTGGACCTTTGACAAGGCGGGACATCGGACGCAGCTTAACTTTAATACCTGCTTTTCCTTGATCAAGGGCGGACCTGGCGAGGCTTCGCCCGTCCGCATCGGGCGGTTACGGGAGGATACCTGTCCCCACTGCGGCGGGAGGATGGTGGATATGCTGGTGCTGGATGGCCGGGATGAGCGGCTGAAGTTCCTTGGCCTGGATGGCATACTCACCGCCGCCTGCTGTCCCAACTGTGTGGGATTCCTGCAAGAGCCTGCATTTAACCATTTTACATTGGACGGCGGTGTGGAGGTCTTTCCCTCCAGGCTTTTTGACGGAGAGGAAAGGATGAAATGCTATGTCCGGCCGGAGGACTACAAGGCGCTCACTGAAAATCCTTTCGTATTGGGCAAAGGGCCTGTGCCCTTGTTTTATGGTGCTGCCTGCGATGATGTGAATACCATCGGCGGCTTTGCTAACTGGGTGCAGGACTGGGAATATACCGCCTGTCCCCACTGTGGGAAGCCCATGAAATATCTGGCTCAGATCCAATGGGATACTTTGATGGATGGCACAGAGGGAACACTCTATGTGGAATACTGCCCGGATTGCCATATCGTATCTATGCAGCATCAGCAGACCTGAGCAAATCTCCGTTTTACATAAGGAGGAAGATTAAATGGACAGTGAAAAAATAAGGACCCTTTTGCAGGAGCATTGGTACATAGCCACACTGCCCATAGGCGCAGTGATTTTGATTGGAGCCATAGGGAACTGGAATTGGCTCTGCGACCCTGCCGGAGCGCCGGATTCTCACCGTTATGGCCGCGGCTCCCGGCGGGTGATTTTCTTTCTGCTGGGTGCGGTACTGATCGCAGTAAGTATCTGGGCTTTTATGCTGGCGCTGAAATAGAAATCAATGGAGGAGAAAACTATGACAACAGACCAATATCCGTCCTGGCTGGAGGGCCATGTAAAGGACTGGGCGCAGAAACGTCTGCCTACTGTAACCCTGTGTTCTTCTATCGGCAGCGAATTGCTTGAGGTATGGTACTACGGAGATTTGCTCACGGTAAAAGGTGAACCGCAGCCCTATATCGTGGATGAAGATAAGGCACCCGGACTGGTGGCGGCCCGTGATCCCAAAAGCGGAGAGGAGTTTGTTATCTTTGATAGCGGGCGGCATGGGTATGATAATCTGTTCTGCGATGAGCATGACCCGGCTGAGCTGGAACACCGTCCGCTTAAACGGTATGAGATTCCTGCCTCCAGGCTGGTGCTGGAGCTGGGTTACAGCATTGACTATGATGATGAGAAAGAGGACTTCGAGGTAGATGAGGCCGGTACCGTGGAACTGATAAATGGCAGCCGTATGCCCTGGGAGCAGGTCAAACGAGACGGCATTGACTATATTGCTCTTTTTTATGTGGATGAGAAAGGAAAACAGGTTCAGATTCTGGATGTGGAATTGGCATGATATAAATCTGTACTGGCGCGGGAGGTGGAAATACAATGTCTATAACTGCTTATGAAGTACGGGCTCACGGACATGACCGAACCAGCGATGACTATGGCTATGTGAATATCATGTACCGCTATGGCAACAAGAAGTCTTGCCCCAGACCGGATCAGTGCGAGAAGATGGAGGTCATGTGGGCAGACGAGAGTGTCTACGGGCCGCCCGCTCCCGGCAGCAAGGTAGGTGATTTTATCATGATCTGGTTGATGGGGGACCGGAACTGTGGGGTGTTTACCCATCGGGAGATTGCCCGGTTATTGTTGGATACTTTCACGGGCTTGAAGATCAAGGAGCTGGAATGGTTCGAGAACCCCAGGGAGAAGACGCTGAAAAACGGAAAACCACGTGTGCGTCGGGCCAAGTGGCTGCCAGAAGACTGATTTCTATGGATTTTGATAATCTGGCTGTCCAGGAAACTACCATTGTGGGATAGATAAAAAAGGAGCAGGTACTTTATGTTTGAAGCATTTGTGACTTTTGGGAGATGACTGCCATATCTTTGGGCATGGTGTTTGGTGCCACCGAAGAAATCCATATCCAGGAGGGGCGGCTGGAATGGCCCGTCACCGAGGAGGAACAAAACGGAAAAAAGGGCTGGGAACGCTGATCTTAAACCGGAAGTTCGATATGTTTGAGACCGATCTCTTATGGAACGGTAAAGAGGTTTTTCTCATGCTTGAGGTCAACACAGAGAGCAAATCCTCCTGGAGCCGCGCCCGTACTGCGGCGAAAAAGATGGTTGCCAACGACTGGCTGACAGAAGATGAGGAAAATAAGGATGCCGAGCCGATCACAGAGGACGCATTTGCGAAGTGCATTACCCTCTCGGAGCTTACATAAGGAGATTTTCTGTATCACCCATGAGAGCTGATGAAGAACTATTATGAGCATAGACTATCTGAAAATATTGCATGAAGACTCTGATTTGGCAGGGGAATTTGATTCTCTTTTTGACTTCTTCCTGTTGGATGAGTTGTCCCTGAAGGATGAGGCGGACGGTCGAGCAAGCTTCACACTGCCGGTATGGCTTTTGCCAGAGATGGTTCCGGCGGAGAATACCACCTGTTGGTGGATGGTTCCATTGGAGATTACAGCAGCGAAGGTGAGGCAGGCCATCTGGCCTAGAGCATGGACGCTCTCTTTTCTCTGATTGTGAGCTGTATCTGCTGGCAGGACTGCAGTGACGCAAAGGAGTATGTGGATTCCAACACACTGGAGGAATATGGGCAGAGGCAGCGTAACTGCAACTTGGAAAATATTGATATGGACAGTTGGCGGCGGAAAGCCTTTAATCCTCAAATACCATGACATTGAACTGCATTTCGGTGGAAAAGCCCATCATGGGCTCCACTTAATTTATAGTGACGATGATTTTGAGCTGAGCATTACAGCTGACCACGAAGAAAGGAGCAATCACGATGAAAACATTTGACCCAAATTATAAACTGTTGGACGAGATGTACCAGGACGAATACTACCCCGATTTTCTGGTGGATAGGGTAAAGGACGAGCTTCAGAAAGTCATCGACCTGCTGGAGAGCGGCGAAACCGATACCGAAGTGGTGCAGGAAACGCTGGATGAGGCGGTCTGCGCTATCAATGATCTTCAAGAGGAATTTGACGAAAACGACAGCGAGATCGAAACGGTGGCCCGTGACTGCATCGGGGTGACGGTGGCTTATATTCTGGAGTGGTTCGGCATCCCGATTGACACGGAGGAGGCCATCCGGGAAAGGGACTGGTGAAACCCCTATGGAAGAAAAAGAACTTGTTGTTTGTGATGAGTGCGGCAGTCTGTTTCTTAGGCATACCTCACAAATGATGTGGTTATTTCCGGAATGGCCGATGTGTGAACTGTTACTGGGATGGTTCAACGAGGGAGCACATCAGGGAACAAAATCAACAGGAGGAAACAAGTATGCCTACAACCGAATGGATGGAAAAATACAAAACGATCAAGGATAAACTGACCTGCAACACCAGCCTGGATGCCTGCTTTACAGAAAAGGTCATTGGGAATCGGACGGTGGATGTGCTGGACATTGGCACAGTGCATTTCCCTACCGGAACCATTTTCGCCTGCGATCCGTTGGTGGAACTGGAGGATACCCCTCCCTTCCTTCAGATTGTCCCTGTTGGGATTTATCCAGTCAAAATCTGTGTAGTGCCCAGTGAGAAATACGGTGACGGCTACTATCCTGTCTACTTCGGCTATGATGCCAAGGATGAAGTCTGTGCCGTGTATGTGCGTTTTATCGACATTGAAGCCAGTTACCAGGAGCAGGAATAAGGAGGCAAGCTATGGAATGGCCAAAACGGGTGCGGACAGCAGATTGGGAAAACGGTGTCCTGGCCTTAGATAGAGAGAAGCAATTTGAAGTCCCGGAACTGACTGCAGAGATCATAGATCGGCTGGCCAGTTACACCCTGGTAGGCTTCCATGTGAAAGGCTATCCGGTGACCGATGATCTGCTTGCCCCCTTTGCCGGACATAAAAGTATGGCCAACTTCGGCGTAGAGGACGGGGCGCTCACCGACACCTGTTTTCCCACCTTTTCCTCTATGCCCAGGATGCGCTACCTGCTGTTGGACGGCAACGCTGCCATCCATGGCAGTGGCCTGTCCGCTTTGCAAAGTTGCAAGCTGGACCTTCTTACCCTCAATCATACCGGGCTGGATGATGCCGGTCTGCTTCAAGCGGCCTCCATCCCCAAGCTCTCCCACATCCAGCTCGACCACACCACCGTTACCTATGAGGGGTTACTTGCCATCGCCGGCAACAACTACATCAAGCCGGTGGCCCATGTGCAATTCACCAAGGAGCAGATGGAGCAATTTGCCCAGATTCAGCGGGAGAAAGCCAAAAAGCCCGCCCAACTGGATGAGCAGGCTGCGGAGGAATGCCGCAGGGTGTTGTCCGCTTTCTTTGCCGAGATGACAGAATGGGAGCAGTATATGGAACGGGCCGGGTTTGAAGATGCTCAGGCTGTGCCCCGCCTTCTGGAGATCTGGGCGAAGTATGTGAATGAAAAGCCTCGTATGGGCTACCGGCCCCTGGGTCTCTCTTACAGTGCCCAGGGCACCTACAAAGGGGAGCAGTTCGTGGACGCAGAGCAGATCACCAAAAACAAGCTCTACATCTACACCAGAGAGAAACACACTGGCTTTGACCGCCGCTTCCTTATGAAGCGTGTGGGCGATGGCTGGATGATCGACAGGGTGCAGGAGCGGCTGGACGGCTGGCAGCGTTCGGGATTGTGAGGTATCAGATGGCTTGGGAAAACCACCAGCAAGCGAGTAAAAGTCAACGACCCTATCTATCACCAGGACCATACCTTTGAGGTCTGGCAGGTGGAGATTGACGGGCAGATCCACCGCTTTGTCGCTGGAGAATTCTCCAACTGCGTGTGGGTATTTTATCTGGAAAAGAACGGATGAGAGAAATGATTTGCGATTGGAGTACGGTATAGGAAAAGGAATGGTGATGGGATGAGAGCGATTGATCAATATGGAAATCTGCCGGATAACGAATGGGAGCGGCTGACTCAGGGCGTGACCGAGTACATCAAGCTCTTTTGGGAGGACGCACCAGAGGGAGAACCGTCGGTAATCCTCTATGAAGTCGATACAGGAAATGAGCGGCTGGCCCTCCGCTCCATTGACATCTTTATTGACGGTCACACCCGCAACATCCCTGACCTTTACGATGGAGCGATTGAAATCACGCCCATCCCCACTGTGGAGGAATTCAACACCCATGTCTGGGGCGAGGAGTTCCACGCCTGCTTGATGGAGAAAACGGAGTTTGAGGCTATCTGGGAGAGCCGCACCTATGATGGAGCATTAAAGTAGCTGTAGGAGGACTTGCTGTGAACGAAAAACTATTTCGCACCCAATTTAATCAAATGGAAACCACCGAGAAGCAGGCACTGATGGAAAGCCTGTCTGCTCGTTATGATATGGTCTTTCTTGGTCTGCATACCTTTGACTGCTGGGGCCAGAGCTGCACCACCGGTATATTTGAGAAAGCTGGCCGGGAGTTCGTCTTTGTCCCCGGAGACACTGTCACACTGGGCTGGGAACAGTTTGCTGTGGGCCTGAATCAGGAGAGCGGGGAGGAATTGGAGTATCTGTTGCAGGAATGGGAGATAGAGAGCACTCCGGAAGAACTGATCCGAGAGAGCATGGCGCCTGTCCGTCAAACGGTCCTCGGCCCCATGCTGGCAGGACGGCAGCTGGAAGAACTTTGCTGGGAGCCGGTACAAATGGACGACCCCGGACTGACTGCCCGTCCTGAATGGCTGAAGGAATTCCGGGACTTCGCCTGGAGTGACAGCAGCAGCCTCACCCTGCACCAGTCGGCCCGTATTGAACGGACAGAAGATGGCTTTCAGGCTTGGATCTATCACCATACAGATTACGAAGCACTTCTCGACCAGTTGAAGCAACAGGGCTTTTCCCTGCCTACAACAGACGAGTGGGCCTATCTGTGCGGCGGCGGATGCCGTACCCTGTTTCCTTGGGGGGATGGGCTGGACTACTCCATGCGCCTGCACTGGTTTGAGAACATGGATGAGGACGAGAACAGGCCCTACGATATGGAGGAACCCAATTTCTTCGGCTTGTCTATTGCCTATGACCCCTATATGCGGGAAGTGGTGAAGGCTGACGTGTTCACCACCTGCGGCGGTGATGGCGGGTGCAATATCTGCGGCGGACTGGGGCCATTTCTTGGCTATCTTCCCTGTTCACCCCATTATAAGCCGGAAGTTCAGGAGGATCATGCGCTGAATGGCGATTACGACTTTTACCGGCCCATTATCCGGGTAGATTTGAACAGTTCAAATGAAAGGCCGATATAAATATGGCAGCAAAAATTTACTTAGAGAGGGAAAAATATGAATGAAGCAGCTTCTGAGCTCACAACGATCAGCAAGTACATCAGTTTAATTTTACGGCACAAGCCGGAGACGATCGGAATCACATTGGATGACCACGGTTGGGCTGATGTAGACGCACTTCTGGAGGGCATCCGCAGAAAGTACCCTATAAATCGGGAGATTCTGGAGGAGATTGTAAGAAGCGACAGCAAACAAAGATATTCCTTTAATGAGGACAGGACAATGATTCGGGCAAACCAGGGGCACTCTATCCAAGTGGATGTGGAGCTTTCCGAGGCTGAACCGCCGGAAATGCTGTACCATGGAACCGCCGAGCGGTTTGCGGACTCTATTGAAAAACAGGGACTGCTTCCAGGAAACCGATTATATGTTCATCTTTCTACAGACACAAAAACAGCAGAGAAAGTAGGACGTAGGCATGGAAAGCCTGTAATCTATCTGGTCAATGCCGGACAGATGCACCGGGATGGATATTCCTTTTACCTGTCTGCAAATGGCGTGTGGCTGACAAAGGTAGTTCCTGCTAAATATCTGAAACAGGCACAGGGATGACCGATCTGCCGCCGGCATGAACAAGACCCTGGCGGATTTGGTGGAGGAACTGTGCAGGAAGCTGAAGGAGGAAAACAAGATGGAATTGATGAAACAATGCCAGATTTGGAATGAAAATGACGAATACCAGAAAATTATTGACGCACTGGAGGCCATTCCCTCTCAGGAACGCACTCCGGAAATGGACAGCGAGCTGGCGCGGGCTTACAGCAATGTGGCAGAGCCTGGGGATCGGGAACTGTTAAAAAAAGCAATCTCGCTTCTGGAACCCCATGAGGAATATTTTACAGGCGATCACTATTGGAATTTCCGTATGGGTTATTCCTATTACTATCTGGATCAGGAGGGCCGCGCCCTGCGATACTTTGAAAAGGCACTGGAAGCCCGCCCCGGCGACGAGGATACCGAGGAGTTTATCGAATGGTGTAAGAAAGGTATTGCCCTGCCCCGTTTCTCCAAGTGTTTCCGGGAGCGGACAGAAGCGGCATGGGAAGCCTTTGTCCAAAAGGAGGCATCGCTGCGTCAAATCATGGACGAGGATAAGAACCATAAGCGCGGCGAGGAGCTGATTGAACAGTGCGGGAATATTTTGAACCTGGCTTTTGATCATATATCTTTTGAAATGGGTTATAACGGGGAAAAGCATGAATTGATTCTCACCCCGGAGGGCAATCAGGTTCAGCTGTTTGAGCTTGTCTATTTCCGAAAGCACGCGCCCAAAGAGGCGTTGGAGCACTGGAATATCCTGGTGGGCCGTCAGCCTGATCCCAATATTGGCCTGCGGTCTGACGGCCTGGAGATTTCCGGGGATGATGTGCAGCTCTGGCTGGAGGATCAGGATGAAAACCGCTTTGCTCTCTGGGCCTGCTGCGAAAAGCTGCTTCCTCTGCTTCGGGAGAATGAAAACCGGGCATGGTGGATTCTCACCAATCTCACCGACCAGGTGCTGGGCGAAATTCCCCACATGAGATACATAGACAGCTTTAATGTACTGGAAGCTGCCAAAGAGGAGCCACCCATCCTTATGTCCCAGCTGCCCGGTAAGCTGAAGGAAAAGGGTCTTGATCTATCCACTGATCCGGAAAGCTATCTGGAAAATTACATTGGCTACCAAATGAAGCCAAACGAGGATCCGAACGCTGACTGGCGGCTGGATGTGATGGCAGGCTCCACCTGCTGCGTTCCTCTTATAAATGGTTATCTGAACGCCGACAATGACTTCATGGACGACCTTCACGCTGACGGCGTGGCGGCAGGATTTTTCTGCTATCCTCTGGACACCCTGCGGGAGGAGAAGGGCAGTCAGAAAATTTTCGACTTCCGGGATAAGCTGGAATCCGTACTGCTGACAGATGCGGGAGAGGATTCTATCACCCTGACCGGCGGGGCTACGGGTCTCTACTGCGGCTATGTGGACTTCATCGCCTGGGATCTGAGGGCAGTTTTAACTGTGGCACAGTCTTTCTTCGAAAACAGCGGCCTGCCCTGGGCAGACTTCCAGGTCTTTCGCCGGGATGCGGGAGTGGTGCAGTTCTATCAGCAGGAGAAGGATGAACTGGAGGAAACGCTGACGGGAATGGACTATATCCCTTATACTCCGGAGAACGCCGAGGCATTTTACAGGCAGCTGGAGCAGTGGAATGACGAGGATGAATACACCCGCTGTATTCAGGCTCTGAACGCAATCCCGGAGGATTGGCGGGACTACCGCGTCTCCTATGCTCTGGCGCGGGCTTTAGAGAATTACGCCATTATCGGAGACCACGACGAGGGCACCCCAAGCTACAAGGGAGACAAGGCCCTCCTGCGGGCCATCCAGGTGCTGGAATCCGTCCGGGGGGAAGGACAGGACAAGGCAGAATGGAATATGCGGATGGCTTACGGCTATCAATATCTCCATGGCCAGGAAGAAAAGGCGATTCCTTACGCCAGACGGTGGGCGGAACTGGATCCAGAGGACGAAAATGCCCCTGCAGTGCTCCAGGAGTGCCAGAAAGAGATTCAGGAACGCCGGCGCAGCCGGAGAGAAAATGCCGGATTCGTGCCGGGAAATACGCCCTTTGAAGGCTTTGACCTTACCAATTTCTGGGATGATAACGAATATGCCCTGAAAAATTATATCAATGAACCGCCCTCTGACGAGCTGATTGCCAGTGTGGAGGAGGAATTGGGTTACAGGCTGCCTGCTTCCTATATCTGGCTGATGAAGCGGCACAATGGCGGTATTCCGGTAAATACCTGTTATCCCACGGATGAACCCACCAGCTGGGCGGAGGATCATGTGGCCATCACCGGCATTTTTGGTATTGGACGAGAGAAAGACGATTCTCTTTGCGGCAGCCTGGGCAGCCAGTTTATGATCGATGAGTGGGGGTACCCGGCCATTGGTGTGGCCATCTGTGACTGCCCCAGCGCAGGACACGATATGATTTTCCTTGATTACCGGGCCTGCGGCCCTCAGGGAGAGCCTGCGGTGGTTCATGTGGATCAGGAGAATGACTATAAAATCACTCCTCTTGCTGACAGCTTTGAGGAATTTATTCGTGGCTTGGAAAATGAGTCTGCCTATGATCTGGATGGAGATGATGAGGATGCCAGATCCGACCACAGAGGCGCCTTTGCAGGCTTTGTTCTGATGTCAGAAGGGAAATGGGATAAAGCCCAGTTCATCCGGGACATGAAGGAGAAGTGGGACATCACGGTAGAGGAAGATGAGGATGGGGAGAAGCGTGACGATACGGTGGTCTTTGAAGTGGGCGATATGATTGCCGCCGTCAGCCTGATGACCTATCCGGTCCCGGGCGGGGAGGCCGAACTCAACGCGGAAAACAACTATATGTGGCCAGATGCGGTCAAAGCAGCCAGGGAACACTGTGCTCATATCATAGCAGCGGTGCTGGGCAAGGAGGAGGATGTTCTGGAGAAAGGCAGGCTCTATACCAAGCTGATGGCCGCCTGCTGCCGCCAGCAATACGCTACCAGCATCTACACCAGCGGCGTAGTGTTTGAGCCTCGGTTCTATGAAGGCTTTGCTGACATGATGCAGGAGGACGAGCTGCCTATTTTCAACTGGATCTGGTTCGGCCTGTACCGGAGCGAGGGAGGCATGAACGCCTACACCTACGGCATGGATGTGTTCGGCAAGGATGAGATGGAGGTGCTGAATGCCCATGCCGAGCCGGACGAGCTGCGGGACTTCCTGGCAAGTCTTGTATCCTATGTGCTGGAGAGCGATGTGGAGCTGCACGACGGGGAGACCATCGGTTTTTCGGCAGATGATAAGCACGCGATCACCCGCAGCCCCGGAGTTTCCCTGCCAGAGGAGCAGATGACACTGAAGATTTCCTATACTCCCTCTGAGGGCGGTTCGGATGATGAGGACGAAGAAGATGATCTGTTGATGGACGACGGGGCCTGGCATCTGGAGAGCCTTCGGCAGAAATGCCTGCCCATAGATGAGATCAACGCCTACAGCCATATGGCACTTTACCTGCGCTGGTGCATGGAGCAGGACCTGATGGGCGCAGCTTTCCTGGAGGCATACGGCGATCTGGTCCGTCAAATCAAGGCTGATCCCTCCGGCGTGGATCTGAGGGCGCTTATCCGGGATGCCGGAGAGGGCCAGCTTGCAGCCAGCCTGTTTAACCGGCAAGGCCGGGCCTTTGCTCATTACTACTATGGAGATGGCGGCAGCCCATCCTATACCAGCGACATTGATGATTATGCTTTGCAATATTTTGGCCCGAAGCGGTATCACTCCGACGAGTTCCAGCAGGAGGCCTACCTGTTCATTCCCTTTGATGAAAACTATTATCAGGCTATGGCAAAGGTGATTGAAAAGCGCTTTGCCAACTGGCAGGGACAGGACTTTGACGAGAACACGCTGGAGACCTCGGAACTGGCCCAGGCCATCATGGAGTACCTGGACTGCGAGTGTGACTATTTCCCCGCCATGAAGGATGATGACCCCATCACGTCGGCATACAGCTACGCCCGGCGGCTAGGGGTAAGGGAGGGATTTATTCCTGTGCTGGTCAAGCCGGAGGAAACGCTGCTGGAGTGTCTGGTGATGAACACCGACCCGGAAAATGAGGCGGACTGCTATGAATTTGATCTTAAAACCGTGACGGAGTACAGGAAGAAGATGCTGGCCGCTCCTATAGAGGACGGAAAGGCTGTTTTGGAGGCATTGACCAGCCAGCGTAAAGAGGAAGCTGAGGACGATGACATGGACTGGGAAAAAGATGTCCTGGGCGAGATGGAGGGAGGCTATGAAAACTGCCGCTTCTCCAGCTTCTGGGATTCCCACACTGACATGACCTATCCCCTCATCCTGGCAAAAATCCCAGTGAAGAATCCATGGGAAGTATTCGCATACCTGCCTTTCGGGGACTGGAACGAGTGTCCGGATACGCAGTCTCTCATGGCGGCGGCAAAATACTGGTTTGGGCAGTACGGTGCAATTCCCGCAGCTATGACCCATGACGAGCTGGAGTTTGCCCTCCCGGTTCCTATTCCAAAGGAGAAAGCTATGGAAGCAGCAGTAGAGCAGTATGGATTCTGCCCGGATATGGATCAGAACTTTGAAGAACTGGGGGCTCTGGCTGATACCCTGTGGCAGTCTACAGTATGGTATTTCTGGTGGGACTAGGGGGAGATGCAGCTTTAAGAGTTTGCGAATGTTGTTTTAACTGATAAGCGTCACCGCCTTTACATCAAAGCAGCCGCTCCGGTGAGGAACGGCTGCTTTTAGCTGTCATGGAATCGGAGGGAACCGGATGCCGGGAGTCAGGAAACTTTTCCAGGAATCTGAAAATTCCACAAAGCCGGAATACATCCGCGGACATATGCTTGGCAGGTTTGGCATCCTGGCTGGAAGTGGACAGCCGTAGAAAAAAGGGTCCCCTGTCTGCCTAAAATAATGTATCAAAAAAGAATATAGATATGCCCAAAATGAGGATTACTTTCAAGTTTCCCAATCTTTATCCAGGAACCAAAACCTGCATTGTTTTAAAACAGCCAAAGAATGATGATACGATCCGATACGTAGACGTCCCATCCAATGTCCTGGCCGCTTTGGAAATACTCAAAGGTATGCAGGAGAAGCTGAAAGCTGAGTTAGGGCCGGAAGGTTACACAGATTATGGTCTGGTCATTTGCCAGGCCAATGGCAGGCCTATTATGACGGAGCACTTGAACAAGCGTTTCAAAGAAATATTGGAAGAACTCAATGATCCAGAAATAAATCCGGAGGAGATCGAGTTCCATAGTCTCCGTCATACCAGTGCCACTGCCAAACTGCTGATGTCTAATGGCGATTATAACTCTGTTATGCAGGCTGGAGGCTGGGCGAATCTGGAAATGCTGACACGCAGATATGGAAAGCACTCTTTTTCAAGCAGCCATGAGAAACTGACCCAGCAGATGGACAGTTTTCTGGAGGGAAATACAAGTTGCCAGGTCTATCCAGTCTGCTAATAAATGATCATTTTATTAGCAGAAAAAGTAAGGCCCTAAAAAAGCCGTATTAGCAAGATATCAACCACCGGTCAAAATCAAAAAAGCCGAAAACCCTCAAAACCAAGGCTTTCGGCATCCCTTCCAATGTTCCTGAGCGGATTCGAACCGCTGGCCTTCCGCTTAGGAGTAGACCCGATACGACATCGGGAAGTGACATCTAATGCTTAAAAATGCTTGGAAATACAAGGCTTTTCAGCATTTCAAATCCCATCTGATACTACGCTGTGATAGCTAATTCAGAGGG
>URNT01000019.1 GCA_900549235.1 uncultured Clostridium sp. | reverse complement strand
ATAACGTAGAGATGACCGTAGAGCTGATTCATCCAGTAGCTATGGAGCAGGGTCTGCGTTTCGCTATCCGTGAAGGCGGACGTACAGTAGGTTCCGGTAGAGTTGTAACTATCGTTGAATAATTACTGACTTTTATAAATAGATATATCTGAATAGATATTGTGCCCAGACGAGATAAGGCCTTCGGAGCGTAAGCTCCGGAGGCTTTTTTAGAGCGTGTTTGAAAATTGCCGGAGAAGGAGTGGAAGATGGAAGAAAAAAGGACAGCTGCCAGAGCAGCGCAGATCGGAGCGATCATAGCAGGAAACTTTATATATGCCCTTGCGGTGGTATTTTTTATTATGCCCAATGGGCTGATCACAGGAGGAACCACAGGTATTGCCCTGTTTGTAAACCACGTTACAGGGCTGCCTGTAAGCGTGTTTGTAAGCGTTTTTAATATAACCATGTTTCTTCTGGGCGCCTGGATTCTGGGACGGGAGTTTGCTGTGACTACGGTGCTGAGCACCCTGGTTTATCCGCTGCTTCTGGGTATCCTGGAGCGGACGGGCTTTGCGGGCTTTGTGCTGGAGGAACGGCTGGTGGCAGTGGTTTACGCAGGTATCCTGATCGGAGGGGGGATCGGTATCGTGATGCGGGCCGGAGCCTCTACGGGAGGGGTGGATATTCCCTGCCTGATCCTTAAAAAGAAGCTGGGGCTGAATGTGTCCATGACTCTTTACCTGATCGACTGCGTGATCCTGGGGCTTCAGGTGATGGTGTCTGATATGTATTCCATATTGTATGGGATTCTTCTGATCGTTACTTATACCATTGTGCTTAACAAGGTGCTGATGGCGGGAGACAGCCGGATCCAGGTGAAGATCATCAGTGAGCATTATAAGAGGATCAATCAGCTGATCGGACAGCGGATCGACTGCGGCACCTCACTGCTCCATATGGAAACCGGGTATCTTCATAAGGAGCAGGAGCTGATTCTGGCAGTAATCGCAAGACGGGACCTGCCGGCCCTCAGCCGTCTTGTGATGGATGAGGATCCGGAGGCATTTATGGTGATCAATCAGATCAATGAAGTGAGGGGACGCGGCTTTACTTTGAAAAAAATTTATAAAGAAGTCGGATCGCCCACTGGGACAGGCCGTAGAAGATAAAGCCTGCGATGCAGGTAAATACGAAGTACCGGAAGAAAAGCCCGTAGTTCTGAAGCTGGGTCAGTGTCCTCCCGGCTTCCGGGCTGATGAGAGGTCCCATAAGCACATGATGCACCAGGAAGATGGCAAAGGACGCGCCGGACAGGAGCTTGCAGGGGGCAAGGAGCCACTTCCACTCAAAGAACCGAGAGATCCAGCCCAGGAATAAAAAGGCGGAAATGCCGGTCCACAGAATGATGTAAGGCTCGGAAAGCGGGAGCCTTACATAAAATACCACAAGAAGAGCCGCCAGGGCAGGAAGGCCCATTTTCCAGGTAAGGCGGGGGATCCCTTCGGAGGTGTCCTTATAAAAATAGGCGGAAAGGTACATTCCGAATAAAAGCTCCGGCACTCTGGTAAGGAAAAAGCGGGCGATCTCCATTTCAAAGGGATAAAAGCGCACATATGGCAGGTAGAGCAGGCCGCAGACCAGGGCTGTGGCTGCTGGTGCTTTTAATACCAGCCTGCGGAGCAGGGGAAATATAAGGTACAGGATCACAATGCAGCCCACAAACCATTCTCCTATGAGGTAGTAGCAGGGAATTTTGTAATACAGGTAGCCGTCCATCCCCAGGAAGGATAAAAGCAGGGTTTTTCTGGAAATGGCCATGGGAAGCCGGTTGATAATGTAAAAATGGGTGAAGAAGGCGGCGTAGGTGATCCAGTACACCGGATAGATGGACAGGAACCGCTTCCTTAAATAGTCTTTCAGTACAAGGCCTTTGCGGCAGGAGTACATAAGAGAAGCTCCTGAGAGGATGAAGAACAGGGACACGCCGATATGTCCCATGGTGCCGTTGGCGTACTGGATGAATAAAAGGGGCGGGGCTTCGATCTGGTAATCGATGAGAAAGGCATTGTAATGAAACACGATGATCATAAGCATAGCCAGGATCCGTATAAAATCGAAGGCAAAAATGCGTCTGCTTGCAGGCTTATCCATAAGAAATCTCCTTTTTCGTCTGGTTTGATCGGGCAGAGCCGAATATAAACCAGTATAGCACAGGACGGAGACTTTGCCTATCGTAAGATAGCTGTAATAAAAAGTTAATTGAAAACGTAAGCTGTTTCATATATTATGGTAACGTACCCGTTTTTTGTAAAAGGAGGCATAAATAATGAAACTAAAAATACGAAACAGATTACTGGGGGCGGCAGCAGGGCTGGTTTTGAGCGTCCTGTGCGCGGGAACGGCCTTTGCGGCGTCGGAGACAGGAACCATATCCTCCTGTACTGTAGGCGCGGATAAAAGCCAGGTGTCCATTCAGTTTACCAGCTCCGGGGATGGGGCAGGTACGGACGGACAGGTGTATGTATTTGAACTTAAACCCTACGAGGATTCCCTTGAGGGGCGTACAGATCCGGTGGGAAAGGCATCTATCGGAGGCAGTGGGACGGTAACGGTACCCTTAAACCGGGGAACGGCTGAGGACAGGCTCTACAGCCGCTTTGTACTGGCTGTTTATGACGGGACTCAGTATAAGGAGATCAGCAGCCCTCATTATATTACAAACCCGGAGGTGTTGGCTCCCAATCAGGCGGAGTTTAACGATCCCCTGACTAAGAAGGGGCTGAACATCGAGATCAATATGCTCAGTGATGCCTTTGACCTGGGGGTGAAGCATGTTGCCACCAATATTGCATTTTCCCAGTTTATGGGGCCGGGCATTGAGTATGAATATGACGGCCAGGTATACCATTTTAACAAGGCAGTGGTGGACTCCTATGACGCTACCATCAGCGCCCTGTCCAATAAGGGCATGACCGTAACGGCTATCATCCTCAATGACTGGAATGACAATGCGCCGGATCTGATCTATCCGAACACTCAAAAGACCTCCAGTGCCTATTACTATATGTTCAACGGTGCCACCGAGGAGGGTTTTAAGCAGACCAGGGCCATTGCCTCTTTCCTTGCGGAGCATTACAACGGCTCCGATCCTTCTCATGGAAAGATCTCCAACTGGATTATCGGCAATGAGATCAACTGCCAGGTATGGAACTATATGGGGCCGACGGATCTGACTAATTATGTGCGGGCTTATCAGAAAGCCTTCCGTATCTTCTATACGGCCATCAAGAGCACCAGTGCCAATGACCGGGTGTATTTCTCACTGGCCTACTGGTGGGGACTGCCTTATGAGAACCAGGACAACGGCCTTAACTACAAGGGCAAGGATATTGTAGACAGCTTTAATTCCATCGCCAACACAGAGGGGCAGATGGACTGGGGACTGGCTTATCATCCGTATCCGCATCCACTTGCAGAGCCGGAGTTCTGGGATGATGCCAATACCGGCCTTGTAACAAGGGATTATAACTCACCGGTGATCAATTTTGCCAACCTGGATATACTGACCGATTATTTTTCCCAGGAGACCTTAAAGACTCCTTCCGGCCATGTGCGCCACATTATCCTGACAGAGCAGGGCTTCACCTCCTACAGCGCCACAAGAGGCGACGTGCCGGAGATCCAGGCGGCGGCCTATGCTTATTCCTACTATCTGGTAGACAGCAATCCATATATTGACGCCTACATCCTGAGCCGTCAGGTAGACGCCCCGGCGGAGGTCAATACCGGCCTTAAATTTGGTATGTGGGAGTGCGATATGTCAAAGCCCAACGAGATTGCGGCCACAAAGCGCAAGAAGCTGTGGCAGGTATTTAGGGATATTGATAAAAAGGACGCGACTCTGGAGGCGTCTGAGTTTGCAAAAGAGATCATTGGTATTGAAAAATGGTCGGATGTGATTCCTAACTTCCGTTGGAAGAATCTGGAGAAATAGAAGAGAAAAAGGGCTGGCCTTTATGGCTGGCCCATTTTTTGTATAAAACTGTCAAAAATTTATATAAAAAGAAAGATTCTTTTATTGCTTTACATTGAAAAAAATTTCCTTATATGTTATGATGATAGCAGAGTAACGAATAAAAACTGTTTATCAACAAACTTCAGGAGGGAATGCAATGAACAAACAGGAATTATTTGACCGGATCAAGGGACAGGTCATCGTGTCCTGCCAGGCGATTCCGGGAGAACCGCTTTATGTGGAGGAAAAATCCATTATGTATCTGATGGCCCGCGCAGCCAAGCAGGCAGGTACGCCTATGATCCGTACCAGCAGCATCCGCGACGTGGTGGCCATCAAGGAGGAGACAGGGCTTCCGGTAATCGGACTTGTAAAGATCCAGTATCCGGGCTTTGAGAGCTACATCACCCCTACCATGAAGGAAGTCGATGAGCTGGTGGAGGCAGGCAGCGACGTGATCGCTTTAGACTGTACCTTCCAGAAGCGGGGAGACGGAAAGACCATCAGCGAATTTATTACAGAGGTTAGAAATAAATATCCTGAGGCCATTTTGATGGCAGATATTTCCAACTATGAGGAGGGTGTCAATGCCTGGAAGCTGGGAATGGATCTGGTAGGCACTACCATGAGCGGCTATACAGCCGGATCACCAAAGATGGAGGGGCCGGATCTGGAACTGGTGCGCCGTCTGACTGAGACAGTGGACGTTCCTGTGATTGGAGAAGGCAGGATCCATTATCCGGATCAGGCGGTTAAGGTCTTGGAGGCAGGAGCCCATGCGGTTGTAGTAGGCGGGGCTATTACACGTCCTCTTGAGATTGCCGCCCGTTTTATCAATGCGGTAAAGGAGCGCTGAGGATGAGGATCGCGGCTTTAGATATAGGAGGAACTTCTATTAAATCTGGTATCTGGGACGGCGAAGGGACGGCTGAGCTTAAGGAGCAGGATACCAACGCGAAATTAGGCGGCCCCTATGTGATGGAACGCGCCCTTGAGATACTGAAAGGTTACGGCAGCTTTGATGCGATCGGAATCAGTACCGCAGGACAGGTGGACTGGGAGCAGGGCTCCATTCGCTATGCCAATGAGAACATTCCGGGCTATACAGGGATGCAGATCCGCCAGATCCTTGAAAAGGAATTTTCTGTTCCTGTGGCAGTAGAAAATGATGTGAACGCGGCTGCTCAAGGCGAGGGGATTTTTGGAGCTGGAAAGGGAGCGGAGAGTTTCCTGTGTCTGACTTATGGCACTGGTGTAGGCGGAGCTATTGTCATGAACGGTGAGGTATACCGGGGCTCCTGCTTTTCTGCGGGGGAGTTCGGGGCCATGGTCATGCACCCGGAGGATGTGAAGGAGGGGGATCCCTTCAGCGGCTGTTATGAAAAATACGCCTCCACCACCGCTCTGGTCCGGGAGGCCAAAAAGCTGGACCCATCCCTGGAAAATGGAAGGAGGATTTTTGAGGAGATCAGCCGGCCTGAGGTAAAGGCAGTGGTAGATGCCTGGACGGATGAGATCGTCCACGGTCTTGTGACCCTGATCCATATCTTTAACCCCTCTGCGGTGGTCCTTGGAGGCGGCGTGATGGCTCAGCCTTATGTGCTTTCACAGGTCAGGGAAAAGACCATGGGCCGGATCATGTCAAGCTTTCGGAATGTACATCTGGAGCAGGCGGCGCTGGGGAACCAGGCAGGGCTTTTAGGGGCGGCCTATCTGGCTTCCAGGCGGCTGTAAAAAATGTGTGTCCCCCTTGACTGGACACAGCAGAAAAAACACGGTAGAATATAGGCATCATCAAGGATTGAGGGGAATATTATGCAGGGAGATTTTATTACAAGAATTAAATCCGCTTATAATCAGTTTACGAAGGCTGAAAAGAAGGTTGCCGATTTTGTATTGGCCAATCCCAAAAAGGTGCTGTTTATGTCTATTACAGATTTGGCAGACGCATGCGATGTAGGCGATACCAGCGTGTTCCGTTTCTGTAAGACCATGGAACTCAAGGGCTACCAGGAATTTAAAATGGTGCTGTCTCTGAGCATCAGCGAGGGCCAGGAGGAGATGAACCAGTTTACGGGCAATGATCTGTCCGGCGACGACTCCTTTGGAGAAATGGCGAAAAAGGTGTTGAACACCAATATCAATGCTCTGATGGAAACCTACTCCCTTATTAAGGAGGACGAGTTTGACAAGGTGATCCGTATGCTCCACCAGGCCAGAAGGATCTATTTCTTTGGTGTGGGAGCCAGTATGCTTACAGCCATGAAGGCCATGAACAAGTTTATGAGGATCGAAAACAAGGTATTCTGCATACAGGACAGCCATATGCAGGCTATGGCGGCCGCAACTATGTCACAGGAGGATGTGGCTGTGATATTTTCTTATTCAGGGGCAACCAAGGATACCATTCATGTGGCCCAGGTCTGCAAGCGGGCCGGCGCCCAGGTGGTCTGTGTCACCCGCTTTATCAAGTCGCCATTAAGCGCCTATGCGGACATTACCCTGCTTTCCGGAGCTAATGAAGGCCCCCTTCAGGGCGGCTCCACCTCGGCGGAGATCAGCCAGCTGTTTCTGGTAGATCTGCTTTATACAGAATACTACCGGCGCTATTTTGACCGGTGCAGCAAGTTTAATGAGAGGACCAGTACGTCGGTGCTGGAGAAGCTGTGTTAAGACCATGAAATCTACGACCTACATGAACAGCATCCGGTTTAACTTTCTTTACATTGATCAGTACTGGTTTGGACGCACCTGGATCTATCCTGACAGTCAGATTCCGTATAATATGCTGCGCTATATTGTGGATGGAAGCGCTGAGTTTGTGGTAGACGGACAGCGGCTGCTGGTAAAAAAAGGGGATATTGCATATGTTCCTGAGGGCTGCCGGCTGGGCTGCCGGGCCCTGGAGGATAATTTTTCTTTTTATAGTATCCGCTTTACTACCTCTGTCTTTTATGAGGGGGCTGATTTTCTCAGGGAATATTACGGGATTCCTCTGGTGACGCCTGGCTGTGAGGAGATGGAGGAATGTTTCAGGGATATTTACAGCTGGGTCAATACAGACAGGCGGTCTAAGATATTTCATGTAAGAGGCGGACTGGAGCTCCTGATCAGCAGACTGATCGATAAGTTGGATCAGGAGGAATCCAGGCCGGAGCCTCATGGGATGAACAGCCTGGAATACAATCTGGAGCAGATCCGCCGCAGGGCGAGAAAATCCAGTGTACAGACAGATCCAAGGATCCAGACTGTATTGGATTATATCATGCTGCACCCCATGGAGGAATACACCTCAAAGCGTCTCAGCCAGATGGCAGAGACAGCAGAAACTACCTTCAGGCGTCTTTTCAAGGAAGAGACAGGAGTCTGCCCTACAGAATTTATCCGTCAGCTGCGGCTTACCACAGCAGCGAGAATCCTTCTGGTTACCAATGCAACTGTAAGTGAGGTGGCTTATGAGGTGGGATTCCGGGATGATAATTATTTCATTCGTGCATTTAAGAAGAACTTTGGTATGACACCGAATCAGTACAGGAAAACATCTCAGGAATAGAGTAAAAAACGGCCTTCGGGCTGTTTTTTTTTATACTTATAAGCGGACAAATAAAAAGGGGAATAAAAAATAGAAAAATGGTTGTTTTGTGCTATTATAGATTGTTTGTGTTATTGAAAATCAACAAAAAAATATATATACTATCTATATAAATCGACAAAACAAACAAATAAAGAGGAGGACAATCAATGAAAAAGCGTTTAAGCATGCTTCTGGCAGCAGTCATGACAGCAGCGGCGCTGGCAGGGTGTGGGGGAAACACCAGAGCGTCAGACACGGGGACAAGTGCAGAGCCGAGTACAGAGAGTGTGGCAGCAGACGGGGAGCTGTCAGGTGAGATTACCTTCTGGCATTCGTTTACACAGGGGCCTCGTCTGGAGACGATCCAGAAGGCAGCGGATGCATTTATGGAGGAGAATCCGGGCGTGACGATTAACATCGAGACCTTTTCCTGGAACGATTTTTATACAAAGTGGACCACAGGACTGGCTTCGGGAAATGTACCGGATATGAGTACAGCGCTTCCGGCTCAGGTGGCTGAAATGATCAATGCGGATGCGCTGGTACCTTTAAATGACTTGATCGATACCATAGGGCGGGATAAATTCGCAGAGACGGCGATTGATGAGGGAACCGTGGACGGAGAGAATTATTCAGTACCCCTTTACCGCCATTCTCATGTAATGTGGATCAGAAAGGATCTTTTGGAACAGAATGGCCTGGAGGTACCCACAACATGGGATGAGCTGTATGAGGCTGCGAAGACCTTAACAAAGGATGGTGTATACGGACTTTCCTTCCCATGCGGCAGCAATGATTTCCAGGCGACTTTCTTCCTGGATTTCTATGTAAGGAGCGGAGGCGGCAGCCTTCTGACAGACGACCTGAAGGCAGATCTTACAAGTGACCTTGCAATTGAGGGCATTAACTATTGGCTGAAGGTGTATAATGACTGTTCTCCGAAGGATTCCATTAACTTTGACGTATTGGATCAGGCAACTCTGTATTATCAGGGGAAGACAGCTTTTGACTTTAACTCAGGCTTCCAGATCTCTGGCGTGGCAGCCAATTCACCGGATCTGCTGGAATATGTAGACTGTTATCCGATTCCTAAGATTCATGCAGAGGATGAAACAGAAGGAATCATGACCACTAATACGCCTATGGTGGTATGGAAGGCATCTAAGCATCCGGAAATCTGCAAGGCATTTATGGAGACTCTCTATTCAGAGGATACATATGTAGAGTTCCTGCATGCCACACCAGTGGGTATGCTTCCTGCTATCAAGGGTATTTCCGACCTGGAAAGCTATAAGGCAGATGAGACCATCCAGCAGTTTGCTCATGCGGAGGAGGTTCTGACAGGAGCAGCGGATATTGGCACAGCGTTTGGATATGAGCATGGCCCTAATGTACAGGCTGGTATCATGCAGAATAACCATGTGATCGAGGAAATGTTCCAGGACATCATTACAAATGGAACAGATGTAGAGACCGCTGCCAAGGCAGCAGAAGATAAGCTCAATGCTTTATTTGAAATGGCAGAATAGTAGATGAGGACGAGAAGAAGCAGGAGGTTGCTCCTGCTTCTTCCATAGAGGGGGAATCAAATTGAAATCGAAAAATTATACAAGATGGCTTTTTGTCCTTCCTGCGATCATTATTGTAGTGGCACTTTTTATCTATCCGATTTTTTCCAGTATTCTGTTCAGCTTTACGAATAAAAATCTGATAAAGCCTGCATATAAATTCGTAGGATTCAAAAATTATGCAGCAGTTCTTACGGATGCCAGCTTCTGGCTTTCCTTTTTCAATTCATTGAAATGGACGGTGCTTTCGCTTCTTGGCCAGCTTCTGGTAGGCTTCACCTCTGCTCTCGCGTTAAAACGGATTGAGCGGTTTAAAGGGATTTATAAAACCCTGCTGATTATTCCGTGGGCCTTCCCATCCATCGTTATAGCCTTTTCGTGGAAATGGATTCTTAATGGCGTATATGGCTTCCTGCCCAATATTCTGACAGAATGGGGTATCGTGAGTAAGGCTCCGGAGTTTCTTACAAATCCTACTCTGGCCTTTGCCTGTCTGGTATTTATCAATATCTGGTTCGGAGCGCCGATGATCATGGTAAATGTTCTTTCTGCTCTGGAAACAGTGCCCAGAGACCAGTATGAAGCGGCGCAGATTGACGGAGCAAAGGCTTGGCAGTCCTTTCTCTATGTGACAGTGCCCCACATAAAAATGGTGGTAGGATTGCTGGTGGTTTTGAGAACGGTATGGATTTTTAACAATTTTGATCTGATCTATCTGATCACGGGAGGCGGCCCGGCTGGCTCCACACAGACGATTCCGCTGTATGCCTATAATATGGGCTGGGGAACAAAGCTTTTGGGACGTTCCTCTGCGGTGACGGTACTTCTGTTTCTGTTCCTGATGCTGGTATGCGGCATCTACTTTGGAATGATCAATAAGTGGGAGAAGGAGGACGCAGCATGAAAAAATTAAGGCTGGGAACGGTAATAAGCCATATTTATCTGATCATACTGACGGCTGTATCCATTTTTCCGCTGCTATGGATTCTTATTTCCTCTTTAAAGGGAAAGGGAGAACTGACCGGAAATCCCACTGCTTTCTGGCCAAAGCAGTGGACCCTTGATTATTACCGCCATGTGATCGAAGACCTGAATTTCTTTGTAAATATCAAAAACAGTGTGCTGATCTCGTTGTTTACGACTCTGATCGCCATTGTGGTTGCTTCTCTGGCGGCTTACGGCATCGTCCGATTTTTCAAAAAGCTGGGTTCGGCCATGTCAAAGGTTTTGGTAACGACCTACATCTTTCCGCCCATTCTTCTGGCGATTCCGTATTCGGTAGTAATGGGAAAAATGGGATTGATGAATACACATATAGGACTTGTGATCGTGTATCTGTCCTTCAGCGTTCCATATGCAGTATGGCTTCTTACCGGCTTCTTCCGCAATGTTCCTCTGGAGATTGAAGAAGCGGCCAGAATCGACGGGGCGAACAAGCTTCAGACTTTTGGGCGTGTGGTGCTGCCGCTGGTGGCCCCAGGCGTTGTGGCAACTGCCATTTACACCTTTATTAACACCTGGAATGAGTTTTTATACGCTTTGATCCTTATGAATGATTCCAAAAAAATGACCGTGGCAGTCGCTCTTCGTTCCCTGGATGGAGCGGAGATCCTGGACTGGGGTGATATGATGGCTGCCTCTGCTCTGGTGGTGCTGCCTTCTGTTATCTTTTTCTGTCTGATCCAGAACAAGATCGCAGGCGGTATGGCAGATGGAGCGGTGAAATCATAGGTGAATTAAGAAGGAGAAGAATAAGATGGACAGGATCGGATATGGGATCGTGGGAGCCGGATATTTTGGCGCAGAGCTGGCGCGTATTATGAATACAAAAGAAGGCGCAGAGGTCAGGGCTGTTTACGATCCGGAAAATGGAAAAAAAGTGGCAGAGGAGCTTGGATGTGAAGCTTCGGAAAGCCTGGAGGCTCTGGTTTCGAGGGAAGATATACAGGCAGTGATTGTGGCAACGCCGAATTACCTTCACAAGAAGCCGGTTCTGGCAGCCGCCGCAAAGGGAAAGCACGTTTTTTGTGAAAAGCCCATTGCTCTTAATTATAAAGATTGCTGCAGTATGGTGAAGGCCTGCCGGGACCAGGGAGTCTATTTTATGGCAGGACATGTAATGAACTTTTTTAACGGAGTCAGAAAAGCGAAGGAACTGATCCGGGAAGGCGCCATTGGAGAGATTCTTTACTGCCACAGCGCAAGAAATGCCTGGGAGGGAACGGGGGCTTCCGAAACCTGGAAAAAAACACGTTCTAAATCAGGCGGCCATCTGTATCATCATATCCACGAGCTGGATTGTATCCAGTTTTTAATGGGCGGATGTCCGGATACGGTTATGATGGCCGGGGGAAATGTAGCTCACAGGGATGAGGCATTTGGAGACGAGGATGATATGCTTCTGATCACCATGGAATATGGGAACGGACGGTATGCGGTTATTGAATATGGTTCGGCTTTCCGCTGGCAGGAGCATTACCTTCTGGTTCAGGGCACAAAGGGAGCTATACGCATAGACATGTGCCACTGCGGCATGACCTTAAAGCAGGGAGAGCGTGAGACCCATTATCTGGTACATCGAACCCAGGAGGAGGACGATGACAGAACCCGGATCTACCAGGAAACGGAGCGGGACAATGGAAACCAGTTTGGACGTCCCGGAAGAAAACCCTTCCTGTGGCTTCAGGGAATTATGAATGAAGAAATGAAATTTTTAAATTCAATTCTTCATGGAATGGAGGCTCCGGATGAATTTAAACCTCTCCTGACAGGTGAAGCAGCCAGGAATTCAATCGCTACAGCAGATGCCTGCACCCTTTCCCTCCAGGAAGGAAGAAAGGTACGGGTAAATGAAATCATGAAGGAAGCAGAAAAGGAGAGCGCAGTATGAAAACAATCGGCTATGGAGTAGTGGGAACAGGATATTTTGGTGCAGAACTGGCACGAATCATGAAGGAAGAGGAGGGAGCCAGGATTGTGGCGGTCTATGATCCTGAGAATGGGGCTCAGGTGGCTGCGGAGCTGGGATGTGAGACGGCCGCAGATCTGGAGGAGCTTTATTCCAGAGATGATATAGACGCAGTGATCGTGGCAACTCCGAATTACCTTCACAAGGAACCGGTTATAAAGGCGGCAGAGCATGGGATCCATGTGTTCTGCGAAAAGCCCATTGCTCTGTCTTATGAGGACTGCAGCGAAATGGTAGCTGCCTGTGAGGCCCATCATGTTACCTTTATGGCAGGACATGTGATGAATTTTTTCCGGGGCGTAAGAGAAGCGAAACGGCTGATCGGCGAAGGAGCGATTGGAAAGGTTCTCTATTGCCATTCGGCGAGAAATGGCTGGGAGGAGGAGCAGCCCTCTATCAGCTGGAAGAAGATCCGTTCCAAATCCGGCGGGCATTTGTATCATCACATCCATGAGCTGGACTGCATCCAGTTCATTATGGGCGGCTGTCCGGAAGAGGTGACCATGGCAGGCGGAAATGTAGCGCATCAGGGCGAGCATTTCGGAGACGAGGATGATATGCTCTTTATCACCATGGAATATGGGGATGGCCGTTATGCGCTGCTGGAATATGGTTCAGCCTTCCACTGGCCAGAGCATTATGTTTTAATCCAGGGAACTGAGGGAGCAATTCGGCTGGATATGTTTAACTGCGGCGGAACCCTTAAGAAGGATAACGAGGAGATTCATTTTCTGATGCATAAGACTCAGGAGGAGGATGATGACAGAACCCGGATCTATCACGGAACAGAGATGGATGGAGCGATCATGTATGGAAAGCCGGGGAAAAAGCCTCCTATGTGGCTGCACAGCATCATGTATGATGAGATGGCGTATTTTAACCAGATCCTTCATGGCGCGGAACCTTCAGAGGAATTCAAACCTCTGCTGACAGGAGAAGCGGCCCGGAATGCCATCGCTACGGCAGACGCGTGTACAAAATCAAGATTTGAAAACAGAAAAGTAAAATTGAGCGAGGTACTAAAATGATCTACGACCATTTAAACAACATAAAAAACTACAAAGGGATGAACCCGAACCTGGACACTGCCATTGATTTTATCTTAAAGACAGATCTTAATACCCTTCCGGAGGGCAGGACCGAGATCGACGGTGAGGCTGTATTTGCCAATGTGATGACAGCACAGACCCATGAGCTGGCAGAGGACAGCTATGAAATCCATTATCAGTATATGGATATTCAGATTGACCTTTCGGGGGCGGAGGTGATCGCTACGGGAAAGGGAGAGCAGACGCCTCTGGGAGAGCAGAAGGGAGATTTCCTGGTGGTGCGCTCGGCAGAGGGAGCCAGGTGCCGCCTGGGAGACGGATATTTCCAGATCTGTATGCCTCTTGAGGCCCATGGGCCGGGAGGCTGGGGTGAGGGAGTGCCGGAGACCATCCGTAAATGCGTGTTCAAGGTCCGTGTCTAAAAATAGAAAAAATTTTCTGTTGTAAAACATTGACAAAAACTTTTTTTATAATATAATAAAGCTATAGCAAAAGTTCCGGCAGGCGGAGAAAGGCGGTAGGTTATTATGAGAGATATTACCAGATACCAGGGGATCATCCCGGCATTTTATGCATGTTATGCAGAGGATGGATCTGTAAGCACAGAGCGCACAGCGGCTCTTGCAAGGCATTTGCTTGCAAAGGGTGTAAAGGGAGTGTATGTAGGCGGTTCCTCCGGTGAGTGCATCTACCAGAGTGTAGAGGAGCGCAAGGCGGTTCTGGAAACAGTGATGAAGGAAGTGGGCGGCAAAATGACCGTGATCGCCCATGTGGCCTGCAACAATACACAGGACAGTATGGAGCTGGCAGCCCACGCTGAGAGCCTTGGCGTAGACGCGGTAGCCTCCATTCCACCCATTTATTTCCATCTTCCGGAGCACGCCATTGCGCAGTATTGGAATGACATCTCATCCGCGGCTCCCAACACAGACTTTGTGATCTATAATATCCCTCAGCTGGCAGGGGTTGCCCTGACCATGCCATTATTCAGGGAGATGTTAAAGAACCCAAAGGTAGCAGCGGTTAAGAACAGCTCTATGCCGGTACAGGACATCCAGATGTTTAAGATGGAGGGCGGAGAGGACTTCGCTGTATTTAACGGACCCGACGAGCAGCTGGTATCCGGCCTGGCCATGGGTGCTGACGGCGGCATCGGCGGCACCTATGGTGTGATGCCTGAGCTGTACATCAAGATGTTTGACCTGTGCAGAGCCGGTGATTTTGAGACAGCAAGAAAGATCCAGTACAGGGCTGACGCCATCATCTACGCTATGTGTGCCTGCAGGGGCAACCTGTATGCAGTGATGAAGGAGATCTTAAAGCTCAGAGAGGGACTGGACATCGGAAGTGTAAGAAAGCCGCTGCCTGCCCTTGTGCCAGAGGATATGGACAAGGTAAAAGCCTGCGCGGCTATGATCGATGAGGCTGTTAAGGAGTTCTGCTGACCGGTTGAAAGGAATTAACTAAAAATCAAAAAGGATCCTGACGAAAATGCACAAAAAGCAGGCGTTGGGGTCTTTTTTTGTCAAAAAAAGTCAGCATACTGCTTAAAAAAAATATTAAAAAAAATTTTTTTCTCAAAAAATTGACAAAAAAGAAAGTCCGTGTTATGATAGCAATATAGCAAATACGGCAACGTAATCTGTGAGAATCTATTAAAGGAGGATCAATATTATGAAATTAAGAAAACTGGCAGCGATCTCACTGTGTGCGGCTATGACAGCAGGGCTGGCAGGCTGCGGAGGCGGCAGTCAAGAGACCACAGCGGCAAACGCTCCGGCATCAGACGCTTCAGCAGAAAGCACCACAGCAGCAGAGGGTGACGCCACAGCATCAGCGGACGCTACCGCTATTACTCTGTGGACCTATCCTGTAGGCTCCTGGACTGACGCGTCTGTGGTAGACGGCATTGTAGCGAACTTTAACAAGGTTCATCCTGAGATCTCTGTAAAGGTTGAGTATCTGGATTACACCTCCGGCGACGACCAGGTAACAGCAGCCATCGAGGCAGGCACCACACCGGATATTATCCTGGAAGGACCGGAGCGTCTGGTTTCTAACTGGGGCGCGGCAGGCAAGATGGTAGATCTGTCTGATCTGTGGACCGAGGAAGCACAGGCAGATATTACAGCAGTCAGCGAGGCTGTTATGAACGCCTGCAAGTCTCCTGAGGGCGTATTTTATGAGTATCCTCTGTGTATGAACGCTCACTGCATGGCTATCAACAAGGAGCTTTTTGAGGCAGCTGACGCGATGCAGTACATAGACGAGGAGACAAGAACCTGGACCACTGAGGACTTCGGCAAGGCACTTCAGGCTCTGAAGGATTCCGGCGTTGACACCACCGGCGTTGTATACTGCGGCGGCCAGGGCGGCGACCAGGGAACCAGAGCGCTGGTAAGAAATCTGTACAGCGCATCCTTTACAAATGCGGATCATACCGAGTGGACCATGAACAGCGAGGCAGGCATCAAGGGCCTTCAGCAGTTAGTTGACTGGACCAACGAGGGTATCTTAAGCTATGACGCAGGCGCTGTTGCATCTGATGAGCTTCAGCTTTTCGCAAACGGAACTATCGCTATGACCTTCTGCTGGAACGCCTCTAACGAGAGCCAGTATGCATCTCAGGTAGCATTTACACCATATGCCATGACCTTCCCGTCTGATGACGGCACACCTGATCTGGATGGCGGTATCTACGGCTTTGGTATCTTCAATAACGGCGACGAGGCAAGAATCGAAGCTGCAAAGGAATTCATCCGTTTCGTATGTGATGATCCGACTCAGGGACCTGCAAGCGTTCAGGCAACCGGCTTCTTCCCGGTACGCGAGTCCTTCGGCAACGTATACGAGGGAACAGAGGATGAAGAGCGCATGAGCGTATTTGCTTCCTTTATGCCTTACCTTGGAGACTACTACAACGTAACTCCAGGCTGGACTGAGCAGCGTACCGCATGGTGGAATATGCTTCAGGGCGTATTCGGCGGAGCAGACGTAACAGAGACTGTGAACTCTTACGCAGATACCTGCAACGCAGCAACACAGGCAGCCATGGCAAAATAAAACCCGTAACCAGGTTACGATAAACGGGTAAGCAGTCAGAGTACACCCGGCCGGCCGGCTTACGCTTGCCGGGTGTACTTTTGTTTTCCGGATGTACAAAAAAGGGAGTGGTAAAATGAGCAAACAAAAAGAAATAAGTCCCATGCAGAAAGCGCTTGTCCGCAGAGAAACCATTACGTCCTATCTGTTTCTCCTGCCTGCTCTGATCTTTTTCCTGGGATTCGTTATTGTTCCTATGATCCTGTGTCTGGTGACCAGCTTCTTCAGCTATACCATGACAGATTTCAAGTTTGTAGGCTTTGACAACTATATAAAAATGTTCCAGGATGAGATCTTTATCAAGGCCCTGGTCAATACGATCCTGATCGTGGTGGTATCTGTTCCAGCAGTTACGGTATTTTCACTGTGGGTAAGCTCTGTTGTGTATAAGCTCAATATGGCCGCCTGCTCATTTTTCCGCTGTATCTTTTACCTTCCGGTGGTTACTGGTACGGTAGCGGTTACCGTAGTGTGGAAATGGATGTTCAATAAGTACACCGGTCTTTTCAACTATGTATTAAATTCTACAGGCATCATTGATACCAACATCGGCTGGCTGGGAGATTCCAGGTTCGCCCTGTGGTGTATCATCCTGATCCTGTTTACTACCTCCATCGGCCAGCCCATCGTGCTTTATATCTCCGCCCTTGGGAACGTAGACCAGTCTCTGGTAGAGGCGGCAGAGGTAGACGGCGCCAACAGTCTTCAGGTATTCTGGAAGATCAAGTGGCCCCAGATCATGCCAACCACCCTGTATATTCTGGTCATCACTACCATCAACAGCTTCCAGTGCTACGCTTTGATCCAGCTGTTAACCTCCGGCGGACCAAATCATTCCACCGAGACCATTATGTACTACATCTACTATCAGGCATTTAAGCTGAACCAGTACGGCTACGGCAACGCCATGGGCGTGATCCTGGCGATTATCATAGCGGTGTTCTCGGCCATTCAGTTTAAGTTTGTCAAGACAGAATCATAGGGGGTGGAGAGATGAAAACGAAAAAAATGGGACCCTACAATGTGATTTCCGTTGTAATTATAGCCATTCTGGCGGTGCTTTTTATCTTCCCGCTGTACTGGATCCTTACCGGTTCCTTAAAGTCAGCGGCGGCGATCAACGCAGTTCCGCCTCAGTGGTTCCCGGCAGAGCCCACCATAGATAACTACAACCGTCTTTTTGACAATCCGGCTATGATGTGGCTGATTAACAGCGTGGTGATCTCTGTGGCAGCCATGATCCTGACCTGTATCACAGCTTCCATGGCAGGCTATGTACTGGCTAAGAAGCGTTTTATCGGAAAAACAGTGCTGTTCAGTATCTTTATCTGCGCCATGGCACTGCCAAAGCAGGTAATCCTGATCCCTCTGTTAAAGGAAATGGCATTTTTAAAGCTCCATGATAATCTGTGGGCTGTTATCCTTCCTACCGTAGGCTGGCCCTTCGGCGTATTCCTGATGAAGCAGTTTTCAGAGGGTATCCCTGGAGAGCTGCTGGAGGCAGGGCGCATCGACGGAGCCAATGAGGCGAAGATGTTTACGGAGCTGGTGCTTCCCATCATCAAGCCGGGTATCGGCGCTCTGGCGATCTTTACCTTTATCAACTCCTGGAATGACTATTTCCTGCAGTTGATCATGTTAAACTCCCGTACCAAGCTGACCATTTCTCTTGGTATTGCGAAGCTGCAGTCTGAGATGTCCACAGACTTTGGTCTGATCATGGCAGGCGCGGCTCTGGCAGCGGTTCCAATCATCACCATTTTCCTGCTGTTCCAGAAGTATTTTACCAAGGGTATTACCATGGGCGCGGTAAAGGGATAATCATTGACAAATGTTCTAAGCTGTGTAAAATAAATATTAGAACAGGCATAATATGGTACGGTGTCAAAACCAGTTCAGGTATCATAATATATAGAAGCGGCGGCCTTTCAGGCTGCCGTCTTTTTGCCTGTGGACTAGAATTCAGAGAGAGGATATAATATGGGCTTAATCGTACAGAAATTCGGTGGTACCTCCGTTGCCGATACGAAACGGCTGCAGAATGTGGCTCGTATCATTACAGATACCTATAAGGCCGGGAATCAGGTAGTGGCAGTCTTGTCCGCCCAGGGAGATACAACAGACGATCTGATCGCCATGGCAAAGGAGATCAACCCGGCAGCTGCCAACCGGGAGATGGATATGCTTTTGTCAACGGGAGAGCAGATTTCCGTGGCACTCTGCGCCATGGCCATCCAGGCGCTGGGGTATCCGGTTGTCTCCCTGACGGGCTGGCAGGCCGGGGTGATCACTGATACGGTCTCTAAAAATGCCAGGATCAAGCGGATCGATACGGAGCGGATCGAGGCGGAATTGAATCAGAAAAAGATTGTCATCGTCACAGGATTCCAGGGGATCAGCAGAAACCAGGATATTACGACTTTGGGCAGAGGCGGTTCTGATACCTCTGCCGTAGCCCTGGCAGCAGCCCTGGACGCCCAGCTGTGCCAGATCTATACGGACGTGGACGGCGTGTATACGGCGGATCCGAGATATGTGACGGGGGCCAGGAAGCTGGAGGAGGTTACCTATAATGAGATGCTGGAGCTTGCCACTTTAGGGGCTCAGGTGCTTCACAACCGGTCCGTGGAGATGGCCAGGAAGTATAATGTAAACCTGGAGGTGCTGTCCAGCTTCACCGGCAATCCGGGGACAAAAGTGAAGGGAGTTGCGAAACGCATGGAAAAATCATATATCAGCAGTGTGGCTAAGGATAAGGAGATAGCGAGGATCGCCCTTCTCGGCGTGCCGGATGAGGTAGGAGCCTCCTTTAAGGTATTTTCTCTTCTTGCGAAAAGCCATATCAATGTAGACATTATCCTTCAGGGCATCGGTCACGAAGGGGGGAAGGACATCTGCTTTACGGTAGCTGAGGGAGATCTGGAGCAGGCCTCCGCCCTTTTGGAGGAAAATAGGGATTCTATCCGCTTTAAGAAAATGGAGACCAATACGGATGTGGCAAAGGTCTCTGTGGTAGGAGCCGGCATGATCAATAATCCCGGCGTGGCAGCCAAGATGTTCGGCGCCCTTTATGACGCCCAGATCAATATCAATATGATTTCTACCAGCGAGATCAAGATCTCCGTTCTGGTGGATAAGAGGGATGCGGACCGGGCAGTCCAGGCCATCCATGACCGTTTTTTTGCGGTATAAAAAGGAGTGGTAAGCCATGGAGCAGATAGGAGCTCAGAAAAAGCAGAAAAGCGTGGTGGAGCTTTTAAGGGACGCCATCCTGTCGGGAAGCATACCGGAGGAAACAGAGCTTACCCAGAATGAACTGGCAGCAAGCCTTGGAGTGTCCCGGATGCCGGTGCGGGAGGCACTGATCCTTCTGGAGTATCAGGGGCTGATCCGGCGTCTGCCAAATAACCACACCAGGGTGGTGAGGCTGGATGAAGCCTATTTTAAGCGGCTCTTTGACTGGGCCGGAGGGCTGGAGCTTTCTCTCCTCCTGTCTGTCTGGGGCGGACAGAAGAAAGAAGGGGAGGCCCTGCAGGCTTCTCTTGGAAAAACCGGGGATTTCCACCGGTATCTAAGGGAGCAGTGCGGCCACAGCTTTTTTGGAAAGAGCCTGGAGACAGTTTACGAGATCTATATTGGTTTTGCGGAGGGCACCGGCTTTTATGATGAGGAAGCAGGGATGTCCTGTCTGCGTGAGGCCGTGGAGGCCGCCCGTTTGGGAGATGCCTGTAAGGCAGGAGAATGTCTCTCCCGCTATTATGAGGGAGTAACGGAGGCAGTGATGAAAGTGAGGAAAAAGGAATGCTGGGATTAAAACCGATACAGCTGCTTCCTGCCAGAGAGCGGGTGGCGGCGGCTCTGCGCAAGGCCATTATCTCAAAGCAGATCCTGGAGGGATCGGTTCTTACACTGGAAAATACGGCCCAGGAGCTGGGCGTGTCTGTCACCCCGGTGCGGGAGGCCTTTCAGATCCTGGCAAGAGATGGGCTCATCGAGCTGAAGCAGAATAAGGGGGCTGTGGTTCTAGGAATGAATGAAACCACCATCCGGGAGCATTATGAGATCCGGGCGGCTCTGGAGAGCGCGGCCTGCGGGATGTGCTGCCGGGAGGGAAGGGATTTAAAGGCTGTGGAGGACTGCCTGCAGGCAGCCAGGGCGGCTCTGGATGAGAAGGATTCCGACAGCTACTCTAATTTTAACCAGTCCTTCCACTACGAGATCTGGAAGGCCGCAGGCAATGAAAAGATGAAAACCATGCTTTCTGAGCTGTGGAACGGCCTGTCCATGGGGGTAAAGACCACCCAGGAGGAGTATGCCATCAAGTCCCAGGAGGAGCATGAGCGGATCTATGAGGCCATGGCCCGCCGGGACGGGGAAGGGGCATCAAAGGAGATGTACCGCCATATTATCCGCAGCATGGAGGATGTGCTGACCCGGTATGTCACCTGATTTTGTGGAAACTGTACAAAATAAATACGCTTATTGATACAAAGTGCCGAATCTGTCAAAACTCTATTGACAGATTCGGTTTTTTATTTTATTCTCTAATCAAGAAATGGATACATTATCATATATTAAATATCAAAGATAAAATATCAGAATGAGATTTTATCAGAGGACAGTCCCGGGGGATGATGTATTGATTCAAACCATGTGTTCAAGGAGGGAATTTATGAGTTCGTCAACAATTACACTGCTGTTTCTTGGATTCGCAGTGATCATGTTCGTCCTGGAGAAGATACCTCTCGGCGTTACATCCATGATCGTCTGTGTGGGGCTGGTGGTCACTGGGGTACTGGATACATCCGCCGCCTTTGCAGGCTTTACTGACACAAATGTGATCCTGTTTGTAGCTATGTTTATTGTGGGAGAGGCATTTTTCCAGACAGGTATGGCCAACCGGATCGGAGGGATCGTAACACGGTTCGCCAAAACGGAGCGGATGCTTATTGCAGCGATTATGACCATCGTGGGACTGATGAGCGGATTTCTGTCCAATACAGGAACTGCGGCGGTGCTGATCCCGGTGGTCATCGGGATTGCTGCCAAGTCGGGATATTCCAGGTCAAGGCTTTTGATGCCGCTGGTATTTGCGGCGGCTATGGGAGGAAATCTTTCTCTCATCGGAGCGCCAGGCAACCTGATCGCCCAGAGCGCCCTGGGGGAGATGGGGCTGTCCTTTGGATTCTTTGAGTATGGAGTGGTGGGGCTTCCGGTGCTTTTATGCGGCATCCTGTTTTATGCCACCATCGGCTACCGCCTGCTGCCGGATAAGAAGCCGGCAGAGGATGGAGACAGTGCCGGACTGGCGGAGAGCTTTGACCATGTGCCGGTGTGGAAGCAGACCCTGTCTCTGGTGATTCTGGTGCTGACTCTGCTGGCTATGATCTTTGAGTCACAGATCGGCATCCCCTTACATATATCCGGCTGCGTGGGCGCTCTGGCCCTGATCCTTACGGGAGTGATCTCTGAGAAGGATGCCCTGCGGTCCATTGATCTAAAGACCATCTTCCTATTTGGAGGAACCCTGTCTCTGGCGGAGGCCCTGGAGGCCACTGGAGCGGGAGAGCAGATCGCTGCAGGAGTGATGGGAGCTTTAGGCGCGGATCCTTCTCCTTATATATTGACCTTTGTCGTATTTATGCTGTGCTGTGTGATGACGAATTTCATGTCAAATACAGCCACTACGGCCCTGATGGTGCCTATCTGCCTTTCCATAGCCCAGAGTATGGGAGCAGATCCAAGAGCGGTTCTGATGGCCTGCGTTATCGGCGGCTCCTGCGCCTATGCCACGCCCATCGGTATGCCGGCCAATACCATGGTGGTGGGGGCCGGAGGCTACACTTTTATGGATTATGTAAAGGCGGGCCTGCCTATGATTTTGATTGCAACTGCAGTGAGTATGGTGATTTTACCCATTGCATTTCCATTTTTCCCATAATTGAAAATAATGAAGGAGGCATATTGCTATGAACAAACAGGAACAGATCCAGAAGCTGACCCGGTATATGGCAAATTTCGTAAGCCATGTGGGAAAGAAGCTTCCAGATGATGTGATCGCCAAGCTGGACGAGCTGGCTGAGAAGGAGGACAGTCCTCTGTCGAGGACCATTTACGCAACCATGAAGAAAAACCAGGAGCTGGCGGTGGCCTTAAACCGTCCCTGCTGCCAGGACACAGGAGTTCTGCAGTTCTGGGTGAAGTGCGGAAGCCAGTTTCCATTGATCGGCGAGCTGGAGGTCCTTCTTAAAGAGGCAGTGGTAATTGCTACCAAGGAAGCTCCCCTGCGCCACAACAGTGTGGAGACCTTTGACGAGTACAACACTGGAAAAAATGTAGGAAAGGGAACGCCTACCGTATTCTGGGACATTGTTCCGGACAGCGATCAGTGTGAGATCTACACCTATATGGCAGGCGGCGGCTGCACTCTTCCGGGAAAGGCCATGGTGCTGATGCCGGGAGCCGGCTACGAGGGAGTGACCCGCTTTGTGATGGATGTGATGACCTCCTACGGCCTGAATGCCTGCCCGCCCCTTCTGGTGGGAGTGGGAGTGGCTACCTCTGTAGAGACAGCGGCCCTGCTGTCGAAAAAGGCCCTGATGCGCCCTCTGGGCAGCCACAATGAAAATGAGCGGGCGGCCCTGATGGAGGGACTTCTTGAGGACGGGATCAATGCCATCGGCCTGGGGCCTCAGGGTATGGGCGGAAAGTATTCTGTGATGGGCGTACATATTGAAAACAGCGCGAGACATCCTTCTGCCATCGGCGTGGCGGTGAATGTAGGCTGCTGGTCCCACCGCAGAGGACATATTGTTTTTGATAAGAATTTAAACTATACCATTACAACTCATTCGGGGGTGACATTATAATGCTGGAAATCAAGGATGGAAAGAAAATACTTACAACACCGGTCAGCGACGCGGATCTGGAGGGACTGAAGATCGGAGATATTGTTTATCTGAACGGAAGCATGACTACCTGCAGGGATGTAGCCCACAGGCGTCTGGTTGAGGGGGGCAGGGAGCTTCCTGTAGATGTGAGGGGCAATGCCATTTTCCACGCAGGCCCCATCATCCGGCCTCTGGAGGATGATAAATTTGAGATGGTGTCCATCGGGCCTACCACCAGTATGCGGATGGAGAAATTTGAAAAGGAATTTGTAGAGCAGACCGGTGTGAAGGTGATCATCGGAAAAGGCGGAATGGGCCCCAATACAGAGTATGCCTGCAAAAATTTTAAGGCTATTCACTGTGTATTCCCAGCCGGCAACGCGGTGGTGGCAGCGACTGCGGTGGAGGAGATCTGCCGGGCCGAGTGGAGGGATCTGGGGATGCCGGAGACCTTATGGAACTGCCGGGTGAAGGAGCTGGGGCCTCTTATCGTGTCCATTGACACAGAGGGAAGGAACCTGTTTGAGGAGAATAAGGTGGTCTTTAATGAAAGGAAGGAAAAGGCTATCCAGGAGATCTGCAGGCATGTAAGCTTTATCAAATAACCTGCCATATATATAAAGAAGGGCCTTCTGCTGCCGGAATAATGGCAGGGGAGGCTGTTTCTTTTTCATTTGGTGCTATTGAATGAGTCCTAACCTTAAAATTTGTTAATTTTTTCACCTTTTACATGAAAATGGCTTGAAATTTGACATTTTTATTATTATAATTGTACATGGCAGGTTTTCTGCTATTTTGCGGAAATCATGGGGGTTTCCGTATTCGTATATAAACTTATGAATGATGGAGGACTGGAAAATGAGTAATTCAGCACAAACTTCAGCAAGCAGCCGTATTGCAGCCCTGCTTGATGAGAACAGTTTTGTTGAAGTCGGGGCGTATATCACAGCCAGAAACACAGACTTTAACATGACTGAGCAGGAAACACCGGCCGACGGCGTTGTGACCGGCTACGGAACCATAGGCGGCTGTCTGGTGTATGTATACAGCCAGGATGCGTCCGTACTGGGAGGCTCCATGGGTGAGATGCATGCAAAGAAGATCTGCAATATTTATTCCATGGCGATGAAGATGGGAGCGCCAGTGATCGGTCTTGTGGACTGCGCGGGCCTTCGCCTTCAGGAGGCAACCGACGCGTTAGACGGGTTTGGAAAGCTGTATCTGAGCCAGACCATGGCCTCCGGCGTGATCCCGCAGATCATGGCAATTTTCGGCACCTGCGGCGGCGGCATGGCAGTAGCGGCAGGCATGGCTGATTTTACTTTTATGGAAGAAACGTCTGCGAAGCTGTTTGTTAATTCCCCTAATGCCATAACTGGAAACTACAAGGCAAAGTGTGATACCTCAACCGCCGCCTTCCAGAGCAGGGAGTCCGGCCTGGCAGACTTCACAGGGGATGAGGCGTCTGTTCTTTCCCAGATCCGTACACTGGTATCTATTTTACCTTCAAATAATGAGGATGATCTGTCTTACGGCGAGTGCCAGGATGATCTGAACCGTATGTGTGCCGGCCTTGAGGGCTTTGCGGGCGATACGGCTCTGGCTCTGACCACCATTTCTGATAATAACTTTTTCATGGAAGTAAAGAAGGCCCATGAGCCATCTATGGTAACCGGCTTTATCCGTTTAAACGGCAACACCGTGGGCTGTGTGGCAAACCGCACAGAGCTTTATGAGGACGGAGAGAAGAAGGAGACCTTTGATGCCGTATTATCCGGCAAGGGTTGTGATAAGGCAGTGGACTTCATTAATTTCTGTGACGCCTTCAGCATTCCTGTACTGACTCTTGTAAATGTAAAGGGTTACAAGGCAGTTATGTGCAGTGAAAGAAGGATGGCAAAGGCGGCAGCCCGTCTGACCTATGCTTACGCCAACGCTACGGTTCCCAAGGTAACAGTGATTGTAGGACAGGCACTGGGAAGCGCTTACCTGGCTATGGGAAGCAAGAGCCTGGGAACGGACATCGTATACGCATGGCCAGAGGCCATGATCGGTATGATGGAGCCTTCTGAGGCAGTTAAGATCATGTACGCAAAGGAGATCGAGGCAGCAGAGGATGCCGTTTCCCTGATCAATGAAAAGGCAGCAGAATACGGAGCCCTGCAGTCAAGCGCAGTGGCTGCTGCAAAGAGAGGCTATGTGGATGATATTATCAAGGCTGAGGAGACCCGGCAGAGAGTGATCGCAGCCTTTGAAATGCTGTTCACAAAAAGCGAGGATCGTCCTTCCAAGAAGCATGGTACGGTTTAAAGAGAGGTGGCAGGTATATGAGACGATTATTAAAACGAACGGCAGCAGCGGTGCTGGCAGCCGTGAGCCTGGTGAGCCTGTCTGCCTGCTCTGCAGCCGAGACGGAGAGCGGGAGTGAGCCCAGGATCAGCACGGAGGGGACGGCAGTGGATGACGGCATGGCAGAGTCCATGATCCAGTCGGCAGCACAGACGCTGACACTGTCTGACGAGCAGCTGATCGTAGCCAGGGCTTTGGCAGCAGAAGAAAAGGATACGGAGCAGACGGCCTTTTTTGATGAGCATATGGCTGTAAGAGAGGAGCTTGGAAGTCTGAAGGAGATTGATCTGGAAGGTTCTTCTGCGGTCCTTCTGGCAGACGGAAGCTATACTCTGGTTATTCCGGTTACATTTGCAGAGGGCAAGATGGACTATGTGATGAACCTGAACATGACCTCCGGCATGGAGGCTGAGTTCGTAGCCCACACTACCGGCGAGGCAGAGGATACTTCTGTATCTGGTCTGTTAAAGACAGCCACTGTTTACGCCGCTATCGGCCTTGGAACCGTATTTATCGTGCTGATCTTTATCAGCCTGCTGATCTCCTGCTTTAAGTTCATCCACGCATGGGAGCAGAGCATGAAGGGAAATGGCGAAAAGCCGGCTCCGGCCCCAGCACCTGCACCGGTTCAGGCAGCACCGGCTCCTGTACCAGTACCGGCAGCTGAGGATCTGATGGATGATACAGAGCTTGTGGCAGTGATCACAGCGGCAATTACAGCCTATGAGGGAACTCCTTCCAACGGCCTGGTGGTTCGTTCCATCCGCCGTGTACAGGGTCCAGCAAGAAGATAGGGCATGTCCCGTTATAATATTTCAGGAGGAATTATATCATGAAAACATATACAATCACAGTAAATGGAAAAGCATATGCAGTAACCGTAGAAGAAGGTGCAGCCGCTCCTGTGGCCGCAGCACCGGCCCCCGCTCCTGTTCCAGCCGCAGCACCGGCACCAGCCGCAGCACCCGCTCCAGCAGCACCAGCTCCCGCTCCAGCAGCACCGGCAGCCGCTCCAGCACCAGCCGCTCCAGCAGGCGCAGCAGGCTCAGTTAAGGTTACGGCTCCTATGCCAGGCAAGGTAGTTGCTGTAAAGGCAGCAGCAGGCCAGGCTGTTAAGAAGGGCGAGGTTGTTCTGGTTCTTGAGGCTATGAAGATGGAAAATGACATCGTTGCTCCTCAGGACGGAACCATTGCTACCATCAATGTATCCAGCGGTGACTCTGTTGAATCCGGTGCGGTTTTAGCGACTCTGAACTAGGCAGAAGGATGAAGCCGTATCAATACGGAATTCATCGTATGGAGGGAACATTATGGATTTTGGCAATTTAATTAATAACCTGCTCCAGCAGATGGCGTTTTTTCATCTGACCTGGGGAAATTATGTTATGATCGCAGTGGCTCTGGTATTTTTGTACCTGGCGATCCGCAAGGGCTTTGAGCCGCTGCTGCTGATCCCCATTGCTTTTGGTATGCTGTTAGTAAATATTTATCCGGACATCATGTATTCTCCGGAGCAGTCTTCCAATGGCACAGGCGGACTCCTGTGGTATTTCTTCCAGCTGGATGAGTGGAGCATTTTACCTTCCCTTATCTTCCTGGGCGTAGGCGCCATGACAGACTTTGGCCCCCTGATCGCCAATCCCATCAGCTTCCTGATGGGCGCTGCCGCACAGCTTGGTATCTATGCTGCTTATTTCCTGGCAATCCTTCTGGGATTCTCCGGTATGGAGGCAGCTGCTATTTCCATCATTGGCGGTGCGGACGGTCCTACCTCCCTGTTCCTGTGCAGTAAGCTGGGACAGACCCAGATCATGGGTCCCATTGCGGTAGCAGCCTATTCTTATATGGCTCTGGTGCCGATCATCCAGCCGCCGTTTATGAAGCTGCTTACAACAGAGAAGGAGCGCAAGATCAAGATGGAGCAGCTCCGTCCGGTATCCAAGCTGGAGAAGATTTTATTCCCCATCATCGTTACCATTGTTGTGTGTCTGATCCTGCCTTCTACCGCTCCCTTAGTAGGTATGCTGATGCTCGGAAACCTGTTCCGTGAGAGCGGCGTTGTAAAGCAGCTGGCTGACACGGCTTCCAACGCGCTGATGTACATCGTAGTTATCCTGCTGGGTACATCTGTAGGAGCGACTACCAGCGCGGAGGCATTTTTAAATGTAACTACCATTAAGATCGTTGCCCTGGGACTGGTAGCATTTATTTTCGGCACCATCGGCGGCGTTCTCTTAGGAAAGCTCCTGTGTAAGCTGACTGGCGGCAAGATCAATCCGTTAATCGGTTCCGCAGGTGTATCTGCTGTTCCTATGGCAGCCCGTGTATCCCAGAAGGTTGGTGCTGAGGCAGATCCTACCAACTTCCTGCTGATGCATGCCATGGGACCAAACGTAGCAGGCGTAATCGGTACGGCAGTTGCAGCCGGTACCTTTATGGCCATCTTTGGAGTATAAAATTTGTTGAAATTTCAGGAGGATTATAACTATGGCAGAGATAGAGAAGAAGCCGGTAAAGATTGTGGAAACCGTCCTGCGCGACGCCCACCAGTCTTTGCTTGCTACCAGAATGTCTACGGAGCAGATGCTGCCCATCATCGACAAGATGGACAAGGTAGGCTACCATGCGGTTGAGTGCTGGGGCGGCGCTACCTTTGACGCTTCCCTGCGTTTCCTTAAGGAGGATCCATGGGAGAGACTGAGAAAGTTAAGAGACGGCTTTAAGAATACAAAGCTGCAGATGCTGTTCCGCGGACAGAACATCCTGGGCTATAATCACTACGCAGATGATGTGGTAGAGTATTTCGTACAGAAGTCTATTGCGAATGGTATTGATATTATCCGTATTTTTGACTGTTTAAATGACATCCGCAACCTGCAGACAGCGGTAAAGGCAACGAATAAGGAGAAGGGACATGCTCAGATTGCTCTGTGCTATACCCTGGGTGATGCTTATACCCTGGATTACTGGAAGGATATTGCGAAGAGGATCGAGGATATGGGGGCTGATTCCCTGTGTATCAAGGATATGGCAGGCCTTCTGACTCCTTACCAGGCAGCAGAGCTGGTGCAGGCCTTAAAGGAAGGAACAAGCCTTCCCATTGATCTGCATACGCATTACACCTCCGGTGTTGCTTCTATGACCTACTTAAAGGCAGTAGAGGCAGGCTGTGAGATCATCGACTGCGCGATGTCTCCTCTGGCTCTGGGAACCAGCCAGCCGGCTACTGAGGTGATGGCAGAGACCTTCAGGGGTACTCCATATGATCCGGGATATGATCAGACCCTTTTAGCGGAGATCGCAGATTACTTCCAGCCCATCCGCGAGGAGGCTATCAAGAGCGGTCTGTTAAATCCAAAGGTTCTGGGCGTTAATATCAAGACTCTTCAGTATCAGGTTCCGGGCGGTATGCTTTCTAACCTGGTAAGCCAGTTAAAGGAGGCCGGACAGGAGGATAAGTACCGTGAGGTATTAGAGGAGATCCCGAGAGTGCGTAAGGACTTCGGTGAGCCGCCTCTGGTAACTCCGTCCTCTCAGATCGTAGGAACCCAGGCCGTTCTCAATGTACTGATGGGCGAGCGCTACAAGATGGTTCCAAAGGAATCCAAGAAGATCATGTTAGGTGAATTCGGTCAGACTGTAAAGCCATTTAACGCAGAGGTTCAGAAGAAGATCATCGGCGACGAGACTCCTATTACCTGCCGTCCCGCAGACCTGATCCCGCCGCAGCTGCCTCAGTTCGAGAAGGAATGTGCCCAGTGGAAGCAGCAGGATGAGGATGTCCTCAGCTATGCGCTGTTCCCCAATGTAGCAAAAGAGTTCTTCCAGTACCGTGAGGCACAGCAGACCAAGATTGACAGTGCCGCCGCAGACAAGGTGAACGGGGCTTACCCAGTGTAACGACCCAGCGGTGCGCCGACTATCATACAAGTCTGTGTTGCAAGCTCGCTTGCATAAGCAGACTTGTATGGTAGCCGGCATAGGGCGGAACTTGTAAAAAATAAAATAAATTATCCCAACCCTTCTGCCACCGGGTAGAAGGGAACTGGCGTCAGATATTCCATCGGCAGGTCTTAGAAGATGGAATAGTCTGGCGCCTTTCTTTTTCGCGCATTTGCTGCAATATTGCATCAGGAGGACTAAATCATATGATTCAAAAACAAACCAACGCTTCATCCCCATTTCACGAATTTGCCCGCTACGTCTCTCTAAACGTAATCGGTATGCTGGGGCTGTCCTGCTACATACTGGCAGACACATTTTTTATCGCCAGGGGACTGGGGGCAGAAGGGCTGGCGGCCTTAAATCTGGCAATCCCGGTGTACAGCTTTGTCCATGGAAGCGGACTGATGCTGGGGATGGGGGGAGGCACCCGATACTCCATTTTCCGGGGACAGAAGGGCAATGGAAATGTGATCTTTACCCATACGGTTCTTGCGGCTTCCGTTCTGGCACTTTTGTTTGTGCTTACGGGACTTTTAGGGGCAGGATGGCTGACCGCGGCTCTTGGCGGGGAAGGGAGAGTGGGGCAGATGACCCGGACTTACCTGACGGTCATCCTCCTTTTTTCACCTGCTTTTATCATGAATGACGTACTTTTATGCTTTGTGAGAAATGACGGCGCACCCAGGCTTGCCATGAAAGCCATGCTGGGAGGCAGCTTTTCCAATGTGATCCTGGATTATATTTTTATCTTCCCCTGCGGAATGGGGATTTTCGGAGCAGTGCTGGCTACGGGACTGGCTCCTGTGATTAGTATGGGGATTTTGTCCAGTCATCTGAGAAAAAAAAGAAATGGATTTCATTTTACAGGCTGCCGGCTGGAGGGAAGGCTTCTTGGCTCAGAGCTTGCGCTGGGATTTCCGTCTCTGATTACGGAGGTGTCCTCCGGTATTGTGATCATTGTATTCAATCAGATCATTATGGGACTTCAGGGGAATACCGGAGTGGCGGCCTACGGCGTTATCGCCAACCTGTCTCTGGTGGCAGCCGCCGTCTTTACCGGGATCGCTCAGGGGATCCAGCCGATTATCAGCACGGCATATGGAACTGGAGACCGGGAAAAAACAGGAAGGCTCCTTGGCTATGGCCTTAAGACTATGGGAAGTCTGGCGGTTCTGATCTATCTGGGGCTGTTTGCCTTTACCGGGCCGGTGACGGCTGTCTTTAACAGTGAAGGGAATCAGCTGCTTCAGGAGATAGCAGAAAAAGGGCTGCGGCTCTATTTTCTCGCCGCGCCCTTTATGGGATTTAATATTGTGATTTCTTCTTATTATACTTCTGTGGGTCAAGCCCTTCCCGCCCACATCATCTCCATCCTCCGGGGCCTTGCTCTGATCGTTCCCGCAGCTTATGTGATGGCCCGGCTGTTCGGTATGACGGGGGTGTGGCTGGCAGTTCCGGTGACGGAGGCTGTGGTGGCGGGAACGGGGGGATGGTGGCTTCTGAAAAAGCCTACTTCCCCCACTTCATAGCCGCCGTCACATCCAGCATCCCGCCAGAAAGCACCCGCCCCTTTAAGGTGGCCAGCTTATGGGCAGACTGGAGGAGAGCATTTTTCACGTCTAAAAGTTCCAGGTCTGTCCGGGCCGAGTACAGCATGGCGGCGGCTCCGGTGACCATTGGGGCGGCCATGGAAGTGCCGCTCATAAAGGCGTAGGAGTTGTCAGGAACGGTGCTGAGGATGTAGGTGCCGGGGGCGGCGATGTCTACGCTGACGGGGCCGTAGTTGGAGCTTTCATCCAGAGAGCCGTTAAAGAGCAGGTTGCCTACAGAGATCACATTGTCATAGGGAAGGCTGGCTGGGTAGACCGGGCTTTGATCGATGTTGTAGCCGATCTCGTACTGGTTGCCGTTGCCTGCAGCCACTACAAACAGCATATTGGAGTTCTGGATGGCGGCGGCAAATTCGTCGGTGCAGTAGCTGGAGCCAAAGCTCAGATTGCAGATCTGGGCGCCGTTTGCCTCGGCGTAGCGGATGGCAGCAATGACGCTTTCCGGCGAGCCCTTGCCTTCCTCCCCGCCCAGGGCCTTTAAGGACATGATCTTTACATAGGAATTGTCCGCAATGCCGGCCATCCCGCCGTTGCCCTTTGCCGCGGCGATGGTGCCGGCGGCGTGGGTACCGTGGCTGTCCTCGGTGCCGGTGTAGACCTGGTTTGTATTGGAAATGAAATTCCAGCCGTTTACATCATCTACATAGCCGTTGCCGTCATTGTCGATGCCGTCTCCCGGGATCTCGTGTTCATTGACCCAGATGGAGTCCTTCAGATCGCTGTGGGAAATGTCGATGCCGGTATCGATGACAGCCACAACCACCTGACGCTTGTTTTCAGCCTGCTGGTACAGATCCCAGGCTTCTTTTATATTGATGTCCATACCGCTCACGGCGTCGGTAGCAATGGAATCATAATTGCTGGGGCCAAGAGGAGGCAGAGAGATGCCGCTGGTTCCATTTTCATCATAATTCAGGGCAAGCTCCTCCAGGGTTTTTATGTTCAGCCGCCGTTCGGTGCGGCGGAGCCGTCCGTCATTGTTTAAGGCCCACTGGTAGTCGGCGTAGTCATCTCCCAGGGAAAGGTTGTCAACACCTGGACCTACGGCTGCGTAGGCTGTATGGAAGGGAACGGCCTGGATGGCAATGCAGAGCGCCAGGACCAGGGCTGCTGCCTTAAAACGTGTCATAGCTTTATCTCCTTTATATACAGAATAGAACAGGCTCCACAGCGGCCCTTTTGGGCTTGCGGAGCTGTATTTATCCAGTATAGCACATAAATGGTGAAAATTTGTTGAATATTTTATAAAAACCTGTTTACAGTTTCCATATATCCCGGTTGTATTCCATAATGGTGCGGTCAGAGGAGAAGAAGCCGGCTTTGCTGATATTGACGAGCATTTTCTGTGCCCAGCCGGTGCGGTTTTCATAATCCTTATAGGCCTGCTCGCGGGCAGCGCAGTATGCCTTAAAATCAGGGAAGGTCATAAACCAGTCCTTGTTCAGCAGTTCATTGTAAAGGCGCTCTAAGTGCTCTGGGGAACCGATGGAACGCATGGCGCTGCTTACGATAAAGTCTACGGCCTCCTTAAGCTCCGGGTCTGCCTCATAGTAAGCTCTGGAGCAGTAATTTACATCCTGGTAGCGGCGGATTACCGTTTCGCTGGAATCGCCGAAGATATAGATATTTTCATCCCCCACCAGTTCATGGATCTCTACATTGGCACCGTCATCGGTTCCCAGGGTAACAGCGCCGTTCAGCATGAATTTCATATTGCCAGTGCCGCTGGCTTCCTTGGAGGCCAGGGAGATCTGCTGGGAAATGTCGCAGGCAGGGATCAGCTTTTCTGCCGCGGTTACATTATAATTTTCCACCATCACCACCCGCAGATAGGGGCGTACCTTGGGATCCTCTCTAGTAAGCTGTTCCAGACACAGGAGTAGATGGATAATGTCCTTCGCAATGGTATAGGCCGGTGCTGCCTTTGCGCCGAAGATGGCGGTGATCGGTGTAACGGGCCGTTTTCCCCTCTTGATCTCCAGGTATTTGCGGATTAGATAGAGGGCGTTCAGCTGCTGGCGCTTGTATTCGTGAAGGCGCTTGATCTGTATGTCAAAAATGGAATCGGGATCCAGCTCCATTCCCTGGGTTTTCTTCAGGTAGGCGGCCAGCTGCTGCTTTTTCAGCTTCTTGATGGCAAGGAGGCGGTGGAGCAGCTTCATATCGGTGGTAAATTTCTTTGCCCCCAGGGCCTCCAGGCAGGAGGCGTCTCTCTTATAGCCATCCCCGATGTTTTCCGTAATAAACCCGGCCAGCTCCGGATTGCTGTGGAGCAGCCAGCGGCGGAAGGTGATTCCGTTGGTCTTGTTGTTGAATTTTTCAGGATACAGGCGGTAGAAATGGTTCAGCTCTGTTTCCTTTAAAATATCCGTATGAAGGGCCGCCACGCCATTTACACTGAAACCGTAGTGAATATCGATGTGGGCCATATGCACCCGGTCCTCTTTGTCAATGATATAGACAGAAGGATCCTCAAACCGGCGGCGCACCTTATCATCCAGCACCTCCATAATGGGGATCAGCTGGGGAACCGCCTCTTTAAAGAAATCCATGGGCCAGGTTTCCAGGGCTTCCGCCAGAATCGTGTGATTGGTGTAGGCGCAGGTGCGGCTTACTACTTCGATGGCGGTATCCATTTCCATGCCATGTTCCGTAGTGAGAAGGCGGATCAGCTCCGGGATCACCATGGTAGGGTGGGTGTCATTGATCTGGATCACCGCATAGTCCGGAAGATCGTAAAGGTCGGAGCCAGCTGTCTGAGTCTCAGAAAGGATCAGCCTGGCCGCGTTGCTTACCATAAAATACTGCTGATAGATCCGCAGGATCTGTCCGGCCCGGTCGCTGTCATCGGGGTAGAGGAACAGGGTCAGGTTTTCTTTTATATTTGTCTTATCAAAGGAAATGCCTTCCTCTGTCAGAGTCTCATTCACCGTTTCCATGTCAAAGAGGTGGAGCTTGTTGGTGCGGTTTCCATAGCCGGTCACTTCTATATCATACATCCTGGAGGTCAGGGTAAAGTTCCGGTAGGGGATCTCATAGCTTACATCTGTCTTTGTGAGCCAGGAGGGCGTGGTGATCCAGGGGTTTGGCTCCTCATTCTGAAGGTTATCCTTAAAATGCTGCCGGAAGAGGCCAAGATGATAATTCAGCCCAATGCCGTCTCCGTGAAGCCCAAGGGTGGCGATGGAGTCTAAAAAGCAGGCTGCCAGACGGCCTAGCCCGCCGTTTCCAAGGGAGGGCTCCGGCTCCAGCTCCTCTAACTGGCTTACGGAGAAGCCCAGCTCCTTTAACAGGGTGTCTGCCTCATCAAAGAGTCCCAGATTAATCAGGTTGTTGGATAAAAGCTTTCCGATGAGGAATTCGGCGGAGATATAGTAAAGCTTTTTCTTCCCCTTTGTGTTTTCCTTTTCCTTTGCAAGCTCCTGAACCAGGGTCAGGAGGCCGTTATATAATTCTTCCTTTGAGCAGGCCGCCAGTTCTTTTTGGCAGGCGGCGGCAAGCTTTCTTTTCAGTTCGCTTTTGTTCATGGTCGTATCCATCCTTTCTGCCTTGTATTTTAGAACGGATCTCCGGGAAAATCTTGTATAATCATGGCAAAATATAGTACAATACGATCAAAATGAAAGGAGCGGGGAAGGATGAGGATACCAGATCAGTACCATGACAGATGCTACCATGAGATAAAGGAGCATGGCGGGAGAGAATTTCCCTTTAATATTTATCCCTGCTCCATTCCTCTGGATTTTCCGGCAGTTCCGGTGCACTGGCATGAGGAAATGGAGCTGATCGTTATAAAAAAGGGCCGGGGGATTATTACTGTAGACCGGAAGCCCTATGAAGTCCGGGCCGGGGAGCTGATGGTGGTTCTGCCGGGACAGCTTCATGGGATCCGCCAGAGGCGCCAGGAAAAGATGGAGTATGAAAATATCATTTTCCTGCCAAAGATGCTGATGAATCCAGGGGAGGATCTGTGTACGGCCCAGTTTCTGGTGCCCCTCTTTGGGGAGGAGACCGCAAGCCCCATTCTGGTGGCAGAGGGGATGAAGGAGCAGGCCGCCTTTTTGCAGTGTGTGGAGGAGCTGGACGGGCTTTCAAGGGAGCGGCCCTACGGCTATGAGCTGGCGGTAAAGGGGAAGCTGTACGAGCTTTTGTATCTGGTGCTGATGGTGAGGCGGCCCATCCGGGCGGAGCGGCCGGGAAAATCCAGGGAGAAGATCAAGGCCCTTCTGGCGTATGTGGAGGAGCATTACGGGGAAACGGTAACGGTAGAAGACGGGGCGGCATTGTGCTATTACAGCCAGTCTCATTTTATGAAATATTTTAAACAATATATGGGTATGACCTTTGTGAACTATCTCAATGATTACCGTCTTACCAGGGCGGCGGCCTTTCTCCTTGAGGGAGAGGAAACGGTGACGGCAGTGGCCCAGCGGTGCGGCTTCGACAACCTTTCTTATTTTAACCGGCTGTTCCGGCGAAAGTACGGGATGACGCCGGGGGAATACAGGAGCCTCTGGCGTTCCTCGGAGTCGGGCAAATTGCTTGTGCCTGGGGATGAAATATGCTAAAATGAGGCATACGCGCGGTTTTTCAGACAAGGGAAAGCCGGAAAAGGAGAATGGGAGTATGAAGGAAATGAAGCGTGAATGCGGTATGCTGCTTCCGGTTGCCAGCCTTCCGTCCAGGTATGGGATCGGGGCATTTTCTAAGGAAGCATATGAGTTTGTGGATACACTGAAGGAAGCGGGCCAGAGCGTCTGGCAGATCCTGCCTCTTGGGCCTACGGGCTTTGGGGATTCTCCTTATCAGGCATTTTCCGCCTTTGCGGGAAATCCCTATTTTATTGACCTGGAGGAGCTGATCCATGAGGGTTTACTGACAGCGGAGGAATGTGACCGGGTAGATTTTGGGGACAGGCCGGAGGAGATCGACTACCATAAGCTTTATAAGGGACGTTTCGGGCTGCTGCGTCTGGCTTATGAGAGGTGGAAGGCCGGGCGGAGCCTGGAGGAGATCCACAGGCTGGCAGAAACTCGCCTGATGGCAGATACCAGGGAATACTGCTTTTATATGGCTCTGAAGGATCATTTTCAGTCAAAAAGCTGGAATCTGTGGGAGGAAGAGGCCAGGCTTCGCCGCCCGGAGGCCCTGGAGCACTACCGCCAGCTTCTTTCAGATGAATGGGGGTTTTATGAGTTCCAGCAGATGAAATTTGAGGAGCAATGGGGGAAATTAAAGGCCTATGCCAATGAACAGGGAATCCGCATCATCGGAGATATTCCTATCTATGTGGCCTTTGACGGGGCGGACAGCTGGTCTCACCCGGAGATGTTCCAGTTTGATGAGGAGAACCTGCCAAAGGCAGTAGCCGGATGCCCGCCGGACGCATTTTCTGCAACGGGGCAGCTCTGGGGGAATCCGCTTTATGACTGGGAGTACCACAGGCGTACCGGCTATCAGTGGTGGATGGAGCGGATGGCCTACAGCTTCCGCATGTATGATGTAGTGCGGGTAGATCATTTCCGGGGCTTTGATGAATATTATTCGATCCCCTATGGTGATCGGACGGCGGAGAAGGGACACTGGGAGAAGGGGCCGGGGCTTGAGATTTTTAACCGGATGAAGGAGTATTTTGGGGGGAAGGAGCTGCCCATCATAGCGGAGGATCTGGGCTTTCTCACAACCTCGGTGCTGGAGCTTTTAAGGGATTGCGGCTTTCCGGGGATGAAGGTTCTGGAGTTTGCCTTTGATTCCTCGGAAAACAGCTCCTATCTGACCCACAAATACAGCCCCAACTGCGTGGTGTACACCGGTACCCATGACAATGATACAGCGGCAGGCTGGTTTGCTTCCCTGGACCAGCGGGAGCATGACTTTGTCTGCGAGTACATGGGCGGAGAGTACACGCCGGGAAAGGAGCTTCACTGGGATCTGATCCGTCTGGCGCTATCAAGCGTGGCAAGGCTGGCTGTAATCCCGGTACAGGATTACCTGGGCCTTGGCAGTGAGGCCAGGATCAATGAGCCCTCCACACTTGGAAAAAATTGGAAATGGAGGCTTCTGCCGGGACAACTTGACAGGGAGACCATAAAGCGGTGCAGACGGATGGCCTGGATCTATGGGCGGACAGGCCGGTAAACTGGTTCAAACAGGTCTGTAAGCTCTGTCACAGGAATAAATGGCTTTGGCGGTACGGTATGGGGGCCAAGCATTTTTTCCATCCAAACCATGTCCCACCACTGGCCCAGCTTAAAGCCGCACCTGGTAAAATGGGCCGCGGTCAGGTAGCCCAGCTTTTCATGGAAACGGATGCTCCCGGGGTTTGGGTAGGCGATGCAGGCGTTTGCGTTGAGGACATTCTGACGTGTAAGGATGTCCTCCAGGGCCTGATATAAAAGAAGCCCTGTACCCTGTCCCCGCTCCTCCATGGCCAGATAGATGGAGGTTTCCACCGCCCAGTCATAGGCGGCCCGTTCCTTAAAGGGAGAAGCATAGGCGTAGCCCACCGGCACGCCTTTTTTTTCTGCCACAAGATAGGGAAAGCGCTCTAAGGTGTGGGCAATGCGGCGGGCAAATTCCTCCCTGGCGGGGATTTCATATTCAAAGGTAATGGCTGTATCAGTTACATAGGGGGCGTAGATGGCTAAAAGGGCGGCTGCGTCTGTGGCTGCGGCCATGCGGATGGAAATATCTGGATGATTCATAGGGGACTCCTTTCGTCTGATGGTTCTTTATACCTATTTTAGCAGATGGATCCCCTATTTCAACCGGAAAAGTTAAGTAAATCTTCGGAGTATATTCATTTATTCCTGTACTTTTTCTGGTACAATAAAAATAGAAAGAAATATGACAGAAGGATATAAGGAGGCGATGGTATGGGAAAACAGATGATGCTTTGGGCAGCAGGAGCCGGTCTGGGACTGGCAGTTTCATTTTCATCGGCAGCTTACGCGGCGGCCGGAGGATGGACCGAAGAAGGGGGAATTACCCGTTATGTGGATGTAAATGGTTCCTATGTAAAGGATGAATGGAGAAAAAAGAACGGCGTTTCCTGCTACCTGGATCAAGAGGGGAAGATTGCGGAGCATGTGTGGGTGGACGACACCTATTACGCGGGAGACGGCGGAGTGATGGAGCAGGAGAGCTGGATCTATGAGGACGGACAGGGCCAGAAGGAAAAGGGCTGGTATTATGTAGGCCGCACCGGACAGATGGAAAAGGACGACTGGAAGACCATCGAGGGCACCCGGTACTGTTTTGACGCCTCCGGACGGATGCGGACGGGATGGTATAAGGAGGACGGGGATCTGTATTATCTGGGAAATGAGGATCAGGGCTACAGCATACCCGGCTGGCGGCTTCTGACGCCGGAAAAGGGCGGTGAGGAGGCCTGGTTTTATTTCCAGAATAACGGAAAGGCAAAAAAGGGAGCAGCGGACCGGCTGGAGGCAGAGACCATCGGGGACAACAAGTATTATTTTGACCGGGACGGAAAGATGCTTACAGGCTGGTTTGCGGTTAAGGAAAAGGCGGAGCCGGGAGATAAAAAGGGGATCAGCCGGTATGTGTATCTGGGGGATCAGGACCAGGGACTTCTTAAGGATCAGTGGTTTTTAACGGATGAGGATCCGCTTACCGGAGAAAAGGCAGAGGAGGAAAGCTGGTATTATCTGAATTCCCGGGGGACGCCGGCCTACCTGTCCGCAGAGGCCCATTCTATGGGAAAGGCGGCCATCCGGATCGATGGGGCCTACTATTTCTTTGATGAGGAGGGCCGCAGGCAGACTGGAGTGGTGGAGCTGCGCCGGAACGGTGTAAGCGAGTTCGGGTATTTTGGAGGGGAGAACGGCGCTATGGTAACAGGCCGGGTCACTGATCTTAAGGACGTCTCCGGAAATGAATTTGACTGCTATTTTGAATCCGCAGGCTCCGAAAAGGGCGCCGGCGCCACGGGTGTAAAGGACGGCTTCCTCTATGCAGACGGAGTTCTGGCAGCGGCAGAGGCCGGATGCGGCTCCCAGCCTGTAAAAGCTGGAGGTCGGATCTACCTGGTAAACGAAAACGGCCAGGTCCAGACAGAGGAAAAGCACTACAAAGTGCCGGATGGGAACGGATATGTGATCCAGGACGGAGTGGTGTATGAGGCGAATGTTAAGGGAGAGAAGGGGAAAGAGGTGAAGGCTGGGAAGACGGTTAGGAAGATGGCGGCGGATTATGTGAGTAGGGGGTGAGGTGCTTGGTGTTTTTGCGGACAGAACTGCGGAAACTCAAGCGATTGGAATTTGACAGAAAGGTATTTTTATGATATGATTTAGATAGAATAAAGTTGTAACGAGTTACAGCTATGGTCTGGGTGAAAGCTCTTTGGACCACCGCAGGCGGGAAGAATTTCCCGCCATTTTTTTATGGGGAAGATAAAATGAAAGAACTGAGTATTTTTATTGATGAATCGGGTGATTTTGGGGAAACAAAGGAGTATCCGTCATACTACATAGTAACCTTTGTTTTTCATGATCAGCATAATCGTATAGAAAGACAGGTTTTAAAATTAGAGGAAAGTATCCGCATCTCTGGGTTTGAGGTGGAGTATATACATACTGGCCCGGTGATCCGAAGAGAAGATGTGTTTAAGCGATATTCTATAGATGAACGGCGAAAACTGTTATACAAGATGTTAAATTTTGTAAACAGCTGTCCGATTTCATATTTGTCGGTTATTGTAGATAGAAAAGAGGTAGTTGATAAGATTGCTTTATCTGGTAAGCTGGCAAAAGCAATTAACAGGGAAATAAGTGAACATATTCCGTTTTTTGCTGAATTTGATAAAGTTATCGTATATTATGATTACGGACAGATGGAACCCAGTGCGATTTTGAATGCTGTATTTTCAATTCAATTTTCTAATGTGGAGTTTAGAAAGGCAGAACCACAGAAGTATCGATTATTGCAGGCAGCAGATTTTATTTGCTCCATGGAACTGCTTAAAATTAAAAGAGAAGAAAAACGTTTAAGTAAAACAGAAGAACAATTTTTTTATAAACCTCAAGAATTAAAGAAAACATTTTTAAAAAGTATTGAGAAAAAGGGGCTGTAGTTCTTTTTGCTGTGAGAATGTTCAGTATTGCAGAAACTCAGGATTTCTCTACCAAAAATCTTGTGCATTTTCCCACTTGCCATACCGTCGTTTCTCTGATACACTAATGCACAAACAAAGGCGTTTGAAAGGGAAGGATCCCTGTTCAGGCGCCTTTTTTGTTTTGTACGCACCCGGGTGTACATCAAGTGTACTCTCGGAATCTCCCCTGCACTCATCTTTGTGGCTGATTTTCCGCCATCCACACACAAATTTAATCAACGTACCTTCCAGGTACGCCTCATAAATTTGTGTACAGCTGACGAAAAATCATCTCACAAATCTGAGCACAAAGAGATTCCAAGAGCACACCATAATAAAATGGAGGAATGGTTATGAATTCTGGAGATACAGGTTTTATGCTTTTTTCGACAGCTCTTGTGTTTTTGATGACCCCGGGACTGGCCTTTTTTTATGGGGGTCTGGTGCGGCGTAAGAATATCTGCAATACCATTATGGCTTGTGTGGCGATCATGGGTCTGTCCGTGGTGATGTGGACCTTGTTTGGGTATTCTCTATCCTTTGGAGGAGATCATTTTGGGATTATCGGGGATTTCCGGTGGTTTGGACTGAGACAGGTGGGCTGGGAACCGGGGCCTTATGCGGCCACTATCCCTCACCTTGTATATACGGCATTTCAGATGATGTTTGCCATGATCACCCCGGCTCTGATTACAGGGGCAGCAGCCGGAAGGATGCGGTTTAAGGCCCTGTTCCTCTTTGTGGCCCTCTGGTCCCTTCTGGTGTATTATCCTATGGCTCATATGGTATGGGGGATGGGCGGGTTCCTGGCTTCCATCGGCTCTGTGGATTTCGCAGGAGGAAATGTGGTTCATATAAGCTCCGGTGTCAGCGCCCTTATTCTGGCCCTGATTCTTGGGAAGCGCCGGGGCTACGACCATACCTCCTACCGGATCCACAATATCCCCTTTGTGGCTCTGGGCGCCTCCCTTCTGTGGTTTGGCTGGTTTGGCTTCAATGCGGGAAGCGCTCTGGCAGCCAACGGGCTGGCGGCTCATGCCTTTATGACCTCCGCCATCTCCTCGGCCTGTGCCCTGCTGGTCTGGATGCTTCTGGATGTGATCAAAAGCGGAAAGCCCACGTTGGTAGGCGCCTCTACGGGCCTGGTGGTCGGCCTGGTGGCCATTACTCCGGGAGCCGGCTTTGTGCCGATGTGGGCTGCCTTTCTTATCGGTGCCCTGGTAAGCCCCATCTGCTGCTTTACTGTGGTGCTGTTAAAGCAGAAGCTGAAGATCGATGATGCTCTGGATGCTTTTGGCTGTCACGGCATCGGCGGGATCTGGGGAGGTATCGCCACAGGTATTTTCGCGGACAGCTCCATCAACTCTGTGGCAAAATGGAACGGCCTGGTTTTCGGGGATACGCGGCTGTTTACAGCTCAGCTGATCAGCATCGGGGTTACCATAGCCACCGCCTGTGTGGGAACGCTGATCTGTGTCTGCCTGGTGAAGGCAGTAACGCCTCTCAGGGCAGAGGCCCATGAGGAACGGATCGGCATGGATCTTTCACAGCATGGTGAATATGCGTATCCTTCATTTAACGGTCTTGATTAGGAAGGGAGAGTGGAACGATGCTCATTAAAATAGAAGCCATTGTAAGAGAGGACAAGTTTGAGGAGGTAAAGGAGGCTCTGCGTGAGATTCAGGTAAATGGGGTTACCATTTCCCAGGTAATGGGTTACGGCGCCCAACAGGGCTATACAGAGCTGGTTCGGGGAACTGCTGTGGATATCCTGCTACATCCCAAGATCAAGTTTGAGGTAGTGGTCTCCTCTGAGGAATGGGAGGAGAAAACCATCGCAGTCATCCAAAAGGCCGCCTATACCGGAGAAATGGGAGACGGAAAAATATTTAGCTATGACCTGCGTAGCGCGGTGAAGATCCGGACGGGTGAGCGGGGATACGACGCCATCCAGTCCCCGGATAATCTGTAGGGAATAAAAGGTGCGGGTTGTCCCGTACCTTTTTTCCATTCCCAGCCGCCCGGTAGTTGAAAAAAAAATCCCTGTCTGATATACTGAAGGTCAGAAGGTCGGGCGGAGAAGATTACCCGCTGACATGAGGAGACCCCGGTCACTAATGAGCCGGGGCAATTATGAAAAATCTATGTGCAATTTGACGATTAACCAGTTATTAAATATTTCGTTCTTATGTAAATAGTATAAAAAAATTTTATGAACGAAATATGAATCTGGTGTAAACAGATTATGAAACATGAAACAGAGGGAGATAAGATGGAACAGGGATTAAAGAGAACAACCATGGTGATCGGGCACAGGAATCCGGATACGGACTCAATCTGCTCCGCGGTCTGCTACGCGGATCTGAAGCACAGGGTTACAGGAGAGGATTATATTCCGGGCCGGGCCGGCCATATCAGCGGGGAGACTCAGTTTGTTCTGGATTATTTTGGGGTGGAGGCGCCCAGGCTGATCGAGGATGTAAGGACCCAGGTGAGGGATATTGAAATAAGAAAGACAAAGGGCGTTGCGGATAACATTTCTCTGAAAAAGGCATGGAACATCATGCAGGAGAACAATGTAGTGACGATCCCCTCTGTGCGGGAGGATGGGACCCTGGAGGGACTGATCACCGTAGGCGATATTACAAAGACTTATATGAATATTTATGACAGCAGCATTCTTTCCAAGGCTAATACCCAGTATTTCAATATCATCGAGACTCTGGAGGCGGATCTGATCGTGGGGAGCGCTGAGGCGTATTTTAACCAGGGAAAGGTACTGATTGCCGCGGCCAACCCGGATCTTATGGAGTTTTATATCGAGCCCCATGACCTGGTAATCCTTGGAAACCGGTATGAGTCCCAGCTCTGCGCCATTGAAATGGGAGCGGACTGCATTATCGTGTGCGAGGGCGCAGGCGTGTCCATGACCATTAAAAAAATCGCTCAGGACAGAGGCTGTACGGTGATTGCCACCACCTATGATACCTATACGGCGGCCCGTCTCATTAATCAGAGCATGCCTATCAGCTATTTTATGACCAGGGAGAATCTGATTACTTTTAACAGTGATGATTATACAGACGAGATCCGGGATGTGATGGCCAGCAAGCGCCATCGGGATTTCCCGATCCTTGATAAGGAGGGACGGTATCTGGGGATGATCTCACGCCGAAACCTTTTGGGGGCCAGAGGCAAGCAGGTGATCCTGGTGGATCACAATGAAAAGAGCCAGGCGGTAGCCGGGATTGAGAGCGCAGAGATCCAGGAGATCATCGACCACCACAGACTTGGAACAGTACAGACCATGGCCCCTGTATTTTTCCGCAATCAGCCTCTTGGCTGTACGGGAACGATCATTTATCAGATGTATCAGGAGACCAGCACAGAGATCACGCCGAAGATCGCGGGGCTTTTATGCAGCGCCATTGTATCGGATACGCTGCTGTTCCGTTCTCCAACCTGTACGCCGGTGGACGAGATGGCGGCCAGGGCTCTGGCAAAGATCGCAGGCATCGAGATCGAGAAATACGCCATGGAAATGTTCAGCGCCGGAAGCAATCTGAAGGACAAGACCGACGAGGAGATTTTCTACCAGGATTTCAAGCGTTTTACAGCAGGAAAGGTGCTGATCGGCGTAGGTCAGATCACCTCTTTAAACGGTGAGGAATTAGATGGGTTAAAGGAGCGGATCCTGGCATTTATGGAGCACGCAAGGGAGCATAACGGGATCGATATGATCTTCTTTATGCTCACCAATATCCTGACTCAGTCTACAGACCTGCTGTGCGGGGGCCAGGGAGCCCTGCAGCTGGCGGCAAGGGCATTCCACCAGGAGGTGGAGGAGGAAGCTGTGCCGGTATTAAAGCTGTCCGGTGTAGTGTCAAGGAAGAAGCAGCTGATTCCGGAACTGATGATGGCAGAACAGGAGTGATTGGAAGGATGGGAAAAGAATACTGGAAGCCCGGCAATATGCTCTACCCTGTACCGGCTGTGATGGTCAGCTGCGGCAGGGAAGGGGAGACACCGAATATTATTACCGTAGCCTGGGCCGGGACTGTATGCTCCGATCCGGCTATGGTGTCGATTTCTGTGAGGAAGGAGCGTTATTCCCACAGCATTATAAAAGAGACAGGGGAATTTGTGATCAATCTGGTCAACAAGCGGCTGGTGCGGGCCACGGATTACTGCGGTGTACGGTCCGGCCGTGATGTGGATAAGTTTAAGGAGACAAGGCTGACGCCTCAGCTTTCAAGGTATGTAAAGGCGCCTGGGATCGAGGAAAGCCCGGTGAATATCGAGTGCCGGGTGACGGAGGTTAAGGAGCTTGGAAGCCATGATCTGTTTCTGGCAGAGGTGGTGGGCGTGACCATCGACAACCAATATATGGACGAAAAGGGGAAGTTCAACTTAAATGCCTCTGGCCTTGTAAGCTATTCTCATGGAGAGTATTTTGAATTGGGGAAAAAATTGGGGAAATTTGGCTATTCTGTGAAAAAACCTGCCAAAAAGACAGGCAGAAAAAAATAGGAGGCTGACGGAGTATGAAACCAAATATTACGATGATTGGTATGCCATCTTCCGGCAAAAGTACCATTGGCGTGCTGCTGGCAAAGAGACTGGGGTTTTCCTTTGTGGATGTGGATATTGTGATCCAGGAAAAGGAAGGGAAGCTGCTGAAGGAGATCATCGCTGAGCAGGGGATGGACGGCTTTCTGGAGGTGGAGAACCGTCATAACGCGGAGCTGGATGTGAAGCTGTCTGTGATCGCTCCCGGCGGCAGTGTGATCTACGGAGAGGAAGCCATGGCCCATTTAAAGGAGATCAGCGAGGTGGTTTACCTGAAGATGAGCTATGAGGAGATGGAAAAGCGCATCGGTAACGTAGTGGACCGGGGCGTGGCATTAAAGCCCGGCTTTACCCTCAGGGACCTGTATAATGAGCGGGTGCCCTATTATGAGAAATATGCGGATATTGTGATTGATGAGGAAGGCAAGACACCGGGGCAGACGGTGGATGAGCTGAGAGGGATCATCGAGGGCATGATGGATCAGAATATGATCCAGATGTATATTGACGAGCAGAAGCGCAAGCTGGAGGAAAAGGATCGGAAGCTCAGGGAATATGAGGCGGAGATCCTGAGGCTTCGGGCTTTGCTGGAGGAAAAGTAAGTACATGAAAATGGAGAGGAGTGCAGCCAAAGGGCTACACCACTCTCCATTTTTTGTCCACATGGTTCAGGATCTCACAGCCGTCCTTTGTTACCAGCACCAGATCCTCTACTCTGACGCCGAATTCTCCCGGCAGATAGACTCCGGGTTCAACGGAAAATACCATTCCTTCCTTTACCTCATCTGTATTTACCATGCTTACGTCTCCGGCCTCATGGTCCTCCAGGCCGATGGAGTGGCCCAGACGGTGGGTAAAGTAAGGGCCGTATCCCCCTGCTTCAATATGAGCTCTGGCAGCCCGGTCAATGTCGCAGAAGCGGACGCCGGGTCGGATCATGGCCTCGGCACGCTCATTTGCCTCTCGTACCAGATCGTGGATGGCGGCATGGTTCTCCGGGGCATGGCCGCAGAAAAAGGTGCGGGTCATATCGGAGCAGTAGCCATCCTTCCGGCAGCCCATATCGATGACGATGCAGTCGCCGGCTTTTAAAGGGGTGTCATCCGGGGCGTGATGGGGGTCTGCGGCATGGGGGCCGAAGGAGACGATGGTGGGGAAGGAAAGTCCCTCACAGCCGGCTTCCCGGTAGCGCTGGCTGATGAATTCAGCGCAGGCTGTCTCGGTTACTCCCTCTTTTAAGAAGGGGATCACAGCCTCCATCACCTGATCGTTGATCCGGGAGGCGGCACGCATTTTTTCCTGCTCGGTTTCATCCTTCTGGGCGCGGATGCCGTCTACGCAGGCAGAGGTATTGACATAGCGTACATCAGGGTGCCTTTCCATCAGGGCAAGGAGAAAGCGGGCGGGCCAGTTCTTGTCGATGCCCATGTCAGCAGAAGGATCCACCTCCCCTGCCAGGATCCCGACGCAGTCATCGGTGTCGCTCATCCATACCTCCTGTATGCCCGTATCCGGTACGGTAAAGAGACGGTTAAGGATCAGCTTCCGGGTTCCGTCAGTATTTACATAAAGGGCGTAGAGGCGCTCGCCGGGCTCAATCTCCACGCCGGTGAGATACCAGATGCTTAAAGGGTCGCTTACGATCATCTGTGTCAGGCCCTGGCTGGTAAGAGCCTCAGACAAACGGGCGAGACGGGTGTTGTGGATTGGTTCCATAGTGTGTTCCTCCTGTGGTTATTTTGGGGCTTATATTATGTACCATTATACCAGACGGCGGGCATGGCGGCTAGAGCCTGTTTGAAAATTCATTTCCGCCATCTGCAAGCCCCGCCTTCAGCAGTTAAAATTTTTTCATTTTTTTAACCCCAAACAAATCCTGCCAGACCCTCCAGGGGATTGCCACACTTATCTCTGGGATGTACAATAGATAAAAACAGACACACAGGAGGGAATAACATGGCTTTTTTAGAACAGCTGGACAGCTTTTACGGTACCGGGGAGAGAAATGGAGCGGGGCAGGATCTGGAGGAGTTTCTTGCAGCCTACAATCCAAAGAAATATGACTGCCCCAGCAATACCACTGACATTGTGGTAGTGCGGTGCAGAGAGGGACTAAAGCGCTGGGGACAGCCCCTAAAGGTGCTGCTTGTAAAACGGAGCAACCACCCGAGCATCGGCTTCTGGGCCACGCCGGGAGGCTTTGTGGAGATGAAGGAGGATCTTTATGAGGGGGCCGCCAGGGAATTGGCGGAGGAAACCGGCGTAGAGGGTATTCCTTTAAAGCAGCTGCTGACCTGGGGAGACTGGCAGAGGGATCCCAGATGGCGTGTGATCACTACCTCATTTCTGGCCCTTGTGGAAGGAGAGCTTCCTGTAAAGGCAGGGGACGACGCGGCAGCGGCTCTGTGGATGGACGTGGAGCTTAAAATGGAACGTTCAGAGGAAGGGGAGAAGGAAAAAAGAGAGCTCTGGCGCCTGAGCCTTTCCAATAAGGAACATGGGGTCAGCGCCGGAGCTCTGGTAGAGATTAGAAAAAAGGGAAGTCCCCTGATGGTACAGGAGCATTACCGCCTGGTAGAACGGGACCGCCTGGCTGTGGATCACGGCTGCATCATTACCCAGGCTCTTTTATACTTAAAGGGGCAGCTGGATCAAAGCATTTCCATATAAGCAAGGAGCTTATCCAGGGCAACCGCTCCCACGACGATCAGGATCAGCAGTACAACCAGCCCGATCACCAGGAAAACCAGCTTATAATAGAGATAGGCGTGGGCAAAATCCTTCAGCTGGCTGTCCCCTTCCCCCCGCGCCAGGCGGCGCAGGTAGATCCAGCCGGCGATGGGGATGTTCATGATCATAAAGGTGTGGAACCAGTCCTCTGGCGGCATATAGTAGCTGTCAGGGGGCTGTTTTTTAATCTTTTTATCAGTTTTCATCATCCGGCCGTCCTCCTGGTCCATATTGTTCCATGTTGTTCCACTTGAATTTTTCGCGGTTTAAGGAGGCCCTCAGCTGATTCTGCTGGAGAGCTGCCTGCTCCCTTGCCTGGCTTTCTTCCAGTGCCGCCTGGCTTTCCTTCTGGGCCTCCTGGGTCTTCCACTGTTCCTCTGTGGGAAGGCTGCTGATCCGTGAAATGGCAGCCTGCAGCCTGGCCGCAAGAGTGCTCTGCTCCGGATCTCCTGCCACCAGAGGTAGCTTATCGATGGCATCCTGCACCAGCTTTTCCGCATCGGAGCGCTGGTACTCCAGCTCCTCCACAGCCTCCAGGGCCTGGAGAAATTCATTTTTCCGTGTTTCGGCTTCTTCCTTTTTGCGCTGCTCCTGGGCATCCTTTTCGGCCTGCACCTGGGCTTTGGACTCCTCCACAGCTTTCTGCTTTTCATACATGGCAATGGTATCGGCCATATCTTCTATGATGCCGGAGAAATAATCGTACCGGCTTTCTACCTGGTCCAGAAGCTGTGCCCTCAGCTCCCCGTCGTCTACCAGAGGGAGACGGGAGGTGATGCTCTGATACTGCTCCTTCACCGAATAGGTATCCTCCACGGTCTGGATCTCACGGGTGGTAAATTCCTCTATATCCGTCTCAAGCTGGGAGACCAGCTTTTCCTGTTCCTTAAGCCGCAGGCTGTCCTCTGCCCGAAGCTCAGCAGAAAGGCTGTAATAATCCTCGATTCCATTGTCCGGGTCAATGCGGCGTCCTACGGTATCTGGCTGCTCCCAGTCCCAGGGCGTCAGGCCTGTGTGGATCTGGTCCATGACATTTTTCCATATTTTTCCCGCATAGGTGCTGCCGTAGATTCCAGGCATACTCCGGGGAGTGTCGTAGCCTACCCAGACAGCTGTGGTGTAGTAGCGGGTATAGCCGCAGAACCAGGTATCCTTGCTGCTGTTGGTGGTGCCGGTTTTTCCTGCCGCCGGCATATCATTTTCAAGGGCAAGACCCCGTCCGGTGCCGTAGGGGGCGGTCAGGGTGCCTTTTAATATATCAGTAAGCATAAAGGCTGAATCCTCCCGGTACACCTGCTTGGCGACGGCCTTCCGTTCCTTTAAAAGCTCTCCCTCCTGCTGGTGGACCAGGGAGGTGATGCAGGTTCTGTCATTGTAGACGCCGTAGTTTGCCAGGGTGCTGTAGCCCTTTGCCATATCCACCACCCGGAGGCCGTTGGTAAAGCCGCCGATGCTTAAGGAGGGAACTCCGTTGTCCACATAGGTCAGCTTCTGGAACTCCATTTCACTGAGGTAATGAAGGCCGAAATCTACTCCGATGTCCTCAAGGACCTGCCAGGCTACGGTGTTTAAGCTGCGGTTTAAGGCCTCCCTTACGGTTACATTGCCGCGGTAGGAGCCGCCGCTGTTGGAGGGGCCGCCTTCCCACTTGTGGTCGTTGACCATGCGGGTGGGGTAGTATTCTCCGGTATCAAAGGCTGGGCCGTAGTCCAGCAGGGGCTTGATAGTGCTTCCCGGCTGTCTGGCACTTAAGTAGGCCCGGTTAAAGGCATCCTCACTGCCTCTGCCTCCGACGATGGCCACTACATAGTTGGTCTGGTTATCCACCACCACTCCGGCTCCCTGAAGGGCGAATTTTCCATTTTCCTGAAGCTCTGTAAAGGAGGAAAGGCTGCTGTCAATCTGGGTCTGAAGGGTGTCCTGGATGGCGCTGTCAAGGGAGGTATAGATTTTAAAGCCTCCGGCCCGGATCCGGTCGGATTTTTCGGAGTAGGCGGTCTGATAGCGGTCCATATAAGCCGTATATTCCTCCTTGTCCTTAAAGGTATACTGGAAAGGGAAATCCTCCAGCTTCATAAGCTCCAGCGCGGCGCAGTGGATGGCATAGCTGCTCTGATAGTTTTCATCGGTTCCCTCGGACTCCTGCTGGACGATTTTTAAGGGTGCTGAAACAGCGGCCTCATACTCCTCATCGGTAAGATAGCCCACCTCATGCATACTTTTTAATACATCATTTCTCTTGTTCTGGGATGCCTTCGGATGGGCTACGGGATCGTAGGCGGAAGGACTGTTGCTGATACCCACCAGGACGGCAGCCTCCTCCACACGGAGCTCCGAAGCGTGCTTGCCGAAATAATAGCGGCTGGCAGCCTCTACGCCGTAGCACTGATGGCCATAGAAATTGGTATTGCAGTAGAATTCCATAATATCTGCTTTAGAGTACGCCTTTTCCACTTCCGGAGCCAGAAGGATCTCCACCACCTTTCGGGTAAAGGTCCGCTCCTGGGTCAGGTATGTATTCTTGATCACCTGCTGGGTGATGGTGCTTCCCCCCTGGGTCACCTCGCCCCCATGCTTTACAAGGGCCAGTCCGGCGCGGAGGGTAGCAATCCAGTCCACCCCATGGTGGGTTTTAAACCGGCGGTCCTCCTGGGCAATATAGGCGTTCTGAAGGTTCATGCTGATATTGGTAATATCAACATATTGATAATGTCCTGCATTGATCAGGCCGATCTGCCTGCCGTCCCTGTCATAGACAACGGTATCAGACAGTTTTGAAAAGTCGCTCCGCTCCATCTGGGCCAGCTTGTCATAGGCGATCTCCATGCAGGAATCAAGCTCCGGCTTAACCCGCACATAGATCAGAAGCCCTGCAAGGGCTCCGCACACCAGTCCTGCGGTCAGGATGGATAAGAGCATATGGAGGAACCATCCCAGTACGCCAAGGACGTTTGTGATGAGATGGCTTTTTTTCTCACCCCGGCGGGGGATGAGGCGTTTCAACAGGTCTTTCATGGTTCCTTATAATCCTCTCTGCGCCTCATGTCCGGGGCGCGAATTTTCCGTAAGGAAGGTAAGATGGCCGGGAGGGATCCCCAGGCCGGTTTCCTGGAAGGCGGCAAAGGCATCAAGAATGTCCAGGAGCTGATCCGGGCAATCTCCTCTGCGGATATGGCCTGGGCGCTGGAGCCGTTCATCAGGGTCTCCATGGCATCCGGTATAAGCTCCTGTTTTGTCTGCATACAGGTTCCTGCTGTTCCTTTGATTTTGTCTGTTATTTCCGGTAACAGTATAACAGAATCTATTGGAAAAAGCCAGTACAGAAACAGGGGGATTCTATATTGCCTGACGGGGGGGAGGCTGCGGATGATCTGCAGCGGAGGCGTTTACCTGGATTCGGAGTATGTAAAGCGGTTTCAGCACTACAGTGAACTCCCGGTTTTCAGTTAGAGGTCATAAGGCTCTAAAAGGCCCAGCATGGCCTCTAGCTGCGTTTTAGTAATCTGAATCCTGCCTCCGGAGAGAGAAAGCAGGGAGCGTGCCTCAAGACCCTTTAAGATCCGGTGGAGGGTTCTCAGGGAGCAGCCTGTTTTGGTAGCCAGAAGCTCCCGGTTAAGCTTTAAGGAACAGATCTCTCCATGAGCCGGGGCAGAGCAGGCCTCCTGGCAGATCAGATGGATGCAGCGCGTTTCGTGATCCATGAGAAGGAGGCTGCGGCTGACCTTCAGCTGCCTGGAAAGCTGGCGCATCAGGAGCCGGGTGCGGAAAAACAGGGCGGCGCTGTCGGTGCTGATCCAGCTGAGATAAAAGGCGGCCGGCAGGGTCAGACATACGGATGTCTCCCGGGCGCGTACAGATACATAATTCTTCGAGTCCCCGGAAAACAGCTCATAGTCTCCCACAATGTCAAAGGGAACCAGGTCATAGAAGCTGTAAGGCATTTCCCCGGCCTTTTCCTCGATGGCGTGGAGCTTGCCGGAGAGCAGGATGAATACAGTGCTGCAGGGGGCGTCTGTCTCGATGATCAGGGTGCCGGGAGAGAGGGTTTCCAGGGTCAGGTAATTGCGGATCAGCTCCGGGCAGTTGGAGAAAAATTCCTCCATGGAAGCGGAGCCGGGGTAAGGCCGGCAGGCGGCAGTCAGATCCTTCCATTTCATAAAAAAATGACCTCCGTATCTTGAAAAACATGTCATTTGGCATTTCCTATTTGATAGTATTAGTTTAAAATAAAAATATTAAAGCCGCAAGAAAAATTTTGGAAAAAATAAGGAGGACGTTTCATATGGGAACACCGCATAACAGCGCGCAGATGGGGGATATTGCAAAGACAGTTTTAATGCCGGGGGATCCGCTGAGAGCGGAATTTATCGCGAAAACATGGCTGACAGATGTAAGGAAGGTGAGCCAGGTAAGGAATATTTACGCTTTTACAGGGAAATATGAGGGACAGGAGATCACGGTTATGGCCAGCGGCATGGGGATGCCCAGTATCGGGATCTATTCCTATGAACTGTTTACTCAGTATGGCGTGGAGCAGATCATCCGCATCGGCTCTGCCGGGGCGTATACAGAGGAACTGAAGCTTTATGATGTTGTTCTGGCTGATTCCTGCTGGAGCGAGTCCTCTTTCGGTCAGACCCAGAATGGGGATACGGCAGACGTAAAGTATCCGGACAAAGGCTTAAATGAGGTGATCTTACAGGCAGCGGCCAAGGAGCAGATCCCTGTAAAGACAGCCAGGATCCATTCCAGCGACGTATTTTACCAGGAGGCGTCCATGCCCCATTTCAGTACAAAGGTAACGGATCATGGCTGCGCCTGTGTAGAGATGGAGAGCTTTGCCCTGTTCCACAACGCACAGGTTCTGGGCAAAAAGGCGGCCTGCCTCCTAACCATCTCGGATTCCTTTGTAACAGGGGAAAAGACCTCTGTAGAGGAGAGGCAGGAAGCATTTTCAAATATGATGAAGATCGCGCTGAGAGCCGGTGTATTACTTGAATAAGGAGGGAGATCATATGAGACCATATAAGCGTATATTTTTGATCGTAGTAGATTCCTTTGGGGCGGGAAACGCAAAGGACGCCGCAGATTACGGCGATACAGGAGCCGACACCATGGGACATATCGCGGATACCGTAGATCACTGGGAGATTCCCAATCTTCAGAGGCTGGGACTTGCCAATCTCCATCCCTTAAAGGGTGTGGAGCCGGCGGCAGAGCCTGCAGGCTGCTATACGGTGATGAATGAGCGCAGCTGCGGCAAGGATACTATGACCGGCCACTGGGAGCTGATGGGTATCAAAACAGTAAAGCCCTTTGTTACCTTTACAGAGACCGGCTTCCCGCCGGAGCTTATAAAGGAACTGGAGGAGCGCACCGGCCGAAAGGTAATCGGCAACAAGAGTTCCAGCGGTACGGAGATCCTGGATGAGCTGGCAGAGGAGGAGATCGCCACCGGTCATATGATCGTCTACACCTCTGCTGATTCTGTCCTTCAGATCTGCGGCAATGAGGAAACCTTCGGCTTAGAGGAACTGTACCGCTGCTGTGAGATCGCCAGGGACCTGACTATGAAGGATGAGTGGAGAGTGGGCCGTGTTATCGCGAGACCCTATGTAGGCAGGAAAAAGGGTGAGTTCAAGCGCACCAGCAACCGCCATGACTATGCCTTAAAGCCAACTGGAAGGACTGCCCTGGATGCTTTAAAGGACAACGGCTATGAGGTGATCTCCGTGGGAAAGATTCGCGACATCTTTGACGGGGAGGGCATCACAAAGGCTTACAAGTCCAAAAGCTCGGTACACGGCATGGAGCAGACAGTGGATATTATTAAAAATGAGGACTTTGAGGGCCTTTGCTTCGTAAACCTGGTGGATTTTGACGCCTTGTGGGGCCACAGAAGAAATCCGGAGGGCTACGCAAGAGAGGTAGAAGCCTTTGATGCAAAGCTTGGAGAAGCCATGGCAGCCATGAGGGAGGATGATCTTCTTATGATCACCGCCGACCATGGCAATGACCCCACCTACACCGGCACCGACCATACCAGAGAGCAGGTGCCCCTGCTGATCTATTCAAAGAAGCTGGCACGCACCGGCCGGTTAGAGGAGACCGATACCTTTGGGGCAGCAGGAGCCACGGTGGCAGAAAACTTCGGCGTTGCCATGCCGGATGGAACCATCGGAGAATCTCTGCTGAAGGCATTTTCATAAGCAACGGTAATATATATGCGCCTGCATACCGGCTTTTGTGCCGGACAGGCGCTTCTTTGTATATATGGGTGTTTAATCCTGAAAAATAGGGACATACTTGATGATAGGAAATGAAATCGAATATCAGTGAGGAAATCCATATGAAACAGGAATATAGAGGAAACTATAACAGAGACAGGAGAACAGAGACCCATGTGCTGCGGGGAGATATTTACTATGCTGACCTTTCACCGGTAGTAGGTTCTGAGCAGGGAGGCGTTCGCCCTGTCCTGGTGGTCCAGAACAACATGGGCAACCGCCACAGTCCTACCGTCATCGTAGCCGCCATCACCAGCCGCACCACCAAAGCCTCCATCCCTACCCATGTGTCTATCCACCGGATGGAAGGAGGGCTCAAGCAGGACTCTACCGTACTGGCAGAACAGATGCGGACCATCGACCGGAACCGCTTAAGGGAATACATAGGCCATCTGGACCAGGACCAGATGGGAGAGATCGAGCGGGCCATGGTCATCAGCCTGGGGCTGGAGCACCTTTTAGAGCCTGCCGGCAGACCTCATCCTATTCCTTCTTAAACCGGTTTTTAAGCATCTGATAAGAAGTACCCTCCGCCACCAGATCCGCCTTCGCATTCAACGGCTGCACCATAAAACCAAACCCTCCTAACAAAAAAGGTTGCTGCAAAATGGATGAATAAATATCCTTTTGCAGCAGCCTTAATTTTTTTTATCTGTGAAAAAGAGTGACTTCTAAATATTAATCAATATGGTTTAGGTACTGGGAAGATAAAGTACATGGATTTAGATTAGAAGGCAATTGAACAGATTCTGGATCTATGATACAAAAAATGCTCTGCGGGCAGGATTCTTGATTCCGTGAAAACGGGATAGGATGAGGGATTCCGGAAAAGTTTGTAAACAAAGCAGCAGAGATATGATGGAAATTGTTAAGAAGTTTCAAACAATTTGTTTTAGAAGGAACAATTATTACATTGATTGAAATAAAGTTTCGTTATATAATGGATTAATTGACAATTTAGTTTCATTTCATATAATTAAAAGTGAAGGCGGGATATGATGAAAAATGTATTGGTAAGACTGCAGGAGTACAGAGTACAGGCCAACGGAGCAGAGAAGGACCTGGTCCGGTATCTGCTGGAAAAGCCGGAGGAAGCATCCAAACTCAGCATCCATGTTCTGGCTGAAAAGACCTATACCTCGGCGGCCACCATCATCCGGCTGTGCAAAAAGCTGGGATTTAGCGGCTATAAGGAATTCAACAGTTCTCTGAATTACGAGCTTGTGCTGCGCAGTGAAGCGCGTAAGGACATCAGCACGGAGATCAGCCGGGATGATGAACTGAAGGACATTGTGGATAAGGTTACTTACAGAAGCATACAGGCATTGGAGGATACGCGCAAATTAGTGGATCTGGACGAACTGCAGAACTGTGTGGACATTATTGAAAAGGCTAAGACCGCAGGACTGTTTGGGATCGGATCCTCTCTTCTGGCTGCCAGGGACATGTATCTTAAGTTTCTCAGGCTTAACAAGCCCTGTATCTGCAACGATGACTGGCATTCCCAGCTGGTGTGTGCAAGGAATCTGACAAAGGAGGATGTGGCTGTCATATTCAGCTACTCAGGTCTTACAAGAGAAATGCTGACCTGTGCCAGGGTGCTGAAGGAGCAGAATGTTCCCATTATCACCGTGACCCGGTTTGCGGAAAATGAACTGACACGTCTGGCTGACTGCAAACTGTATGTGTCTGCCAAGGAACTTCTGGTGAGAACAGCGGCAACAGCGTCCAGAATATCCCAGCTGAATATCATCGACATCCTGTTTACCGCATATGTAAAGAATAATTACGAGAGAAACATTGCCAGGCTTAAAAGCAATGTGATAACAAAGGATATTATATAAGTATATCTTAAGGAAGGAAGAACGATCATGGAACTCTTAACCTATAACCAGGTATATGAAACCCAGGTGGTGGAGCTCTGGAACCAGGAGCTTTTCGCCGACCCCATAACCGTACATAAATTCCGACAGCAGGCGCTGTTGGACGACAACTTTGATTCGGATCTCTGCTATGTGGCCAGGGAGGATGGAAAGACAGTGGGATTCCTGTTGGCCACCAAACGCAAATTTCCTTATCTGGAACGCGGCACAGAGCCTGAGCGGGGATGGATCAATGTGATGTTTGTAGCAGGGGAGTATCAGGGAAAAGGGATCGGCACAAAACTCCTTAAGAGGGCTGAGACGGATCTAATGGCAAGGGGAGCAAAGAACATCACTCTGGCAGCCTACAGCCCCAGTTACTTTTTCCCGGGCGTGGATACTGAGAACTATCCTGAGAGCGCTGCTTTTTTTGAAAGGCATGGCTATGTACAGGGAAAGACCAGCTACTCCATGTGCAAAGACCTGCACGGCTACCGCCTGTCAGATGAGACAAAGAAACGGTTAAAAAAGGCTAATGAGGCTGGGTTTAGCTTTAAGATGTTTACTTACGAGTACGCGGTGGATCTGCTGAATTTTGCCCGGGATGAATTCGGCGGGGGATGGAAACGCAACTGCCTGCTGACCATGCAGCATAACCGGGCAGAAGACTGTATCCTGCTGGTTCTGGATAAAGAGGATAAAATATGCGGATTCTGCACCAGGATGATTGATGAGAATCCCATGCGTTTTGGACCTATTGGAACAGCGGAGCGCGTGAGAAACCAGGGCCTTGGCAGCATACTTTTTGACCTGGCTCAGCTGGAGATGGAAAAGCGGGGGATCTATCACCTGTATTTTGTGTCTACGGATGAACCAGGGCGCAGGTTTTATGAACGCCATGGAGTTCATGTGTTTAGGACATTTAAAGATTACCGGAAAGACATATAAGGGAGGGGACAGAATATGAAAATTGCAAAACGTGTGGTGAGTATTGGGGCCCATTCATTGGATGCAGAACTGCTGGGAGGGCCTTTGATCATAAAATACGCAAAGCAGGGCAGCCACTGCACCCTGATCCATGTAACGCAGGGCAGACTGGAAGATCCCAATGCATCAGAAGAGGAAAAGCAGGCTTATCTGAAGTCGCTGCTGGACCAGAACCAGAGGGCGGCCAGAGCCTTGGGCGGGGATACTATCTGGCTGGGATATGTGTCCAGCAGCATGCCTTCCCTGGAGGACTTTGCCAGACGCCTGGAAACATATTTTGAAGAGGAGAAGGTGGAACTGGTCATCACCCACTGGCGCGGTTCCATGCACCCAAGACACATCAATACTCATGACGCAGTGACGCAGGCAGTAAAGCATTTAAGAAAAAAAGGCAACCCCATCCGTCTTGTGTACGGGGAGACCTTTGAGGATCTCCAGGGCTTTATCCCCCAGGCATATTACAGCCTCAGTGAGGAGGAGACGGACCAGTGGTTCAGGGCGCTTAAGGAGTACCAGGTATTTAAGGGGGAGATCAATGATTTCCCATACATCCCTTACTATACAACTAACCTTAAGGTAAGGGGAATTGAATCAGGAAATGACTGCAATACAGTGGGCTACATGTATGCAAGCCAGATAGAGGAACGCTTATGGTAGGGCTTAAGGGAAAAGATAAGGAAGTATTATCCGGTTTAAAGACAGAGAGCAGGAACCCCAGGACACTGGACCTGGACTTGATGAGCGTGGGGGAACTTCTGACCGTGATGAATGAAGAGGATAAAAATGTCATTGAGGCCGTAAAACAGGTGCTGCCGCAGATCGAGGAAACCGTAGAAGCGGTCATCTGCGCGCTGAATAAGGGGGGAAGGCTGATTTACGCTGGAGCCGGAACCAGCGGAAGGCTGGGCATCCTGGACGCGGTGGAGTGCCTGCCCACATTTTCCACTACGGACGAGGTGGTGGGGATCATAGCAGGAGGTGAAAAAGCCTTCGTCCAAGCTCAGGAGGGAGTGGAGGATTCCAAGGAGGAGGGCAGGAGAGACCTGGAACATCTCAAAGTGAATCAGAGGGATGTGGTGGTGGCCCTTTCTGCCTCCGGGCGCACCCCGTACTGTATCGGCGCATTGGAATGTGCAAGGGAAGCAGGCGCATGCTGCGTGGGGCTTTCCTGCAACCGGCCCGCCGAGCTTACGGATTATTCAGATATAGCCATTGAGGTGGACGCCGGGCCGGAGATACTCACAGGGTCTACCAGGCTGAAGGCGGGTACGGCTGAGAAGATGATCCTGAACATGATCTCCACTGCGGCCATGGTGGGAATCGGGAAAGTATATGGGAATCTTATGGTGGATATGCGGGCCACCAACCTGAAACTGGTGGAGCGGGCCAAAAGGATTGTGTCCATGGCCTGCGGCTGCACGGAGGAGACAGCACAGGCAGCCCTTGAACTGACGGATGGAGGGATTAAGGCAGCCATTGTCATGATCTTGACAGGGATAACGGCAAAAGAGGCAAAGGAACGCCTGAAGATCCATAAGGGGTTTGTGAGGAAATGTTTGGATGGTGCGCGCGGCCGTGACTGAAAGGAGGAACTGCAATGGCAGATTTGTATGTAAGGATTGACGACAGGCTGATACATGGGCAGACTATTGTGGCATGGTGTCCCACGCTGCAGATCAAGGAGATCGTGGCAGTGGATGATGTGAGCGCCAAGAATCCCATGCTTAAGACCATTATGACTATGGGTGTTCCGGGCACGTACAAAACACACATTGTTACAACAGAAGAGGCCAGGGAGATATTGAAAAAACCGGGAAGCGGCAACCGGCTGATGATCGTGAGACAGCCTGAAGTCCTGACCGCGCTGAAGGAGGAGATCGGAGGCGCTAAGGCGGTCATGCTGGGAAACCTGGCTAAAAAGGAAGATTCCATGCACAAACTGGACGGGGCCACAGGAATCTTTTATCTCAGTGATCGGGATGTGGAGATCCTGGATGGATTTGCCGCTGACGGGCTGGATGTATTTTTCCATCAGCTTCCAACCTCAGCCAGGACCACGTGGGAAGCATTTAAAAAAACAATTTAGCGTATAGGAGGGGAAGAAATGAGTGCCATACAGATTATAGGGATTTCACTGTTTGTGTATCTGGGTTCTATTGGCTCTATTGTGGGCAATACCATAGGGTGGTACACCTTGGGAAGACCACTGGTGGCATCCTTTGTGGTGGGTGTGATCATGGGGGATCTGCAGACAGCCATGATTGTGGGGATTGCCCTGCAGATCATGTACATGGGGAATGTGACTCCCGGCGGCGCCGTGGCCTGGGATTTGTCCTATGCCACCTACATTGGTACGGCCGGCGCCCTGGTATTCGGAAAAGGCATGGAAAGCACACAGGTCATCGGCCTGGCTGTGGTGTTCGCGGGAATCGGCGGTCTGGTGGGACAGATGGTGTGGAACCTGTCTTACGCCCTGAACCTGCCCTTAAACCGTCTTGCCAATAAGTACGCTGCGGCAGGAGAAACCGGAAAGATGTATATTCCCAATGTTGTATGCGGGCAGCTGATCGGCCTGGCGTGCCGGTTTATCCCGGCGGTGATTCTTCTGACCACCATGACAGCAGCATCGGCACAGGCGGATTTTGCATCCATGATACCGGGCTGGCTCACAACTCTGCTCAGTACCTTTGGCGGTATGATGGCGGCTCTTGGAATGGGGATCATCATCTCGTTCCTGTTAAAGAAGCAGTGGCAGATATGTATCTTCCTGCTGGGGTTTGTACTTGTAACTTATTTTAACTTAAACACTATGGCAGTGGCTGTGATCGCAACACTGCTGGCAGTGATCTATTATGTGTTTCAGATTGATCAAAAGGAGGCAAGGGCATGAGCAGGCAGTTAAGCAAAAAAACATTGGATCGGTCCTTCTGGAACTGGTTTTTCTGGAATGGCTGTTCCCAGCAGGCGGAGAGTATGCTGGGCATGGCTTTCGGCCAGTCCATGGCTCCTGTTGTGGAGGAATTGTATGACACCAAGGAGGAAAAAGCCCAGGCTTTGAAACGCCACGTGACCCTTTTTAACACAGAGGCACAGGTGGGATCCATCTGCAACGGCATTGTATGCGGTATGGAGGAAGCCAATGCCAATGGCCAGTGCACGCCGGATGTGATCAATACCGTAAAGGTAGCCCTGATCGGCCCTACATCTGCCATTGGTGATTCACTTTGGGTGGCCACCATTATCCCCATTCTCCTGACCATATGCATGTCCATTTCACAGGGGCTTGACAGCTCTATGGCATGGGTGGGAGCTGTTATCTATCTGGTGACTTACCCGGTTCTTACCTGTATCCTTTCCAGGAAATTGTTCTACTTTGGATACAAGTCGGGTCTGGAGGGTATGTCCGGATTTATGGCAACTGGTAAAATGGATATTCTCACGAATTCCATGAATTTCATGGGACTTTTGGTAGTAGGTGCCCTGACTGCGTCTTTTGTCAGCTGCTCTATCCCGTTCCAGATCGTAAAGGATGTATTTGACGCAGCTACCGGGGAAGTGCTTGCAGGCCAGGTGATATTTAACGCAGACGCTACCATCAACAACATTTTCCCAAGACTGGTGCCTTTGGGTCTGACCCTGGGCGTATACTGGCTGTACGCCAAGAAAAAGTGGTCGCCCCTTAAGCTGATGGGGCTGATCCTGGTCCTGGCAGCCATACTGACCGGTATTGGGTATATAAGCGGGTTCTATGCATAACCGGCTGCCCTCAGGGCGGCCTGTTTAAAAAGGGAGTAAATAATAGAAACCAGGAGGAGCTTAAGTGACAGGACTTGTAGTGACAGGCCATGGGCAGTATGCGCAGGGAGTGATGAGCGCCATTGAGCTGGTGGCCGGTGTACCGGAGCAGGTACAGGTGGTTGATTTTGTAAAAGGAGAGGGCATAGAGGAACTGAAGTCACGCATGGTGCAGGCGATTCAGGATCTGGAATCGGATGATGTGCTTCTTATGACCGATATCCTGGGCGGTTCGCCCTTTAATGTGGCGGTGCAGCTGCTGGCAGAGCCGGTTGGAAAAAATCTCAAGGTAGTTGCGGGAGCCAATATGGCATCCATTGTCCAGGCCGTGTTCATGCGGGAAAATGTTCCCTTTGAGCAGCTTCCCGGGGAGGTGGTCCAAGGGGGCAGAGAGGGGCTTGTGGATGTGTCAGCTATGATGGAAGGGCTTGTATAAGAAGGCTTCGCCTAGAAGTTCCAGGTGCAGTATGATGCCGTTTGAGGAAATCTCCTGTCATACCAGCATCACAAGATAAGAATACAACTATAAGAATAAAAAACTTAATGGGGTATGGCTTGCGTTTCCTCTGAAAATATGCTAAGCTATCCCCTGAAATCTAACCGGTGTGTTCGAGACCTTCCACACCTAAAACAAAACATTCAGTTTTACAATTATATACGAATTTATAAAGTGCTGTTTCTTTGATTTTGTGCGACGGAGACAGCACTTTTTGTTTATTAGCAGCTGGAATGTTTTAATAGTAACTGTGTAAAAACTGTGTAGTAGCTGTGTAGATGCTTGGTATTCATTTTAAAGTATGTTATACTGGGATTCAGAGATGTGTATCAGAAATGAGGAACTTTTATGGAGATGGAATTAAAAAGGGATATATACGCAGACTTGCTTCGATGGAAAAAACGCAGTTCCGGGCTTGTTCTGGAACTGGAAGGAGCCAGGCAGGTGGGAAAGACATACATTCTTGATAAATTTGCCAGAGAACAGTACCAGCACCATATCTACATCAATATGATCGGGCAGTCTGGAGAATATTTTCTGGATTGCTATGAAAAGGCTTATCACCGGACAAGCGGGCAGGACAAAGCAGAAAATGGTATGGCTGCAGTCCTGAAAATGTATGAACCGGAGTTTGTGGATAGCAGGGATACCGTAGTTGTCATTGATGAAATACAGGAATCACCGGTGATTTACAGCCGTATTCGTGAGTTTGCCAGAGAATTTGCCTGTGATTTTATTGTAACAGGAAGCTACCTTGGAAAAACAAGGGAAGAGGAATTCTTTCTATCAGCAGGCGACACCGATACCCTGATCATGCAAACCCTGTCCTTTCCAGAGTTTTTAGGGGCATTTGGGAAGCGGGATTTGTATGAGAGGCTTTCTCTGGATGGGAAGGATGACCATGCCCGGTATGATGAAATCAAAGGTTATTTTGATCTATACTGTCAGATAGGCGGATACCCCAGAGTGGTACAAAACTATTTGGAAACCGGAGATCTGGGGCAAAGCAGACGGTTGCTGGAACAGATCATCAATATCTTTATTAAGGAATCATCCAGATACTTTGAATCCGAACTGGATATTGAGATTTTTGGACAATTATTTCAGGCGATTGCGATCATGCTCGTGAAAGAGAAGAAAGGCACGGAAGATCTGATAACAGATTTGTCAAAAATCGTGTTTAAGGAAGAGCGCGGACGGGTATCCAAGAAAATGATCAATCATGCCAGAAGCTGGCTGTATCTGTCTCATGTGATTGGTTACTGCAGCAAGAGCGTTGATTGTGACCATTTAAACATTGTAGACAACTGCAGATACTACTATATGGATCTGGGAGTTGCTGCTTATTTCCTGAGAAAGACCGGAGAACCAGATACAACAGTAAAAGGAATCCTGTGTGAGAACTTTGTATATCTGGAGCTTTTGAACCGGCTGAAAAATACAGATAGCATTGCCGGAAATGTACCGTGGTTTGCCGTATATCAGCAGACAGGCGGGGAACTGGATTTTTATGTCAGAAGCCTGCAGGATTATAAGAATTATGGTCTGGAAGTAAAAGCCGGAAAGAATGCGGGTAATACAGCTGTAGCACTATTGGACGCTGGTCTACTGGATTTTCTGTACTATTTGAAGGGCAATACCTATGGTGGAAGTACAGAAGATGGGAAAACGCAGACGATACCAATCTATCTGGCCGGAAGGATAAACTTCGATAAGAGAATGTAATTGAATAATTTTTTAAGACAGGTGTTGTTTTCTGCTTGGGGCAGAGAGCAGCACCTGTTATTTTTCTGCTTATTTTTCTTGTTGGATTTATAGTCCGGCTTGCCGTAGGATATATTCTTCAACGGATTTTTTTGGAATTTTCTATGTCCGACCAATTCGGAACGCTTTTATTTGCTTAGAGCGTAGTAATTCATAAGCTGCATTTTTTCCAACTCCGAGCATTTCACATAAAGTTTCAAGACTGATTAGATCATCATAAGCTTCGAACATCGTAAATTTATCTCCTCCAGTAAGATTTATTAAGTAGTTAGCTGCGTGATAAAAGAAAATAAGAACAAGCAATGTGAGAAGAGGTCAAAAGGGGAAAAATGTGTTACATTTGCGTTATCCTGCTAATATATAGGGAATGTCAAAATTATCTCAATTTGGATGAGGTTAAAAATCAATGGATAATCAAATTTAATCTTAGTTGAAACAACTGATAAATAAAAAGAATGAGGAGGATTTATAGGATGAGAAGTTCTGTAACGATTACCATACGCTGTACTGAGAAAGAAAAAGATATGATCCAGAAAAAAGCAGATAAAGCAGAGATGACAATTTCTCAATATATGAAACAGAGTGCAGTGAATTCAAGAACCCGTATCAGAAGTGTGAAAGGAGATATGGCTAGGCATCTTGTGGAATTACAGAATGATGTTACGGCTCTGGAGTTAGAACAGGATGAAAAAACAAGAAAAAAGTGGATTGGAGAAATGCAGGAGGCAGTGGATGAAATATGGAAATTGTTAAAATAGTCAATGAAAATTATAAGGCTCCGAGTGCTTTAGAAAATGTGATCAATTATGTGACTAATAAAGAAAAAACGAATGGTTATATTGGTGGCTATGGGGTGAATCCATGTGATCCGGCTCAGATGATTTTACAGATGGAGAAGGTTAAGGAGATTTTTGGTAAAACCAATGGATTCAGACAGATTCGCCATTTTATCGTATCTTTTGATCCGACATGGCAGGTAACTGCAGATATGGCTAGACAGATTGCTTATGAGATTGCACGATTCTATATGGGACGTTATCAAATTTGCTTTGGAGTTCATTTAGACAAAGAGAATATCCATATTCACTTTGTTATGAATAGTGAGAGTTATGTTGATGGCAAGTTGTACAGTGGGGCATTGCGGGATCTATTTGAATTAAAGCAGCATGTAAAGAATGTTTTGAACAGAAATATTCCTGCTCTTCAGATTACAGTGGAAGAGTTTTTGAGTTAGATGGGTGCAGGAATGTTTGTGTAGAAAGAAGACCGCTTGCCAGTAGGGAAACGGTCTTTAAAGTTTTATTTTATAAAAGTTTAATCTTGAATATCAACAAGCAGACCGTTGGATATACCATGATTATGACAGGAAAAATATGGTTCAAGATCATAAAAATCCATATGTAAATCGTTTGAAGCAATTACGATTGGCTCATTTGTATTTTTTATTTTATGAGCAAATGTTTTTGGACAGTCAGGATTTTGGGTTAATAGTTGAAAATTGTCAATTAGCAGGCAATCTACAGTATCGAATGTAAGAGAGTCCAATTGTTCAGCAGATATGGATAGAACTTTTGCAGTTGGATAATTTTGTAAAAATTGATTTCCGATAGCATGTAGTAAATGAGTTTTCTCAGAACTTCTCTTACCATAAATAATGAGTGGAGAATATACAGGATAATCTGTGGCAGCAGTATAGGCCAGAGTATTTCCTACGGTCTTTTTTAAAGTTTCAAATGTTAAAGAAGTTTCAGTGTAGGTGTCATAATAAAATCCTCTCAATCATCTATATATTTTGAGTATAGTATAATAATTGAGAATGACAAAAGCTGTCACTTTTCGAAATGTTAGTGAAGTGACAGCTTTTAAGAGGGAGGGGTGCGGACAAAAAGAGAATGTGAAACTTTTTCTGTAAAATTAACTACGATAAGGTCCTTCTATGATAA
>URNT01000018.1 GCA_900549235.1 uncultured Clostridium sp. | reverse complement strand
TATGGTTTTGTGGAACCATGTCATCCATACAGAACATGATCATTTGCTCTCGTTTCTTATCTGCATTCTTAGTCATCATAAAAAACACCGCCTTTCTGATAATTCCATTATATCAGAAAAACGGTTATAAATGTAGAAAAACCCGGCAAATGCCGGGACTTTGTCTACAGTCTGAGGAGAGTCCCGAAAGGACTCTCCCTGATATTCTTAACTGATGGGGTTCACCACCGGGTTGGTTTCCCCGGGGCCGCCGCTTGCTTCTGTGCCGCTTCCCGGCCCGTCAGAAACAGGCGGAGCCAGTACGGCGGAATCGGAGGTGCTGGGCGCCTCTGTGGCCGCGTCGGTTGAAGGCGCTGGTGAAACGGTTCCCGCGCTGCTGCTCTCTCCTGAGGCAGAGGCAGTTGGATCACTTCCAGGTACATAGCCCTCAGGCATACCGTCAATGGTTGGTGCCTGTGTCTCCGTAGAGGTGGTGGTCTCCTCCGGATTCAGTACGACGCCGGTGGTATTGCGGCGGATCACAGGGGCATGACCCTTGTAGGTAGTCTTGTGGTCCCGCTCTCTGGATACCTCAACGCCGTCCTTATAAACTACCTTATAGGTCTCCCATCTGCTGCCCTTGGTGCCGGCGCTCTTGGTTACCTCAACTCCCGGCTGCAGGGTCTGATCCTCCTCATAGGTAGGTGCCGGAGGATCCAGCTCCTCTACCTTCTTTGACTCCAGATCCCACTTAACACCGTCCTCCAGGATGGGAATGCCATATACGGATATGGTTACCTTCTGATCTGCGTAGCTGGCCTTTAAGCCGATAGCTGTGCTTGAGTTATTGCGGAACTTGAAATCCGGCTGATCCCAGCTTACGGTAGCATCCTGGCCCGGTGTTACATAGTTAGGCTCAAAGGTATGGGATCTGCGGTAGGTGATCTCAAGACCGGCCCGGAACACCGCATTGTAAAGGGTGGTGGAAACCTGGCATACACCGCCGCCGATCTCCTGTACTACCTCACCGTTGTTGTAAGCGGCCGCGCCCTTATAGCCCTTGGCCTCGGTACGCTGGCCTACGGTTCCGTTAAAAGAGAACTCGGCTCCCGGCTTGATCACCGTTCCATTGATGGCCTCTGCCGCCAGCTTGATGTTCGTGTTTCGGTTCTTGTTGGAGGTGGTTGTAGTGGTAAAGGTACTGATGGTCTTATATTTTTCCTTTGCGGAGGCTGCTGTAATTTCCGGCGCTACAGCGTTTCCTGTTGCCTGGATCACAGCGTCAAAATCCTTGCTCTGCAAAGCCGCGAGAATGTCGGCTGCCAGCTTTTCCTCATCGATAGCAAAGCCATTTTCCTCTCCTGCAAATACGAACTGGTTCTTCTCCTTATCGAAGCTGTCAATGGAACCGTTTTTCGCCTTTTTATTCCATTTAGAAGCACAGGCGGCTGCCTCCTTGGCGGCTGACTCCTCTAAGCCGTCCAGCTTAAGGCTATAGCTTTCAGCCGGCTGACCGCTGTAAATCTCCTCTAAGAGTTCATCAATCTTTGCTGTCAGAAGATCTGTCACCTCATATGTATCCTCTTCATAGGAAACAGTCATAGACCAGGGGTAGGCCTGAAGCAGGGCGGTCCTTGCCTGATTCTTGGACATACCGGTGATGGAAATGCCGTCTACCGCCACCTCCTGTTCCATAGGCGCCTCTGTAGTCTCTGTCTCGCTCTGGCCGGTCTCATCCACAGCGGCCTCCTTTGACTTAAACGCAAGGGCAGCACAGGTAATGACCACAATAAGGATCACGCCTATAATAGCGATCAGCTTGTAATCAGGGCCTTTTTTTCTATAATGGGAGCTGTTGCGCCTTGCGGTATGCATGGCATTGGCGCGGCCAGCCTGGCCGGAATGGTAGGTCTCTCTCCCTCTCACGCTGCCCCGTCCTGCCGAAGTTCCTCTCTGCGAGTTCCTTCCCCTGCTTCGGCCCGCAGAGGAGCTGCGTCTGCTGTTGTTTTCTAATTGATTCATGTTTCTCACCTGTCATTTCACTGGATATGGTTTATTCACAGATTGTAGTATAGCACACTTTATGTAAAATGGAACTGCCTTTTTTATTTTTTTCAAACCAATTTTACTTATTATGAAATTCGTGTTACCATATATAAAGTAAGTATTATCAAAGTGTTAATAAAGTATTTCGCGGAGGAATTTTTACATGGGTTTTGTAGATCTGCACGTTCATTCAAATGCCTCTGACGGCACCTGCTCTCCTTCAGAGACCGTCCGCCTGGCAGCCGAAGCCGGCCTTACCGCCATGGCGCTGACAGACCACGATACAACAGATGGTGTGGCAGCGGCTGCAGAAGAGGGAAACCGGCTGGGAATCCAGGTGATCCCGGGTATCGAGGTATCTGGAAGCTATCTGGGCCACGAGATCCATATCCTGGGGCTCTTCGTCCATCCGGAGAAGCCAGAGCTTCAAGAGGAGCTTAAGGAGCTGCGCCTGCGCAGGGACCGGCGCAATGAGGAGATGCTTGAGCGGTTTGCCAGGGACGGGATTTGTTTTACAAAAGAAGAGCTGTGGGCAGGGAATCCGGACACCGTTATTACCAGGGCCCATATTGCCAGGGCGCTGATCGCCAGAGGACTCGCCTCTGATAACGACCAGGCATTTAAAAAATATCTCCGATACGGCGGCCCCTACTGTCCTCCCAGGGAAAACCCGGAGCCGGAGCGCATCATTTCCATGCTTCTGGAAAACGGAGCCTTCGCGGCCCTGGCTCATCCCTTCCAGTATAAGCTGGGAGATAAGCAGACCGATGCGCTCATCGGGTATCTTGCCTCTCTGGGAATGCAGGGACTTGAAGTCTACCACTCCTCCTGCTGCCAGGCCCAGAGCATGAAGCTGCAGGAAATGGCAGCCCGCCACGGCCTTCTTCCCACGGGAGGCTCAGACTTTCACGGCAAAAACAAGCCGGATATAGCAATAGGGACGGGACGGGGCGGCCTTAAGGTATCCTCTCTCCTGCTAGATGCCATAAAAATGCGTCTGGGCCTGTGATATTTTCATAAAACATTGATATTGCCTGAAAAAATGGCATATGTTATAATTCTGATTATTAAAAGATTATCATGAGTCAAAGGAGGAAATGCCATGAAGATCCAGAACATTACAGATGTAGACAAATTTTTCAGTATAATCGACCACTGCAAAGGAAGAGTCGAGCTGGTATCCCCGGAAGGCGACCGGATCAACTTAAAATCCAAGCTGTCCCAGTACCTTTCTATGGCAACCATGTTCTCCAACGGATATATTAAAGAATTGGACCTGGTAGCACATGACAAGGATGACATCGAACGTCTGATTAAATATATGTATCAGGGAGAATAAGCAGAAACTAAAAATACCGCCGGATCATCCGACGGTATTTTTGTTATTCCATCCACACACAGCGCAGGGCGTAGACCCTGTTTTTGTATGCGGATAATTCCTGTGATTTATCCTTTAAAGGATCCATGCAGACAAGCTTTCCCTCCCTGGATCCCACAGCCAGTACATAGTGAAAGCTCCCCAGGCCATTTTGGCGCACCCGGAGGATGGGAAAATGTCCCTCCTGTAAAACAGCCTGGATCTGCTCTCTGCTGACTGTTTCATAGACTTCTGCCTGAAACCCCTCTAACTCCTTAAGCCTGTCCCACTGAAGATTTCCCTCACTGTCATAGACCTGCTCCTCCGAAAAGAGCTGCTTTAGCTGGCCTGGATCCAGAGAGGGCTCCTTTCCGGAAACTGCAGAGGCAATGGAGGCAGTCAGACAGCCGGAGGTTTCCATGGTATAAGGACTGTCTCCAAGAGACAGCCTGGCCCACGCAGGATCATCCTGCCGGTAGGAGGCCACCGCTCCAATCCCGTCAAAGGAGACGGCCCCGTCTATCTTTACACTGCCCCGAAGCCTTAAAAAGAAGAAGCCTGCCCCTCCCGCAAGGAAAACCGGAAAGAAAATCTAGATCCATTTCTTCCCTCTACACATCTTCTATCTCCTTCTTTCTCAGCCTTTCATTGACCACGCCTTTCAGCAGCGCATAGAGGACAGAGGTGAGGGGAATAAAAATCAGCATACCCGCAATTCCCATCATACTGCCGCCCAGGGTCACAGCCACCAGCACCCAGATGGAGGGAAGACCTACGGAATTTCCCACTACATAAGGATAAATAAGATTTCCCTCGATTTGTTGGAGCACAAAGAAAACCACCGTAAAGATCAGGGCATCCATGGGCGCTGCGATCAGCATTAAAAATACTCCTACTCCGAAGCCGATAAAGGCTCCAAACACCGGGATCAGGGCGGTAAAGGCAATGAGTACCCCGATCAGAAGGGCATAGGGAAGACGGAGCACTGTCAGGGCAACAAAGAACATGGTGCCAAGGATCACCGCCTCCACGCACTGCCCTGTAAGGAAGCTGGAAAAGGTTCTCTCTGTCAGAGCTCCGATCCCCAGAAGCTTCCTTACGATCCCGTTCGGAAGAAAGGCGTATAAAAGCTTTTTCAGCTGACGGCTCAGATTTTCCTTCTGCAGCAGGATGTAGATGGCGAAAATGAAGCTGATCAGGAAGGTGGATACCCCGCTGACAATGGAAACAGCCGCGGAAAATGTGGTATTTAACATGGATCCAGCTCCATTTTTCAAAAATTCCATGGTATCCTGAAAAATCTGCTGCCAGTTGATCTGCAGGCTGCCAAGCTCCTTTGCGATCTGAGGGAAGCTGACAAAAAGTTCCTGGGCCTGCCTCTGTATCCCTGCCAGGAAAGGCGGGATACTGCTCTGAAGGAGCCAGAAGGTCCTTACAAGCTCCGGCAGCACTACAAAGGTCACAAGGAGCAAAACGCCTGCCACCAGCACGATGGTCAGCACCAGGCTCACCGGCCGCCTTGACCGTTTCATTTTTTTTATGCCCTCCAGCTGTTTTTCAATATGCCGCATGGGCACATTCAGAATAAAGGCTATGGCCGCTCCCAGAATAAAGGGCCAGGCAAAGCGGAACAGCGCAACCAAAAGCCCCAGCAGCACTCCATAATTGATCCCCGCCACCACCACAATGACGGTAAACAGGATCAGTCCTCGTATTTTTTTGATGGTATCCTGATTTAAGTCCATATCTCCTCCTGAAATATATTCTGTATCTCCTCTTTTCCTGCCTTAAAGGTTCCCTGGGCCATAAGGCTGCTGCCTCCGCCCCTGCCGTTCAGCCTGGCATTCATCGCCCGGCTTAAGTTCTTCATATCCTGGCTGGCACTTCCTAAGGCGTACTGATATTCTCCCTTTTCCTCATCTCCGGAGCATACCGCCGCTACGCTTCCCTTTCCCCCTTCATAAAGAAGAGTGGCAAATTTACGTAAAAGAACCGGGCTTAAGCCCTCCTCAAACAGAAGAAGGGGTGCCTCCGATGCCGGAAGGGAAGCCGCTTTTAGCTCCAGCAGCTGTCCGTAGAGGCCGGACAGGCCAAAGGCCTGCTCCTGATTTTCATTTTTAAGACGCTCCACAGCCTGGGGGAGCTGGTCCAGCTTTGCAGAAAGGAGCCGGGAAATGATAAGGCTGTCATTCTGCCGCTTCCTGTAGTCCAAAAGGGCCCGGCGTCCGCAGAGCATAGAAAGCCTGACTCCTCCCTTATAATGGATCAGGCCTGTTATCTTTATTATACCCACTTCTCCCGTCCTGTCTACATGGGTTCCGCAGCAGGCGCACCGGTCGCAGCCCGGTACTTCTATAATCCGCACCTGACCGGTAAGTTCCTTTTTGCTCCGGTAATCCATGGCGGACAACTCCTCTTTGGAAGGATACAGAACTTGAACTGGAAGATTTTCATAAACCACCTGGTTTGCCTCTGCCTCCAGCTTCTCTGCCTGCTCCCAGGTCAGGACGCCGTTAAAATCGATGGTAACCTCCTCTGAGCCCATATGGAATCCTACATTATCATAGCCGTAATGGCGGTGAACCAGTCCGGAGAAAATGTGCTCCCCCGTATGCTGCTGCATATTGTCGTACCGGTCCTGCCAGAGGATCACACCCTCTGCCTGGTCTCCTGCCTTTAAGGGCCTGTCTACCTCATGAAGGATCACATCTTCCCGCTCCCGGACTGACAGCACCTCTGCCCCGCCAAGAACTCCCCTGTCACAGGGCTGTCCGCCTCCCTCCGGATAAAAGCCTGTCTGATCCAATGTAACATACCAGGTCCCCTTCCCGCTTTCACGGCAGTCCAAAACGGTACAACTAAAGCTTTTTACATAGGGAGACTGATAGTATAATCGATTTCTGTCCATTTAAACTCCTCTTTTCTCATCACACGCTCTATGCCGGAAAGACAAGGCTTTCCGGCAATATAAATGGTATTATACTATACTTTTCACCCTTGTACCACGAAATTTTTCAGAAAGATTCTTAAAAGCGGAAACATGAGCAAGCTGGTTCTCATATGATAGGATTGTAAGCAAACATTTTTGGAGGAACTGATATGAGTGATGTAGCAGCAACAAACTGCGGTTGTGACTGTGGGTGCGGATGCGGGAACGGAGGAAGCAGCTGTAATATTATCTGGCTGATCCTGATCCTGTGCTGCTGCGGCGGCGGGAACGGCGGATGCTTCGACCGCGGATGCGGCGGCGGCTGTGGAGGCGGCTGTGGAGGAGGATGCGGCGATATGATCTGGATCATTCTGCTGCTGTGCTGCTGCGGCGGCGGAAACGGAGGCTTCTGCTGATCTTTGCCTTTACTTAACGAACAGACAGGGAGCGGCCAAAGGGCCCTCCCTGTTTGCTGTTACGGCTTTTGAGGGGGTACAGAAGGCCGAGGGTATCCATTTCGTCCCTTTGCACCGGCATGTTTCCTCCCCTGTCTCTGCTTTAAACATTCTTCATCTATTTCATAAACGGCATTGCCTTCAATGATCAGTTTTTCATACATGGATCCTTCACTCCTTCCATATTAGTATTATATGCAGTGGCCAGGCATCCGCCAGTGGGAAGGGGAAAATATCTGTGATAGAACCTGGCGCCGCCGCATATGCTTAAGCAAAGATGAAAAAGGCTGGTAGATAAAATGATGGCTCCATCGGATGATTATAAGCTGACCGATCTGGATTATCTCATCGGCGACCACCATCTGCAGATGATAAAGGCAGCCCTGCCCTACCTGAATGTACCGGAACAGAAGGCCGTTTCTGTATTTGTAAAATGCCAGGAGCTGAGAAAAACCATGGAACTGTTTGAAACAGAAGAGATCGCCTCTATGGGGATCTGCTCCCTGGAAAAGCAGGAGAAAAAGGGCTCCCTGCGGGACCTGCTCCACGCCATCCGTCCCTACGGGAATCCGGCAGAGCGGGATATGATCGATATGGCGGAAAACCTGATGGAGGGCCAGACGCCTATGGAGCAGCTGCGCCGTTTCCTGTCGCCGGAACAGCAGTCAAGGCTTGAAACCATGCAGATGGTCATGTCAGCCATCCAGGCTATGGCATAGCAGTACCACACTACATAGAAAGGATATTTCATATGGATACAAGCTGGAAACAGGATCCCAGACTCAGGGCCATGGACCCGGAAAAGCTGCGGCTCCTTACTGATTTTGCCTCCCGGGTGGAGGCCGCTGATAAAAGTCAGCTTATGAAGGTTTTCATGTCCATTAATATGGAAGCAAAGGAAAAAGGGATCCAGTTTAATGACAGGGAAACCGCCCTGCTGGTGACCATCCTCAGCTCTTCCATCCCTCAGAATGAACGGAAAAAGCTGGAGCTTTTAAAAATGCTCTCAAAAAAACTAGCAGGGCCCCGCTGATTACGGGCTCCCTGCCGCTGCTTTTATTTTAATGAGGATTTGTCTCTGGCGATCACCATACGGCTGTCTGCTGTCACTGCCCCCACAAGCTCCTTCACCCGCTCACGGGGCAGGCTTACGCAGCCGGAGGTAGGCTGATCCTCCACCGTCTTAAAGCAGTGGAGAAAAATGGCAGAACCTGCTCCCGGTATCCGCTCTGCGTTATAGTCTGTATTCAGAGCATAGTCGTAATAGGGACTTGCCTTTATAAGGTTTTCAGAGGAATTCCAGTCTGCAGAAACCTCTCCCGTATTGACCAGGCAGTTGTAATACCGGCTGGCAGGATCATCTACCCAGTGATCTCCCGAAGCGATCTGATGATAAGGAAGGACGCTTCCGGGATTCTCCAGAAGGCCGAAGGCCAGATTAAAGCTGAAGATACCTGCGGGAGTGGCCCCGTCCCCTTCCTTTTTATTCTCCGTAATTCCATTTCGCCCTACATGGCCCTCTTCCTGCCATATAAGCTCCCAGTCGTTTCCATTCTTCTTATAATAAAAAATATCCGCGTCATAGCCACCGGTGCCTGTCACCACGATCAGCTGATCCGCTGTTTCTGCGGCCTCCAGATTCTGCGGGAGAATAGTTCCGTCTGCGGCCACAGGAGAAGCTTCCTCTAGCCGCCCTTCCTCTGTCTGTACCTCCCCCGGTCCCCCGGAGACATCCCCCAGCCCCGCCCGTCCGGCCGCAAAAGCGTTCTCTCCATGAAGCCCGAAGAACAACAGGGCTGCTGCCAGCAGGATCCCTTTGGATGTCCATTTTTTCATATGTATCTCCTTTTTATTACAGAAGGACGCAGATCATGATCTCTCACGCCCTGCGTCCCCCCTTATCTGTGCAGACTTATCTGCAGACAATATTTACAATCTTGCCTGGAACGTAGATTTCCTTTACTACATTTCCAGTCATCTTATCCTTCACTGCCTCTTTGCCCTGGGCGATCACATCATCCTTTGAAATATCAGCGGGAACAGTGATAACGGCTCTTGTTTTGCCGTTTACCTGAACGGCAACTTCGATTTCATCGTCCTTCATGGCATCCTCATCACATTCCGGCCACTGGGAATGGAATACGCTGTCAGTCCCGCCTAACTGCTCCCACAGCTCCTCGCCGATATGAGGCGCGAATGGAGCCAGAAGAATCACAAAGGTACGCAGAGTCTCTTTGTCAATGCCGCCTTCCTTCTTTGCAAGGTCGATCAGCTTATTGTTATACTCCATAAATCCGGAAATCACCGTATTCAGGTTAAACTGGTTAAATCTCTGCTCAATGTCATAAACCAGCTTGTGGCGCAGCTTCACCATCTCCCTGGTAGGCTCCAGTTCCTTATCCTTGCTGTCCATCACCAGGTTCCAGAAACGGTTCAGAAAACGGGACACACCCTCGATTCCTCTGTCATCCCACTCTGCGTCCAGCTCAGGCGGGCCTACAAAGAGCTCATAAAGACGTAAGGAATCGCAGCCGTAATCTCTTACCAGATCGTCAGGAGAAACCACATTTCCCTTGGACTTACTCATCTTAATGCCGTTCTTTCCGGTGATCATACCCTGGTTGAACAGCTTCTTAAATGGCTCGTCAAAGTCCACCACGCCGATGTCGCAGAGGAACTTGGTATAGAAACGGGAATACAGCAGGTGAAGCACCGCGTGCTCTACGCCGCCGATATACATATCCACTGGAAGGTATTTGTCAGCCTTTTCTCTGGAAACCAGAGCTTCTTTATTGTGGCTGTCCACATAGCGGAGGAAATACCAGGAGGAACCGGCCCACTGGGGCATGGTGTTGGTCTCTCTCTTTGCAGCAGCGCCGCAGACCGGACAGGTGGTATTAACCCACTCATCGATACCTGCCAGAGGTGACTCACCGGTGCCGGTAGGCTGGTAGCTCTCTACCTCCGGAAGGGTCAGAGGAAGCTGATCCTCCGGTACAGGAACGCAGCCGCACTTGGGGCAGTGGATAATCGGGATCGGCTCGCCCCAGTAACGCTGACGGGAGAATACCCAGTCGCGGAGCTTATAGTTTACTGTCTTACGTCCAAAGCCCTTTTCCTCGATCATCTGAGGCGCTTCTTTTTTAAGAACAGCAGACTCCATACCGTTCCAGTCGCCGGAGTTAATCATAACGCCGCTTGCCTCGGTATAGGCTTCTGTCATATTTTCAATCTCTTTGCCGTCCTTTGCAATAACCTGTACAATAGGAAGACCAAATTTCTTCGCAAACTCAAAGTCTCTGTCATCATGGGCCGGTACACACATAATCGCGCCGGTACCATAGTCAGCCAGTACATAGTCGGACAGCCAGATAGGAGTCTTGGCCCCGTTTAAAGGATTGATAGCGTAGCTTCCTGTAAATACGCCGGTCTTTTCCTTTGCCTGCATACGGTCTACATTGGAACGCATGGAGGAATCGAAAATGTATTTCTCAACGGCTTCTCTTGTCTCGTCTGTAGCCAGGCTCTTTGCAAGAGCGTGCTCAGGAGCCAGTACCATAAAGGTTGCGCCATGAAGGGTATCAGGTCTTGTGGTGTAAACGGTGATCTTCTCGTCGCGGCCGTCGATAGGGAACTCTACCTCGGCGCCGTAGGACTTGCCGATCCAGTCTGCCTGCATCTTCTTTACCTTCTCCGGCCAGTCCAGCTTATCCAGGTCATTTAACAGGCGCTCTGCGTAAGCGGTGATCTTTAACATCCACTGGCGCAGATTCTTCTTGGTAACTGCGGTGCCGCAGCGCTCGCAGCAGCCATTTACAACCTCCTCGTTTGCAAGGCCGGTCTTACAGGAAGGACACCAGTTGATGGGGAACTCCTTCTCATATGCAAGGCCCTTTTTGAACATCTGAACAAAGATCCACTGGGTCCATTTGTAGAAATCAGGGTCTGTGGTGTTTACCTCCATATCCCAGTCGTAGATAGCGGCGATCTGCTTGATCTGACGCTTGATGTTGCGGATATTTTCCTCTGTGGACTTGGACGGATGTACGCCCATCTTAATGGCGTAGTTCTCAGCAGGAAGGCCGAAGGCGTCCCATCCCATGGGATGGATCACATACTTTCCTCTTAACAGCTGATAACGGCTCCATACATCGGAAATAACGTAGCCTCTCCAGTGGCCTACATGAAGTCCGCTGCCGGATGGATATGGAAACATATCCAGGCAGTAATATTTTTCTTTCTTGCCATCATTTACATTGATGGGCTTTGCTTCCCAGTTCTCACGCCACTTCTTTTCAATGGCGCTGTAATTGTACTGTGATGCCATGATCTCATTCCTCCATATTTGTATCTGGACCGGCAAATATAAAAAGCCTGCGTCTCCATACACTAGAGACGCAGGCCTGCTGCGCGGTACCACTCTGATTCATGCAGAAACTGCACGCCCTCATCCTCTTATAACGGTAAGGTCTCCGTCCTGTCCTACTCAGGATATACGTCATATCCCTTCAGAAGGCTGCTCCGGGGCCAGTTGGGCGTCCTTTTGTCACCGGCTCCCACCAGCCGCCGGTTCTCTGGGCACATACGGGCACTTAGTATTCCCCATCTTTGCATTTGTGTTGTTTTTAAATTTAGCATATTTGGGGGGATGTGTCAACCTTAAAATTTACAACACATCCCATTCACCTCCACCACCAGCTCCTCCACCTTCTTCTCATCCACCTTCTCCGGCAGCCCAGTATGCTCCGCGTCATACGCAAGCCTTTTTTCAAGCTCCTCTACCAGCTCAAAAAACTCCGGCTTTACCTGGTCGTTTTCATCCAGATATTTTCCTGCCCGTATCTCCATCAGGAAGTCCCGGTCGGTTTCCCGGTAGGTGATAATCTCCTCTTTCTCCAGTATGTCAAAGGCCATCAGATACAGGCGGACCAGGTGCATCATATGCTTTCCCAGCTTTCCATGGGAGGCGGCGTTTTGATTGCGTTTTCCAAGCTTTTCAAAGGATCTGGCGATTTCCTTCATTTCAGACCACATGGAAAGCCAGTCACGCAGAGGATAATGCCTCAGCTCCAGATCCATATAGATTTCCTCCTCAAAGCCCTCCCGGATGGAGGTGTCCGTATACAAACGCACTGCCCCATCCTCGTGCCGAAAATATTTCTCTGGAAATGAATGGGACGCATAACGGATGGTGTTTAAAATGTGGCGTTCCTGCTCCTTTTGCTCTGCCTCCCGGACCGCTTTGTTGTTAAGCCTCTGAAGCTGGGCATTGGCATATGCGCCAAAGGAATGGATAGCTCTTTTAGACAGGAACAGCTTCCGGTTTTCCAGCAGAAGCTTCCCTGCCGGCGACAGCCAGAGATAGTGCTCCGGCTTTAGTCCAAGAATCTCAATGGTGTTGGGATTCGTATTTACAAGCAGGCCAATCATCTTGTTAAAGGAATAAATCACCGTATCTGTAGTACGGTCCGTAACCTGTTCAAAATCCCGGCCAAGAAGCAGCTCCCTGGGGCTCATGGCGGCAATTCCCCGAATATCCAGATCGCTCCCCTCTGTTTCCGTCCCGTAAGCGTGGCTGCCTCCAAGGCCCAGGAGCATGATCTGATCTCCCAGATGAGGATCTGTCCTTAAAAAATCATAGGCCTCCCTCTGAAGCAATGTCTTTATCTTGTCTAACTGCATATCCTTCCCTCCTCTTATTCCCTTTCAGATATGTTCCATCAGGTCTTCTGCTTCCTTAAGAAGAAGCCCCCGTTCATTTTCCAGCTCTCCCTGTTTCACCCTTTCCAAAAGCCCATCCAGCAGCCTTCCGATCTGACTGCCCTCTGCTCCAAGGTTTTCCATCAGATCCCGGCCTGTTACTGCAAGATCCTGCCGTTTCAGCTCACCCTCCTGCAAAAGAATCTCCTGCAGCTTTTCCTCCAGAAGTTCCAGATCCTTAAGCCCCTGCTGGATCCACCGGGGATCATGTCCCAGTATATCCGCCCGGTGCAGAATCAGAAGCCTTCTGTACTGCGTTTCCCCCAGTCTCTTAAGCCAGCGCCGGATCAGCCTGGCAGAGGGAATAAATGAGCCATCGTGATACAGAACCAGCTGAGCGGTCTCCTCTGCCATTTTTATATCCCCGGTGATCCCAAGGGCTATTCTTTCCGCCACAGAACTTCCCTTCGCCCCATGCCCGTAGAAATGTCCCCTTCCTGCCTCGTCCTCCGTATAACACTCAGGCTTTGCTGCATCGTGAAGCAGAGCCCCCAGACGTACAACCGGATCTCCCGTCTCCCGGCCTGCCGCCTCCAGCACATGAAGAGTGTGCTCCCACACATCATATATATGATACTGGTTATTCTGCTCAAATCCCTTCATGGGCCGAAGCTGCGGAAAACAGTCAAACAGCTCTCCACTGCGCCGCCTCAGCTCTCCCGCCGGATCCGGGCCTGTCAGTATATCGTAAACCCACTGCATCATTTCTTACCTTTCAATGAATTTATACCAAGCATATCACCATACAGTAGGATTGGCAATGAATTTATGATATACTGATAACCAGCCTACAAACTCAGAAAGAAAGCAGGTAACACCATGTATCTATCCGATCTCCATATCCATTCCCGCTATTCCTACGCCACCAGCCGGGATCTCTGCCCGGAAACCCTGGATCTGTGGGCCAGGAAAAAGGGCATTGACCTTCTTGGCACCGGTGACTTTACCCACCCGGCCTGGCGTCAGGAGTTAAAGGACAAGCTGGTTCCCGCAGAAGAAGGGCTTTATACCCTGAGAAATGATCTCCGCCTCCCCGATCCGGCTCCCCAAAATTCCAATCTCCCCCGCTTTGTCATCAGCGGGGAGATCAGTTCCATCTACAAAAAGAACGGCCGCACCAGAAAGGTCCACAGCCTGATTCTCCTTCCCGGTCTCAAAGAAGCGGACTCCCTCTCTGCAAAACTGGAGCAGAAAGGAAATATAAGCTCCGATGGACGGCCCATCCTGAATCTGGACTGCCATGATCTGCTGGCCATGACCCTTGAGGTATGCCCGGAAGCTATTTTCATCCCCGCTCATATCTGGACGCCCCATTTTTCCCTTTTGGGTGAACGTTCTGGCTTTGATACCGTAGAAGAATGCTTCGAGGAGCTGACTCCCTACATCCGGGCCCTGGAAACGGGTCTTTCCTCCGATCCGGCCATGAACCGACAGGTAAGAGCCCTGGACCGGTTCCATCTGGTATCTAACTCCGACGCCCACTCTCCCTCCCGGCTTGGACGAGAGGCCACCCTTCTTGCAGGCCCTCTTTCCTATCAGGGACTGTATGAAGCCGTCCAGCTGGGAAATGGCCTGGCCGGAACCATCGAATTTTTCCCGGAGGAAGGAAAATACCACTACGACGGCCACCGCTCCTGCGGCGTCTGCCTTTCTCCTTCCCAGGCAGAAAAAGCAAAGGGCCTCTGCCCTGTCTGCGGCAAGAAACTGACTCCGGGCGTCCTCCACCGGATAATGGATCTGGCCGGAGAAGGTTTCTCTCTGCCAGAGCCCAGCTCCATCCAGCCTCCCTACCAGTGCCTGGCTCCCCTTCCAGAGCTTATAAGCGCAATTCAGGGCACCGCCTGCCCCGGCGTCCGGGCTATGAGAGCCTATGAACACGCCCTGATGGAGCTTGGAAATGAATTTTATATTCTCAGAAATGCGCCGGAAGCAGACATTGCCCATGTGCTGGGGCCGGAAACAGCCAGTGGGATCCGCCGCCTGAGAGCCGGGATGGTCCGCTGGCAGCCCGGCTTTGATGGGGTGTATGGCTCTATGGAACTGTTTGAGGGGCGGCAGGATGTTTAGCCTGTCCCCACGCACAAAAAACCCGACCGCCAGTCATCCCTGGCGCCGGGTTCTTCCTTTTTTCAATCGCGCTTACCGCTCTTCCATATCCACATATTCCTGATTGGCTCCCACATACTTGGTTGCAGGACGCATGATCCTTCCGTCATACAGCTTATTCTCGATATTGTGAGCTACCCAGCCCACAATACGGCTGCATACGAACAGCGGTGTATACAGATCCCTTGGGATCCGCAGCATGCCATAAGCGAAGCCGCTGTAAAAGTCCACATTGGTCGGAAGGGTACGGCCCTTTAGTTCTGTCATCACTTCCTGAACGATCCGTTCAAACCGTACATAGAAATCAAACTCTGTCATCTGCCCCTGCTCTCTTGCCACAGACTCGCAGCACACCCGCAGTACATCCGCACGAGGATCTGAAATGGTATATACCGCATGGCCAAAGCCGTAGATCAGGCCGGATTTGTCATACAGTTCCTTATTTACCAGTTTCTTGATAACCTGGCGGATCTTCTCGTCGCTTGCCTTATAGCCGCCGGTTTCCTTTAACACCTCATCCATCATCTCGGCCACCTTAATATTGGCGCCGCCGTGGCGGGGGCCCTTCATAGAACCGATGCTGCCGGATACGGTAGAATAAATATCCGTTCCCGTAGAAGAGATCACCACATTTGTAAAGGTAGAGTTATTACCGCCGCCGTGGTCTGCATGGAGCATCAGCAGGGTGTCCAAAAGCCCGGCCTCCTTGGATGTAAATTTCTGATCTTTTCTCAGCAGGCTTAAGAAATTCTCCGCAATGGAATACTCCGGATTCGCATAGTGGATAAATAAGCTGTCCCTGTCATAATAATGTACCTTGCTCTGGTACGCGTAGCAGGCAATGGCAGGCAGCTTCGCTAACAGGTTAATGCCCTTTACAAGGGTTTCATACACCTCTGTATTATCTGGATCATCATCATAATTATACAGGGTCAGCACTGCGTCCTGGAGCTTGTTCATCAGATTTTTACCCGGCATACGCAGAAGGTTCATCTCTACAAATTCATCGGGAATCTGATAACATTCCTTTAAAATGTCGCAGAACCGCTCCAGCTCCGCCTTCTTTGGAAGGTAGCCGAACAGCAGCAGAAAGCACGTTTCCTCATAGCCGAAGTGGCTTCCCTGCTTGCCCTTTACCAGGTCTAAAATATCAATGCCTCTGTAATACAGCTTTCCGGGAATTGCTTGAATCCCTTCCTCTGTCTCCGCATAGCCCACAACATCAGACACGCGGGTCAGGCCCACACGGACACCGGTTCCGTCCTCATTTCTCAGACCCTTTTTTACATTGTATTCTTTATACCATTTATTGGGAATATCCGTATAATTCTGGGATTTCCCGTAAAACTGCGCAAGATAGCTTTCCTTGACCATGATGTCCAACTCCCTTCTAATGTCTGTTCCTGTTATAATTAATGAGACAGCCTGCCTTTACAATAGCCCGCTCCTCTGCTGTCATATCAGTAATATACAGCCGGATCTCCTTTATCTCATTCTCAGGACTTCCATTTCCAAGAACATAGGCCCTGATGTCCTTCAGATCACCGTCCAGCGCCGCCTTAATGCCTGGAACGTAAATGTAATCGCCTACCTCAAACTCCGGCTCATCCTCCATCTGGAAAGGCACCATACCCCAGTTCATCACATTGGAGCGGTAGCGCTTGGTGGCATATTCCTTACAGATATTTGCCAGCCCGCCGATGACTCTTTGGCAGCTTGCTGCCTGCTCTCTGGCCGAGCCGTCTCCCGGCTTCACTGCATAGACCATGCTTCCGATCTCTGTTTCATCTGGCTTTACAGTTTCATTTCCAGAAATAGTGCGGATCTTATCAAAGATCACTGCCAGTTCAGGAGCCATGGAAAGCTCTTTTGCCCCGCCTTCCCTTACTCTTGCCTTTTCAAGGGCATCTACTGCCTTGGTGCGTCCCACATATTCAGGATCCCTTCTTGACAGGGTAAATTCCGCCAGTCCCAGAGGATTGGAACGGTAAGAGGAAGTCTCACCGGATGGGATCAGCTCATCTGTGGTAGTAACCGGATCCATGATCTTAGAACATACCTTCAGAAGAATATTATCTGCCAGGGGGCTCATCTCCGGCCAGTCCTTGATATTTGGACCGTATACCAGCTCTTTTTCCGCGTCTCCCCTGTTATACCCCATATAGACACGATTCTTATAAGAGGTATCATCATACTCATATTCAGGAACATTGTCCCAGCCATCCATCTCCCAGGCCGAGGTAAGGCGTCCTCCGTTTGCTGCGGTAGCCGCGATGGAACGGGCGTCCATAAGAGCCACTGCTGCCATCTGGCCGCTGCCCGGCTTAGAGCCTTCTCTGTTGGGGAAGTTTCTTGTGGTATGACGGATACTCAGGCCGTTGTTGCAGGGCGTATCGCCTGCGCCAAAGCAGGGGCCGCAGAAGGCGGTACGGATAATGGCTCCTGCATTCATCAGATCGGAAACCGCTCCCTTCTTTACCAGGTCCGCAAATACCGGCTGGGAGGAAGGATACACTGCCAGTGAGAACTCGTCGCAGCCGCAGTTTCTGCCCTTAAGAGCCTTGGCTGCTTCCATTACGTTGCTGTAGGTACCGCCTGCGCAGCCTGCAATCACCGCCTGCTGTACTACAAGCTCTCCACCCTTCACCTTATCCAGAAGTGTAAACTGGGCCTTGCCGCCGGATACCTTGGCCGCTTCCTTTTCCACTGCCCCTAAAATATCTGTCAGGTTCTCCTTCAGCTCGTCGATCTCAAAGGTATTGCTTGGGTGGAAGGGAAGGGCGATCATCGGCTTTACAGTGGAAAGATCCACATAGACACAGCCGTCATAATAAGCCACATCTGCCGGAGCCAGTTCCTTATAATCTGCTTCCCTGTGATGCTTTTTCAGATAGGCTCTTGTGTCCTCATCTGTTTTCCAGATGGAGCTTAAGCAGGTTGTTTCCGTAGTCATAACATCTACGCCGTTGCGATAATCCGTTGTCATGGAAGCCACGCCGGGGCCTACGAATTCCATTACTTTATTTTTTACATAACCATTTTTAAACACGGCTCCGATAATGGCCAGGGCAATGTCCTGAGGGCCGGTGCCGGGCCTTGGAGCACCGTCTAAGTAAACCGCAATCACGCCTGGATATGCCACGTCGTATGTATCCTTAAGAAGCTGCTTTACCAGCTCGCCGCCTCCCTCTCCTACTGCCATGGTGCCCAGAGCGCCGTAGCGGGTGTGGCTGTCGGAACCCAGAATCATCTTCCCGCAGCCTGCCATCATCTCACGCATATACTGGTGGATGACTGCGATATGAGGAGGTACATAGATACCGCCGTATTTCTTTGCTGCTGAAAGGCCGAACATATGGTCATCCTCATTGATGGTACCACCTACTGCACAAAGAGTATTGTGACAGTTGGTCAGTACATAGGGAATGGGAAACTGCTCCATACCGGAGGCCTTGGCTGTCTGTACGATCCCTACAAAGGTAATATCGTGGGAGGCCATGCTGTCGAAGCGCAGCTTCAAATGCTCCATATCCTCAGATGTATTGTGGGCTTCTAAAATAGAATAGGCAATGGTGCCCTTTTTTGCTGTTTCTTTATCTGCTTCCTTTCCAGTCAGCAGCTTTACCCTTGCGCTCTCTGCTTCAGGCACGATCTCAGTTCCATTTACCAGATAAATCCCGCTGTCATACAGTGATACCATATCTCTACCTCCTGATTCTTGTGTCTTGATTGTTTAATACTATAAAACAAAATCTTTCATTTGTCCAGTTTGTTTATTGTGATTGCTACAGCTTTTTAATTGTGATAGTGTCTGTATTCCGCAATGCCTGCACTGTGATTCATTAATACTTTACCTCAGGAAAGCTATTTTCTACCAGTTAAGGAGGAACATTCCTCCGCATATCAGCAGATAAACGATCATCCCCGGATTCAGGCATATGGTTTTAAAATATTCTCCCTTTTTGATGGGCCACTGTCCCGGAGCCAGCTGTATTTTCTTCCTGTAACTGATCAGCAGCAGGATACTGCCTGCAAATGCGGCAATCTGGAAAAAGAAATACATCAGGATCAAAAGAGAGGCCGCAGGCCTTAAAAACAGAGTCAGATCCAGACCGGACGCCTCCTGAAACCAGGTAAGGAAGAAATGTCCTTCTATGATGCCCTCAGAAAACCTTGAAAGTTCTAAGGGGATGGCTCCTCCAAGCATATTGAAGATCATATGGAACGCAATGGTATAACCGATCCGGCCCGTTTTAGCGTACACATACCCAAACATCAGCCCCAAGCCAAAGGCGTAAAAGAACTGTGAGAAATTTCCGTGAGCCAGACCGAACATAAAAGCAGAAATAAAAATGGCCGGCCCCTGGCCGAAGCCTGCCAGACGGTCTATGATCATCTTTCTGTAAAGGTACTCCTCTGTTACAGGCGCCAGAAATACGGTGGTGGCCATAACAGACCAGAGGCTGCTGTTCTGAAGCATCTCCTCCACGATCTGAGTATCTGTTCCTCCCGGCTTTATAAACTCCGCAAGGCTCCCTATCATATTTCCCGCGAAGCCCACGCCCACAGCAGCCACCATACAGAGCCCGAACTCCTTAAGGCTCAGACTGCCCCGCTCCGGCCTTCCGCACCGGGGGATCAGAAGCATCATAGCCGCCGTTACAGGGTAGGCGACGCCGTACATGGAAATAGAGGAAAGCAGTGTGGCCGCCTCCATCCCTATAATACTGCCTCCTCCACCGTAAAAGCCCCTGAGCACAGACAAAAACATTATAAGCCCAATCTGAACTGCCATGGTCACCCCCCAAAAAGCAGCGCAGGCGCCTCCCACCATGGAGATCTGGTGCTTCTGGCGCCGCAACAGCTGCTTTCTTTCTTCTGTCTCTGTGTTTTCTCTGTATAAGCCGTATCTTTCTGTCATTCTCTCATCCTTTTTTAATCCATTCACTTTTATGTTGCAAATGCAACACAAAAGTATTATGATATAAGTAATTATAACTATAACATAAAAAGAAACAGGGTAAAAGGGACATGAACGAATATTTTCAGAAAAATTTATTTAAAGACATATCAATGGAAGAATATAATAAGCTGCTCCCCTGCCTGGGCGCCAGGACAAAAGCCTTCCGCACCGGGGAGACTATCTGCAGCTACGATACAGGAACCCATGAGATCGGCATTATCGGCACCGGCACCGCCTCTGTGGTCCGCTACGAATACAGCGGCGCCAGGACCATCCTGGAGCGGCTGGGGCCCCAGGATCTCTTTGGCTCCATGCTGTCCTACTGCGGCCAGGAGCCAGGGGGAGTCAGCGTGATCTGCGGCAGCCCCTGCCAGATCCTCTTTCTGAAGGCCGCGCAGATCACCTCCCCCTGTGCCAACGCCTGTGCCCACCATCACCAGCTGACCAGAAACCTCCTGAACCTGATCGCCGAGCGGGCCCTGAACCTGAGCCGCCGGGTGGAGGTTCTCTCCCAGCGCACCATCCGGGAAAAGCTCATGTGCTACTTCAGCCAGCAGGCCGCCAGGCTGGGAAAAACCGCCTTCAGCCTCCCGTTCACCATGGTGGATCTGGCTGACTACCTTTCCATCGACCGCAGCGCCATGACCAGGGAGCTTAAGAGAATGAAGGAGGATGGGCTGGTGGAGATTGACCGGAGGGAGGTGCGGCTGTTATAATAAAACAAAAGCCGCAGCAGCGTCCCAAACCCAACGCCTGCAGCGGCTTTCTTCCTATTCCGTTATTATTCCTCTACAACGGAGAATACATCTTTTCCCATTCCGCAGATCGGACATACCCAATCCTCTGGAATATCCTCAAATGCAGTTCCTGGGGCGATACCGCCGTCTGGATCACCAACCTCCGGGTCATAGATATATCCGCATGGATCACATACATATTTCTTCATACTTATCTTCCTCCTTGAGTTTTCATATTTCGCATATCTTTCTTTTATTAGTGTTTCCTGTTGATGGAATAAATATAGCACAGGCTTTGCCATATTTCTGTGATATAAGCAACATTTTGAAGAATTTTTATCAAAAACAGGCCGATACATCTGAGACATACCGGCCCGAAGGTTTTAATTTGGCTTACTCACCATCTTTGGCAGCAGCTCTTGCTTCTACCTCACGCTTCTGTACATCGCCGGGAGCCTGCTCATAGCGGCTGAACTCGTAAGAGTAGCTTCCGATACCGCCGGTCATGGAGCGCAGGTCAGTGTTGTAGCCGAAGAGCTCTGACATAGGAACATCTGCCTCGATCACCTGCTTGCCGTTGTGGTCGGAGTTCATGCCAAGCACACGGCCTCTTCTGCGGTTTAAATCACCCATAACATCTCCGGTAAAGCGGTCCGGAACAGTAACCTTTAAGGAAGCAATCGGCTCTAAGAGCACAGGACCTGCCTCCATAAAGCCCTGCTTAAATGCAAGGATGGTAGCCATCTTAAATGCCATCTCAGAGGAGTCTACCGGATGGTAGGAACCATCTACCAGAGTGGCCTTTAAGCCTACAACCGGGTATCCGGCCAGCGGGCCCTTAAGAACGCACTCCTGAAGTCCCTTTTCAACAGCCGGGAAGTAGTTCTTCGGAACGGAGCCTCCGAATACCTTTTCCTCAAATACATAAGGTGTCTCCAGATCGCCGGATGGCTCAAATTCCATAATAACATCGCCGTACTGTCCATGTCCGCCGGACTGCTTCTTGTGTCTTCCCTGTACCTTTACCTTCTTGCGGGGAGTCTCACGGAAGGCGAATTTAGGCTTTGACAGGACAATATCTACCTTGTAGCGTGTCTGCAGCTTGCTTACGATCACATCCAGCTGCTGATCGCCGATGGCGTAGATCAGGGACTGGCGATTCTCAGCGTCATTGACAACATGCATGGTCAGATCCTCTTCCATCATACGGGCCAGGGCGGTGGATACCTTATCATCCTCACCCTTGTTAGCTGCCTTGTAGGCCATATATGTATATGGAGTGGAGGTCTGAGGCTTGTGGTATACGATAGGAGCGGTGCGCACTGCCATGGTATCACCGGTCTGGGTCATAGACAGCTTTGCAACTGCGCCGATATCTCCCGCGTGCAGCTCCTGAACCTCGATCTGCTCCTTGCCTCTGAGCACATAGAGCTTGCCGATCTTCTCCTCTGTGTCTTTATTTACATTATATACAGTGGTATCACCCTTTAAGGTACCGGTACAGATCTTCATCAGAGAATATTTTCCGATAAATGGATCCACGATGGTCTTGAATACTCTGGCTGACAGGGATACGTCATCATTGTATCTGGCGGTAAATCGCTCGCCGGTGGATACATCCACACCGATACACTCAAAATGATCCGGTGACGGAAAATACTTGTCAATGGCCTGGAGAAGTACCTTAAAGCCCTGGCAGTTGATGCCGGAGCCCATCATAATGGGAACGATCTCACCCTCGATCACATGGGTGCGGAGAGCCTGTGAGATCTCCTCCTGTGTAAACTCCTCGCCCAAGAAATAACGCTCCATATATTCTTCACTGGTCTCTGCAACTGCTTCCATCAGGGCGTCCCTTGCGATGGTCAGGTTCTTCTGAACATAATCCGGGATCTCGCACTCCTCATAGTCGCTTAAGTTTGTAAAGCGGCGTCCTGCCATCTTTACTACATTTACAAAGCCCACAAATTTTTCATTTTCACGGATTGGAAGCTGGAAGGGGGCAATCTTACGTCCGAATCTGTGCTCCAGCTTTACAACCAGCTCACGATAGCTGGCATGATCATCGTCCATATTGGTAACGAAGATCAGTCTTGGCAGTCTGTACTTCTCGCACAGCTCCCATGCCTTCTCTGTACCAGGCTCAATACCTGCCTTGCAGTTTACAACGATAATGGCTGCATCAGCAACGCTGATGGCTTCCTCTACTTCTCCCACAAAATCGAAAAATCCCGGAGTATCCAGCAGATTGATCTTGATCGGTCCGCTCTCTCCCTGGTATTCCAGCGGGATCAGAGTGGTGGAAATGGAAAACTGTCTCTTGATTTCTTCCTTATCATAATCACTGATGGTATTGCCGTCAGGCACCCTGCCCATACGCTTTGTAACACCTGTGATCAATGCCAGTGCCTCCGCAACGGTGGTCTTACCGGCGCCTCCATGTCCAAGTAATACAACGTTGCGGATCTGTTGAGTCCCATATACGTTCATAAACTTCCCTCCTGTACATTTATATTTAAGCCATATCAGTATTTTACTAAATTTTTCAGATTTTTTCAAGCTTTTTATTTATTTTGCACATAAATTTTGTAATTCTTTTAACAGAACGGAATCCATGTCACTTAAAAGCGTAAAAGTTTAAAGTGATAAAGTATTGACATTTTCCCTTTCAGGCCGTACACTACTAACGTACATTGATTGATATACCCAACAAACAGCAAGGAGTACATGACTATGATCATTATTATGAAGCCGGATGCCTCTGAGCAGGCAGTAAAAAAAGTAACGGATTTGATTGAGGAAAAGGGCCTTCAGGTTCATCTCTCCAGGGGCTCTCAGGTGACCATTGTGGGCGTGGTAGGGGACAAATCAAAGCTCCAGGGCACCAATATCGAAATCAGCGAGGGCGTTGACAAGATTGTTCCTGTCACCGAGTCCTACAAACTGGTAAATAAAAAATTCCACCCCGACGATTCCATTATCCCTGTAGGAAATACTCACATCGGGCCAGGAACCATGACTGTTATGGCCGGCCCCTGCGCCATTGAATCAAAGGAGCAGCTGATGGAAACCGCCTTCGCAGTGAAAAAAGCAGGAGCCACTTTCCTTAGAGGCGGCGCCTACAAACCCCGTACCTCCCCCTACTCCTTCCAGGGCCTTGAGGAAGAAGGACTTAAATATATGAAGGAGGCCAGAGAAGCCACCGGCCTTAACGTAATCTGCGAGGTCACCAGTGCCCACGCCATTGAGGCCGCTGTCAAATATGTGGATATGCTCCAGATCGGTGCAAGAAATATGCAGAATTTCGAGTTATTAAAAGAAGCCGGCAAATCCGGAGTGCCTGTGCTTTTAAAGAGAGGCCTGTGCGCCACCATCGACGAGTGGCTTAACGCGGCTGAGTATATTATTTCCGAAGGGAACCCCAATATCGTGCTGTGCGAGCGGGGCATCCGTACCTATGAGACCTCTACCCGCAATACCCTGGATATAAGCGCCGTACCGGTAATCCGCCAGAAGAGCCACCTTCCTGTGATCGTAGACCCAAGCCACGCCACCGGAGTACGGGCCTATGTATCTCCCCTTGCAAAGGCTGCCATCGCTGTAGGTGCAGACGGACTGATGATCGAGGTGCACCCCTGCCCTGCCTGCGCTCTTTCCGACGGGCCTCAGTCTCTTACCTTTGACGCATTTGACGAGCTGATGAAGGAGCTTGCGCCCTATACCAGCCTGGCCGGACGTACCTTCCAGCCTCAGTAAAGACAGGAGGGATCAAGATGGAACCTACTACTATGACTGACTCAGCCATTGCCTTTATCGGCCTGGGGCTGATCGGCGGCTCCCTTGCAAAGGGGATCAAGCGGTCCCGGCCCGACATCCGGATCATGGCCTATATGCGGACCCGCGCCCATCTGGAGCAGGCAAAAAAAGAAGGGATCGTCGATGTAATCCTGGATGGGATCGATGAGACCCTTCTGGAATGTGATATGATCTTTCTCTGCACCCCGGTGGAATACAACGCCCAGTACCTGTCCGCCATCCGCCCCTATTTAAAGCCTGGGGCCCTGATCACGGACGTAGGGAGCACCAAAGTGAACATACACGAGGAAATCCTCCGCCAGGGCCTTGAGGACTGCTTTGTGGGCGGCCACCCTATGGCGGGCTCTGAAAAAGCAGGTTATCTCCATTCTACGGACCATCTTCTGGAAAATGCCTACTACATCATCACACCGCCCCGCCCGGAGGAAACAGACAGCCCCAATGTCCGCCGTCTGCGGGCCGTAGCGGAAACCATCGGCGCCATTCCCCTTGTGCTGGATTACAGGGAGCATGACCGGGTGACGGCCGCCATCAGCCATCTGCCCCATCTGGTGGCCTCCAGTCTGGTAAATCTGGTAAAGGAAAACGATTCCCCCGAAGGCACCATGAAGCAGCTGGCGGCAGGAGGCTTTAAGGATATTACAAGGATCGCCTCCTCCTCACCTGAGATGTGGGAACAGATCTGTATTGCAAATACCGGTCCCATCGCCGATATGCTCTCCGCCTATATTGCCTCCCTGCAGCAGATCCTTGAGGACATAAAGGGACGCAGCAGCCAGGAGATCTACCGGCTTTTTGAGACCTCCAGGGATTACCGCAATTCCTTTACGGAACGGGCCAAAGGATCTGTGGAGCCTTCCTACGAATTTACCGTAGACGTGGCTGATGAGGTCGGCGCCATTTCCACTATCTCCGTCATCCTGGCCGCAGGAGGCATCAGCATCAAAAATATCGGCATCAACAACAACCGGGAACGGGGAGAAGGGGCTTTAAAGATCGTATTTTACAATGAAGCCTCTATGGAAGCAGCCTGGAAACGGCTGGAGAAATACAAATACGAGCTGATCCGCATGTAGCGGACATCAGCCAGAAAAGGACGAGGATTTATGGAATTTACAAAAAAAGGAGGTCTCCGGGGAGAGGTTACCGTTCCCGGAGATAAATCCATTTCCCACCGGGCCGTTATGTTCGGCTCTATCGCGAAAGGGCTGACGGAGATCCACGGCTTCCTTCAGGGGGCCGACTGCCTTTCCACGATCTCCTGCTTTGAAAAAATGGGGATCGCCATCGAAAATCAGGGAGACCGGGTGCTGGTTCACGGAAAGGGCCTTCGGGGCCTCACGCCCCCGGAAATGATCCTGGACTGCGGCAACAGCGGCACCACCACCCGGCTGATTTCCGGCATCCTTTCAGCCCAGGATTTTGACGTTACCCTGACAGGGGATGAATCCATCCAGAAGCGCCCCATGAAGCGGATCATGGAGCCCCTTTCCATGATGGGGGCTGACATAAAAAGCATCCATGACAATGGCTGCGCCCCTCTTTTCATCCATGGCACCCGGTTAAAGGGCATTTCTTATACTTCAAGGGTGGCCTCTGCCCAGGTAAAATCTGCCATCCTGCTGGCAGGGCTTTATGCCGAGGGAACCACCTCTGTTACAGAGCCCTTTGTCTCAAGGAACCATTCTGAGCTGATGCTCTCTCTCTTTGGGGCACAGGTAGCCTCAGAAGGAACCACCGCCTCCATCCGTCCTGCCTCTGAGCTTTATGGCACAAAGGTAGAGGTTCCGGGGGATATTTCCTCTGCCGCCTACTTTATCGCCGCAGGCCTTATGGTTCCCGGCTCTGAACTTCTGATCCGGAATGTAGGCGTAAATCCCACCCGTGACGGCATCCTTCATGTATGCCGGAAAATGGGGGCGGATCTTGAGCTTTTAAACCTGCGAAAGGACCGGGGCGAGCCAACCGCCGACATTCTGGTGCGCCACAGCAGCCTTCATGGCACAGAGATCAGCGGCGCTGTCATCCCCACCCTGATCGACGAGCTGCCCATGATCGCAGCCATGGCCTGTGTGGCAGAGGGTGAAACCGTGATCCGTGATGCGGCAGAATTAAAGGTAAAGGAATCCAATCGGATTGCCGTTATGACAGAAGGCCTGACCGCCATGGGCGCTAACGTCCGCGAAACAGAGGACGGCATGATCATCACCGGCGGCGCTCCCCTTCATGGAGCTGTCATCAACAGCTGCAAAGACCACCGCATTGCCATGACCTTTGCAGTCACAGCCCTCTGCGCGGACGGAGTGACCACCATACAGGACGCAGACTGTGTGAATATTTCATATCCTGGATTTTATGAGGATTTAAGAAGGCTGGCCCCTTAAGGGGTCAGCCTTTATCCTAATGCCACATCTAAAATCATCATAATCACAAACCCCGCCGCAAACCCAACCGTTCCCACATTGGAATGTTCCCCCTGGGCTGATTCTGGAATCAGTTCCTCTACCACCACATAGATCATGGCTCCGGCGGCAAAGGCGAGGAGATAGGGAAGGAAGGGAGACAGATATTTGGACAGGGCGATCATCAAGGCAGCACCGGCAGGCTCCACCACTCCTGAAAGCATCCCGTATAAAAATGCCCTGGGCTTTCCTACCGCCTCCTTAAGGGGCAGGGAGATAATGGCTCCCTCAGGAAAGTTCTGGATGGCAATGCCGATGGCCAGAGCCAGAGCTCCTGCTGTGGTCATAGAACCGTCCCCGGAGATCAGACCAGCAAAGGCCACCCCCACAGCCATTCCTTCCGGTATGTTGTGGAGAGTAACCGCCAGCACCAGCATGGTGCTTTTCTTCCACTGCCCCTTAGGGCCTTCCGGCTCCCTGGCATCGATGTGAAGATGAGGGATCAGCTCATCCAGAAGAAGCAGAAAGCCGATTCCCAGAAGGAAGCCCGAGGCCGCCGGTATAAAGGCCATGCGCCCCATATCCTGGCTCATATCCATAGCCGGGATCAGAAGGGACCACACTGAGGCCGCCACCATAACCCCGGAAGCAAAGCCCAGAAGGCATTTCTGGGTCCGGCTGCCAAGGGCCTCCTTCAGAAAAAATACACAGGCCGCCCCGGCTGTAGTGCCGATAAAGGGGATCCAGATTCCTGATGCAGGCATTATAAATACCCTCTCAGCTTCAAATACTCCTTAATCAAAAAGATCATCTGGTCGTAGTCAATCCGGCTGGCATTGATCGGCAGGTCATAATTTTCCATATCCATCCACTCTCTGCCGGTAAAGTAGCGGTGGTACTCGGTCCGCTCCTTATCGATCTTTTTCATGCGGCGCAGCGCCTCAGGCTCATCTACCTTATCAACATCCATAATACGGCGAACCCTGGTAACGGAATCCGCATACACGAAAATACGGATCACATCCTCTAATCTGTCCTGAAGCACATAGTTTCCGCAGCGCCCTACAATGATGCAGCTTTCAGACTCAGCCAGCCGACGGATCACAGAGGACTGGAACCGGAACAGATTCTCCGGCGAGGTCAGGTTATGTCCGCCCCTTGCAGGTTCTGAAAGCTCCGGCTTCATAGAAGTCACAGTGCGGTAAAGCAGGTTATTTCCTGCCTTCTCATCTGCCAGCCGGAAATACTGCTCTCCGATGGCGCTTGTTTCTGAAGTCATCCTGAGGATCTCCTCATCATAAAAATGGATCCCCAGCTCCTTTGCCAGACGTTCGCCGGTCAGACGTCCGCCGCTTCCATACTGGCGTTCAATGGTGATCACAAAATGTTTGTTGTTCATGGCTAAGCCCCCTTTATTTTTTTCATTCTCTGCCTGTCACCTGGATCTGGCACATCTTCATGGCCCTTAAGGCATTTTCATGGCTTTCCGGCGTTACACCGGCGCAGCAGGCGCAGTCAACCATCACCTCTGTCTCCGGCATGGCCGCTTTTATAAGCATGGCATTGGAGATCACGCAGATGTCGGTGCAGAGCCCTGCAAGCTCTACCTCCTCATACTGCCCTGCCGCCGCGTAATCTGCCAGTTCAAGGCTTCCAAAGGTCCTCTTTTCAAAGCGCCTTCCCGGAATATCCGCAAGCTCTCTGCAAAGGGCCCAGCCCTCTGTTCCTTTTATACAGTGAGGCACCGGAAGCTTTCTTCCCTCCAGGGTGTCCATATAGTCCGCCCCATGGGTATCCAGGGTAAATACAACCTCATCTCCCCGCTCTAAGCAGGTGCGGATCTTCTCTGCCACATAAGGTACAATCGCCTGAGCCTCCGGTGTTCCCAGGGCTCCATCTATAAAATCCTTCTGCATATCGATCACTGCAAGCAAACGGCTCATCCTGTTCATCCTCCTTCCTTTCCTACAGTCTACCACATTTTTAAATAGAGCGGAAGTTTATTTTTAAAATGCCTATTGACAAATCTTTTCGATTGTATTATTATACAGACTAACAAAGCAAACCGATGAGAAAGAGGAGTAAGTTTCCACAGGTTTTATCACAGAGAGCCGCAGGCGGTGGGATTGCGGTATAAGACAGGCAGCTGAATGGACTTTCGAGGGCGTTCCTGAACGATACGCAGGTAGGGAACGACGGGCACCGCAGCCGTTACCAGTGCGGCACATATGTTAGTATGTGATGAGAGGGCTGTTTTACAGTCAATTTGAGTGGCACCGCGGATACTGATTCGTCTCAATTACAGGATACCTGTGATTGGGACGTTTTTTTATACTTTTTTATTTCAAGGAGGATATGATTATGAAAAAATCACTGACCGTTCTTTTAACCGCAGCACTTGGCGCATCCCTTATGACAGGCTGCAGCACTTCCGCACCAGAAACCACCGCAGCTGAAACTGCTTCTTCCGCAGAAACTACTGCCCCAGCTGATTCCAAAGCAGAAACCACCGCCTCTGATCCTTCCGCAGCAGAGGGCTCCTATACCATCGGGATCGGACAGTATGCCGAACATGGTTCTCTTGACAACTGCCGTGAGGGCTTTCTCTTAGGCCTTGCGGAGGCAGGCATCGAGGAAGGAAAGAATCTGACTGTCCTCTATGAAAATGCACAGGCAGACGGCGGCACCGCCAGCCAGATCGCCACAAACTTCGCAGGAAAGGACGTAGATCTGATGTGCGGCATCGCCACTCCCATGGCCCAGTCCCTTTACGGAGTTGCCATGAAGTCTGATATTCCTGTTATCTATACCGCCGTTACCGATCCTGTAGCCGCAGAGCTTGCAAACGCAGACGGAACACCGGTAGGCGAGGTTACCGGCACCAGCGACATCCTTCCGGTAGAGGCCCAGCTTAAGATGATCCGCCAGATCCTTCCGGATGCAAAGAACATCGGCATCATGTACACCACCAGCGAGGTTAACTCCGAGTCCACCATCGCTACCTACAAGGAGCTGGCTCCAGAGTACGGCTTTGAAATCGTAGATTCCGGCGTAGCCTCCTCTGCTGACATTCCTCTGGCAGCGGATGAGCTGATCAGCAAGGTAGACTGTATTACAAACCTGACTGACAATACCGTTGTTTCCGCCCTTCCGGTTATCCTTAACAAGGCAAACGCAAAAGGAATCCCCGTATTCGGAAGCGAGATCGAGCAGGTTAAGATCGGCTGCCTGGCAGCCATGGGCCTGGACTACATCGAGCTTGGCAAGCAGACCGGCCAGATGGCAGCCAAGATTTTAAAGGGCGAGGCAAAGGCCAGCGAGATGAAGTTTGAGACCATTGCGGAAGCCGCATTTTACGGAAACACAAAGGTAGCTGAGGATCTTGGCATCACCCTTCCCGAAGAGCTTACCGGCTCTGCCGCTGAAATGTTTGACAGCATCGCCCAGTAGGCACACCCTATCCCATTATCTGGAGGAACATCATGACAACGATCATTTTCGGAATATTTGAAGAAGGCCTAGTATATGCCGTTATGGCGCTGGGCGTATACATTACCTACAAAATCCTGGACTTCCCGGATCTGTCTGTAGACGGCACCTTTCCCTTAGGCGCCGCTCTTACAGCCGCAGGCATCGCAAACGGCTTCCTGCATCCTGCAGCTGCCCTGTTTGCCTCTTTTCTGGCAGGGGCCCTGGCCGGCTGCGTTACGGGGCTGATCCATGTAAAGCTTAAAGTCCGGGATCTTCTCTCCGGCATCATTGTCATGACCGCCCTCTATTCCCTGAACTTAAGGATCGCCGGAAAGTCCAACCTTCCCATTTTCAGCAAGGAAACCATCTTCAGCAATGCCTTCCTGACTGAAAACGTTCCAGATGGTATGCAGCCCTATATGGTGACTATTATCCTTCTGGTGATCGTCCTTATATGCAAGCTTTTGCTGGATCTGTATCTGAACACACGGTCCGGCTACCTCCTCCGGGCGGTAGGCGACAATGACGCCCTTGTTACCTCCCTGGCCAAGGACAACGGCATGGTAAAGATCGTAGGCCTTGCCATTGCAAACGGTTTTGCCTCTCTGGCCGGCAGCATTTACTGCCAGCAGAAGGGATTTTTTGATGTTTCCATCGGAACAGGCACCATGGTCATCGGTCTGGCAAATGTAATCATCGGAACCCAGCTGTTTAAGCGCATCGGCTTCCTTAAAACCACCACTGCCGTTGTGCTGGGCTCCATCATCTACAAGGCCTGTGTATCCCTGGCTCTGACAATCGATGATCTCCAGCTGGGCCCGGTTCATATCTCCGTACCCGTAATCGCATCGGATATGAAGCTGATCACATCCATTTTGTTCCTGGTTATCCTTGTATTCAGCACATCCGGAGGAAGGAAGGTAAAGAAGCATGCTTGAATTACAGCATCTCACCAAATATTATAACACCGGCACTGTCAATGAAATGTGCCTTTTCAATGATTTCAGCCTTACAATCAAGGATCATCAGTTTGTCTCTGTTGTAGGGAGCAACGGTTCCGGCAAAACCTCTCTCTTAAATCTGATCTGCGGCAGTATCCCCCTGGATTCCGGACGCATCATCATAGGAGATCAGGATATTACAAAAATGCCGGAGTACAAGCGCCAGCGCCGGATCGGCCGCGTGTACCAGAATCCGGCCATGGGCACCTGCCCCTCTATGACCATCCTTGAAAATATGTCCCTGGCTGACAATAAGGGCAAGTCTTTCAACCTCCGCCCCGGCACCAACCGCCAGCGGGTGGAAGCCTACCGGGAAAGCCTCCGCTCCCTGGGCCTTGGCCTGGAGGATAAAATGGACGTAAAGGTAGGCGTCTTATCCGGCGGCCAGCGCCAGGCAATGGCCCTTCTCATGTCCACCATGACGCCCATCGAGTTTCTGATCCTGGATGAGCACACAGCCGCCCTGGATCCCAAAACCGCCGAGACCATCATGGCGCTTACCGGGAAGATCGTCAGGGAAAAGAACCTGACTACCATTATGGTCACCCACAACCTGCGGTATGCCGTAGAATACGGGGACCGGCTTTTGATGATGCATCAGGGACATGCGATCCTGGATAAAGAAGGAAAAGAAAAGCAGTCTACAAAAATCGATGATATTTTACAGCAGTTCAATGCCATCAGCATTGAATGCGGAAACTAAAAAGCAGCGCCCCCTTCCGCCAGATGGTGGAAGCAGGGCGCTGTTTTTTGCTTATGTAACACATTTTATCTCAGCTGTCCTTGAAGATAGTTCCAGGCCTTCTTATCCTTCTTATGGATCAGGACCTCGTACTCGTACATCTTCTCAGTGGGAAGCCCCACACTGCCTGTATGGCCTCTGACTGTACCGTGGTACACCCACTGGCCCATACGGTTTTTTACCTTATACTTGTACCGGATCTGATTCGCTTCCAGAAGCTCACGGATCCAGTTAAAGCGTTTCACATCAGTACCTATATAAATGCTTTCACTGTTAAATAAATGGATCATATGAGCCTCCTTTCCGAAAGAAACGAACTACTGCTCTGCCGCTGTCTCAGCCTCAAGCTGGACGGGAGCCCCTGGATCTGCTGCTTCGGAACCTTCAGAAGCGGTCTCCTCAGAGGAAGGAGCGAACACCATGATCTTGGTAGCTACATTTTCCTCATCGGACCATACCAGGCAGGTCCTTCCCTGTGTCAGGTCATCTAAGGTAACAATGTTCCTTGTAAGATACGGGAAGATACTGCAGTCCTTTGAAAGGGTAAAGGTATCGCCGTCTGCTGTGGTCAGTACAGACTCAGATGTGGCTGCGTCTGTAACCACTGACTTAACCTCTACATAATCCGGCACCTTAAAATCAGCTGGAATATTGGTAAGGATCAGCTGGGCATTGGTCATAGGCGGAAGGCTCATGGTCATAGCCGGGCCAATGTAGGCGTAGATGGTGTCGCCGTCCTTGATCTCGTCAAAGGCTACGGGAAGTCCAGTTACCGCGTCCAGGATATAGGTCTGATCGCTTAAATTCAGGATCATCTCTCCGCTGCTGCTCATATCAGACTGATTGTCAAGGGAGATCCTTCCGTCCTCCAACTTGGTGGCCGGTCCGTATACGCGGATGGAGCCAGGAAGCTCTGGCTGGCTTTCCTCCATACTTTCAATGGTCCCTGTGACAGCCTCCACTACGGTACTCTCCTGGGTCTGCTCCGAGGTAGTCTCAGAGGAACTGGTGGCAGATGTGCTGTTTGTCTGGGACGCACATCCACTGATGCCTAAAACGGCTGCTGTGCAGATCGCTGCTGCATATAAATGATATTTTCTCAATGTGATCGACTCCTTTTCATAAAGCCGCCTCTCCGGCGGTTTGTTTTATATCTGAAGTATACACGATTTGTCACATAGATCCAATAAAGTATTTCTTAATAATTCTGAAGTAACCATTAACCTGTTGTTTTTAATTTGTAAGGCATATTTACCGGGCCATCTCGCTCTGGGGACCGGTCTGGTTATGAGCCTTTATAATGGTCTCGATCTCCTCCAGGTTAGAGGATGGAAGATCTCCGGGAATGGTATTCTTCACAGCCGCAGTGGCATTTCCAAAGGCAATGGCCTTGGCGCAGTCTCCGCCGCTGCTTAAGAGGCCGTACAGAGCGCCGGAGATATAAGCATCGCCGCTTCCGATCCGGTCCACTACCTCAATATCCCTGTAGGGCTCCTCTTCATAGTAGGCATCTCTTGCAGCATCATAGATCACAGAGCCGAAGGTATGCCGCTTAGGGCTGTGGACGATCCTCTGGGTGGAAGCAACGATGGAAATGGGATATTCTTCTGTAAAGCTCTTCATCATCTCTTTTGCCGTACCGGTTTTCAAGAAGGTAAGGCGGGCCGTATCCTCTGAGCAGAAGAAAATATCCACATAGGGAAGAATCTGAGTGATGCACTCTCTGGCCTCATCTCCGCTCCACAGGTTGCCTCTGAAGTTTACGTCAAAAGATACCAGGGTTCCTGCTGCCTTGAAGCGCTTGATCATCTCAATGGCCGTCTCACGGATCTCTCTGCTCAATGCCAGAGTGATACCGGTGGTGTGGAAGCATTTAGAGGCGGTATACACCTCCTCAGGGATCTCATCAATCTTCAGTGAGAAGAAGGAGCTGTTGTTGCGGTCATAGATCACTTTGGGTTTTCTGGGGTAGGCGCCATTTTCATAATAGTAAATGCCCACTCTGGCGGAAGTTGAATCGTCATACATAAAAAAGTCATCGCTGACTCCGAAGGAGCGGATCTTGCCCTTCATAAAGCTTCCCACATCGTGAGAAGGAAGCTTAGAGATCACACCGGTATGAAGGCCCAAAAGAGACGCGCCCACTGCCACATTCAGCTCAGCGCCGCCTACCTGCTTGATAAATGTATCTCCTCTTGATAACCGCTCATTGTCAGGCGGTGACAGTCTCAGCAGCAGCTGTCCTAAGGTAAGAAGGTCAAAATTTCTGCCTTTTGTCTCTTCCATTGTTCTCAATTCTCCTTTATCTTTAATATAAAACGGCTAATGCCTACTAAAAGGGATTAGCCGTTTCACGTTACCGCTTAGATTATCTGATTATCTCTGAACACGGCCTGAACCGTCGCCGCCTGCCAGGTTATCAACATCAGCACGGGTAACCAGGTTGAAGTCACCAGGAATTGTGTGCTTTAATGCGGAAGCTGCTACTGCAAACTCAAGAGCAGCCTTCATATCCTTGCCGTCTGCCAGTCCGCAGATCAAACCGCCTGCGAAGGAATCGCCGCCGCCTACACGGTCTACGATTGGAGTGATGTGGTACTTTCTGGAGTGGTAGAACTCACGGGTCTGTCCATCCATGATGCAGGCGGACCAGCCGTTGTCAGAAGCACTGTGGCTTTCACGCAGGGAGCTGATGATATACTTGAAGCCGAACTTGTCAGCCATCTGGTTGAAGATGTCAACATAGCCTGCCAGCTCCAGCTCGCCGGAGGTAACATCTGTGTTGCCTGGCTTGAAGCCAAGAACCTTCTCAGCATCCTCTTCGTTGCCGATGCATACATCAACATACTGCATCAGGTTTGTCATAACCTTCTGTGCCTTCTCAGAGGACCACAGCTTCTTACGGAAGTTTAAGTCTACGGATACGGTTACGCCGTGAGCCTTAGCTGCCTTTAAAGCTGCCTCGGTCAGTTCAATGGCTGCATCGCTGACAGCTGGAGTAATACCGGTAAAGTGGAACCAGTCAGCGCCCTCAAAGATCTCGTCAAAATTGAACTCCTCAGCCTTTGCAGTTGCAATGGAGCTGTTTGCACGGTCATATACTACGTTGGAAGCTCTCATGGCAGAGCCTGTCTCCAGGAAGTAGATACCCAGTCTGTCACCACTTCTTGCGATGTGCTTTGTGCCTACATTGTACTTTCTTAAAGCAGCTACTGCGCAGTCACCGATTGGGTTGGAAGGAACTGCAGTTACAAACTCAACCTCATGGCCGTAGTTAGCTAAAGATACAGCAACGTTTGCCTCGCCGCCGCCGTAGTTAACGTCGAACTCATCTGCCTGGATAAATTTCTCATTGTTTGGGGTAGATAATCTTAACATGATCTCGCCCATGGTCACGATCTTTGCCATTGTCATATTCTCCTTTGGGTTTAATTTATCTTAATTATGCTCTTGCTGCCGCAACTGCTGCTACGAACTCCTGAGCCTTTGCTGTGATAGCTGCGAAATCACCGGTCTTTGCGCCCTTTGTCAGGCTGCTTCCGGTACCTACTGCATATGCGCCTGCCTTAATCCACTTGTCAACGTTGTCAACATCAACGCCGCCGGATGGCATGAACTCGCCCTGTGGAAGGGGGCCCTTGAAGGAGCTGATCGCTGCAGGTCCTACGATATTGCCTGGGAATACCTTGATAATATCGCAGCCGGCTTCCATAGCTGTAATTGCCTCAGTTGGTGTAAGAACGCCTGGAAGCATAGGAACTCTGTAACGATTGCACAGCTTAACAGTATCCAGGTTCAGTCCCGGGCTTACTACATAATTTGCGCCAGCCAGGATGCAGGCTCTTGCTGTCTCAGGATCCAGAACAGTACCTGCGCCAATGACGATCTTGTCGTTGTCTCTGTACTTGTCAGCCATCAGCTTAATGAAGCCTACAGGATCACCCTCATCCATGGTCATAGTCAGCTCAATGAAGTTGATGCCGCCGGCAATGATGGCGTCAACTACCTTCTCGCCCTGCTCATAGTTCTTTGCGCGGACTACAGCAACCAGACAGTCCTCTTTCATTCTTGCTAAAACTTGTTCTTTTCTCATATTGCTTCTCCTTCTTCCGCATAATGATTATTTTGTTCGCATATGCGAATCATTTTCATAAATACGATTTTATACTTAAATTCTAATAGCTGGCATCGGATTTGTCAACAGGTAAACCCCTAAAATATAAGATTTTTTACAGCTTCCCGATATATCCCAGAAGCCGGGAGATCTCCCTGGCCTTTTCATGCACCATTTCTCCCAGATGATGGTAATCTTCAGAGGGCTTATAGAGGCTTGAAACACTGATGGCGCCCATGACTGTACCATCCTGTCCGAATACCGGAGAACCTACGCACTGCATATGCTCCTCTAGCTCCCTGGCGTCAAAGGCATAGCCCCTCTCCCGTACAAAGGCCAGCTCCGCCTCAAAGGCCTCCCTGGTGGTCAGGGTATGCTCTGTCTGCCGCTCAAAGGTCATACGCTCCAAAAGAGCCTCCCGCTCCTCTCCCTCTGTATAAGCCATAATGGCCTTTCCGAGGGAGGTGCAGTAAAGGGGATTCTTCGTCCCCACCGTCGCTGTGGTGATGATGGGATTCTCCGGCTCATATTTGCAGATATAGACAATGGCATCGTCGGAACGCACCCCGAAGAATACGGTTTTTCCGATCTCTCTTGCAAATGCCTTCAGCACCGGCTCAATGGTACTGATAAAGTCCAGGTTATTGGTGTAGTTGATCCCCACCCGGTAGGCGGTGAGCCCGATGGTGTACCGCTGCTTTGCCCCTCTTACCACATGGATCATCCCGGTGTGGACCAGGGTGGTCACAATATCGTAGGCGCTGGTCTTTGGCAGCTTCAGTTTTTCACAGATCTCATCCAGCGTGATCCCGTCAGGCTTTTTAGATACCAGCTTTAAAATATCTACTGTGCGCAGTGTGGTTCGGTTCAGCTTCATGGATACCTCCGTTTTGTCCGGATATACATATGTTATCCGTATATGCGATTAGTCTTATTTAAGTATACCCCGCCAGCACTCAGAATGCAACTGAAAGTTTCCCCGCCGGACCGCATTTTATACCCTTACAGAGTCACACCCTGCTTGAAGATCGCCATATCGTGGAAGCCTGCCTCCTCAGATTTTACCTTGCGGCCGGAGGCTACCTCCAGAACATAGGACAGAAGCTCCTGTGCCAGTTCCTCCTTGGACTTGTCCTCTACCATGCGGCCCGCGTTAAAGTCGATCCAGTTACTCTTGTGGCCTGCCAGCTTCGAGTTGCTGGAGATCTTTACGGTAGGAACCGGAGACGCGAAGGGAGTTCCACGTCCGGTGGTAAAGAGCACCATATGGGCGCCTGATACCGCCAGGGCCGTGGCGGCTACCAGGTCATTGCCCGGGGCGCTTAACAGATTCAAGCCCTTTACCTTTACCGGCTCGCCGTAGGCCAGTACGCCCTTCACAAGGGAGCTTCCTGACTTCTGGGTGCAGCCCAGGGACTTGTCCTCCAGAGTGGAGATACCGCCCTTTTTATTGCCCGGTGAGGGGTTCTCATAAATGGTCTGGTTGTGGCTGGTGAAATAATTCTTAAAATCATTGATCAGAGCTACGGTCTTTTCAAAAAGCTCCGGTGTAGCACAGCGGTTCATAAGAAGGGTCTCCGCGCCGAACATCTCCGGAACCTCTGTCAGGATGGTGGTACCGCCCTTGCTTACCAGAAGGTCTGAAAATACGCCCACTACCGGGTTGGCGGTAATGCCGGAAAGACCGTCAGAACCACCGCACTTCATGCCGATCACCAGCTCGCTGGCGTCGATCTTTTCTCTGGAAAATGCCCCTGCATAGGCAGCCAGCTCCTCAAGAAGGCCCATAGCCGCCTCCATCTCATCCTCCACGTCCTGACACTGAAGAAACTTCACTCTCTGCTCGTCATATTCGCCGATATAATCCATCAGCACCGGAATGTTGCTGTTCTCACAGCCAAGGCCCAGCACCAGAACACCGCCTGCATTGGGATGGTGGATCATATCTGCCAGAAGTTTTCTTGTATTCTCCTGGTCATCTCCCATCTGGGAACAGCCGTAAGGGTGAGGAAATGCAATCACGTCCTCCACATTGCCCACTGCCAGTCTCTTTGCCTCTGCCTCCAGAGCCTTAGCAATGGAGTTGACACAGCCTACGGTAGGGATAATCCAGATCTCATTGCGGATGCCGGCCTTTCCGTCGGTTCTGCGGTAGCCCTCAAAACAAGCGTGCTCTGTCGGCTCTACATCCTTTCCTGTGGGCTCATATTCATAAGTAAGGACGTCTCCCAGAGCGGTCTTTACATTGTGTACATGGACCCAGGCTCCCTCTGCCACATCCTCCTTCGCGTTTCCGATACGGAAGCCGTACTTGATCACTTCCTCGCCGCTGCGGATGGGCTTAAGGGCAAACTTATGCCCCTGGGGAATATCCTCTGTCAGGGTTACATTTGCTCCCCCAACCCGGATCACCTCTCCCTGATTCAAGGGACGCAGCGCAACGGCAACGTTATCATGTTCATGGATCTTGACAATGTCCTGCATGGTCTTTTATTCTCCTCTTCCTGAAATAATCGATGGTTTCACTTGAATGTAAGTGCTTACAATTATTTTACTCATTTTCCTGCAGGAAGTCAATAGAAAACTGTTGCAATATTTATTAGAAATATGTATAATAGAATTAGCTTGTAAGCGCTTACAGAATGTGAGGTTGATTTTATGAATATATATGACGTGTCCGAGCACGCCGGTGTATCCATTGCCACCGTATCCAGGGTCCTCAACGGAAATCCAAATGTCAGTGAAAAGACCAGAGAACGGGTCCTTAAGGTCATGGACGAGCTGGGGTACAAGCCAAATGTTTTTGCACGAGGCCTAGGCCTTGACACCATGCAGACCATAGGGATCATGTGCTCTGATTCCTCAGATCCCTACCTTGCCAGTGCCATCTATTATCTGGAGCGCGGGCTGAGAAGCCACGGCTATGACGCCATCCTCTGCTGCACCGGCTACGATCTGGAGGCCAAGCAGAAGTATTTTGACCTGCTGCGCTCCAAGCGTGTAGACGCCATCATCCTGGCGGGCTCCAAATTCGTGGAGATGCGGTCCAAAGATAATTCCTATATTATAGACGCGGCTGCCGAGCTTCCTGTTATGCTGGTAAACGGCTATCTGGAAGGGGAGAATATCTACAGCACCGTCTGCGATGACCATGCGGCCATGTATGACGGCACCCTGCGGCTCATTGATTCCGGCTGCCGGAAGATCCTGTATCTTTACACCAGCATTTCCTACAGCGGCATCAATAAAATGGAGGGCTATAAGGACGCCCTGCGGGCCAGAGGCATCGCTGTAGAAGAAGCCATGATCCACCAGTGCCCGAAGAATATCGACGCGGCCAGAGATCTGCTCCTTACCCTTCACGAACAGGGGCTTTCCTTTGACGCGGTGGCAGCCTCTGATGATTCCCTTGCCGTAGGCGCTGTCAAATATGCCCACAGGGCCGGACGGCCGGTTCCGGATGACTTAAGCATTATCGGATATAATAATTCGATCCTGGCCCGGTGCACCGATCCTGAAATCACATCCATCGACAGCAAAGTGGAAGCCCTGTGCACCACCACCATCAACACCCTTATGGGAGTTTTCAGCGGCGTTAATGTCCCCAGCCGGACCACTATTGCCTCTGATCTTATAAAAAGAAACACCACAAATTTTTAATTTCAAGGAGGATTCTCAAGATGAAACAATTTATGGACAAGGATTTCTTATTATCCACTGATATGGCAAAGACCCTGTATCACGATTACGCGGAAAGCATGCCGATCCTGGACTACCACTGCCATATCAATCCTCAGGAAATCTACGAGGACCGTAAGTTTGACAATATCACCCAGGTATGGCTGGGCGGCGATCATTACAAGTGGCGCCAGATGCGTTCCAACGGCGTTGATGAGAAGTATGTAACCGGCGACAGCACAGACAGAGAGAAATTCCAGGCCTGGGCCGAGACCATGCCAAAGCTCATCGGCAATCCGCTGTACCACTGGAGCCATCTGGAGTTAAGAAAGTATTTCGGCTACCAGGGCTATTTAAACGGAGAGACTGCTGAGGAGGTATGGAACCTGTGCAACGCAAAGCTGCAGGAGGACTCCATGACTGTCCGCAACCTGATCCGTCAGTCCAATGTTACCCTGATCTGCACCACAGATGATCCTGTTGATTCCTTAGAGTGGCACAAGAAAATCGCTGAAGACGACAGCTTTGAGGTACAGGTCCTTCCTGCATGGAGACCAGATAAGGCAATGAACGTTGAGAAGCCAACCTACGCTGCCTACATCGCCCAGCTGTCCCAGGTAAGCGGCGTTGAGATCAGCGATTTCGCTTCCTTAAAGGCTGCTCTTAAGAACCGTATGGAATTCTTCACCTCCATGGGCTGCTGCGTATCCGACCACGCCCTGGAGTATGTAATGTACGCTCCTGCCTCTGACGCTGAGGTAGACGCGATCATCGCAAAGAGCTTAAAGGGCGCGTCTGTTTCCCGTGACGAGGAATTAAAGTACAAGACCGCGTTTATGCTTTTCGTCGCAAAAGAATACAACCGTATGGGATGGATCATGCAGCTCCACTATGGCTGCAAACGTGACAACAACGCTTATATGTTTGAGCAGCTGGGCCCAGACACCGGTTTTGACTGCATCAACAACTACGCTCCAAGCGCGCAGATGGCTGACTTCCTCAACGCCTTAAGCGCAACCAACGAGGTTCCAAAGACCATCCTCTACTCTTTAAATCCAAACGACAACGCTTCCATCGGAACCATTATCGGCTGCTTCCAGGACAAGTTCCCAGGAAAGATCCAGCAGGGCTCCGCATGGTGGTTCAATGATCACAAGGTTGGCATGATGGAGCAGATGACCTCTCTGGCTAACCTGGGCTGCCTGGGCAACTTCGTAGGTATGCTTACCGACTCCAGAAGCTTCTTATCCTACACCAGACATGAGTATTTCCGCCGCATCCTCTGCGAGCTTGTAGGCGGCTGGGTAGAAAACGGCGAGTATCCGGCAGATATGAAGGCCCTGGAGAGCATTGTAAAGGGTATCTGCTACAATAACTCTGTTAAGTATTTTGGATTCAAGCTGGATGAAGTAAAATAATCAGCAGACGATTCTTTCACAGAAAGCGGCATAGCCTGAGATGGCTATGCCGTTTTCTTATCCTTCTAACTTCTTAATATCCTTTCGCGAAAATATTCCACAGAAGTTATGATTTTAATCATTTTTATGGGTTTCTCTATAAACCTCCTCTACGATCCGTTCCATGGCGTTGAGGATATTTTCATAACCGGTACAGCGGCACAGATGTCCGGAAATCAGCTTTCTCAGCTCATCACGATTGTATTTTTTACCTGTTCCCACGATTTCCACCGCGCTCATGATCAGGCCCGGAGTACAAAAGCCGCACTGAACGGCTGCTTCTTCAATAAATGCCTTCTGGATAGGAGACAGCTCTCCATTTGGCCCCTTTAAGCCCTCTACTGTAAGAACGCTTTTTCCATCTGCCCACATAGCCAGGTAGATACAGCTGTCAATAGCCTCGCCGTCTACCAGAACTGTACAGGCGCCGCACTCTCCTACTTCACAGCCCTTTTTTACAGAGGTCAGCCCCAGACGGTTCCGCAGGGTATCCAGAAGGGATTCTCTGTCGTCAATGGCAAGCTCTGTTTCTTTACCATTTACTTTCATATGTATGATCTTAAGCATTGCACACACCTCCTGCTTTTTTTACAGCCTCTGCCAGGCCTCTCTTTGCCAGCTCCTCGATGAGCTGAAGGCGGAATTCCTTCGACGCTCTCCAAGAGGAGCGGGGATTTACCTCTGTCAGGGCTTCCTTTGCAAATGCCTCTGCCGCAGCCAGATCTCCCACCTTTGCTCCCTTTAACAGCTCCTCTGCCTTCCGGCAGCGCAGAGGGGTGGGGCCTGCCACGCCGTAGCCCAGACGCACATCTTGGATCACCGTCTTATCCTCAGACAGCTTTACCCGTACCGCGCAGCCCAGAGTAGCGATCTCCATGGCTTTTCTCTTTCCGTATTTAATATAATGGCCATGCCAGCCCTCAAAGCTCTCCTTAGGGATGATAAAGCCCTTGCATACCTCGCAGCGGTCTCTCACTGTACGGCCAGGACCGGTATAGAATTCGCATACCGGCACGATCCGTTCTCCCTCAGGCCCCTCTAGTACCACGTTTGCCTCCAGAGTCCACATGGTGGAGGCAGAGTCTGCTGAGGTAGCACCGTTGCAGATATTTCCGCCAAGGGTACCGGTGTTGCGGATCTGAGGTCCGCCTACGGTATCAACGGCCTCTCCCAGCATGGGCACATATTTCTGGATCAGGGGATCATTGGTAATATGGGAAAATGAGGTTGCCGCGCCGATCCAGAGATCGCCATTTTCCATTCGCTTTACACCCTTCAGTTCTTTTATGTTGTGAATGGATACCAGGGCCCTGCCTGCATCCTTTCCTTCTCTTACGCGGATCAGTACATCTGTTCCGCCGCTGATCACCTCTGCCAGCGGCTCCCTTACAAGGGCCTGCACCGCATCGGCCACGTCCTTTGCTTCATAGAATGAGTGAATATCAAACATATGCTTCCTCCTCTTTTATATTAAGCCTGCCTTCTTAAATGCTTCGATCAGTCTCTGGGATGTCATAGGCGCCACATCCATGCCTACGCCGGTGGCGTGAAGGATGGCATTGCGGACAGCCGGAGCCACAGGGATAGCCGGCGGCTCGCCCAGGGCTTTATTTCCGTAAGGGCCGGTGGGATCTTCCAGCTGGATAAACTCTACCTTAAGATCCGGTGTATCCATGGCGGTAGGAATCTTGTAATCCAGAAGGTTGTTATTCAGGGTGCGTCCTGTCTTTTCGTCTACCATAAGCTCCTCAGATACGCCGAAGCCAAGGCTCATGCTCATGCCTCCGTGTACCTGGCCCTCTGCCAGCTTGGGATTGATCAGGAGGCCGGAATCGTGTACATTGATAATATTGGTCACATTTACAAGGCCCAGAGCCATATCCACCTCTACCTCTGCAAAGCAGCAGCCGGAAGCGAAGGTATTGTCAAAGCACTGATTCGTTACCTCTGCCGTAATGTGGATGGAACGGTCCAGGGAATAAAAAGCGGTATCCGCTGCCACAGCTACGTCAAACATCTCCGGAGCGCCGCCTGAAACCACGATCTTGCTGTCCACAATATCCAGCATATCCGCTGTTACCTCTTCCTCAGCCCCAAGGCCCAGAGCCTCGGCCAGGCGCTCCCTTGCATCCTTTACCTCCTCTGCGTAAACCGTTTTTGAAATATCCGTTACATCATGGTTCAGCATATAAGCGGCGTAATCCAGGATCTTCGCCCTTAATTCCTCTCCGCACTTCTTGCAGGCCATGCCTGATACATAGGTCTGTCTGGAAGCATAGGCCCCTGTATCAAAGGGAGTAGTATCCGTATCCTGGGTGGATACGATATATACCTTATCATAGGAAATGCCGGTGGTCTCCGCCGCCATCTGTGTAAATACAGTGTCCGCTCCCTGGCCGATTTCCGTGGCGCCCATGCAAAGCTGGATGGAGCCGTCCTGGTTCAGTACCATTCGGGCGGAGGCAGTCTCAAGAGAAATCGGATGAACGCCGGTCTTATAGCAGAAAATAGCCATGCCCACGCCCTTTCGGAAGTTTCCGGTCTGGTTTTCATAGGCCTTTCTCTTTTCATCCCAGCCGATGTGCTTCTTTCCTGCCTCGATACATTTCTTTAAGCCGTAGGAATGGAAGGTAATGCCGTTGGCCGGGTCTACGAAGCCCTCCTCCATACAGTTCTTTAACCGGAATTCACAGGGATCCATGCCGATGGCAGCAGCCATATCGTCTGTAAGGCACTCCGCGAACCAGTCTGCCTGAGGGATGCCGTAGCCTCTCATGGCCCCTGCAGTAGGGGATGAGGTGTAGACAGTCCAGCAGTCTACCTCGGTGCCGTAAGCGTCCCTGTAAAGGTCCTTAAATACATTGCCGCAGTTAGCGCAGATAGCGTGGCCGTGGGAGGCGTAGGCGCCGTTGTTGGCAAATGCCTCCAGCTTTCTGGTGAGGACCCGGCCATCCTTTGTCACTACACCCTTGCAGTATGCCTTGATGGCGTGTCTTGTTCTGGTACCCTCGATGGTCTCCTCCCGGCTGATCTCAAGCCTTACGGGACGGCCTCCTACGGACATGGTAAGAAAGGCATTTAAGGGCTCATAGAGAACATCCTGCTTGTTGCCGAAGCCGCCGCCGATATAGGGCTTGATCACCCTTACCTGGCCGATGGGGATCCCAAGAGCCTGTGAAACACAGCGCCTTACAATATGAGGAATCTGGGTAGAAGAAACAATGGTAACCTTGCCGTTTACATCTACATAGGCCCAGGAAACAGGAAGCTCAATATGACAGTGAGAGATACGGGGGGTATCATATACCTTCTCGATGACCCGAAGCTGGTCTTTTCCCCATTCCTCCTCTGCCTTTGCAAGTCCCTGCTCATATGTATAGGTGCTCTCTCCCATGGTCATATGGGAATGCACAATCACATTGTCCTTACGCAGATCCGGGTGAAGGGGAGTCGCTCCCTCCTCCATAGCCTTCTCTACGGTCACAATGGGCTCATACTCTTCATACTCTACCTTTACCAGCCTTGCCGCCCTTGCCGCCGCTACTTCATCCTCAGCGATTACAGCCGCTATATCATCTCCGTAAAGACGCACTCTCTGGTTCAGCACCCGCCGGTCGCGGATGTCCTGATGCTTAAGCTCCACGCTCCAGGGATGGCCCGCCGTAGGAAACTGGCAGTCCGGCGCGTCAAAGCAGGTAAGGATCTTTACCACTCCCGGTACCGCCAAGGCCTCCGTAAGATCAAAGCTTTTTACCAGTCCGTTTGCAATGGTGGAATGCACCACCTTTCCATGGAGAATATCCTTGGGCTCCAGATCCGCGCTGTATTTGGCTTCTCCGGTGACCTTTCCATAGGCATCCACCCTCGTTTTTTCCTGTCCGATAACCTTCATTCTTCATCCTCCTTATCATATAAAAATAGAGAGCCCGTCTGCCGGACCCTCTTCCCTGCTGTCTTGCACCTTCTCTGCAGCGACAAACCGGAACGATCCAGACACATATTTGTAAATAAATACGCAAAAAAAGAGTCGGCTACAAAGAATATGTAGTCAACTCTTAAGGTAGTTGGTAGAGACTCTGGGCCGATCCCCAGGATATACATACAAAATCATGTGTGTTATGAAGTTGTATCTATTATATTCGGTATGGGGCTTTTCGTCCAGATATATTTTAGCTAAATAATTGTGTGTTTTTTAGTGATATTCACTATTTTCATCCGAGAATAGCGCTTGATTTCTGTCTAACCTGACAAGGAGTATAAAATATGCTGTGAGCAGGACGGTAAGCCGGGTTATGTCGTTGGATGGCCATCTATCTAGGACTGCCGTCACCGGCAGTCTCAAGCAACCTACCCGGAAGCTGACGGGCCGCCATACGCTTCCTGTTTGGTCTTGCTTCGGATGGGGTTTACATGTGCCCCGTCTGTTGCCAGACGGGCGGTAGTCTCTTACACTGCCCTTCCACCCTTACCCTACGAAAATAGGGCGGTATATTTCTGTTGCACTGTCCCTGGAGTCGCCTCCGCCAGATGTTATCTGGCACCCTGCCCTGCGAAGCCCGGACTTTCCTCTCCTGCGGCCTCTCGGTATCGCAGCAGCGGCCATCTGTCCTACTCACAGCGGTTATCAGTTTAGCACATCTTTCACAGGTTGTCAAAAGATTTCTACACTTTCAGACAGCTTCCTCCGATAAACTCACGAAGAATGGAATTGGAGGGGATCCCCTCGCTGCTGACCCCGATGAAATAATCCAGGAATTTAAGGAGACGCTTTGCCTCCACATATTCCTCCGAATCCTTGGGAATCCCAAACAGCAGGGGCTCCGCATACTGCTTTAACACCGCCAGCTCGTAGGCCAGGGCAGAATTAAACATGGCGTCTGCCTCCTCCTGGAAGGGGAAAATATTCTGCTCCTCTCCCCGGCGGACGGAAGGCCACATCCTGATGGTCTCCTGGGCCTTTGTCCCCCTGGTCCTGGCGTCCCGCACCATACGGCGCAGAAGCCTTCCGTCTGTGGTGGGAATCCGGTTATGCTCGTCGATATTCAGCTGAGTCAGGGCGCTGATGTAGATCTTATACTTGCTCTCCTTGGGAAGGGCATAGGAAAGGGCTTCGTTCAGGCAGTGGATCCCCTCGATCACCAGAATATCCCCTTCATTCAGCTGCAGGAAATCTCCCTTATATTCCCGGATCCCTTTCTTAAAATTATACTCCGGAAGCTCGATCCGCTCACCGGCTAAAAGAGCTGTCATATGGCGGTTAAACAGCTCCAGATCCAGACATTCCAGGGACTCAAAATCATAGTTTCCCTCTGCGTCCCTGGGGCTGTTCACACGGTTTACAAAATAGTTATCCACAGCAATGGGATGAGGCTTTAAGCCTGCTGCCTCCAGCTGGATGGACAGACGGTGGGAAAAGGTAGTCTTTCCTGAGGAGGAAGGACCGGCGATCATAACAAAACGCACATGGGGACGATCTGCGATGGAGGCGGCAATCTGGGCGATCTTCTGCTCCTGAAGGGCCTCCTGGATCAGGATCAGGTGGGAAATATCCCCTGCAGCGATCCGGTCATTTAAGGCGCCTACCGTTTCCAGATCCATCCTCTTTCCCCAGGCTGAGGACTGGGAAAGAGTGGCAAAGAGCTTTGCCTGAGGCTCAAAGGCAGGAAGCTGCCCGGGATCTGCCATAGCAGGGAGAAGAAGCACAAAGCCGTATTCGTAGGGAATCAGGTCAAAATATTTCAGATACCCGGTATCCGGCACCATATAGCCATAGTAGTAATCCTCAAAGCCGTCTATGCTGTAGATATTAACCCGTGATACCCGGCGGTAGGCAAAGAGACGGGCCTTGTCATACATCCGGTGGCGCCGGAACAGTTCCACCGCCTCGTCGGTGCCTACACTGCGCTTTTCAATGGGGATGCGCTGGGAAACATATTCCCTCATTTTTTCCTTTACCTGCAAAAGAAGCTCCGGGGTTATGGTGAAGTTTCCAGAAGCCTCCACAAAAAATCCCTTCCCCACAGAAAAATCCACCATCAGCTTCTCTACATTCTGGCTGCCTGCCACCGCATAAAATGCCTTCAGCATCAAAAGGGTGGCGCTTCTCTGATAGGCGGACATACCGGGCTTCTGGCGGGCCGTAATAAACTCTGCCCTCCCCTCACTTACCTCCTTGTGAAGCTCTCTGAGCTTTCCGTTTACCTTTACAAGCAGGATGTCGTCCTCATACTGCGGCTGATATTCCAGAGCGACCTGGAGCCAGGCAGTGCCTTCGGGATATACCCTTTCTTCTGTACCAATGATCACATGTACCATATTCTGCGCCTCCTTTCAGGGATAAGCCCTCTATATAAGAACTGTAGGCCAGGCCTCCTTTGCGGGAATCAGAAGGATTCCCTGATCCTTCAGCCTGTTTTTAAGGTATTCCTCCATAAAGGGGATAAACATCTGTTCCAAGCCGTAGTGGCCGCCGTCTATAACAGCCATGCCTCTGGCTGCGGCGTCGATCCCCTGGTGATGGCTGATGTCTCCGGTTATAAGAGCCTGGGAACCGGCAGCCAGGGCGCCTTCGATCTCACTCCCCCCGGCTCCGGGGCAGACAGAGACGCGGCTGACCGTCTGATCCAAAAGGGCCGGACCGTAGATCTGGGCAAAGGGAAGGTGGAAGGCTTCTTTTACAAACTGCCCCAGCTCCCTGACTGTCATAGGCTCTGCCAGAAAGCCTGTTTTTCCGACGCCGTAGGGGCTCTCTGCCAGCTGGCCCAGAGACTCTAAGGGCAGGCAGTCTGTCAGCCCCAGCTTGCCTGCCGCCAGATCTGCCATACAGCCCGGTGCCGAATCAAAGTTGGTGTGCATGGCGTAATAGGAAATATCCGCCTGAATCAGGCGTACCAGGCGCCTGGTGATAAAATTCTGATCATTGACCTTTTTTATGGCTTTAAAGATCAGGGGATGATGAGTCAGGAGCATATCCGCCCCGCAGTTCACAGCAGCCTCCACCACCTCATCTGTGGCATCTAGGGCAATATAGATAGTTTTTACCTCCTTATCGCTCCTCCCTGCCAGAAGTCCCGGATTATCCCAGTCACAGGCACAGGACTCCGGGGCCAGTTCGCTTAACAATTTGACTATATCACTGCATTTCATGCTGGGCCTCCTTTACAAGGGACAGCTCTGCCAGACGTTCTGCGGCAGCGGGATGGTTCTCTGAAAGCTGCTCTAATATCCCCTTTAGCCGTCCTTCCTCTTTTTTCAGATATTCCTCCAGAACCGGATCCTTTTTTTCCAGCAGCCGTTTCCCGTAACGGTAATAAATCTCCTTTTCATAGGACATGGCACCCCGGCTTACGGACATAACGGTATAAAATTTCCCATCTTCTTTAAGCATGGCCTCCTGGTCAATAAAAAATCCATGGTCTGCCAGGAAATGGCGTACCTTATCCAGGTCTGACTGAGGGGACAGGATCCATCTTTTTACGCTGTCCCATACATGACGGCCGGCATCTAATATAGAAATCTCCAGCTCTCCTCCCATTCCGGCGATGATCACCGTATCCGCCTCACCTGCCTTCAGCTCCTTAAGGCCGTCACTAAGACGCACCCCAATGGGGCAGTCTCCCTTATATCCTGCGATATGCTCTCTGGCCCGTTTAAGAGGGCCTTCCCTTACATCCATGGCAAGAGCCGAGGCGATCCGCCCCTGCTCTGCCAGGTAAATCGGCACATAAGCGTGGTCTGTTCCAATATCCGCGATCCGGCTTCCCTGAGGCACAAAGGCTGCCACCAGCTTAAGGCGCTCAGAAAGCCTTCTGTTATCATTATATTCCATTTTATTCATCCAGATAATCCTTTAATTTTTTACTGCGGCTTGGGTGGCGCAGCTTTCTTAGGGCTTTGGCCTCGATCTGACGGATCCGTTCCCTGGTTACATGAAATTCCTTTCCTACCTCCTCCAGGGTCCTTGGCAGGCCGTCGTCCAGGCCGAACCGCAGGCGGAGCACCTTCTGCTCCCGATCTGTCAGCCCATTAAGCACCTCCATGAGCTGCTCGTGAAGCAGGGAAAAGGCAGCCGCCTCCTGAGGGATAGCCACATGGTCATCCTGTATAAAATCGCCCAGATGGCTGTCCTCCTCCTCTCCTACGGGAGTTTCCAGGGATACCGGCTCCTGGGACATTTTAAGGATCTCCCCCACCCGCTCCGGAGGCAGCTGCACCCTGTCTGCAATCTCCTGGATGGACGGCTCACGTCCCAGCTCCTGGAGAAGCTGCCTGGAGGTACGCACCAGGCGGTTGATGGTCTCTACCATATGAACCGGGATACGGATGGTCCGTCCCTGGTCGGCAATGGCCCTTGTAATGGACTGGCGGATCCACCAGGTGGCATATGTACTGAACTTATAGCCCTTGGTGTAGTCAAATTTCTCCACCGCCTTTATCAGTCCCAGGTTCCCCTCCTGGATCAGATCCAGAAACTGCATTCCCCTGCCGGAATAGCGCTTGGCAATGCTGACCACCAGGCGCAGGTTGGACTCTGCCAGCCGTTTTCCTGCCTCCTTGCTCCCAAGCTCCATCCTTTTCGCAAGCTCAATCTCCTCCTCCATGGAAAGAAGAGGGATTTTTCCAATCTCCTTCAGATACATACGCACCGGATCCTCCAGGCTTACCCCTTCGGGAACGGACAGATCCAGATGCTCCATATCCAGCTCTTCATCCTCCTCAAGGCCGTCCTCGAACAGCTCCTCATCCAGCTCCTCTGCGTCTCCTGACCCCAGCACATCCACCTTATTCTGCTCCAGATAGTCAAAAATCTGGTCCATCTGCTCTGCTGACGGCTTTTCCTGTCCGAAGAAGCCCAGGATCTCCCTGTATTCCAGTACGTCCTTTTTCTTTCTGGCCTCTGCTAAAAGCACTGCCATCCTTTCTTCCAATCCTGTTGTCCCCTCCATAGTCCTATCCTTCCTGTAAGGCGCCACGCGCTTTAATCCAGAGAAAGGTGAAGCTGCTTTAATGCAGCCTGCTGACGGATGATCTCCTGCAGCTGCCCAATATCTCTGGCGTTCCTGCTGGCCGTATCCAGGCTGTTCTTTTTCACCTTCATTACAGTTTCTGAAAATGCCTTCTTTTGCTCCTCATTGCTCAGCGACTCCTTTAAGCTGGCATTGAAAAGAGCTGCAACCTCCTTATACTGATCCTCATCATTGATAAAGCGGCTTAAAATCCCCGCCGGGTTTACACTTCCCGCCTCATGGCCTTCAAAGACCATGGCGGCCACCTGATGGTACAGCTCCTCTACAAAATCGTCCGCGGTAATAATACCCTTTATCTTGTCAAAGAGAGACGGCTCCTCGATCAGCCAGGTAAGGAGCAGCCTCTGGGAACGGCGGATCCCGTCCTCTCTGTCAGGCCTGCGCCCCTTTCCTGTCTCCGGGCGGGAGCTGTAGGAGGCCTGTCCCTCCTCATGAGCCCCTGTCTCCCTGGCCTCCCGGGTACCGCTTCTTCCTCTGTGGTCTGTCTGATAACTGTCCCCTGCCTTTAAACCCAGGCTCATGCCCATCCGGTTCACCAGCTGGCGCAGCTCCTGCTCCGGGATCATATGCTCCCTGGAAACAGCCTGAAGGTAATTATCCCGCTCCAGAGGCTCCCCGAACTGAAGGAGCTTTCTGGCGGTCTCCTGATAGAAACGGGTCTTCTGCTCTGGGTCCTCCATCTGGTAATCCCGTCTGAGCACATCGATCTCAAACAGAAAGCTGTTTTTGGCTTCCCGGATCCTTTGAGAAAATGCCTCTGCCCCCATATTTTTAATAAATTCATCGGGATCCTTATAGGGCTTCATATTCAGCACCTTGATGGAGATCCCTGCCTCCCTGAGAATGGGAATCGCTCTGAGAGCCGCCTTCACACCGGCTCCGTCGCTGTCATAGGTCAGGATCACCTGATCTGTGTAGCGTTTCAGAATCCCCGCGTGCTGGCTGGTAAAGGCTGTACCAAGGGAGGCCACTGCATTGGTAAAACCGGCCTGATGAAGGGAGATCACATCCAGGTAGCCCTCGCAGATCAGCATGAACCGCTCCCTGGTAGTCCTGGCGTAATTCAGGCCGTAAAGGCTGCGGCTTTTATCAAAGAGGCGGGTCTCCGGGGAATTCAGATATTTTGGCTCCCCATCCCCCATCACACGGCCTCCAAAGCCGATAACCCGGTTATTCACGTCCATAATAGGGAACATGACCCGGTTCCAGAACTTATCCCGTCCTCCCCGCTCCTCGATGGTCACAAGGCCTGTCTCCTTTAAAAACGCGTCCTCATAGCCCTTCTCCTTTAAAAAGCGGTAGAGATCGTCGCTGGTCTTATTGGCATAGCCCAGTCCGAAGCGGAGGATGGTCTCATCTGTAAGCCCCCGTTTGTCATGGAAATACTCATATCCGGCCCGGCCGTGGGGATTATTTTTCATCTGGAAATAAAAATAGTTGGCAGCCAGCTTATTCACCTCTAAAAGCCTTGCCCTGAATTCTGCCTGCTCCCTTGCCTCCCTGCCGTATTCCATTTTCGGAAGGGCCACACCCGCCCGGTCGGCCAGGGACTGCAGGGCCTCCTGAAAGGTATAGTTTTCGTATTCCATCACAAAGGTGAGGACATTTCCCCCTGCGCCGCAGCCGAAGCAGTAATACATCTGCTTTCCGGGGGATACGGAAAAGGAAGGGGATTTTTCATTATGGAAGGGGCATAGGCCAAAGTAGTTGGCGCCCTTTTTCTGAAGCTTTACATACCCGGAAATTACATCCACAATGTCATTTTTCATCCGTACCTCCTCTATAACTTCATCAGGATAGTACATTTTATCATCTCCCTTCTTCCATCAGTAAATATTCCACCGCTTGGGGACAAATAATTCCTCGAACTGGTCAATGGCATAAATATCGCTCATGCCGGCAATATAATCGCAGACCACCCGGGACTTTTTCTCTCCTCCATTCACCATAAGGAGTACATATTCCACCGGAAGCTTTTCGATATGCTTCATATAATATCCGTAAAGCTGGGCGATCATATGCTGGGCCTTCTTTTCCTCCGCCTTGGGAATGTCGCTTTTATATACATTGGCAAACATCCACTGCCGCAGCCCCTGCATGGCCTCCTCCATCCCCTCTGACATGGCGATCACCGGCCGGTCCATGCTGTTTAAAATAATATCCCGGATCATGGTGTCCAGCCGCTCCCTGACGCTGTGTCCCAGCACATCCGTATACTTTCCGGGAAGATCCTCCTCTTTGAACAGACGGGCCCGGATGGCATCGTCAATATCGTGGTTGATATAGGCGATTTTATCGGAAAGACGGACGATCCGCCCCTCCAGGGTGGAAGGGTTCCCTGATGTTCTGTGGTTCAGGATCCCGTCCCGTACCTCCCAGGTCAGATTCAGGCCCTGGCCATCCTTTTCAAGAACCTCCACAATGCGCACGCTCTGCCTGTAGTGGGAAAATCCCTCCTCGCAGATTTCATTTAACACGGCCTCTCCCGAATGGCCAAAGGGGGTATGGCCCAGGTCATGGCCCAGAGCGGCAGCCTCAGCCAGGCTTTCATTAAGCCGCAGGGACTTTGCGATAGTCCTGGCAATCTGAGCCACCTCCAGGGTATGGGTCAGCCTGGTCCTGTAATGATCTCCCTCCGGTGCCAGAAATACCTGGGTCTTGTGCTTCAGTCTGCGAAATGCCTTGCAGTGAAGAATCCTGTCCCGGTCCCTCTGATACTCGGGGCGGATGTCGCAGAGAGGCTCCTTCCGGTCCCGCCCTCTGGTCCGGCTGCTTAGGGATGCATAGGGGCTCAGGGTCTGCTCCTCCAATGCTTCCAATGATTCCCTGATATTCATAGACCCACTCCTGTCCTTATCATTATATTGTGGCAGACTGCATTTTACTACAAATTTCTTAAAAAAATGTAGAAATAAGCAAAATGGCCGGCCAAGTGGTTCTATTATAGCATAAATTTTGACAATTTCATAGGCTGGGGCGTGTTATGGCACCTGAATGGCATTCGGATAGATCCGGTTCAGGCGTTCATCATCAAAATGCTCGTCCATCACCCTCTGCCAGCTCTCTACAGCAGGCACCTGCTCCCGGCGCTGGGCGGCTCTTGTGAGAGCGGCGGCGGAGACAGCCATATCTGCCGCCATGAAAAGCAGCAGGAAGGAGGCAAGAAGCCTTCTGGTCTTTAAGGGGATTCTGCAGATCCAGCCCCAGAGCCGGGGATACAGAAGCTTAAACCAGACAACGGCGGCGATTCCCCAGAAAAAGCAGTATAAAAGATTGATCCTGCCTCCCAGGTTAAAGGGGATCTTGCTGTAATCCCAGAATACGGTTCCAAAGGCCAGCTCCGTAAAGACGCTGCACAGGTACTCGTATACTCCTCCAAGGACGGTTCCGGCGCAGAAAAGAAAGCTGTCTCCTCTGTCACGGTACCGGTAAAGAGAGGCCGTAACCAAGGCAATGGCCAGCCCCCAGACAATACTGAAGGGCCCGTACACCACGCTGCTGCGGCTCATCCACACCCCTGCTGTAACACGGCAGAACAGGGTCTCTGTCAGATCCCCCAGAAAGGCACCGGCAACAAAGAGAAGGATCAGCTGGTGAAACTCACACCGCTCCTCCTCCTTCTCTCCTCCTCTGGCCGCATAGGCCCGCTGAAAACGCCCTTCGATCCGAAGGCTGATCCTGTCAAACCAGGCATCCACCTGCCTCCAGTGCTCTGCCCTGGGGCTTTTCCCTGAAAGAATAGCCAGACTGGCTCCTGCATCCAGAATCAGGGCGCCAAGGAGGATCCAGATTCCCGCCCTGGCCCAGACAGCGGGGATCTGGTCAAAAAGGCGGATCAGAAAATGATTCCCCCATTTCATGGAAATATATCCGAGACACCCCCAGACAAGGGACATAGGGAGGCAGACATAGCCATCCAGATTCCACCGGATCCCGGAATAGTCCCACCAGCGTTCATGGTACAGCCGCTCGATCAGATGGCCGGCCATCCATTCCACCGCTGTGGTAAAGACAGCCGCCCCTGCAAACAGCCAGACCCCTGTCAGTTCCCGCCCGGACAGGGCGATCCCCAGGGCGCAGATCCCGTAGATCACGCATAAAGGACCATTGACAAGTCCCCGGTTTACAAACCGCTTCTGCTTCATGGCCGCCCCTGCCGTCTCCAGGCACCAGCCAAGGAAGGAATAGGAGAAAAACAGCCAGATAAGCTGGTATCCTGTGTAGGTCATATTGATTTACCGTCCTTTCATATAGGGAAGAAAGCGCCATGAGCAAAAAGGATGCGCCTCCGCATCCTTTTTTACTTTTATACTCAGCCTTCTCTACCGTATAAAATTCGTCCGTTTCCTCTCGCTCTCTCCCTGAGGCACATGGATCCCGGCTGTTTTTCCTGCCTGGATGCATTTAAGGATCCAGGCCATATTATGTCCCAGGGTGCGCATGATCTGCATGCCTTCCTCGTCCTTTTTTACGTCCTCCGGGCTGCTTCCGTGAACCATGTTCCAATACTGAGAAGAAACCACAGGCATCTGATTGATCATAAAATATTTGTTCAGCTGATCCAGGGCGGCAGTGGTGCCGGCTCTTCTGGCAGATACCACAGCGGCTCCCGGCTTATGGGCCGCATATGCCCCGCCTGAGTAGAAGAAGCGGTCCATAAAGGAGGTGATGGCGCCGCTGGCTGAGGCGTAGTGGACAGGAGATCCGATAATGAGGCCGTCTGACTCCTTCATCTTCTCTACAGCTTCATTTACCTTATCGTCCCCATACACACATCTTCCAAGTCTGGCACAGCCGCCGCAGCCCATACAGCCTCTTACGGCTTCCCCGCCTACATGAAGAATCTCTGTATCGATCCCCTCTGCCTTCAGGACCTCTGCTGCCTCGCTGAGTGCAGTATAGGTACATCCCTTTTCTCTTGGACTTCCATTCAGTAATAAAACCTTCATACGTTTATTCCTCACTTTCTATCATATGGAGAAGGTCCTCCCTGGTCAGTGATGACAGTGAAATGGTGCCTTCTGTAACGATCTGGTCCGCCAGCTGCCGCTTGGACTCCTGCAGCTTTAAAATATTCTCTTCTATGGTATTCCTGGTGATCAGCCGGTAGACCGTCACCTGCTTTTCCTGGCCGATCCGGTGGGCCCGGTCTGTAGCCTGGTTCTGAGCCGCCACATTCCACCAGGGGTCATAGTGGATCACCACATCGGCAGCCGTCAGGTTAAGCCCGGTGCCTCCGGCCTTCAGACTGATAAGAAAGACCGGCGCTTCCTGAGTCTTAAAGGATTCCGCCAGGCGGATCCGCTCCTCCTTTGAGGTAGCTCCCGTCAGCTTCAGACAGGCGATCTCCTCTTTTTTCAGCCGCTCCTCGATCAGCTCCAGCATGGAAGTAAACTGGGAAAACAGCAGGATCCTGTGTTCCCCCGCAATTCCCCGACGGATCAGGTCCATACAGGTTTCAAGCTTGGCGGAACCTCCTCTGTAATCCCCGTAGCACAGCCTTGGATCACAGCAGAGCTGTCTGAGCCGCATCAGCTCCGACAGGATCTGAAGCTGATCCCTTCCTCCGGGCCCCAGGGAGCCGGATTCCAGCTTTTCCTTAAGCACAAGGGCATTGGCCGCATACAGACGGCGCTGTTCCTCCTCAAAGCTTGAATACACCACCTGCTCCAGCTTCTCCGGCAGTTCCTTCAGCACATCTCCCTTAAGCCTGCGGAGCACAAAGGGGCCTATAAGCTGGCGCAGCCTTCGGAGGGCCTTTTGGTCTCCTTCCCTGGTAATGGGCGTCTCATATTCCTTCTTAAAATACTGGCTTTTAAAGAGAAAACCCGGCATCAGAAAATCGAAGATACTCCACAGCTCTCCCAGCCTGTTTTCCACCGGAGTTCCTGTAAGGGCAAACCGGGTCTGGGCCTTTACCGCCTTCACCGCTCTGGAGCTCTGGGTGGAGGCGTTTTTTATGTACTGGGCCTCGTCAATGAGCTGGAACCGGAAAGACAGCTCCTCATAGCCTGGAAGATCCCGTTTTAAAAGATCATAGGAGGTGATCACCGCCTGATAGGAGGAGGGATCCTCCCTAAGACCAGCCAGAAGTTTTTCCCTCTCCTCTCCTTTTCCAACCACAGGAAGCACCCGCAGCCCAGGAGCAAACCGTTGAATCTCATGCTCCCAGTTATACACCAAAGAAGCCGGACATACGATCAGAGACGGCTGTCTCTCCCCCTGCTCATAAGCATCCCGCAAAAGAGCGATCACCTGCAAGGTTTTCCCCAGTCCCATATCATCGGCCAGAATCCCTCCGAACCCGTACCGGTCCAGGGTCTTTAACCATCGGTAGCCTGTTTTCTGGTATTCCCGCAGCACATCAGCCAGCCCCTCCGGCACCGGCGCGTCATCATCTTCCACCGACTTAATCCCCCGCACCACTGCCTTAAAAAGCTGGTCTCGGTAAAATGCCACTCCCTGGCTTTCCTTTAAGGCCTGATCCAGGTACAGGGCACGATAGGCCGGAAGGAGGAATCGGCCGCTCTGAAGTTCCTTTTTTTCCACCCCCAGCTCTCCTGCAAGGCCTGCCACCACAAGGAGGCCGCCCTCTTCCAGCTTGAGGAACTGTCCGTTTTTTAACCGATAATATTTCTTCTTCTGAGTATAGGCTGCCAGGATCTTTGACAGCTCCTGACCGCCCAGCTCTCCTGCATCCACTGTGATCTCTAGCCAGCCTTTGTGGTCTCCGGCCCGGACCTCCACTCTGGCCCCGGCAGAAGGAAGCACCCGCCAGTCTCTGATCTCCTCTGAAAAATAAACCTGACCCAGCCCCTTAAATTCTTCCACTCCCTGGTCCAGAAGGCGGTAGAGCCCTTCCTCGTCATTTCCCCGAATCACCAGAAAATGTCCCTCCGGATCCTTAAAACGGAAATACCGACTGATCACCTGGCTTACCCGAAACTCCGCCGGCACGTCCCGGCAAATGGTCCTTGGCAGGTTTTCATCCTCCACCGGATGGAAGGAATAATCCCCGTAGGAAAGCACCGGCTCCATAAGAAGCTCTCCGGAAGCCCCCAGACTGAACCGGAACTCCGCTTTCAGAGGCTCCGGCCGGAAGGCTTCCAGATCCACCTGCAGAAATGTAATCTCGCTCCAGGGCCTGACTGCCTTTACCACCCGCTCATAAAACAGTGGGATATCCTTTTGCCCGATCAGCACTCCATGCTCCCGATCCCTTGTAATCTGCTCAATAAAGGGCCCCAGGGCGGCGCTGCAGGCCTCACTGCACACATACAGACATTCCACGGTGAGGATATAAAACTGCTTTTCTCCAAAAAAGCTGCCCACCACCCGGCTTTCCGGCTCCTCCATTTCTCCCTTCACGCCCTCAAGAACAGCCCGGATCCCATCCCGGCCATATTTTTCCACCCGGATTACAGCCACCGGATCCCTGCGGCACACCTTAAGACGCAGGCGGAGGGCTCCCGGAAGGGCTGTCTCCAGCTCCTCCTCACAGAGCACCTCAAAAAAACGGTCCCGGTTCATACGGCTGAGAAGCAGCTCCCTTCCTGCCTTCTGTCCCTCTGTCAGGCCCAGGACCATAGATAAAAGGCCCCGGCTCTCCGGCACGAAGGCAGACTTCTGATGGTGGAAGGACAATTCCCTGCCGTACTCCACACAGGCTCCATTCTCCACTGCCTCACAGAAGGCAGACAGATCCCGGAGGGCATACAGCCGTCCGGCCCCCAGCTTAAACTCCAGTCTTGCCTCACGGCCGTCCAGCAAAAGGGAAGGAACCAGCCTTACCGTCCCCGCCTCGCTCTCTGCCAGGATCCCCGCCACCTCCCGGTTGGTATACTCCCGGATCATGGTATGGGCACCGGCAGAGGTATGGACCGGAGGTTTTGAGGCCAGAGCCTGACATTCTTTATAATATGCAAAAAGGGCCTCCTCATGGGCACACATCCCCTTGTAAGAATTCCCTTCCGGACAGGTGCAGGAGTAATCCCGCACCTGGTTTCCTTTTAAATACAGCTGTACCTCAAAGGTACGGGCCTGGTCCTCCACCAGGCCCTTTATACCAGCCTCACCCTTCCAGAAGCTGGTAGTATTCGTGCTGACAATTTTCATTCCCACGCATCCTTTCGGCGCAGAGGAGCCAGGTTACATACGCTCCGGCGCCTCGATCCCCAAAAGCCCGATACAGGTTTCAAGCACCCGCTTGGTCAGTGTGATCAGGCCGATATAGCTATCCTTCACTGCCTCATCCGGCTCTGTAAGAATTTTTGTATCATGATAAAAGCTGTTAAAGCCATTGGCCAGCTCATAGATGTACTGGCAGATCTTGTGAGGAGCTGTCTCCGCAAAGCTGGTCTCAAGCACCTCGCTGTATCTGGACAGCAGAAGCATAAGAGCCTTTCCTGAACCCTCTGCCCCCAGGATCTTCTTCTCCAGTGCTTCCTCTGTCACTGTGCCGCCGTTTTCTTTATACTTGTTCAGGATGGACTTGATCCGGACAATGGTATACAGGATGTAGGGGCCTGTGTTTCCCTCAAAGGAAATAAAGCGGTCCACATCAAAAATGTAATCCTTGGCCGCCTGGTTGGACAGATCACCATACTTTAAGGCAGCAAGACCTACGATCTTTGCAGTCTCTCTTGCCTCGCCCTCTGAAACAGTGCGGTTCTCCATAATACGGTCAAATACAGCCTCGTCAATATCAGAAATCAGCTTTTCAAGCCTCATAACGCCGCCCTCACGGGTCTTAAAGGGTTTGCCGTCCTTGCCGTTCATGGTGCCGAAGCCTAAAAATACCATAGCTGTATCAGGCTTTACGATCCCTGCCTTCTTAGATACCCGGAATACCTGCTCAAAATGCATGGCCTGGCGCTTATCTACCACATAAATGTAGCGGTCAGGCTGGAAATCCTGCTCACGCTCTACAATTGTTGCCAGATCTGAGGTAGCGTACAGGGATGCGCCGTCTGACTTTCTCACCAGGCAGGGGGGGATCTCCTTGGTATCGGACTCCTCTGCCACATCCACCACCAGAGCACCCTGGCTCTCATAAGCCAGTCCTTTGTCCACCAGCATCTGGATCATATCGTCGATGTATGGCTCCGCGTCACTTTCACCCTTCCACAGGTCAAACTCTACATTAAGATTGGAATAATTTTTCTTAAGGTCCGCAACAGAAACCTCCATAATGTGCTTCCAGATGGCTCTGAACGGCCCGTAACCCTTCTGAAGTTTCAGTGTAGCCTGATGGGCCCTCTCCTTAAATGTCTCGTCTTCCTTTGACTTGGCACTGGCTGCCGGGTAGATCTCCTCCAGCTCACTAATGGTAAAAGGAGCCTCTGAGGGGTACTCGCCCTGAAAACTCTCATCAAAATATACCAGCTCCGGCTTCCTGTCTCTCAGTTCCTCGATGATCAGGCCCATCTGAAGGCCCCAGTCACCCAGATGCACGTCTCCAATCATATGGTGGCCCAGGAAGCGTCCCATGCGCTTAATGCTCTCACCGATGATCGCCGCCCGCAGGTGGCCTACATGGAGAGGCTTTGCCACATTGGCGCCGCCGTAATCTACGATAATAGTCTCCGGCTTTTCGGGAGCCTCCAGGCCCAGTTTTTCTGCCGCCGCCATCTCTCCCATATACTGCGCCAGGAATTCCCCTGACAGTTTCAGATTGATAAAGCCGGGCATCACCGCGGCTGCCTCTGCAAATACGGGATGCTCTGTGTCCCTAACAAGCTCCTCCACCACTGCGTTCGCAATATCAATAGGCTTCTTCTTATATGCTTTTGCGGCAGCCATGGCGCCGTTGCACTGATACTCACATAAATCAGGGCGGTTAGACAGCACTACCTTGGCAAATTTTTCATCATAGCCGCAGGCTGTAAATGCCGCCCGGAGCTCCTGCTCCATCCTGTCAAGAATCTTTTTCACGCTCTTGCTCTCCTTTTCTGCGATTCCATTCTGTGAAAAAAACTGCCCCGGCATCAGCCGGAGCAATCTTGTGCCTTACAGGGCATTTTATACACGGGACAGATACTCGCCTGTTCTTGTATCGATCTTGATCTTATCGCCGATCTCTACGAATAATGGTACGTTTACCGTTGCGCCTGTCTCTACGGTAGCCGGCTTGGTAGCACCTGTAGCGGTATCACCCTTAAAGCCTGGCTCTGTATCGGTGATCTCCAGTTCTACAAACAGAGGAGCCTCTACAGAGAATACGCTTCCGTTGTAAGAACATACCTTACAGATCTCGTTCTCCTTTACAAACTTCAGAGCGTCACCGATGATGTCGCTGTTTAAAGCTACCTGCTCGTAGTTTTCTGTATTCATGAAGTTGAACAGACCGCCATCCTCATACAGATACTGCATATCTACTCTGTCGATTCTTGCTGCCGGGAACTTCTCAGTTGGACGGAAGGTACGCTCTACCACGCCTCCGTTGATCACGTTCTTAAGCTTGGTACGTACAAATGCTGCACCCTTACCTGGCTTAACGTGCTGGAACTCCAGGATCTGAACAACCTGTCCATCAATCTCCAGTGTAATGCCGTTTCTAAAATCGCCTGCTGATATCATAAAGATATTCCTCCTTAAGTTCGTTCAGGACGCTTCCAGAAGCGCCCGCCTGGTGTGCCTGTAAATAAGACTGGCACACTCTGATCTTTTATATTCTATACTATATATGGCTCATTTTCAAGTTCTTTTTATGGGAGTTTGCAGGAATTTATCCTTCACTGACCCTGCTGCGGATCTCCCTGGCGATCTCCTCCACCCTGCGGCCGTTCACATCCACGCAGATATGGGCTCCTTCCAGGTAAATGGGCCGCCTGCCATCTAAAAGAGCGCAGATCCGTTCCATCACATCTCCCCCCTGAAGCATGGGCCGGTCTGACACGTCCCTTCCAATCCGCTCATACACCGTCCCCGGCGCCACATCCAGGTAAACAACCTGTCCAAGCCGGCGCAGAAGATTTCGGTTCTCCTTCCTTAAAGGAAGGCCGCCGCCTACAGAAATCACTGCCTTTCCCTTTTTCTTTAAAAGAGATTCTAACACCTCTGTTTCCAGCCTTCTGAAGGCCTCCTCCCCCCGGGCGGCAAATATATCCCGAATGGCCATCCCGGCGGCCTTCTCGATCTCCTGGTCCGTATCTACAAAAGGCAGGCCGTACATAGCCGCGTACCTCTGTCCGATGCTGGTCTTTCCGGCGCCCATAAAGCCGGTGAGGATCACATTCCCCCCCTGTTCCAGACGCTCCAGGATCATCTGCCTTGCCTCGTCAATGGTATCCTTTCCCACCTGTACATCCGGATTCCACAGCTCGTAGGAAATGATCCCCTGGTATAAAAGCATATCCAGACCATTCACCGCCCGGCCTCCGGCCTGCTCCACCAGTTCCATAAATCTTGTTCTGGAGGGCGTGTATACAATATCCACTCCCGTATGAATCAGGCGGTAAAATGCCTCAGCCTCCAGGATCACTTCCTCTGACCGGGGATACATCCCCACACTGGTAGACTGGACGGCCAGATATCCCTTCTCTTTATAAGGGATCCTGCCAAATTCAGAAAGCGCCAGAGGCTTTGTAAGGCTGCGGCCTGCCAGTCCATTGATATAAGAGGCCAGTTTCTCTGCCTTTTCCAGGCTCCGGTTCAGAAGGTAGATCTCCTCTGCTCCTTCCTTCGCAAGAACATAAGCTGCCGCCTTGGCGGCGCCTCCGGCCCCTAAAAGGATACAGGACTCCCCTTTGGGGCTGATGCCTGCCTCGTCCAGGGCCCGTTTAAAGCCGGCACCGTCTGTATTGTAGCCGCCATAGCCATGTTCACCCCGCACCAGGGTATTGACTGCTCCGATGGCTCTGGCATCCTCGTCTATGTATTCCAGATACTCCATCACCCGCTGCTTGTGGGGTACAGTCACATTCAGGCCCAGGATATTCAGGGCAAAAGCGCCCTTTACCGCCTCCCCTACCTGGTCTCCTTCCACCTTAAAGGGCACATACGCCAGGTTCACCCCGGTCTGCTCCGCATAGAAATTCTGCATCAGCGGAGACATGGAATGCTCCACCGGATTGGCGATCAGTCCGCATACTCTTGTCTTTCCGTCCATTTTTACACACTCTCCCTGCTGTTCTTTCTGTCTTTCCGGCAATGGCGCTTATAGCAGCACAGCACCGGCTTTTCCAACCAGCGCTTCATCACGATCTGGATTTCCTCCCTGGGATGAATGGGCTTTACCAGGATGCTGTAAAGTCCCGCCCGGTTGGCTCCGTATATATCGGTAAACAGCTGGTCACCGATGAACATGGTCTCCTCACGGCTGGTTCCCATGATCTCCATGGCACGCTCATAGCCTCTTACCCCTGGCTTTTTGCCCTTATAAATATAGCTGCTCCCAACCTGATCACCAAAGGAACGCACTCTGGGCTCCTTATTATTAGAGAGAAGGCAGGTCTCAAGGCCCAGGCTCCTCAGCCGCTCAAAAAGTGCAGCCACCTGCCTGTCTGCCCCGGCCCCGTGAGGCACCAGCGTATTATCAATATCAAATATGACCCCCTTCATCCCCTTTGCCTGGTAATGCTCAAAGGGGATCACATAAACCGACTGCTCCATGCGACTGGGATAGAAGCGTTCTAATATCATGTCTGCCGTCCTTCCTATTTCTTTAAGAGCTTGCCCAGCTCCTCCATAAATGTATTCACATCCTTAAATTCCCGGTACACAGAAGCAAACCTGACATAAGCCACCTCGTCCAGCTGCTGCAGCTTTTCCATCACCAGCTCGCCGATGGCTGTGGTGGTCACTTCCTTTTCTTCCATATTAAAGATGCGGTTCTCGATCTCGTCGATCATGGCATTGATCTGCTGGGGGGATACCGGCCGCTTGTGGCAGGAATGGATGATCCCTGATTCAATCTTCGAACGGTCATAGGTCTCCCTGGAATTATCCTTTTTGATCACCATCAAAGGCATAGTCTCCAGCTTTTCATAGGTTGTAAAGCGCTTTCCGCAGCGCTCGCACTGGCGTCTTCTCCGTATGGAACTGTTGTCGTCCGCCGGACGGGAGTCGATCACCTTTGTATCGGCTTCATTACAATAGGGGCATTTCATGGTTCTTACACTTCCTTTCATTCTGTGGCAAATGGTTCATTTTATTTTAACCGAATCCCCTTTTGAGCGCAAGAGCTTTTGTGTGAGTTTTCATAGACGGATCTGAAAAATGGAATTATAATAGGAAAAAACAAGAAAGGCTGGTCTGACTATGACAATCCGAATAAAAGATATGGTCCTTGGAGAAGGACGTCCGAAAATCTGTATCCCCCTTGTAAACACTACTCCCCAGGCGCTCCTTGAGACTGCCGGGAGGCTGTCCCCGGACCTCTGCGACCTGATCGAATGGAGGGCCGACTGGATGGAGGATATTTTAAGACCCGGCTATGCTGAGAAGATTGCAGAAAAGCTTAAAAAGGAAGCAGAACCCCTTCCTCTTCTTTTTACCTTCCGCACCAGCAAGGAAGGCGGCCATCTTCCCGCTTCCCTCCAGGACTACCATAAGCTGACGGCTGCTGTCATTTCTTCCGGCATCCCGGACCTGGCAGACATCGAGCTTTTTTCCGGTACCAGGGAGGTTAAGGAGCTGATCCGGCTGGCCCATGACCAGGGTGTAAAAACCATTTTATCCAGCCACGATTTTTCTGCCACCCCCTCGGGAAATGAAATCCTCGCCCGCTTAAAGCAGATGGAGGAATCAGGTGCCGACATCGCAAAGATCGCAGTCACGCCCCAGAGCCCCAGAGATGTACTGACCCTTTTAGAGGCTACCCTCCAGGCAAAGGAGCAGCTTTCCTGTCCAGTAATCACCATGTCCATGAAGGGGCTTGGTATGCCCAGCCGCTTTACAGGTGAGATCTTTGGTTCCTGCCTTACCTTTGGAACCGCAGGGCAGGCATCTGCGCCAGGACAGGCTGATGCTGGAGAATTAAAGGCCATTCTGGAACTGATCCATAATAGCCTGTGACTTTGGTAATTTTACTTTCCATTCAGTAAGATGGGTTTTCTCATGCCCCCGCCTGTGCTATACTTTAACCAGAATTTCTTCATGGAATGCCGGCCATCTCCCCCATTACGGGCCGGCATTCCCCTCCGAATGATTTTTATCCCCCGCGCCGTTACAAAAACTTCACATTTTTAACACAATTTCATCACAATTTCCTGCTATATTTACGAGTGTAAGAAGCTTATGCTTTTCATACAACTTTTTCTCACAAACCGGCCGGCAGAGGTTACTTTGCCGGCCACTCCTCTTTTTAGAGCCTATAGAGGCTTTTATTCCTTTCCGTGTTCCTTCTTTTTTTCCTCCTTCAGTTCCACCAGGATAATATCACTCCCCACCTGGCATATGTCACAGAATGGAATCACATACTCCTTCTCCCTGCCAAGAAACCCGCAGATACACCCCGGCCCCGGTACGATGATGGCGATCATGCAGCCTGTTTCCATATCAAAATCCACATCTCCCACAAATCCAAGACGCCGGCAGTCTTTTATGTTTATGACTTCTTTTTGCTTGAGATCGAATATTCGCACGATAAAGCGCCTCCCCTGCGCTGCTTTTTACAGCCTATGCGTCTGGAAGGCGCTTTATCACCGTTTATCCCTCTTAATAATACATCAAATTCACCGCAACCCCCAGGATCACCGTAACAATGGCAAGTCCTACTCCCACACAGGAGAGGATCAGGCCGGCTTTCGCCTGGCTGCACATGGGGCGGTCCTCTTTTGACAGGAAGGCAAATATGATGCCCAGTGCTCCAAGGACAACTGCCAGGCAGCTGCAGCAGCAGGTAACAAGGGACAGGATACCGAGAACCAGGGAGGCGAGAGCCATGTTATTTTTCTCACCGGGAAGGGGAGGCGTAATCTCCGGACGCCTCTGCCCCTGGCCTCCATTGTTCTCTGATATCACCCAGGGGCGGTATTCACCGCCATTTTCTCCCGGGCGGATCCAGTCTTCTCTGCGGTCTTCTTCCATTTTTCTCCTCCTTTAGAACAGAGGAACCACAGCTCCTTCATAGGTGGTTTCCATAAATTCCTTTACCTCAGGACTTGTCAGGGCTTCCATCAGAGCCTTGATCTCCTCTCTGTTCTCATCGCCTTCTCTTACTGCCACAATGTTGCCATAGGTTTCTGCCGCCAGAGACTCTGCGTCCTCTGTTGCCAGAGCATCGCTTACCTTCAGCCCTGCTTCGATAGCATAGTTTCCGTTGATAACAGCAATGTCCTCATCCGGCAGGGAACGGGGCAGCAGGGCTGCTTCCAGCTCTACAAACTTCAAGTTCTTTGGATTTTCAACAATATCCTTCTGGGTGGCCTCCAGTCCGGCGCCTTCCTTTAACTTGATCAGGCCCTCTGCCTCCAGTAAAAGAAGGGCTCTTGCCTCATTGCTGATGTCATTTGGAACCAGTACGCTGGCTCCATCTGGAAGCTCCTCTAAAGAGCTGCATTTTCCGCCGTAGATGCCAAAGGGCTCATAGTGTATGGCTCCCGCGCTTACCAGCTTTGTGCCATTCTGCTCATTGAAGGAATCCAGGTAAGGCTTGTGCTGGAAATAATTCGCATCCAGATCGCCGGAATCCAGGGCATTGTTAGGGATCACATAATCGGTATACTCGACAATTTTCAGCTTATAGCCCTTAGAAGCCAGTACATCCTCTGCCGCCTTCAAAATCTCCGCGTGGGGCGCGGGGCTTGCACCCACAACGATTTCCTTAAGCTCCGCCGGAGCCTCCTCTGAGGCCTCTGCTGTCTCGCCTGAAGCCTCTGTGGTCCCTGCAGCCTCTGTGCTCTGGGAAGCCGTACTTTCCTGCTGTCCTCCAGAGCAGGCAGTCAATAATGCTACCGCTGCCACTGCAGCTGCTGCTGCGCTTAAAAATCTCTTTTTCATAATTACTTCCTCCTCATATCTTTTTTATAAAATCAGCCCGTCATGCAGGCAGATCCTATCGTATTCTCTTATCGCTCCTTCTTGCGGCCCTCATAAAGCCCTCCTGGATCAGCTGTACGATCACCACCAGGATCACCACTGTAACAAGCATCATATCTGCCTGATACCGATGAAGGCCGTAGCGGATGGCAATATCTCCCAGTCCTCCGGCTCCTACACTGCCTGCCATAGCCGAATATCCCAGAATAGTAGTAATGGAAATGGCGGCTCCGATCAGCAGAGAAGGCTTAGCCTCCGGCAGAAGAACCTTCCAGATGATCTGTCCCGTAGAAGCCCCCATGGACTTGGCTGCCTCGATAACACCTGCATCCACCTCCTTTAGAGAGGATTCCACCATACGGCTGATATAGGGGAAGGCAGAGATCACAAGGGGAACCACAGCCGCGTTTGGCCCTGTGATCCTCCCGATCAGTACCCTGGTAAATGGGATCACCATGATCAGCAGGATAATAAAGGGAATGGAGCGCAGCAGGTTGATGATCACGCCTGCCACCTTGTTAAATCCGGGCATGGGGCAGATCCCCTCCCGGTCTGTCACCACCAGGGCGATCCCCAGAGGGATACCGATGATATAGGATAAAAGAGACGAAAGGATGACCATATAAAGGGTATCCCTGACGCCCTCAATCAGCATAGTAATGGTTGCCTGATCAAACTGCATCTTAACCCACCTCCTCAAATGTTACATTGGCCGTTTTCAGATAATTGCGGATCCTTGCTCCGTCCGCCTCATCCTCAGGCAGCTGGATCAGCATCTGTCCCATGGCCTTTCCTTCTATATCCCTGGTGTCTGCGTGCATGATATTCACCGGCACCTTGCAGGCCAGGACCATATTGGAGATCACCGGCTCGGAGGATTCCCGTCCGTCAAAGATAATACGGATCTGGCGGGAGGTGCCGAAGCGGATGCTCTGCCCTGCCACATCTCCCAGGATCAGCTGGCGCCCGATCTCGGATTTAGGACCGGAGAAAATCTCGGATACCTTTCCCATCTCCGCGATCCGGCTGTCTGCAATGATGGCCACCCGGTCGCAGATGGATTCGATCACTGCCATCTCATGGGTGATCATAATCACGGTAATGCCCATTTCACGGTTGATCTTCTTTAAAAGCTGGAGAATGGACTTGGTGGTATTTGGATCCAGGGCACTGGTGGCCTCGTCGCAGAGAAGCACTCTTGGGTTGGTGGCCATGGCTCTGGCAATAGCCACTCTCTGCTTCTGGCCGCCGGATAACTGGGCCGGATAGGCCTTCATACGGTCCTCAAGGCCCACCAGAGCCAGAAGCTCCTCCGCCCGCTTTTTGGCCTCTGCCCTGGACACTCCGGCGATTTCCATGGGAAAGCATACATTCTGGAGCACATTTCTCTGAGCCAGAAGGTTAAACTGCTGAAAGATCATGCCCATGGACTGTCTCGCCTTCCGTATCTGCGCCTCCTTCATAGTGGAAAGATCCTTTCCCTCAAAGATCACTTTTCCCGCTGTAGGCACCTCCAGATAATTGATACAGCGCACCAAGGTACTCTTTCCCGCTCCGGATAAGCCAATGATGCCAAAGATCTCGCCGCTGCAAATTTCCAGATTAATATCCTCCAGAGCTGTCACTGTTCCGTTTGACGTCTCAAACTGCTTGCCCAGATGCTCCAGACGAATGATCCTGTCTCTTTCTTCCATAACCTTATTCCTTTCATCATAATGTCCAAAAAAGGGACCGCATGCCCTGCACGGACTTGCGGCCCCCGAATTCACCCTTTTACTGCTTAAAACAAGGAAATCCTTTTATCTCTTCTAATCCATACAGTTAAAACACCGATTCAGTTTTCCAGGCATGAGGATACACAGCACATCATGTACATGCTGTTCATCATATCCATATCCATCTGCATGGCTCTGAACTGGTTCATAGGTTCCTCCTGTAGTCGAAATCTAAGACTGGAAATGTCTTGTTATGAAGATACATCACTTAAACCGGTTTGTCAAGTAAATTTTAACCGCAAAGATCTGCGATCACCTGGGCAAAGATCTTGGCGCTTGCCAGGAGCTGATCGATCTCAGCAAATTCATCTGCTCCATGCATCCGGTTGTCTGTACCCGGAAATGAAGCTCCAAAGGCTACGCCGTTCTTCAAATTATGGACATAAGTGCCGCCTCCGGTAGCCTGGCAGCCGCCCTTTAAACCGGTATACTCCTCATAGACCCGGTTCAGGGTTTTTACAAAATGAGAGTTTCCGTCTACATGATGAGGCGGCGTCATGGACTGGTTTGTAAGCTCCAGGCCCTGAGCTGCCATTTTTTCCCTGATTACCTTTAAAACATTATCCTCATTGGCGCAGACCGGGCAGCGGCTGTCAAACATACCCTCCAGATGCCCCTCATCCACAGTCAGCATACTAAAAGCCAGAGTCAAGGCTCCTGACAGCTCATCTGCCATGGCAACGCCCAGAGCCTTCCCTTCTGTATCTCCGTGGGGGATCAGTCTTGCAAGGGCCTTTAAGGCAGTCAGCTGTCCGCAGTCAGCCAGGGGCAGCTGTACCAGAAAGGCCAGCAGGCCGGTAAGGGCATTTTTCCCTTCCTGGGGAGTGGAGGCGTGGGCTCCTGCGCCCTCTGCCACCACAGTGATCTGATCCAGATCCGGCTCAAAGCAAAACTGGATGCCGGTCTCCTTCTCTGCTGCCCCAGCCGCTGTCTCCAGAGTCTCCAGGGTCAGTCCCTTAAGGACAGCCTTTGCCTTTCCGGGAACTACATTTACCTTGGTACCCGCTTCCAGGGATACCAGCTTTGGAAGCTCCCCTGAGGGCTGGAAGGAGGCAGAAAACTGTCCCGGCAGACGGCCCTTTTCTGTATTGGTCACAGGGAAGGAGGCGTCCGGAGAGAAGGTCATGGGGGCCTCTTCTTCTCTGTCATAATATACGGCAATGTCGGAGCTTCCACATTCCTCATCGGTGCCCAGGATCAGGCGTACATTTTTCTTAAGAGGGATATTTAATTCCTTAACAGCTCTCATGGCATAGAGAGCAGCTACGGCAGGGCCCTTGTCATCCGCGGTGCCGCGGCCGTAAAGCCTTCCGTCCTTTTCAAGAGGAGCGTAGGGCTCTGTTACTGTCCAGCCCTCTCCTGCCGGCACCACATCCAGGTGGGCCAGTATATCCAGCTGCTTTTCCTTATCATTCAGATCTGCTGTCCCTACATAGTTGTCGTAATTATTAATCGAAAAGCCATAACGCTCTGCCATGGAAAGGGCGGTCTGGAGAGCGGCAAAATTTCCCTCTCCAAAGGGCTTTCCTTCTACATAAGCCGTTTTCTCACTGTTGATCCGGCACAGAGTGCAGATGTCCTCGATCATCTCACTTCTGTGGCTGTCAATGTAACGCTCAATTTCTTCTCTGTACATGGATATTCTTCTCCTTTTACTCTGAAAGTCCCCGCCGCCGTCAGGCGGGCATCAGTTCAGGGATGCCCCATGTGCCCGCCAGACTTTTATGGGTTGATGGTGCGCTTGCCTGCCGGGCGCATGTAGGTTTACTATTTAAGCATAGCCCCCAGGGTTTCATTTACCACTTTTCCGTCTGCTTTTCCCTTCACCCTGGGCATCAGGGCCTTCATAATGGCTCCCTTGTCCTTAGGACCTGGCTGGCTGATCCCAAGCTCTGCAAGAACCTCCCCGATCACCTGGCGGATGGCCTCCACACTCATATCCTCAGGGGCAAATTCCTTATAAACAGCCAGTCTGGCCGCCGCCTCGCTGCGGATGTCCTCCCGGTCCTCAGGGGCCAGGTTATAGGTCTCCTGGGTCTGCTTGATCTCCTTTTTGACAATGGCGTCCTCCTCTGCCTCTGTCAGGGGCTCACGCTTGTCAATCTGGGCATTTTTCAGCGCAGAAAGAAGCATGGAAAGGGAGTCTTTTCTTGCCTTATCCTTTGCCTTCATGGCCTCTACCATAGCGGCCCGTACTACGTCGATCTTACTCATATGACTGCCTCCTTATCCTTATGAACGTCCAAATTCGGACAGCTTAAGCTGCGGGTTCCTGTCTAACACCATTCCCACGCTCCAGCTGTTGATAAACAGGAGCAGGGGGTTATCCTTCAGATCCTTGATCCGCTTCATATCGGAAGTACCCTGGATCCGGGCCACATCCACCTCCTGGGGATTCTCTACCCAGCGGATGTGCTCATAGGGCAGCTTTTCAAGGATCACCTCTACGTTGTATTCATTCTGCAGGCGGTAGGTCAGCACCTCAAACTGGAGCACTCCTACCACCCCTACGATGATCTCCTCCATACCGGAATTAAACTCCTGGAAGATCTGGATGGCGCCCTCCTGGGCGATCTGGTTCACACCCTTTATAAACTGCTTGCGCTTCATGGTATCCACCTGGCGCACCCTTGCGAAATGCTCGGGAGCGAAGGTGGGAATCCCTTCAAACTCAAACTTTTCATTGGAGGTGCAGAGGGTATCACCGATGGAGAAAATACCCGGATCAAAGACGCCGATAATATCTCCGGCGTAAGCCTCCTCCACGATTTTTCTGTCCTGGGCCATCAGCTGCTGAGGCTGGGTCAGACGGATCTTCTTGCCGCCCTGAACGTGATTTACCTCCATACCCGCCTCAAATTTACCGGAACAGATCCGCATAAAGGCGATCCTGTCCCGGTGGGCCTTGTTCATATTTGCCTGGATCTTAAATACAAAGGCGGAAAAATCCGGCCGGAAGGGATCAATCTCTCCCTGAAGAGACATTCTTGGAAGAGGTGAAGTGGTCATTTTCAGAAAATGCTCCAGAAATGTCTCCACACCGAAGTTTGTAAGGGCAGAGCCGAAAAATACAGGAGACAGATCTCCTCTCTGGACCCGGTCCATATCCAGCTCATCGCTGGCCCCGTCTAACAGCTCAATATCGTCTCTTAACTGTTCATGGTAAATGGGCCCGATCACACTGTCCAGATCCGCTGAATCCGCGTCAAATACCTGGGTGGCAACCTCCTTTGCCCCGCCCATGGCAGCAGTAAAGGTGCTGATTTTTCTGGTGAAGCGGTCATAAACCC
>URNT01000017.1 GCA_900549235.1 uncultured Clostridium sp. | reverse complement strand
ACGGTTATAAATGTAGAAAAGCCCGGCTTTTGCCGGGACTTTGTCTACAGTCTGAAAAGCGCCTCCAGGAGGCGCTTTTCGCAATAAGAGGATAGAAGATTGAATCATGGTTTCCTCAATTTTTATTTTTTCTTGTAAAATTTTATCTGGCAGGTCGGACATCCATTTGCAATGGTATCTCTCAATTCAAATTCAAATCCCATTGCTTTTGCAATATTCCTGTCTCCATCCATTGCAATATCACATAATTTCTCACATAAAGCATCATCAAAGCCCAGATCCTGCCATGCCTTTAACAGCGGACAATGATGAAACTCTACATCCAGCACATCATCATTTTTCTCCTTCACCTCAACCTCAAAGGATTTTTGAAGCGTATCTGTAAACATTGTATGGAAAAAGCTTTCACAGCTGCCCGGATCTACGCACCGAACTTTTATATCCCTTCCCTGAACACGCCCTGTTTCACTGATGGCCTTTCGGATCAAAGCCTCTGCCTCCTCTGCCTTTCCTGCCTCTTCTGCGTATTTGTAAGTCAGTCCTGTCCATGTAGCACGGTGTCCAATAGCGCCTCTCTGGATATTCACCTTTTCATCATCCTTAATTGTAATTTTGTTGTCAATCATGCTTCTCTCTCCTTTTCTTTTTCATTTTTTAGTTTATCGTAAGCATAAGTGGGATTTAGAGTCATACTTCTCCCACCTGATACCTCAATCGTAGTTGCTGTCATATAGCTTGCTGCGTCACTGGCCAAAAACACAATCGGCTTTGCAATTTCCTCAGGCTCAGCCATCCGGCCAAGAAGTGTTGCTGCTGCGTTCCGGTCCAGCTCTTCCTGACTGATCGCAGCTTTTACCAGCGGAGTCACTGTAAAACCAGGCATAATACAGGTTACACGGATATTATGAGCACAGTATTCCCCTGCAAAGGTATTCGTTAAATTATTGACAGCTGATTTCAATGGTCCATAAAGAGTGCTTCGTCCGGCCGAGGGACATCTGGCAGCCAGGGAGCTTACATTCACAATCGCTCCCCCTTTTCCCTTCATATGTCGAAAAGCCGCCTGACATCCATAAATCACAGATTTAAAACAGACACCAGTCATAAAGTCGATCTCCGTTTCCCCATATTCCTCTCCGTTTTTATACCCGGTAGCTCCCACATTATTTACCCACACATCCAGACCACCAAAACGCTCCACTATATGCTCTGCAAACCGGTAATTTCCTTCTGCTTCTGAAGCATCATAAGCCTCTGCATATACTTCCCCATAAGAAGACAGCCGTTCTTTAGCCTCTGTCAGCTCCTCCTCATTTCTGGCGCAAATGGCAACCTTAGCTCCTTCCTTTAAAAATTCCAGAGCCGTATAATAGCCAATTCCTTTACTGCCGCCCGTAACAGCTGCAACCTTTCCTTTTAATCCAAGATCCATATTCCGCCTCCAATCAAAAACCGGTTTCATACATCCAAAGAACGTACTGCACCAAAGCCTCCACAACACTTATTTAAAGAAAAGAGCCATAACAATGCCTGCGATAAACACAGAGCCAGAAGTAGCGCTGACAAAGCCGGATACCAGAGTCTTTGGAAGCATATGCTGCTCTAATACCTGATATTCTTCCTCATTTTCCGCACAGATCTTTGCTGCCTCCACACTTAAGGTATAGCTGGCTGGAAAGCCACCGGCAATAGATCCCAAACCAAGGGCGAAAGCCATGGCGGTGCTCATTCCAAGCTTCCTTCCAAGGGGAATTGAAAATACAGCAATACCAATCGTAGACAGTACGATGAGAACCGCAAAATCCTTAATGAGCTGAACTACGGTGTCCGGAGTACAGCTGCTGAGCTGCGAAAATACAAACATCATAATGATCGTATATACAAAGCCCATACTTCTTGAACGCACAAGAACATTTTTCTCAGTAAATCCCAAAGCAGTAGCAAAGACACCAAGAATCAATGCCCATACAAATTTAGATACATACCCTCCCGTAAGAGTATCCAGATATCCAGACATCACAGTAAGGATCACCATAGTGAATAAATATGTAAAGTCACTTTTGTATTTATCGGGGATAGATGGAAAAATACTATTTTTTCCTTCTTCCTTATCAGCAGTTCCCTGCTCCTGAGTCCCCTTCCAGCTGCCAGTTCTGTACTGTTTCACCACCGCATAGCCTTCCCGCTTCAAGCAGATACTGGTCAGAGGATAACCCACAAACCCCTGCAGTACATACACTGCCATGGCAAGAATCGCAAGTCTTTCCGTAGGAGCCACAGACTGCATCATCATAGCTGCTACAAAACCGCCAGTCAGAGGAGGCGCTGCAATTGCTGCCGTATCCGTACCTAAAAGCAGTCTGCCTGCCGTAAGAATCACTACTAAAATGCCAAGCATACCTGCCAAAGTAACTACTACTGTTTTCCACTGGTCAATCAATTCCTGGATATTCAGCATCGTACCCAGGTGTACAACCATCATCATTACCAGAAATGTCGGAAGGCTGGAAGATATTCCTCCCTGCTGAAGAATATCCGCGGGAAGATAGGTCCAAAACCCTGCCACAAACAGAACAGCCGTAATAAACATCGATGGAACAAACGCCTTTGTTGCAGTTGAAATAACCTCACCAATGATGATCAGGATCAGCATGGTTAAAAATGCTGTCTGTACATCCCATTCTGCCTGGCCTGTAGCAATTCTGTATACGCCAAAATACAGAAACGAAATTGCCATCAGGCCCAAAAGCACATAGCCAAGCCATACCCTTGTGTTTTTTTGTTGGTTCATACCTCAGTCCTTCTTTCTTAATTTTCTCATATTTGAGTTGCTGTAATCATATCACAGCTTTTACTTATTTGCAATATTTCAGTATATGTTTTATTATTTTTGTAGTATTCGCCTATATATATTGTGCACTTTTAACAATATTGTTGTTCCTAATGACTTTTTCTCATTTTTGTGATATGATTTATTGTATATAAGTTGGAAAGGAATATATTTATGGAAAAAAAGTATGAAAATACAATTAGAAATCAGATATATAATGCGATTCTCTCCGGTATCATTAACAATGAATTTCATTTAAATGACTATTTAACTGAAAAAGCTTTAATGGAAAAATATAATGTAAGCCGGGCTCCTATCCGTGAAGCCCTGATACAGCTGTGCAGTGATCAGTTTATTGTAAGCATCCCCCGTCATGGCTACCGTATCCGTAAACCAGATCAAAATGAGCTCCGCAATATTGTTGCCTTCCGTGCCGCGTTAGAGTGTACCTTTTTAGATCTCTATTTTCATATGATCACACCGGAATGCATAAAAGAGCTGCGGGAGCTGTGTTATGAATACTCCAATATGGAAGACAAAAATTTTATCAATTACTGGAAATCCAACCGCGAATTTCACTCCCGTCTGTTCTCCTGTTATGGAAATGCCTTCGCACAAAAGACCCTGTTAGAGGCCATCGACAGACAAACTATTTATTTCATAGAAATCATGAAAAATTACTATTTAGCAGCAGATCTGCATTTTGCCATGTTAGATTATATAGAAAAAGGAGATATATATACTGCCAAAACGCTGCTTCAGGCAGACATTGAAAAGATTCCTACAAATGAACCCCTTCAGCGTCCCCGTAAACATATCCCCCACAACACAGAAAGCTCCGGCCATAGCCTCTGCTGAATACCATTTATTTGATCCAGGAGGATTCTTACATTGATTTCCCGTACAAAAAATATCACTCAGCAGCTGGAATCTTCCAGACTGTTTCCTCTGCTGATCCGCCTCACGATCCCTGCTACAATTGCCCAGCTTGTCAACGCGCTTTACAGCCTTGTTGATCGTATGTATATCGGACATATGCCGGGAACCGGCGCTATTGCTTTAAGCGGCATCGGGCTTACTTTTCCCATTACTATGATGATCTCCGCTTTCAGCTGTCTTCCGGGTATGGGCGGAGCGCCTCTGGCTTCTATTGCTCTTGGACAGGGCGATTCAAAAAAAGCTCAGCAGATTCTGTGCAACGCTGCCTCCCTTCTTTTAGCGGTCTCCTTTGCGCTTACACTTCTCTGCTCAGCTTTTTTGCGTCCTCTTCTTATCCTTTTTGGCGCTGACGCTCAAACTATGCCATACGCCTTAGACTACCTCCAAACCTATCTTTTAGGTACGCTGTTTGTTGAGTTATCCTTTGGTCTGAACCCCTTCATCAACGCACAGGGCTTTGTCCTTACCGGAACGATTTCCGTTGTGATCGGTGCTATTCTAAATATTGTTTTAGATCCAATCCTTATATATACCCTTGATATGGGGATACGCGGCGCAGCCATCGCCACAGTTTTTTCCCAGTTTATTTCCTGTCTCTGGGTTATAGGTTTTCTTTCTTCCAGACACTCTCTGATCCGTCTGAACTGGAGAGATATGCTGCCTGACCGGGCAATCCTTAGATCAATCTGCGCTCTGGGCATATCCCCTTTTACCTTTCGGGTCAACGAGTCCCTGATCGTTATCCTGATCAACCGCCTGCTTCTGTATTATGGAGGCAGCGATGCTAATCTTCATCTGGCTTCCATGGCCATTTTAAACAGCATCGGGCAAATTTTCTTTATGCCTCTTCTTGGAATCGTAACTGGTCTGCAGCCTATTTTAAGCTACAATTATGGAGCCAGAAACTATATCCGGGTCCGTTCCTCCATCCGATGTGCCCGAATTCTCAGCCTGTCCTGCGCCATCCTTATGTGGGGCGGCCTGATGCTTTTTCCAAGGGCCATCTGTCTTTTATTTACAGAAGATGCAGTTCTTACAGACCTTACCGAAAAAACCATACGGCTTATGTTTTCTACCAGTTTTGTTCTCGGTCTTCAGATGATTAATCAAAATGCTTTTGTGGCGATGGGAAATACTCGTTTTTCCTTCCTCTTCGGCATTATGCGGAAGGTTCTTCTTCTGATCCCTCTGGCGCTCATCCTTCCTCATTTTTTTGGCGTATGGGGTGTATACGCCGCCGAAATGATCTCCAATCCTGTTACCACGCTTCTTACCCACGCTGTATTTCAACGGTTTCTGGCAGCCTTTGAGAAAGAAGTCTGCGATACAAACCCCTGCACTCAAACTCCCTAAGGTCTTCCACTGTCCTTCTCCCCCTTCGTCGATCCGCTGCCTTATACCTGCCAATCAATTTACAGAAATTCCCAGCCACACGATCCGCACCACAGTCAGGGCCAGAAGATGAAGGGGATAGAACCAGTATAGCAGATATTTTCCCTTTTTGCTTCCTCTTTTTCCATTATACAGCCAGATAGGCATGGCAGACAGGGCGCCAAAGCCCAGGGTATAAGGCCAGGTCTCAAGAAAGCCCATAATCCCCGCCCCCAGGGCGCTCCGCTTCCGGTCTCCTCTCGCATAGTAAAGGATCACAATCAGAAGCACCCCGATCACATCATAATCGCACCTTAAGAGATAAGCTGCTCCGCACCCTGAGCCTACTATCATGCAGGAAAAAAGATACTGCATTTCCAGCGAAAATGCAAACCGGGCCTCGATCCGCCTAAGCCCCTCCATCACCAGAAGTCCTGTTGCCAGAGTGAAAAATACATTCTGATGCCCCATATCCCAGGGCCGGTTAAAGGCGGCCAGGTCAAAGGGCACCTCTGAAATGAGGGCAAAGATCAGAAGCCTCAGAAAATACCGCCTCCGGTTCCCGGTATGACGGAAGCCCTCTGTCAGAAGAAAACAGTAGATGGGAAATGCGATCCGCCCCACCATACGAAGCCCCTGTGCAAAGAGATAGAGCCAGTTTCCAAAGGGACCTTCAAAAAAGGGCACAAAAACCGGAGACAGCCCCTGATAATACAGTCCGTATTCAAACACAACAGCCCCGATATGGTCTATCAGCATGGAAATCAGAGCAATGTATTTCAGGGTACTGCCGCTTAAGCCCCCGGGGCCTGTATGTTTTAAGTCCATGATAAGACATTCCTTCCTTTATGGTATTGCCCGGAAGACCGGACTCTTGAGAATATTTTAGCACAAACTGAAGAAAAAAAGAATGACATCTGCCGCTGGGCTGCGGTAAATGTCATTCCTTATCCTATCTCCCCCGGTTCCACAAAGGCCGCAGCCGTCCCGCCAGGCCTGCCGCCAGCACGCACAGCAGGAAATCCCCGCCCACGGTCAGAAGAAAGCAGTTTATAAAAACAATCCTCCAGCCCACCGGCATATGGATCACAAAGTTACTGATCATGTAAAAATAGATCATCCCCGAAAGGTACATCACGATCATACCACAGACCGCGCTGAACAGACTCCAGCCAAAGGACTCCCTTTCTCTTTTCCTGGACAGCCACCCGGTCACCGGCGCCGCCAGCAAAAATCCAATGAGAAACCCGAAAGTAGGCCGGATCAGATAAGCCGGGCCGCCTCCTGCTGCAAACACCGGCACTCCCACCAGCCCTGTGAGCAGATAGATCCCTACACAGAGTGCTCCTTCCCTGGCTCCCAGCACAAATCCCGCCAGCAGCACAAAAAAGAACTGCAGGGTAAAATTCATAGGAAAGGGCTGAACCGGTATACTAATCTTCATAAATGCCCCTGCCGCGATCAGCGCCGTAAACAGACCGCAATGAGCTATCTCTCCCGCTGTCAGCCTGGTGCGGGGTCTTTTTAGCTGGTGCATCTGATGTCCTCCTTATCTTTTGGATGTACAGACACCTATTTTAGCAGGATTTTAGGGCGTTGTCTACAAAAAAAAGCTCATCACCTGCTCCGCCATAGCCCTGTCCTTTATAATAAACCCTACGATCACCATGGCGATCCTGACACAAGTTCTGTGAAAATAGATCAGAAGGCTGTCAAATGCGATACCGAAGAAAAAGCCGGTGACAACCCGCTTTATATTATTGCTCTCATAGCTTGTAAGAAGCTGGAAAAAGCCGTCTGCTATCATCGGAGCCATCAAAACAGCCATCAGGGGGATACTGGCATACCCGTAAACGAAAATAATAGGAATCCCGCAAAGAATTCCTATTAATTCACCTGTACATCTGGCGCAGATCGGAAACTGTTTTCCCTTCCAATAAAATGAACGATCCGGTCTGCCATGGCATCCAAAACAGATACGCAAAAATCTTCCCATTTAAAAACTAACCGCTGCCAGTCCCAATATTACAAACCACACAATGTAACAAAGGACGCTTAAAATAACAGAAACCAATGCGCCGATGCCAGCGGCCTTTGCCGTCTTCGGCTTCTGATCCTTCCATACAAGAAACAGAACCAGTCCTACAATCGGGATGCAGCATCCCAGCAATCCCCACAGAAAGCCACCATTATCCTTCGGGGCCACTGCATTATTCTCATACTCTGCCATACCATTTCCTCCTTTTTGTAAATTATAAGACTATTTTAGCATCTTTTTCTGGTTTTTCAATATTTTCTTTAACAATTTACATTTCTTTGCATTGAAGCGGGAGGGATGGTATTTTAACATAAAATAAAAGCAGATGAATGTTATTAATCAGTATTCCACCTCAAAGAAGTCCAGGGCTATACCGCATAACGTCAGGATCCCAGTCCGAATTGCCTTTCTATCGCAATAGAATGTCGGACTATGCATACTTCCATAGGGCCCTCCAGGTGTTCTTGCTCCAAACCGTACAAAAACACCTGGCGCTTTTTCCTTTACAAAAGCGAAGTCCTCTGCCCCCATGCTTGGAATCGGGAGTGCAGTAACATGTTCAGGCCCCAGCAGTTTTTTACTGCTGCGGAACACCCGATCCACCCACTCTTTATCATTCACAAATGGAGGCGGCCCCAATTTAACAGATACCTCTGCAGTAACACGCATCCCTTCCGCTGTATGCATCACAATTTCAGGAATCCTTTTTACAAGCTGATCTCTGATTTCTGGCTTTACAGCACGAATCGTTCCACGTAGTTCAACCCGATCCGGAATGATGTTAAACTCATTTCCATCAGAATGGATACTGCAGATTGACACAACCGCTGGTTCATGAGGTGTAACTTCCCTTGAAACCAGAGTCTGCAATACATTAATAATTTCTGCCGCTGCTGCCACCGGATCAATGACCGTATGTGGATGGGCACCATGGCCTCCTTTTCCTCTTAAGGTAATTGTCAGCTCATCAGAGCTTCCAAGAATCGCACCATATCTGGTGCCAATCGTCCCAGCATCAAGCTCTGGAGATACATGCAAAGCCGCAACTCCGTCAATCTTATCAAAATCAATCATCGGGTTATCTGAAAACAGCTTCGCACCCTTCATAATTTCCTCTGCTGGTTGAAAGAAAAATAATACAGAACCTGCAATCTGATCCCGGTAATGCTCCAAAACCCGAAGTGCTCCCAGCAAAATAGATGTATGCACATCATGTCCGCAGGCATGCATTACATTATTGATTTCACTTCTTAAAGCAAAATCCTCACTCTCCTGTACAGGCAATGCGTCCATATCTCCCCGCAGTGCAATGCAATGCTTCGGTCCCGGCTTCGTACCTTTTATTTCTACCAGCCACCCAGTCTCTCCTACTTTCCTAATAGAATCTGCAGTTGTTTTTTGTCTCAATTCCTTTTCGATCAAAGCGCTGGTCCGAAATTCCTGAAGCCCCAGCTCCGGATGTCTGTGAATGTCCTCTCTGACAGCGTTAATCTCTGGTTCTATCTCATCTACATATTGAAAAATCGTTTCCATCCTTTTTCACCCCTTATATTCCCATCATAGACCTGTCCAGCCAATGCTCTGAAGAATGATAATTGCTCCTAAAGCCAATATAATCTGAACGATAATCAGCGGCATCGCCTTCTTTAAATACCTTCCATACGCAACCCCGGCAAACCCAAGGCCGCCCATCAGAGTTCCTACTGTAGGTACAATACAATTTGTGAATCCATCTCCAAATTGGAATGCCTGAACAGCAACCTGTCTTGTGATCCCAGTCAGATCAGCAATAGGAATCATAATGGGCATAACAGCTGCCGCCTGGCCAGAGCCAGAGGAAATAAACAAGCTGATGATCACATCCGCAATATACATCAGAACTGCCCCCACAACCGGTCCAAACTGGTTAATCGGAATAGATAAATAATAAACCAGTGTATCAAGTATCTGCCCATTCTGCATTACAACCGTAATACCATTCGCAAAGCCTACAATAAACGCTGCCATAACCACAGTTGAACATCCCTTAATGAAAGAACTGAGCGCATCATTTAAATCTCCATAGCTGATCAATCCAATCAGAATTGACACAACCATAAACACGGACGTAATTTTGTCTGCCCCCCACTTATAATTCAGTGCTCCAAATACTACTACAAGGAGTCCTCCAAACATAGCTGCCATAGAAGCAATCTGGCGCTTTGTAACAACCACGCTTTCCATTTCAGCTGCTGCATCTGCATCTCCCATGATAGAAGCAGGATCCATTCCCGGTTTATAATTCAGGCTTTTCATCGGATCCTTCTTTATCTGCTTCAGATACAAAATCACAAAGCCATAGCTAAGCGCAAAATTGATGGCATGAAATAAAAGCCGCATTTCCAACCCGGAAAAAATAGGAAGCTCAGCAATACTTTGTGCAATCCCCAAAACACCCGCATTGGCCCAGCCAATATTAAAGCCTGAGAAGGAGCCAAAGAATATCATGAAAAAGCCAAGAGTTTTATCAAACCCCATTGCCTGAGAAAGGAAAATTCCAATGGGAATCAAAACTAAAGTAACATTCCCAAATACGCCTGTAGCTCCTCCAAGAGACATGAACGCCATTACACATAAAATGGCTATTTCTTCCTTTCCCTTTACAGCCTTTGCTAATCTGGTAAATATGCTGTTGATTGCTTTTGTTGCTGCCAGCATATTTACCGCCGCACCTACAAACAGAATCATCAGGATTAGACTAATCTGATTTTTAAATCCAGAAACAATTGCCTGAATTATATCCCATGGTGTCTGAGGACTGGATTCAATCAGTTGAAATGTCCCCGGGACCACCTCTGTTACGTTCCCCTCTGTTACACGTTCAAAACTGCCTGCCGGTATGATCCATGTCAGTACAGCAGCTGCTACAACCAGCAAAAACAAGAGTGAATACACATTTGGTGCCCATATCTTTTTACGTTCTTCTCCCATCTTACTTCCTCCTTCTTTATCCCCTCTCCAGCGGAACTAAAAATACCCGTACAGCGCGAAATGCTCTTCCTGAAAGCAGACCGCCTCCAAAAATCTTTCCCCCGCAAGCTGCACAGCTTGCATGAATATGTATAAACAGCGGACTGCTCAGATCCTGATATACTGCTTTCAACTCCGAATCCATCTGTTCAATCTTCATTACTTCTCCCGTAAAGGTTAATAGCTCTGCTGCATCCCTGCATTGCTTCTGTTCTGTGCAAAGAGGAAGTGTATTTTGGGACGGAGTGGTAAATACCATATCCTTAACAGAGCCAACGGCCCCTGCAACCCATACACTATCCCATCCTTTTTCACAGATGTACGTAGTCAGTCCTGCTCTTATATCTTCACCGCGTCCGATGGTTACATCATAAATCTTCACGGCCCTCCCTATTCCTTCCTGTCTTTTTTTCAGCCTGCATTGCCGCAATCAGAATCGGATCATATACCGGAGCTACAGGGGGCGCATATACAAGATCCAGACCCGCAAGCTCTGAAACGCTCATCCCTGCCGTAATCACCGCCGCCAGTACATTGATCCTGCCAGCAATACTTTCTCCGCCTATTCCCTGTGCCCCTAAAAGCCGTCCTCTTGACCGTTCAAAAATCAATCGTAAATACGTTGTTTTTCCTCCCGGATAGTAGGAGGCCCTGTCCGATTTTTCAATACAGACATCTTCCACCTCATACCCTTCCGCTTTAGCCTTTTCCGGAGTTAAGCCAGTCTGGGCAATATAGCAATCAAAACATTTTGTGACCGTGGAGCCAAGAACCCCCTGAAAGCATTCCTGACCTCCACTGAGATTATTGCCAGCAAGCTTTCCCTGCTTATTTGCCGTTGTTCCAAGAGGAATGTATACTGGCTCTTTTAAAAGACGATGCTTTGTTTCCGCACAGTCTCCGCAAGCCCAAATAGATGGGTCCGAGGTCTGCATATAATCATTTACTGCTATACTGTTATTTGCTCCCAGTTTCAATCCACAGTCCGCAGCCAAACCAGAAACCGGACAAACACCAACACAGATTAAAATAAAATCTGCCGGAATCACTCCCTGTTTTATGCGAATTCCCGTCACTGTATCATCTTTTGTGCAGATTTCTTCGATTTTTTCATTTGTATAAAGCTTTACACCATTTTTAGTCAGTGTATCCATTACTAATCTAGAGTATGCTTTAGGAAATGCCGGAAGCAGGCATGGTGCTGCTTCTACAAGATGGACCTCAAGCCCCCTCCTGATCAGTTCTTGAGCCATCTCAAGCCCAATAAATCCACCTCCGACCACCACTGCACGTTTTCCTGCCTGCATCGCTACTTTCCGAAGCTCTATTCCGTTTTCTACTGTCCTCAGAAAATAAACGCCTTTGCTTTTAATACCAGGAATGTCAGGCACAACAGGCTCTGCCCCTGTAGCTATCACCAGCTTATCATATGTATGCCATGTCTTATCTCCATTTTCCAAACAATGCACCAGAACCCGTTTCCTTTCCCGATCAATTTTGCAAACCTCATGACGACGAAAGGTAACAATCCCTCTCTTTTTTTCCATCTGTTCAGGTGTCATAGAAATCAACGCATCCGCTTCAGGAACAGTTCCTCCCACAAAATACGGAAGTCCACAGGCACCATAGCTGATATAGCCGCTCTTTTCAAATACCTTTACATCAATAGCGGGATCATTTCTCTTTGCCTTTGATGCCGCACTCAATCCAGCAGCAGTTCCTCCAATTACAATCAGCCGTTCTGTCATCCCTTCACCCCATACTTATCAATCACTCCCATTTCGCCCAGCATTTTTTCTAATTCCTGAAGCCTCTGGCCTGAGTAATCCTGATAAGGCTTTCTCAAATGCCCTCCTGGAAGTCCTAAAATATTAAGGGCAGCCTTTATCACAATCGGATTTGAGAAGGTATAAAGAGCCTGAAGCAGAGGAAACCATTTAAAGTAATTTTCTCTGCATTCCTCAACAATCTGCATATTTGTCCATGGCCTGGAGTAAAGTGAAGCCTCTTCCGGAATAATATTTCCACCAATATTTGCGGTTCCCGTTCCTCCTACAGCCAGTGTGGGCAGTACAATTGAATATTTAGGATAATCACAGCACATGATCCGAACTCTGTCGCCACAGAGTCTCTGCACCTGCACCAGCTGTTCCACACTGGGAAGAGCCTCCTTATCTACAACAAAGTTATCATGCCGGTCTGCAAGCTTTTTAATTGTTTCCGGCATGACCTGTACACCTAAGCGGGATGGATTATTATAAATACCGCATGGGATACTCACCGCACTCATACACTCATCCAAATGAGCATAAGCCGCCATCTGAGGCACCAGTACATAAGGAGGTACTGTAAATACAACGCCATCAGCCCCTTCCTTCTCACAGTAACGTGCAAAGTTTACAGATGCCTCAGTTGTAAACGCTGACGCACTGAAAAATATGGGAATCCGCCCAGCAGTCATCCGGATTACCTCTCTTACTATCGTTTCCTTTTCCTCTTGTGAAAGAAGTGTCACCTCGCCAGCCGAGCCCAGAATAAAGAGCTGTGAGGTCCCATGCTTGATCTGTCTGTCGATTAATACTGAAAAACCATCAAAATCAACCTTGTTATCCTCCGTAAATGGAGTCGGCATTGCAACCCACGAACCCTGTAAATTTATCATAACAATTACCTCCTTTAATTTCTTTTATCATAAATCTAAATCACTTTATCTGCAATCGCACAGATGACAGTGTCATACACCTTACATTTATCTGTCTAATGTTTCTGCTTATTTATTTTTTTAGAATATTTCTTTTATTCATACAAAAAAGGCAGATCTCTATTGAGAAGTCTGCCTTTTTTGCATGATACCTGGCTATCCATAATTTATCGTTTCATTTTTTTATAAGACTCTCTGTGAAACTGTATATCCTTATTAAGCCTGCGGATGATTCCCTCATCGTAAAGCTCATTCATCAGCTTATTTACAGTTCCTCGTGCAATACCAAGAATCACACTCAGCTCATATTGTGTATATCGAACCTTAAGATTATACCAGCTTCCGTCATAAAGCCTATCCGTATCCGCAATTGAGCACAAAATCTGCTTTAAACGCTCCTTACTGGAACAAAACGAAATATTTTCAATTTCCCCGCACAGGATCAGCACTTTTCTGGCATAGCTGTGCATAACAGCATCTCGAAACATCTTATTTTCATCAAACAGTTTCTGATATTCCGCTAATGGTATCCGATAGACCTTTGTTCGGATATCTGCCTGTGAATAAAGCCCTGTAGACTCCTCTTCATAGGCCCGTGCCTCACCAAAAAACCAGCCGGAATTCAAAATGTAAAGAACCCGTTCGTTTCCATCCTCTCCCATCATAAAATGTCGGGTGCGTCCCTCAAGAATATAATAAATGTGATCTATGTCATCACCTGGTTCCAGAAATATCTTATGAGCCGGATAAACCGACAAGGTTCCATGCGCTCGAATCAATGCCTCCAACTCTGGATTCCGCTCCACAGGAGGGGTAACATTAGATCGTTTCATTTATTTACTCCTTTCATCGAAAATCACTTCGCGTTTATTGATTCCCCTGTTTTTCTATATAAATGACAATACCGTTCTATTTTAACACACTTTTTTATGATTTCAATATGGGGCTTAACGCTTTATATGTTTTCATATCATTCTGCATTCCCAAAAATTAAGTAGGAGGGAGTGATTAGCTCCCGTCCTCTCACACCACCGTGCGTACCGTTCGGTACACGGCGGTTTCAATAGTTGATGTGCAGAGACTGGTACGCTGTAGCCAGATCATAAAAACCCCAGTTTATCAGTCTTTCTTGGTTTAAAGCCCAATTGACCGCTTTGTTCCCGGCGTTAAACCAGTAACCTTTGCGGTTATAGGCAATTGTTGCCGCATAATAGCTGTCTACTTCCAGAACAATCATTTTTCTCATCCTTGTCTTTGGTAGCTTCCACTGTTTCCAGATACACATTCCTATCCGGCGGTACAGCCATCCATTCAGGCTTTCGATGTCGTTCTTCATGTCCGCTATCCCATAATAGTTCAGCCATCCTCTGATGTATACTTTTATCTTCTCCATGGTTCGGATGATAATTCCACACCTGCTCCGGGAAGTAAGCTGGCGCAGTTTATCCTTGGCTTTCTTCCGTGACTTTCCATGGACACGGACGTAAATCCCTTTTCCGTTCTTCCCAAAACAAAAGCCAAGAAACTTAAAATTTCGGATTGCGAACACACTGGTCATCCGGCTCTTTTCACGGTTCGCTTTCAGCCCCAGTATCTCTTCCAGATATTGCGTACTGGTCTCCAGTAGCCGTTCCGCCGCACGTTCACTCTTTGCCAGCAGTACGATGTCACCTGCATAGCGTGATTTTGCTATCCCTTCTTCTCGCCTACACCTCACGATGTAAACCTTGGGAGTCGTTATGGGGTTCGTCGGCAACTATGCCCCTTGTGGACTTTCACCACAGACTGACGGCATGCCCATCATACTAAGAAACGTGCGCCGCCAGGCGCACATCAGCAAAGGAGCATAGCCAAACTGACTATGCCCCTTGATTCATCCCAATCTCTTAATAAAACAACCGGTTCACCGCGCTGAAAATTCCCCTGATAGAGGACCTTGTAATATTCGAACTGATGCCCACGCCGTAAGTGGCCTTTCCTGTATCCTGGTCAACCAGGTGGATATAGGAGGCGGCCTGAGCGCCGGAACCGGAACCCAGCGCGTGCTCGCTGTAATCCAGCACCTTGATATGCACGCCAAGGGCATCCTCTAAGCCTCTCTGAACCGCATCGATCGGACCGTTTCCAATGCCCTCGAAGTATTTCTCCATGCCATGATCCGTATAGGTAACCTTAGCCAGGGTGGCAAATTCTCCCTCTCCCGTCTCTGTATCAGTGATCCGGCACCTGAGGAAATGAATGGGTTCCTTCCGCTCCAGATAATCCTTCTTAAACTCCTCCAGGATCTGCTCAGGCGCAACCTCGCCCTGCTTCTCAGAAATCTTCTGGATCACATCAGCAAACTCCTTGTGCATGCCCTTAGGCAGCTTGAATCCGTAGAAGGTATCCATCACAAATGCTACGCCGCCTTTGCCGGACTGGCTGTTGATACGGACAATCGGCTCGTACTCCCTGCCGATGTCGCTGGGATCGATGGGCAGATAGGGAACCTCCCAATACTGTCCGTTCCTCTCATGAAGGGCCTGCATCCCCTTATTGATGGCATCCTGGTGGGAGCCGGAAAAGGCGGTAAATACCAGCTTGCCTGCGTAAGGATGTCTGGGCGGGATATTCATCTTGGTACAGCGTTCATATACCTCAACGATCTCCCTGATATTTTCAATATGAAGCTCCGGGTCAATGCCCTGTGAAAACATATTATAGGCAACTGTAAGAATGTCTACGTTACCGGTGCGCTCCCCATTTCCAAAGAGAGTGCCCTCCACCCGGTCCGCACCTGCAAGAAGGGCCAGATCCGTAGCAGCCACACCTTCTCCCCGGTCGTTGTGAGGATGAACACTTAAAATAATGCTTTCTCTATTCTTGAAATGGGTATTCATCCACTCGATCTGATCCGCATATACATTAGGTGTATTCATCTCAACAGTAGACGGAAGATTGATGATGATGGGGTTCTCCTTCGTGGCCCCCCAGGTTTCCTGCACTGCCGTACAGATGTCCAGGGCAAAATCAAGCTCTGTGCCGGTAAAGCTCTCGGGAGAATACTCCAGACGGATCTGGGTATCGCACTCAGCCGCATAGCGCTGCACCAGCTTGGTGCCGATGATGGCTATATCCTTGATCTCCTCCATATCCTTATGGAATACCACATCCCTCTGAAGGGTAGATGTGGAATTATAAATATGTACAATGGCCTTCTTTACTCCCTTAAGAGCCTCAAAGGTCCGTTTGATCAGATGCTCCCTGCACTGCACCAGCACCTGGACCTCCACATCATCTGGGATCAGCCTGCGCTCCACCAGAGTACGGAGAAAATCATACTCGATCTGAGAAGCGGCAGGAAAGCCTACCTCAATTTCCTTAAAACCCAGCTTTACAAGAAGGTTGAACATCTCCACCTTCTCCTCCACCACCATAGGCTCCACCAGAGCCTGGTTTCCATCTCTAAGATCTACGCTGCACCATACCGGCGCCTTCTCAATCTCCTTCCCCGGCCATGTGCGCTCCGGAAAATCCACAACAGGAACTCTCTTATATCTCTTATAGTTTAACATAATAACATCCTCCATCTCTGTTCATATGATCTGTTCTGCCTGTATCTGATCGATCTAATCCAGCCCTTCCGGGCAGTCGCCAGGTGGCAGTGCAGTGCCGGACAATGAACAGCAGAATCCTTACCGATCCAGCCCCACCTTGCATCATTCCTTTGTCTTTAAAATCAGCGGCTGACCAATTTGCCCCGCCGCAGTGTTAATCTATTATAGCATAAGAGTCCATAACTTACAACTGATGAAATCCATTTTACTATTTCTAATGGTTATGGCCTCTATGACCTCATTTTATAAAACAAGGACCAGGGATTTCTCCCTGATCCTCATCCATTTATTATCCCTGCTCTGCAAAATGTCCCCGGGCCTTCATTACCTCGATCACCTGATCCACATATTTATCGCAGCTTTCCATATCCGCCGCTTCTACCATTACCCGCACCAACGGCTCTGTGCCGGACTGGCGCAGCAGGATACGACCGTCGCTTCCCAGGCTTTCTGTTACCTTTGCCACCTCTGCCTGAACTGCTTCATCATCCTGGGCAGCCTTTTTATCCCTGACCCTTACATTTTTAAGGACCTGGGGATAGATCTGGACCTCAGATGCCAGCTTTTCCAGAGTCTGCTTCTTCTCTAAAATCACTTCCATTACCTTTAAGGAGGTAAGAATGCCATCTCCTGTGGTAGCGTGCTTGCTGAAAATAATATGGCCGGACTGCTCGCCTCCCAGACAGTTGCCGGTAGCGGACATATTTTCATATACATACTTATCTCCTACCGCCGTCTTTTCGTAGGAAATGCCCTCCCGGTCAAAGGCCTTATAAAGGCCAAAATTAGACATCACAGTGGTAACAACAGTATTGTGAAACAGACTTCCCTGTTCCTTCATGTATTTTCCGCAGATATACATGATCACATCGCCGTCCACCACATTTCCTGTGCCGTCCACAGCGATACAGCGGTCCGCGTCACCGTCATAGGCAAAGCCCACGTCGCAGCCCTCTGCCCGTACAAACTCCTGCAGATACTCAATATGGGTAGAGCCGCAGTTAGTATTGATATTTAAGCCGTTGGGCTCGTTGTTGATCACATGAGTCTCTGCTCCAAGGGCATCAAATACATTTTTCGCAATGGCGGAGGCGCTGCCGTTGGCACAGTCTAAAGCCACCTTCATATTTTTAAAGGAACGGGTGGCAATGGAAATGAGATAGCCGATATACCGGTTCCTTCCGGCTGCGAAATCCACGGTACGGCCGATCTCATCCTTCTTTGCAAAGGGGATCTCTCCCATAGCGCCGTCCAGATAAGCCTCGATCTGCTCGATTACAGACTCCTCCAGCTTTTCTCCCTTTTCATTGATCACCTTAATTCCGTTATCATAGTAAGGATTATGGCTGGCGGAGATCATTATGCCGCAGTCAAAGCCTTCTGTGCGCACCACATAGGACACGCTGGGAGTGGTAGTCACATGAAGCAGGTATGCCTCTGCCCCGGAGGCTGTCAGCCCTGCTACCAGAGAATACTCAAACATATAGCTGCTTCTTCTGGTATCCTTTCCGATCACAATCCGGCATTTCTCACCCGGCTTTTTCTGTCCGTAATACCAGCCCAGAAACCGTCCCACCTTATACGCATGTTCTACGGTCAGGTCTACATTTGCTTCTCCGCGGAAGCCGTCTGTTCCAAAATATTTTCCCATTTTTCCAATTCCTCCCAGTCTCTTATGATGCTGCCGTTACAGCTCACTCTGTTCCTTTAAGGCCTCCAGATAGCGGCCCAGAGCGTCCTGCCAGGAGGGCAGGCGGACAAAGCCATTTTCTGTCAGCTTTTCCTTGCTCATGCGGCTGTTGGATGGACGCTTTGCCTTTGCCGGAAAGCTTCCTGAATCCACAGGCGTCACCTTCACCTCTCCCATACCGGCCTGGCGGAAAATCTCGCAGGCAAACTCATACCAGCTGCACTGCCCTTCATTGGTAGCATGATAACGGCCGTAGCGGTCCGTCTGGATCATATCTACCAGAAGCCTTGCCAGATCATAGGTATAGGTAGGAGAGCCTACCTGATCGTCCACAACGCTTACAGCGCCTCTCTCTTTTCCCAGCCGCAGCATGGTCTTGATAAAATTCTTTCCATTGATACCAAATACCCAGGCGATCCGAACAATAAAATATTTCTCCAGGCTCTGCTCTACCGCGATCTCGCCCTCGTATTTGGTAAGGCCGTAAACATTCAGCGGCTCCCTGTGGTCATCCGGCTCCCAGGGGCGCTCTCCTGTGCCGTTAAATACATAGTCGGTACTGATATACATCATCTTAAGATCCAGGTTTCTGCACACCCTTGCAATATTCCGTGTTCCCTCCGCATTGACCCTGCGGCACAGCTCCGCCTGATCCTCAGCAGCATCTACTGCAGTATATGCCGCGCAGTGGATCACTGCGTCTGCTTTTGCCTCTGTAATGACCCGTTCACAGGCAGATGCGTCTGTAATATCCATTTCCTCCACATCCACGCCGATGCCCTCTATCCCTCTGGCTGCCAGCTCATTCATCACATCATAGCCCAGCTGGCCCTTTACGCCTGTTACCAGAACTCTCATATAAAACCTCCGCTCAAGAATGGCTGACAGAAGAATCTCCCCGTCAGCCACATACATTCGTTTACAGACGGCTGCCGTACATTTTATCGAAATAATTGCTGTACTCGCCGCTTAAGATATTTTTCCACCAATCCTGATTGTCCAGGTACCACTGAATGGTCTGTTTAATGCCTGTATCAAAGGTATACTGAGGCTTCCAGCCAAGCTCTGTCTCCATCTTGGTCGGGTCGATGGCATAGCGCATATCGTGGCCCGGACGGTCGGTTACGAACTTGATCAGGCTTTCAGGCTTATCAAGAGCCTTTAAAATGGTCTTAACCACCTCAAGGTTTGTCCTCTCATTGTGTCCGCCGATGTTGTAGACCTCGCCTACCCGGCCCTTATGGATCACCAGGTCGATAGCCTCACAGTGATCGGATACATGGAGCCAGTCCCGGACATTTTCCCCGGTTCCGTATACGGGAAGTTCCTCATCTGCCAGTGCCCGGCTGATAATCAACGGGATCAGCTTCTCCGGGAAATGATAGGGGCCATAGTTATTGGAACAGCGTGATACCGTTACAGGAAGCCCGTAGGTTCTGTGGTAAGCCAGCACAAACAGGTCTGCGCTTGCCTTAGAAGAAGAATAGGGGCTTGAGGTATGCAGGGGCGTCTCCTCTGTAAAGAACAGATCCGGGCGGTCCAGGGGCAGATCGCCGTATACCTCGTCTGTAGACACCTGATGATAGCGCTTGATGCCGTAGGTGCGGCAGGCGTCAAGAAGGGTGGTGGTTCCCATAACATTGGTCCTTACAAATGCTTCAGGGTCTGTAATGGAGCGGTCTACATGGCTCTCAGCCGCAAAATTTACCACCATATCCGGCTTTTCCTTCTCAAACAGGTCAAAAATAAAGGTTCTGTCCGCAATGTCGCCCTTTACAAAACGGTAGTTTGGCTTATCCTCTACCGGCTTTAAATTCTCAAGGTTTCCTGCATAGGTAAGCAGATCCAGATTGATGATCTCATACTCCGGATATTTATTCACCATATGGTGTACAAAGTTGCTTCCAATAAATCCGGCACCGCCGGTTACAATTATTTTCATTTTCCTTTTCCTCCAAGCGATCAAAACTCCATGGTCCGGAGCTTGTCTACGTATTTGCCGTCTAATACATCCTTCAGATACTTACCGTACTGATTCTTTTTTAGAACCTCGTAGGTCTCAAGCACCTGCTCCCTGGTGATCCAGCCGTTTAAGTAGCCAATCTCCTCCAGGCAGGCGATCTTACGGTGCTGATGGGTCTCAACGGTTTTTACAAAATTGGTGGCCTCTACCAAAGACTCATGGGTTCCCGTATCAAGCCAGGTAAAGCCCTGTCCTAAAAGGATTACGTCCAGATCGCCATTTTCCAGATAGATCCGGTTTAAGTCTGTGATCTCAAGCTCTCCTCTTGCAGAAGGCTTCAGATTCTTCGCGTACTCTACCACACGGTTGTCGTAGAAATAAAGGCCGGTGACACAGTAGTTGGACTTTGGCTTCTCCGGCTTCTCCTCAATGGAAACAGCCTTTCCCTCCTGGTCAAACTCCACGATGCCAAAACGCTCCGGATCGTCCACATAGTAGCCGAATACCGTAGCCCCCGTCTCCTTGGCCGCAGCCGCCTGAAGGCGCCTGTTCAGCCCCTGTCCGTGGAAAATGTTATCTCCCAGGACCATGGCCACCGAATCGCCGCCGATAAACTCCTCGCCGATAATAAAGGCCTGAGCCAGACCGTCGGGGCTTGGCTGCACTGCATAGCTTAAATGGATGCCAAACTGCTGCCCGTCTCCCAAAAGAGCCTCAAACCGGGGGGTATCATCCGGTGTGGAAATGATCAGAATATCCCGGATTCCTGCGTTCATCAGAACAGACAGCGGATAATAGATCATAGGTTTGTCATAAATCGGAAGCAGCTGCTTCGAGGTTACCTTCGTCAGAGGATACAGTCTTGTCCCGCTTCCTCCGGCCAGTATAATTCCCTTCATATTTTCCTCCTTACAGGCACCGGTCAAAGCCCGGGCCCGGCAATGTTCATTGCAATATTCTTTGTCCAATATAGCATACTCTATTTATTTTTTCAAATAAAGTCGGGAATATTTCGGGGAAATTTAAAAAGATTTAATATTTGGGCGGAGAGAGCGAGGGAATTTGGCGGGGAATACTGCAAAAAAGCCCTAGGGAAAGCGCAAGAAACTCTTGTATATCAATAAAATATCCCCAGTCAGCAACTGCCGGACCAATTTCCGGCAGTTGCTAAATCATGGAGTTATTTCTAAACGCAATTCACACCCCTTTTTCCTGCCGCCAAAAGACCTCCTGCCAAAACTGCCCTGTCGCCAAGATGACTTTCCAATATTTTATAATGTCTTTGATTCGCTACAAATGCCATTTCATCCGTATATCTGCGAATACGCGAGAACAAAATTTCTCCCATCTTAGCTACGCCTCCGCCTATAACAATACAATCCGGTGCCAGCAATGCCAAAGTATTCGCCAATCCCAGAGAAAACGCAGCTGCAATCTTGTCTAATTCTTCCAAACAGAAAATATCACCAGCCCGTGCTCCTTCCGCAAGATCTTTGCAAGTAATCCAACCAGTCTTTTGGCGCAAAAATGACCTTTCAGGTATATATCCCATAGAGTTAATACGTCTTTCTATACTTCTTCCTGAACAAAGCAATTCAAGTCTGGTTTTCTCTCCAGGTTTTCCCTTTGTCCAATCTGGAATCCAGGTATTCCCCAGATAAGAGGCGCCACAGCCAGAACCGTCATAATATTTTTGGTCAAGATAAAAGCCGCCTCCGACTCCGGTACCGATGTTCGTATAAAAAAAACGGCTGCTGCCAACTCCATTTCCAAGAATCAGCTCGCCTATTCCACCCAATACGGTATCATTTATAATCACAGAAGGAACCTTAAATTCCCGTTCAAACCATTCCTTAAGTTTGAAATCCTGCCATCCTGGTACCTGAAGCGAACAAAGCACACGGCCTGTAGAAAACTCCAAAGGCCCGCCAAATCCAACCCCTATTCCCTCCACCCGCTCTCTGTCCAGAATTTCGTGAAGATTTAGACGCAACCATTCTAGAATCTCTCCTGCCTCTGTTTTTTTTCCCAGCTTTACACTTTTTATTTCCAATATCTCGCCAGTTTCCAATCCAATTGCAATTTGTTGTTTCGTCCCGCCAATTTCAACACTAACCTGCTTATTCATGCCATTCTGCCCCGTATTTTCTTTCAATTTCAGAAATCATATCCACCCGTGCAGCATGTCTTCCACCTTCAAATTCAGCGTCAAAGAACTCATCAACGATCATTTTTGCCAATTCCGGCCCCACCACTCTGGCTCCCATGGCAATTATATTAGCATTATTGTGCTCCACTGTTAATCTTGCAGAATATGGTTCCGAACACACCGCTGCCCGAATGCCAGGTACTTTATTAGCTGCCAACGATATACCAATTCCCGTTCCGCAGATCAGCACCCCTTTATCAATCTCTCCCCGCATCAGAGCCTCCGCTACCAGGCGTCCTGGCTCCGGGTAATTTACCTTCTGTGATGGGTCTGTTGGCCCAAAATCCACACATTCATATCCTTTATTCTTCAAATGCTCCATTAATATCTGTTTCAATTCAACAGCAACATGATCATTACCAAATCCTACTCTCATATTTTTTCTCCTCTTTGCAGAAGGGATTGTGCAGCTCAGCCGCACAATCCCTTTTTTTATTTTAATTACTGCCTGTCATCTGATTACTGAAATTCTGACGCATTTTCAACTGTAATAAGTGTTGACTCTACCGGAGTCTTCTCTGGAAATACGCCTATCTCTCCCTTATTTCCTTTTTCAACCTCCTTGATCAATAAATCCAGACTAACAGCCCCAATCTGAGCTGGATCCTGAGCAACCGTAGCGCTCAGTTCGCTATTTGCAATGGAAGTTATTGCCTCTGCATCTCCGTCCGTTCCTACCACCAGGATCTCACCTGATTTGCCTGCATTAAGCACCGCCTGGACAGCACCAAGAGCCATACCATCATTACAGCAGTAGATTCCCTTTAAATCAGGGTTCTGCTGGATCAGCGTAGATGCAATGTCCATTGCTTTCTGTCGGTCCCAATCAGCAGCCTGACTGCTGATCAAATCCATTCCACCATCTGTAAATGCCTGCTTTGCACCTTGTGTCCGATCCTCAGATGACTGATTTCCAGACTTACCTTCAATAATCGCTACCTTTGCTCCCTGACCAGCTTGGTCTACAATGTACTGCGCTCCCTTTGCTCCTACCGCTACATTATCGGTAGCTACATATGCCACACAGGCTCCCCCTTGATTTGCCAGCTCCGTTTCATCAAATTTCTCATCCACATCTACAATCACAATTCCTTTTTCAGTTGCTTCCCCGATTCCAGGAAGTACATTTACGCCAGAAAGAGGAGCAATCGCAATGCCGTCATATCCCTGCTGGATACAGCTTTCCAAAATAGTAAGCTGTCCTTCCAAGTCATCTTCGCTCTGTGCAGAATAAAGATCCACCTGCGCTCCCTTCACTTCTGCCTCCGCTTCAACTCCCTTCCACATTTTTACCCAGAAGTCAGTTGCCTGTGTTTTCAAAATAACCGCATATTTCTTATCACCAGAAACAGTCTCATCTGCCGCCTGAGAGCCCTCCGTATCAGAGGAATCCGTTGCCTGTACCGTCTCCGGTGCTGTGGATACCTCTTCTGTACCTCCCGCACAAGCTGACAGACTCACTGCCAGGACTGCTGAAAGAGCTGCTGCTAACATTCTTTTCTTCATTTTTTACCTCTCCTTTTCTTATTTTGTTTATTTAGACCAGGAACAAAACCAATTTTCATCCCTGCTCTATTGCATCAAACGCTGATAGCCCTCCTCCAACAACACCGCTGGTCTGGCTATATTCTGGAAATATAAATTCCAGATTTTCAGAAGGAAACGGATGCCTTGTACGCTTTTTTACCTGTTCTTTCAAATAATCCGCAGGAAAATCTTTCATAATCATAACCCCTCCGCCCATAACCACATAATCCGGATCTAAAAGCGTTACCTCTGTACTGATTGGATAAGCCAGGTCTCTTACATATTTAAGGATTCTCTCATCCTTTCCATGTTTTAAAAAAATCTCTCCAATTTCTGTATCCGAATAATACTGTGTCTGAAGCTTTTTTAAGTAAGCGCCTGAGCATCGAAGTTCCGCACACCCCTCATTCCCGCAGGGACAGATTTCCTCCAGCCCAAACAGCGGAATATGTCCCAATTCACCGGCTACTCCGTTTTTTCCTGCATGAAACTGTCCATTTATGTAGATTGGATTCCCAAAACCAGTCCCTAAGTACATCCCCAATATAGTCTTATCCCTGTGTGGATCCAATCCGTATTTTTGAATATCGTGACGAAGAAGATAATTTACATCCCGATCTACAAACACCTGCATACCCAGACACTCTTCCAAAATATGTCCCAGATCCATATGTTCCAGCCCTTTCAAATTAGGAGTGGAATATACAAAGCTTTTATCCTTGCTTACCACAGATGGCACACCTACCGCCACAGCCGCAACTTTACCCGTCAAAGAATGACGTTCCATATAGTCTCGGATTTCCGCTCCAAGTACCTTCGCTGCCCCGTCTTCCTTAAACGGAGCACTAGAACGCTTTTCGAAAAAAGCCAAGTCTCCATTCCGAGCAACACAGCCCAGTCGAAAATTAGTTCCTCCGATGTCAATTCCTATGATCCATTCCATTGATTACCGCCTTACCGGCCTGTGGCCCTGTTAAAATTATCCAGCATTTTATCCCATGCCTTTTCCAGATCCTCATCCAGCCTAAAAAGCCCAGATGTACCTACAATAAACACCTCGGTTCCAGCCCGATAAAGCTCCCCAAAGGTTCGTTCATTGCAAGAGCCGTCTACTTCGATCAGATAGCTATAACCTTTTTCCTGTTTTAACTGTCTAAGGTAACTGATCTTATCAAGCATTTCGGAGATAAAAGGCTGCCCCGCAAACCCAGGATCTACACTCATTACTGTTACCTTATCCAAAAGATGAATATAATGCTGAATATAAGAAACAGGAGTCGCAGGATTCAGAACAATGCCGACCTTACAGCCCAAAGACCTTATCTTGTTAATTATACGAAACGCATCTGAATTAATTGTTTCTGCGTGTGGACAGATATAACCTGCTCCTGCATCTGCCAAAGGTTTGATAAAATCATCGGGAGTTGTTACCATCAGATGGCAGTCTAACGGAATCTGACAGGCAGGTTTTATTGCCTTGCAGAAATCAGGTGATAACGTAATGTTTTTTACAAAATGACCATCCATAATATCTACATGGTACATATCTGCTCTGGAATTTAATATCTGTAATTGATCTTTGATATTCAACAGATCCATACACATCAGAGATGGATTAAACATTGGCTTCATTCGTAGTTCCTCCTTATCCTATTTTTTAGCCTTTGCCACAAAATGATCAATGGCAACAGAAATAATGATCAATGCACCCATTACAATTTTCTGATAGCTGCTCGGTATCATAAGCGCTGTCATTCCATAATTTATAATACCGATAATCATACCTCCAATCACCACTCCCAGTATTTTCCCTTTACCCCCCATGAAACTCGTTCCGCCAATGATAGTCGCTGCAATAGCATAGGTTTCATATCCAGTTCCAGCTGTCGGCGCTGCAGCACCTACCCGTCCTAATAGCACAATGCCTGCAATTCCTGCGCAGGTTCCTGAAATCATAAATACCAGAAGCCTATGAAGATTTACATTCACCCCAGAGTACCATGCTGCCTCCATATTACCTCCTAACGCATAAATATTTCTTCCTGCCTTACATTTTGCAGTAAAAAAAGCACAGGCAGCCGCCACAAGCAAAGCAATAATAACAGGAATTGGTATATAAAGAATGCTTGCACTCATAGTCTTTGTAAAAGAAGCCGGAAAACCATATATATTTCTGGAATCCGAAATTACCAGCATAATTCCCTGAAAAATAGATTGAGTTCCCAGTGTGATGATAAAAGGATGCAGACCAGTTTTATTAACCAGCATCCCATTACAGAAGCCAATAAGCATTCCTATCAGAATTCCCAGAAGCAATGCCGGAATCACAGGAACTCCATTTACCATAAGCATAGCTGTGAGCATTCCCACAAGACCAGCCACCGCCCCTACTGACAGGTCAATACCCGCAATCAATATGGCAAAAAATTCTCCTAAAGCCAACAGTATATTAACCGCGCTCTGCTTTAAAATCTGAGGAATACTGTCCGGATTAAAGATACTGGCTGGTTTTGCAATTGCAAGCACAACCAAAAGAAGCAAAAAAATTCCAATTGTTCCATATTTTTGCCAAAGAACCCCAAAGCTCGGTTTTGATTTTATTTCTGTATTCTGGTTCATGGTTATTCTCCCTCCTGATTACACCTCGCCAGTTGACGATTTCAAAATATTTTCCTCTGTTGCTTCCCGGACTCCATAGGTCATTCTGATCTCTCCGTCCCTAAATACACAAATAGTATCACATACAGATAAAAGTTCTGGCATCTCAGAAGATACCATAATCACACCTTTTCCCTGATCTGCCAGTCGGCGCATCAATACATAAATCTCACTTTTGCTTCCTACATCAATTCCTTTTGTAGGTTCGTCAAATATGATTACCTGAGATTCTGCCGCCATCCATTTTCCCAGTATTACTTTTTGCTGGTTCCCGCCTGACAGCTCTGTAATATTCTGTTCTACATCCCTGCATTTTACATTCATATCCTGCTTTTGCCTGGCAGCATACTCATCCTCCGCTTTAGAATCCACCAACCCTAACAATCCTTTTCCTCTGGAGTTTTTAATAAAAGGCACAATCGATATATTCTGCTTTATACTAAAATTATTGAGAAAACCTGTTTCTCTTCTGTTCTCTGTAACCATTGCCAGGCCATTTTTAATTGCCTCATAAGGAGAACTAATCCGAACCTCATTTCCATTTATAAAAATCTGCCCGCTGCTTTTGGGTTCTGATCCAAAAATCGAGTTCATTAGTTCGCTGCGCCCCGCTCCCACCAAGCCAGCAAAGCCTACAATTTCCCCTTTATGAACCTGAAATGATACATTCTTTACCCGTTGGTCTTTCCTGCTTATGTTCCTGACTTCAAAAATTACAGGCTCTGATGAAAATTCTTGTATTTGTTCATTACGATAGGTTCCCTTTATCTCTCGCCCTACCATCATCTTTATAATATCATCCAGAGTAACTTCCTGTACATTTCTGGTTCCCACATAAGTTCCATCCTTTAATACGGTTACAACATCACCTATTTCCTTAATTTCGTCCATTTTATGGGATATATATACAATTCCTTTTCCCTCTGCTTTCAACTGCCGGATTATATCAAACAAATGTGCAACTTCCGAACTTGTCAGCGATGAGGTCGGTTCATCCATAATAATCACATCCGCATTGAAAATTAGGGCCTTAGCGATTTCACACTGCTGCTTTTCCGAAATACTGATCTCCTCTACCAACTGCCCTGGCTTTCTTTTTAGTCCTACCTTATCCATAACAGTTTTTGCCTGTTCCGTCATACTTTTGTAATCCACCACAGGAATTCCACCAATTCGTTTTGTTGGAAGTTTTCCTACAAACAGATTTTCCAGTATTGACAGCTCATTGATCACACTTAGTTCCTGATAAATAATACTAATTCCACACTCATAAGAATCTTTTGGTGTTAAATAAGCAAACTCCTTTCCTTTTACCGTGATTTTCCCTGCAGTAGGCTGATAAACACCACTCAGTATCTTCATTAAGGTAGATTTTCCCGCTCCATTTTCCCCCATCAAAACATGAACCTCTCCTGCTTTGATTTCAAACGAGATGCCATCTAACGCCTTGACACCAGGAAACACCTTGGTAACACCTTCCATTTTAACTAATGTCTCCATAAACCCTCCTATGCTTAACATCAAGTTGTATCCCGCACTTCCAATGTAACTGGAATAATCGTACAAGACTCCTTTATCTCTTTTTTGCGAATCATCTTTAAAATAGTTCTTCCAGCGCAAATTGCCATCTGCTTTGTATCCTGAGAAACAGTAGTGATTCTGGGGCTAGTAAAACGGGTAAGCGAAACATTATCAAATCCCACCACCTTTACCTGCTCTGGAATCTGTATTCCAACATTCTCTAATACATTCACACTGGCCAAAGCCATCCTATCATTCGTTGCGAAAACTCCGTCAAAAAAGCACCCTCTGGACTTGATCAGCTGCTTCATTGCCTTCCAGGCATCCTCATAGTCCGGGAAACAGCTGATTTCCAGTTCCTCTCTGTAGGGTATTCCATATTTTTCTAAAGCCTTCACATATCCTTCCTTACGGCTCCGTATAGTAGATGCACAGCGTACATCTCTTAACAGGAGTATATCTGAGCAGCCTTTTTTCAGCATTTCCTCTGTTGCCATGTATCCCCCGCCTTCATTGTCAGAGAGAATCAACATTTTTGCATTTTGTGGTGCCCTGTCAATATATACAATTGGCACATCTTTAATCTCATTAATATATTTAATTTCATTTTGGCCTGAAATATAAACAATTCCATCTACGTGCTTTTCAATCAATCCTTTAATATGCATATTTTCCAATTCATAATCCTCATTAGAATTACAAATCAGCAACGAATAACCATGCTTTAACAGATAAAAATCCAGTTCCTGTATAATTTTAGCAAAAAATTCATTGGTTACATCCGGAACAATCACACCTATACACTGGCTTTTGTTCGTTCTCAAACCAATCGCGTTCACATTGGGTGTAAAGTCACAGGCAGCAATAGTCTGCCTGACTCTTTTCTCTGTTTCTTTTGAATATCCCCCATTCTGATTCATTACTCGAGACACAGTTGCCGTTGACACCCCAGCTTGTTTTGCTATATCCACAATAGAAACTCTTTTTGTGCCATCCATGTGTCAGCCTCCCGTTTTACGTAAAGGTTTACGTTCTCTGCAACCCTATAGTAAACCTTTACGTAGTATATGTCAATATGTAACGTGCTTTTTCTACTATTTATACGATTATTTTTCTATTTTTTTGTGCATAAGTTACATTTTATTGTGTAAACGTTTACCATGAGTAGTGCGGGGATGTTTTCGTTTTAGTTGACATTTCTATCATAAAAAATTATGATTAATAACAGAGCCTGACTGGATTTTTTTCCGCAGAGAGGGGTATCAGAGGGTTCTGCAATACAGGAATATAATTTCCCGAAAAAGGAAAACAAGGAGAATGTATGGACGGCAATAAAAGGGTATCCATTATAGACGTGGCAAAAAAAGCCGGCGTCTCTATTGCAACAGTTTCCAGAGTGATCAACCAGAATGGCGGATATTCCAGAGAGACAGAATACAGGGTAAGAAAAACCATCGAAGAATGTGGTTTTACTCCCAATGTAAATGCAATCGGGCTGCGAACAAACCGTAGCAACAGCATCGGAGTCATCGTCCCTGATATTACAAATGAATTCTTTGCCAGGATCATACGGGAGTTGGATGCATTTTTGCTGAAACGGCACTACTCTCTCCTCGTGTGTAATTCAAATGAAGATTATAATCTGGAAAATATGCACATTAAAGGACTGGCCAAAAAGCACGTAGATGGAATCATCTATATTTCAGGCCAAAATGAGATTGCTCAGATAAACGAAATACAAAACTTGCCTGTTGTCTATATCGACCGGGCCCCAAAAAATGCAGATGTGATGGTTCTTTCAGACAATGAATTGGGAGGGTATCTGGCTGCAAATGAACTGATACGCAAAGGCTGTCGAAGAATCCTATTTTTAAGAGACACTCGCTATGCCTCCACCATACAAAGCCGCAGAGCCGGATACATCAGAGCTTTAAAAGAAAGCGGACTAGAATATACCGAAGAATTGGAAATGAGCTGCTTTCCTGAATATGATGAAACTAGAAATGTAATGGAACGTCTTCTAAAAGAAAAGGGAATATTTTTTGATGGTGTCTTTGCTACCAACGATATGATGGCTCTCGCCTGCGTTAATGTTTTTACAGAAAATGACATAGACGTTCCAGAGCAAATCAAGGTAGTGGGGTTTGACAATATCTCTCTAACCCAATTTACAAGCCCCCAGATTACTACCGTATCACAGAACACAAAAGAACTGGCTCTCTATGCAGGTAAAACGATTCTTCAGATGATCAGAAAAGAAGATATCAAAGAAAAAATAAAAATCATTCCTGTAAAGCTGATTGTCAGAGGAACTACTTAAAGCAGAAATCGTTTCCTTTACATTCTTTACTGCTTCCATCACTCTGTCCCCTTTCTTTATTACAGCACAGGGAGAGGCCCGCCGCCTCTCCCTGTCCTCATTTTTCCATTACCCTTCCTCATTCATCTTCGCCAGTTTCGCCGCCTGGTCCGCCGCGATGAGATTATCCAGGATTTCCTGTATATCCCCGTTCATAATGGAATCAATCTTATAAAGGGTCAGCTTGATCCTGTGCTCTGTGACACGTCCCTGAGGGAAGTTGTAGGTGCGGATCTTCTCGGAGCGGTCGCCTGTGCCGATCTGGCTGCGGCGCTCCTCAGCCTCTGAGTTCTGACGCTTTTCAAGCTCCATGTCATAGAGCTTGGAGCGGAGAAGGCGGAAGGCTTTTTCCTTGTTCTGCAGCTGTGATTTTTCTGTCTGGCTGTAGATTACAATACCGGTAGGAATATGGGTCAGACGCACTGCGGAGTCGGTGGTGTTTACGCACTGACCGCCGTTTCCGGAAGCACGCATAACGTCAATGCGGCAGTCATTCATATCGATCTGCACGTCTACCTCCTCAGCCTCTGGCATTACTGCCACCGTAGCCGTAGAGGTATGGATCCGGCCTCCGGACTCGGTCTCCGGAACACGCTGTACACGATGTACGCCGCTTTCGTATTTAAGCTTTGAGTAGGCACCTTTTCCGGTTACCATGGCAACCACTTCCTTGAAGCCGCCGATGCCATTTTCATTGAGACTGATGATCTCCACCTTCCATCTCTGGCTGTCCGCATAGTTGGAATACATCCGGTACAGCTCTGCCGCAAACAGGGCCGCCTCGTCGCCTCCTGCCCCTGCGCGGATCTCCAGAATAATGTTCTTGTCATCATTAGGATCCTTGGGCAGCAGAAGGATCTTCAGCTCATGCTCCAGTTCCTCGATGCGCTTCTTGGCATCTGACAGTTCTTCCTTTGCAAGCTCCCTCATATCCTCGTCGCTCTCATCCTCCAGAAGCGCCAGGCTGTCCTCCACGTCCTGCTTGGCCTGCTTGTACTGCTTATAGGCTTCTACAATGGGAGCCAGATCTGCCTGCTCCTTCATAAGCCTTGTAAAACGCCTGGTGTCCTGAGTCACATCCGGCTCACCAAGGGTACGCATCAGTTCTTCATAATGGATCAGCATATCGTCCAGTTTATCAAACATACTACTCTCCTTTCATCATCCCTTCCAGACCGCCCGTATCACGCGGTCCAGCCCTGCCAGGTCCTTATGGCAGGCAATCTCTGTATATCCCTCACCAGCAAAGAGGTCTCTTACTGCCTCTGCCTGGTCATGTCCGATCTCCAGATATACGGCTCCGCCGGGCTTTAAATACTCCCTGCACTGCAATGCCAGTATCCTGTAAAATTTAAGCCCGTCACCGTCGCCGTCAAGTGCCATCCTGGGCTCATGGTCTTTTACCTCCGGCTCCAGCCCCTCGATCACCTGGCTGGGAATGTAAGGGGGATTGGATACGATCACATCAAAACGTTCTCCTGCCGGCACCTGCTTAAACATATCGCTCTGTATCAGATGAAATTCCCCTTCATACGAACCAAGAAGCCGTTCCCGGTTCTTTTCTGCCACCTGAAGGGCCTCTTCTGACAGATCCAGAGCCGTCACCTGTCTGTATCCGCCCATAAGAGCCAGACTCAGCGCAATGCAGCCAGATCCGGTGCACACGTCCAAAATGGCCTTATTCTTCCCCTTCTGCTCTGAAAGCACCAGTTCAACCAACGTCTCCGTATCCTGCCTTGGGATCAGCACATGTTCATTTACCAAAAATTCATATCCCATAAATCCCTGGAAACCGGTCAGGTGCTGCAGGGGCACCCGCTCTGCCCGGCGATTTATAAGTGCCTCATAGGCTTTTATCTTCTCCGCCGTATCCTTATCCTCAGAAAGCTCTCTGTTTCTTCCCGTAAGAAAGGACGCCAGGCTTATGCCAAAGACTTCCAGAAGCAGGGCTCTGGCATCTAAGGCTGCATCCGGCACCTCCCTGCGGGTGAGGATTTCATTTCCCCGCTCAAACAGTGTTCCCAGGTTCATGCTCCCTTCCCTTCCTTTCTCCAGTCAGGGAAATTTTCATCCAGATAGGCCCGCCAGTCAAAGACCGCCTCCACCGCCTGGATGGCTACCGGGATCATATCCTCATCCGGCTCTGTGGTGGTGAGGCCCTGCATCCACATCCCCGGCCGGCTCAGAACATCCACCAGCTTTGAATCATGCCTTCCTGCAAACCGCAGGAACTCGTAGGACACCCCCGCGATCACCGGGATCAGTACGATGCGGCTCACAGCCCGCAGCCACAGGGTATCCACCCGGATCACCATGAAAAACAGGATGCTGATCACCATAACGATCATAATAAAGCTGGTGCCGCACCGCTTGTGCTCCTTTGAGCTGGCGCGGACATTTTCCACGGTAAGCTCCAGTCCGTGTTCGATGCAGTTGATGCACTTATGCTCCGAGCCATGGTACATAAAGGTGCGCCGTATGTCCTCCATCCGGGACACCAGCTTGATATACCCGATAAATATAAGGATGCGGATCACGCCCTCCAGTATGGCCATCACCGTCTCTGACCGGATCCAGGTTTTAAGGAACCTGGCGATCAGCATGGGAAGCACCATAAAAATGCCGATGGCCAGCACAAAGGAAAATACCATCACCACGCCCATAAGCACCTTTTCAAGCTTCTCCCCAAACACTTTATCCAGCCATTGTTCAAATTTCCCCGGTTCTGTGTCCTCATCATCCTCAAAAAAGCTGCAGGACCAGGTAAGGGCCCGGCTTCCCACGATCATGGAATCTGCAAAGCTGAAAATACCGCGGATAAACGGGAGTCCCAGGACCTTGCATTTCTTCGTCATACTCACATAGGTGTCTTTTTTCACCTCGATCTCCCCGTCCGGCCTGCGTACCGCAACGGCGTAATCATCGCCGTTCTGCATCATAATGCCTTCGATCACCGCCTGACCGCCGATTCCTGAATACTTCATATTTTCCTCCGCTCAGAAAACTTCATAAAAAAGCTCCTGATTTAATTTAAGAAAGGGCTGAGCCTGCTTCCAAGCTCAACCCTCATCTCTTCTTGCTTATTACTGAATGCCATATTTACGATTGAACTTATCAATACGTCCACGGGCAGCAGCAGCCTTCTGCTGGCCTGTATAGAAAGAATGGCACTTGGAGCAAACCTCAACGTGAATGTCCTGCTTTGTAGAGCCGGTTACGAACTCGTTGCCACAGTTGCATACTACCTTTGCCTGATAATAATTTGGATGGATTCCTTCTCTCATGATATTCACCTCTCTGATAATATTTGCGGTTTCCGACCGCGGCTTTTATGCCAATCTGCCTCTGTACATAGCAGGCAGCCGGTTCGTCCACCGTCACCAGAACGCACAGAATATCAGCATCATTTAAGTTAAACACGCCCAAACCGCAAGGTTCTGACTCACGCAGGCGCTAAAACTGCCGTCAATCCAGACAGCTTAAACAGTATACCACAGGCTGTCCCCAAATGCAAGAGGTTTTTGCAGATTAAAACAGCCGGATTTTTTTCACCATTTCCACAAATTCCCGGTTGTTTCTTGTCTTGGAAAAGAGATCCAGAATCTTTTCCACCGCATCCTCCGGCTTCAAGGAGTTGGTAGCCTTGTGGATAATGTCCACAGCCTCTGCCTCCTCCCGGTTCAGCAGAAGATCGTCCCGCCTTGTGCCGGACTTTAAAATGTCAACAGCCGGGAAAATACGTTTTTCAGACAGCTTGCGGTCTAATACAAGCTCCATGTTGCCCGTTCCCTTAAACTCCTCATAGATCACATCATCCATACGGCTTCCTGTATCTACCAGAGCGGTGGCAAGAACCGTCAGGCTTCCTCCCTCACGCATATTGCGGGCTGCGCCGAAGAAACGCTTAGGCATATGAAGGGCGGCGGGATCAAGACCGCCGGAAAGAGTACGTCCGCTGGGGGCCACTGTCAGGTTGTAGGCTCTTGCCAGACGGGTGATGCTGTCTAAGAGGATGATCACGTCCCGTCCATGCTCTACCAGACGCTTAGCCCGCTCAATTACCATTTCTGATACTCTCTTATGGCGCTCAGGAAGCTCGTCGAAGGTGGAATAGATTACCTCAACGTTGGGCCCCGCAATGGCCTCCTTGATGTCTGTTACCTCCTCAGGACGCTCATCAATCAGAAGGATCATCAGATGCATCTCCGGATGGTTGGTGGTAATGGCCTTTGCCACCTGCTTTAAAAGGGTGGTCTTACCTGCCTTAGGCGGTGACACGATCATACCTCTCTGCCCTTTTCCAATGGGCGCCAGAAGATCCAGGACCCGCATGGCAACAGCCGTCTTATCGCGGCCGCCTTCCATGTGCAGGCGCTCATTTGGGAAAATGGGGGTCAGATCCTCAAAGTTGGGTCTGGTTTCCGTATGGCTTAAGGGGTAGCCGTTAACCGTCTTGATGTACAGCAGGGCGGCAAATTTTTCCGTCGGAGCCTGGACGCGGCGGTTGCCTGCGATAATATCTCCGGTCTTTAAGTTAAAGCGGCGAATCTGTGACGGTGCCACATACACGTCATCCTCTCCCGGAAGGAAGTTTTCACAGCGGATAAATCCAAAGCCGTCCGGCATTACCTCCAGAATCCCGTTGGCTGCAAGGCCGCTGTCAAGCTCTGCCATATCCTGATTGGACAGGCCGATGGCGTCATTTTTCGCTTCCATGCGGATGATGCGGTCCCCCTCTCCCGTACCGGAGGAGCTGGTCTGGCTTGGGGCCGGGCTCTGGGGAGCGGTGTTCTGGGAATTGGAATAGAAATTGTTGTTCCGATCCTGACGGCCTCTGTTCTGGGTAAAACGATTCTCATAGGGGCGGCCGGTATTTCTTCTCTGATCCTGGCGGCCCTCCTGTCTGGGGCGGTACTCCTGGCGGCTCTCCTGCACACGATTTTCCTGGGTGCGATGCTGCTCCTGAGGACGGCTCTGTTCCTGGGAACGGCCCTGTTCCTGGGAACGGCCCTGCTCCTGAACTGCGCTCTGCTCCTGTGGTCTGGACTCTCTGGCTGGCGCCTCCGTCCTCGCAGCTGTTTCCCTGGCCTGCTCCTCTTTCTCCGCAGCCTGACATAAAAGATCAATGATCTCCGTTTTTCTCAGGGTGCTGATCCCTTTCAGTCCCTGGCTCTTAGCCATCTCCTTCAGCTCTGCCAGTGAAAAAGTCTGTAATTTTTCTCGCATATGATCTCTCCTTAAAATTTAGAACTAAACTGCCCATTGCCTGAAACAAATGGGCTCCTGTAAGATATTTACATTTATTAAACTATCCATAAATTAAATTTGGGGTTTATTCCAGATTTAGAAATTCCAGGAACGGACAGACGGCCATTTTATCAGAGGCCTATCTATATATACTTTATTATATACAGAGAATGGGGGAATGTAAAGCAGATTTGTAAGGGGGGTGGGGATTGGGTGGGAAATGGGTTTTCAAAAAATACTTGAAATTATTCTGTGGATTGATTATAATAAAGACATAAAGAAAGCACCCACTCCAAAAGTGGATGCCTCATGGTTGCTTAGTGTCCTAATGGACACCGCTCATCCTGTTGGCAGACAGGATGGGCATTTTATTTACGCTTGTTTCTCTTGTCGAGAAAGGCAAGCAGTGCTATTACAAACATACCGACGCTGACCATTAAGGATGCTACGGACAGAATTGTTTCTACAATCTCATATGCTGTCATATGCACCACCTCCTTCCCTATGTATTTCCAGCAAATACGCCGGCTTTCAGGTTGGGAGGCATACCACTCCTGTCGTGAGTGCTTTCTATGTGAATAGCTTATCATAAGAACGTGTGTTTTTCAAGAAAAAGATTTCCCTTTTTAAGTAATCAGGTCAAAATTCAAGTGCTTTTTTTAACCTTACTCCTTCACCCACCTCATATACTCCTTCATCTCCCTCTCATACCCATTATCTGACATCTCATAAAACACCGCATCCTCCATCCCATCGGGCAGATACTGCTGCTTTACATAGTGCTTCGGGTAGTCGTGGGCATAGAGGTAGCCCTGGCCATGGCCCAGTTTGGCGGCGCCTTTGTAGTGCTTGTCCTGGAGATGGACGGGAACGGGCATGATCCGCTGGCTGGATACGGCCTCCATTGCCTTCTGAATAGCCAGACAGGCGGCGTTGCTCTTGGGAGCGCAGGCCACATAGGTTACGGCCTGGGACAGGATGATCTGGGCCTCTGGAAGGCCAATGCGCTCGGCGGCCTGGGCGGCGCTGACTGCTACGGTAAGGGCCTGAGGATCTGCATTGCCCACATCCTCTGCGGCGCAGATCATAATCCTTCTGGCTATGAATTTGATGTCCTCGCCTCCGTACAGCATCCGGGCCAGATAATATACGGCGGCATCGGGATCTGACCCCCTCATGCTTTTAATAAAGGCGGAAATGGTATCATAATGGTTGTCTCCATTTTTATCATAGCGCACCGCCCGCTTCTGGATGCACTCCTGGGCCACAGCCAGGTCAATATGGATCTTTCCCTGGCTGTCCGGGTCTGTTGTAAGGACTCCCAGCTCCACCGCATTTAAGGCCGCTCTGGCGTCTCCGTTGGCTGTATCTGCCAGGAAATCTGCCGCATCCTCGTCGATTACAGCCCCGTAAGCCCCCATCCCCCGTTCTGTGTCATAGACAGCCCGGCGGATCAGTTCCTTTACATCCTCCTTGGAAAGAGGCTTCAGCTCAAAGATCCGGGATCGGGAGATCAGCGCCCCGTTTACTTCAAAATAAGGGTTTTCCGTAGTGGCGCCGATCAGGATCAATGTGCCGTCCTCCACAAAGGGAAGAAGATAGTCCTGCTGGCCCTTATTGAACCGGTGGATCTCATCTACAAAAAGGATGGTCTTTTTCCCATACATCCCCATGTTGTCCTTTGCCTGGCTGACTACCTCCTCCATATCCTTTTTCCCTGCCACAGTGGCATTGATCTGCTTAAAATCAGCGCTGGTAGTATTGGCGATCACTCTTGCCAGAGTGGTTTTTCCGGTTCCCGGCGGGCCGTAAAATATAATGGACCCCAGCTTATCTGCCTGGATAGCCCGGTATAACAGCTTATCCCTGCCAATAATATGCTGCTGGCCCACTACCTCATCCAGCGTCCTGGGGCGCAGCCTGGAGGCCAGAGGCGCCTCGGTCTCCATCTTCTGTTCTCTCATGTAATCAAATAAATCCATATTTATCCCCTCAATCAATCAGAAGCTCATCCACCGTTACAAACCGGTAGCCTTCCTCTGTCAGTCTGTCCGCAATTTCCAGTGCCGCCTGAACGGAGGACGGAAAAATGTCGTGCATCAATATAATATCTCCATCCTCCACATCTTTCAAGACCCGCTTTACGATCCGATCGCAGTTTCTCAATTTCCAGTCCAGGGAATCCACCGACCACAGCACCGGCGTCAGCCGGGTAAGGTCATGGAGGCTCTCATCCCAGGCCCCAAAGGGCGGGCGGACGTACTGAGGCCTCTGGCCCGTAAGCTGGCAGATCATGTCTTCCGTTTTCTCCAGTTCCTCCAGAACCACTCCCTGGCCTTCCTTGGTAAGCTCCACATGGCGGTAGCTGTGGTTTCCGATGAGATGGCCCTCCTCCTTCATCCGCAGCACCAGAGCCTCATTGCCGGGAATATTCTGGCCCATAAGGAAAAAGGTGGCCCGGATCCCACGCTCTTTTAAGCCGTCCAGAAGCTGGGCCGTATACTCCCTGTTGGGGCCGTCATCAAAGGTAAGAGCCGCATAGCGCTCCTCATACCGGACTGCATTTCCCCCTCCGTCCACCGTCCTTGTCTCGCTGACCGTCCGCACCAGTCCTGCCGCCAGACAAAGATCTACCCCGCAGAGAACGGCAAATAGTTTCAGCTTCCCACCAAGTTTCACCTGAACGCCCTCTTTCCACTGCATACCTTATCTGTCCAGTATATGAAAGGCAGGATGGAAAAATGCAGCAAAAAAACGCCTTGCAGAAACAGACTCCTCTGCTTCTGAAGGCGGTATCTCAATCGGGGTGACAGGATTCGAACCTGCGACCTCCTGGTCCCAAACCAGGCGCTCTAGCCAAGCTGAGCCACACCCCGGCATATATCCTGCACTGCGTATTCCCGCAATGCAGAATACATTATATCCAATGATCCCTGCATTGTCAATCATTTTCAGAAGTTTTCCTCAAAAAAACATCTCCTGATCCTCCCCCTGATCCTGGGGAAATTCGATGTAGTGGGTGGAAAAATGGGCTTCCCCCTTCTCATCCAGCTCCATCAGCATATAGGAAGGACGGCGACCCTCCTGCCTGGGGTAGGACAGACTGCCGGGGTTCAGAATGATCAGATCGCGGTCTCCATTTTTCTCTACGTCAAAATAGGGTCTGTGGGTGTGGCCGAACATGGCTATATCAATGCCCCGCTGCCGGGCCTCCTCCCGCAGATGCTCCGTTCCCATGGACACATAATAATAGTGACCATGGGTTAAAAGCACCCTGTATTTTCCTATGTAGAAATCACGCTCCCGCTCCAGACATGAGAAGAAATCATTGTTCCCCAGCACCATTTCCAGCTGGCAGCCTTCATTGACCCAGGAGGCGATGGCATACTCGCTGCCCTCCGCATCTCCCAGATGGATCAGCATATCGATAGGCTTTACCGCCTCGATCACCTGCTTTAAATTGGTATCCTTTCTGTGGGTATCACTTACGATCAATATTTTCATCTCTGTTTCTCCACCCCTTGTTCCAGCGTACTCTTAAGGGCCTGCTTCATGGCCTCCAGTGCCTTCCCTCTGTGGCTGATCCGATTCTTTTCCTCCATGGTCAGCTCCGCTGAGGTTTTTCCAAATTCTGGAAGGTATAAGATAGGGTCATAGCCGAAGCCCCCCTGGCCGGCAGGCTCCATGGCAATCAGGCCCTCCATGGCGGCCTCTGTATGAAGGATCCGGCCGTCCGGCAGCACAGCCGCGATGCTGCAGATAAACCGGGCGCTGCGCTCCTGACCTCTGGCGTCCTTCATCCTGTGGATCAGATTCTGGTTCTTAATCTCATAGGAGGTATCCTCACCCATATATCTGGCAGACCAGATCCCCGGCTCCCCATCCAGATAATCGATCACCAGACCGGAATCGTCTGCCAGCACCACATCTCCGGTGCAGGCCCACACTGCCCTGGCCTTGATCTCCGCATTTTCTGCAAAGCTGCTTCCGTCCTCAACGATCTCGGGAGCCGCGCCTGCCTCCTTCATAGACAGCACCGGAAGTCCCAGATCAGCCAGGATCTCGCGGATTTCACGCATCTTCCCTTCATTTCCTGTGGCAAATATAATCCTGTGTTCCATGTTATCTATCGCTCCTTGATCCTTGCGCCCGGCGGGTGGTATAGGCCTTTAAGCAGAGATTGCATTTCTGCGTCTCCTCCACATGCTCCCATACATTGCCGTCGTGGCTCAGATAGCCTTCGCCGTCGCCAAGGTCCACCTGGGCAATCCCGTCTCCCGCATCATACTCGATGGCTGCAGGATGAATGGTTCCGGGCGTTTTTATCTTCACTATTATAGCAAATTTTTCTCCGTCCTCCAACTGAATTTTTTCCTTCAGGGGGATGGTGTAATACCCCGCGTACTGAAGCTTTCCCTTTACCAGGGGGATCCTCTCATTTAAAGCCTCCCCGGCTGCGGCTCCCGCCAGGGCCGGAAGGTTTCTGGCCGCATAGATCTCATATTCCGTATCCTTGTCCGTGGCGTAAAATCCAGCTGCCGCCAGTTCCTCCCCTTCTCCTGCCTCATATACATTGGCAAACCACACCTCATCCTTTCCGTAGCCGATCTGCCCCACCCAGCCGCACAGATCGCTCTGGTAGATCCGGTCATAGTTGTCCACTGGCTCAATACCGGTATAGACAATATTGTGGACGCCGATATTGCTGTCATAATAGGACACATAGAAATATCCGTTCTCTCCGAAATCCTCTCCCCAGCTGTTGGTGCAGATAAAGGCTCCGTCTCCCTCCAGCTCCATATTGAAGTTTTCCTTCGGATAATCATCATCCCAGCCTACGATCACAGAATCGTGGTTGGGCTCCTCATTTCCCATATAGCAGTAGGAATTGGTATCCCGGTTATAATAGACCGACTCGCTGTCATAATCCTTCATGGAAGTATAAAGAGAGCTCTGAACTCCCCCCTCGGTATAGACAGCCCGTTTAATGGCCTCATAATCCTTAGAGGGAAGGACCTGGATCTCCTGCACATGACGGCAGGGCGTCAGACCCTCCGGAGAAATGCCGTCCCCGTAAGGATCCTGCCACTCCCACACCGGCCCTTCCCAGGCCAGAAGGTAAGCCATGGACATGGTATATTCCCCGCCCTCGTCCTGCCCCAGGAGAAAATGGTTGTGCATGGACATATGATCTACAGAAAAGGACACATTCTCCTCCGGAAGCAGGGAAGAAGAAAGGGCCGTCAGGGAGGCAAAGGCCCAGCAGGTCCCAAGAGAACCCTGGTTGCCGATCCGGGGGGCCCGCCCCTCCTTACGGTAATCGTAGGCGGAGGGAAGGTCTGCCGTCTCCCTGAGGGAACGGTTCCAGGTACAGGGAAAGACTGAGGAAAGCTGGACTTTCTCCGTTTCCTCCGGCTTCTCTAAAGTAGCCGGCTGATCCTCCTTCTCCTGCACCGCACCTTCTGTCACGTCCTCATTTCTCACGCAGCCGGAAAGTCCGCCTGCCACGGCGGCCCCAAGGGCAGCGCACAAAAGCCAGGCCGCCCACAGGCCCTTTACCTGCTTCCTTCTCACGGCTGGAGGCCGCTTTGGTCCTCTCGGCCTGAGGCATTTCTCCTTGGCGGCTTGGGCCCCATAAACTGGTAGAAATAGGTTTTCAGCATACCATTATAAATCTTGCGGTTCTTGTCCGCCTTCCGGCCGATGTATTTCTCAGCATCCTCATAAGAAGTGATCAGATACATGGACCAGGAATCCAGAGCATTGTACCGTTCGCCGATCTCCCGGTACAGGGCCGGCAGGTTCTCCTTCTCCTCGATCCGCTCGCCATAGGGCGGGTTGGAGATCACAAAGCCGTATTTCTTCGGATGGCTCAGGGCACTTACCGGACGCTGCTGGAAATGGATCATATGATCCACACCGGCTGACTGGGCATTGGCGCGGGCCGCCTTTACAATGTCTCCGTCTATATCATAGCCCTGGATGTCCACCTGAACGGTATCGTCCAGCAGATCATTGGCCTCGTCCATGGCATCATACCAGCACTTGCGGCGGATGATGTGCTTCCAGTCCTCAGACAGGAAGGAACGGTTCATCCCCGGTGCCATATTGGCCGCCATCATAGCTGCCTCGATGGGGAAGGTTCCGCTGCCGCAGAAAGGATCCACCAGGATCCGTTCCTTATTCCAGGGGGTAAGAAGGATCAGGGCCGCCGCCAGTGTCTCTGTAATAGGGGCCTTGCTGGTCAGGGTCCGGTAGCCTCTTTTGTGAAGGGAATCCCCGCTGGTATCAATGCCGATGGTTACTATATCCTTATAAAGAAATACTCTCAGCGGAAAGCCAGCGCCATTTTCCGAAAACCAGGACACCTTATAACGGCTCTTCATCCGCTCCACCATGGCCTTTTTCATAATGGACTGAATATCCGAGGGGCTGAACAGCTTGCTTTTAATAGAAGATGCCTTTGCTACCCAGAATTTTCCATCCTCCGGGATCAGCTCCTCCCAGGCAATGGCCTTTGTTCCCTGGAACAGTTCCTCAAAGGTCTCCGCCTTAAAGCTTCCTGCCTTTAAAAGCACACGCTCTGCCGTCCGCAGGAATACGTTGGCCCGGCAGATGGCCTCCGCATCGCCTAAAAAGGTCACCCGACCATCCTCTACCTGGGAAATCTCATAGCCCAGGTCAAGTATCTCTTTTTTCAGCACCGCTTCCAGCCCGAAATGGCAGGGAGCGATCAGTTCATAGATCTGTCTCAATTAGTTCTTCCTCTCTTTACAGCTTCATTTCCTTTACAGTCTCTCCCTCCAGGGTGCGGATGGAAAATGTGCCATCCTCAAGGATCCCGTAAGTATGGGGATTGCCGCCCTTGGGTATGGACACAGAACCCGGATTTAAAATGGTGATCTCCCCCACATGATCTGCCCGCAGCAGATGGGTGTGTCCATGGATCAGAATATCCCCCGGCTGCATGGGCGGCAGCTTGTCCTCATGGTACACATGTCCATGGGTGGCGTAAAATGTCTTTTCTTCAAAGACAAACAGTCCGTAATCCGCCAGAACGGGGAATTCCAGCACCATCTGATCCACCTCGGTGTCGCAGTTGCCCCGGACCGCGTAGATCTGGTCCTTCAGGGGATTTAACATGGCAATGACCTCCTTGGGAGCGTAGTCCCTGGGCAGGTCATTGCGGGGGCCGTGATAGAGGATGTCCCCTAAAATCACCAGCCTGGAGGCTCCCGATGACCGGTAGGCCTCCAGCATTTTTTTGCAGTAATAAGCAGATCCGTGTATATCTGACGCAAACATGATTTTCATGGCTTCTGTCTCCTGTATGTTAAGTTTCCCGCCATGTCAGGCGGTTACGTCTATTCTATAGCCGGGAGAGGACTTCTGTCAATGTATTTCCCCCGGTAATTCAACATTCCGCCGGCCAGATCTGCCACATCATAGCCCATCCTCCACAGATCCCTGCAGGCTGCCATGCTCTTGGCCCCCCGGTCGCAGTAAAATACGGTCAGCTCATCGGGATGGATCTGATCCAGGCTGTATTCCAATTCAGAGTACGGAAGGTTTACGCTGCCCCAGAGCCGGTCCTCTTCATACATCCATGGCTCCCTGAGATCCACCAGCCGGGCGATCCTCCCGGCTTCCAGCCATCTGTCAAATTCTCTGTATGAAAGCATTGGAAAATCCGTCATTTAAGATCACCTGTCCTTTCCCTTTTTTGGATCCCCGGACCCGGCGGACAGGTACAGGGTGTCCTGCTATTACTATATGCAGACAGGCCCCCGGGAGTGCAGACGACAAAACCCCCACACCGCATTTTACGCAGTGCAGGGGCCTTTTGCTGCATATCTTAGGTATCTGAACCCTTCATTAATTCATAGAGTCATTTCTTCCGCAGTTTCTGGAGCCGTTGGATGCCTTGTTGTCTGTGCTGTTTCTGGACTGATTGCGGGCATCATTTCTGGACTCATTTCTCGCATCATTTCTGGTACCGTTCTGAGCCTTGTTCTTCTGATCCATATTGCTGCTGTTGTAATTGTTATTGTTGGACATGATCCATACCTCCTGAAAACAGTTTAATGGTTACGGCTATAGTATGGACACAGAGGAATTTTTCTATACCGGAGAAATTTTACAAAAGTGGTTGCTTTTTCAAATCAGATATATTATAACTAGGGTGAGGAATCATAGCTTCCCTTAAGCTTTGACCTCATCCTTATTAATTATTTATACTCCCCTGGAGAAAAGCCGTATAGCTCCCCTATACTGGCTTTTTCTCCTGTCTGGGGAAGAATATATATAGAAAGACCGGAGCTGCACCGCCCCGGTCTTTCTTCCTTCAATCCAATCCTTCTATATAAATATCCTAACCCATCACATTCATGATTCTTACCGGCGTGCGGTAATCCCATTCGGAAATGGTGATGCCTGTACGCTCGGTAGAGGCATGTACCACCTGACCGTTTCCGATGTACATAGCAACGTGGTTGATCCGGCTGCCGCTGCCGTAAAACAGCAGATCTCCCGGCTGCATCTGATCTGCCCCGACCTGCACGCCCTGGCGTGACTGGCCGGTAGAGGAACGCTCTAACTGGATGCCTGCTCCGTGGAGCATCACATATCTGGTAAAGCCGGAGCAGTCCACGCCTGTATGGGGATCTGTGCCGCCGTACTTATACCTGCCGCCTACAAACTGAAGAGCATAATTTACTACCTGCTGCCGTTTGTAGCTGTTAGAAGCCTCAACCGCCTCCTGCTTAATGGCCTCCATCTCCTGGGCGTCTACCTCTTCTACCTCGGCGTTGCCGGAAACAGGAAGATAACCTTCTGTGTCCTGGACGCGGACCTTCATCCAGCCGTTGCCCATATCCTCCAGCGCTTCATATGTACTGCCCATGGGAGCGGTCAGGAGCACTTCCTCTGAATCAAGACTTTTATTGATGTTCACGCTTTCGGCTGTAACAGTAACGGCGTAGCTTCCTCCTGTAAATCCAGGTCCGATAGATGCCTGGGAAGTCATAGGATCCACAAGCAGCAGCATACCGCATAAGGCTCCAGTCTTTATAAGCGTTTTGATCATATAATTCATAGGAAAATGTCTCCTTTTTACATTCCGGCTTTAAAGCTTAATAATTTATTACGTTTGTGTTACATTCATTACGGATTTATTATAACAGATTTTTCCTTATCGTCAACCAATTTATATTTTTTTAATAAACAGTTCATATCCTAGCTATATTTCATTTACAAAAGATACAAAAATAGAAAAACCCGCTGTAAAAGCAGGTTTTCATATGTTATGTGACTCTATTAAGAAATGAGGCTGACCGCCTTTACAGGGGTTCGGTAGTCATAAGGGGATGTCTTTATACCGGTCTTTTCTGTGGAAGCATGTACCACCTGTCCGTCACCGATGTACAGGGCCACATGATTGATGCCGCTGCTGCCGCTGTAAAACAGCAGGTCTCCCGGCTGCATCTCATCGATAGAAATATCCTCTCCGCAGGCGGACTGGCCCTTGGAGGAATGAGGCAGCTCCACTGCCGCCGCCCGGTCCAGCACATAGCGGGTAAAGCCGGAGCAGTCTGCCCCCTGGTTTGGATCTGTGCCGCCGTATACATAAGGGTTTCCCACAAACTGTAAGGCATACTCTACCACCTGACGGCGGGTTCTGGCGTCGGAATCCACAGTTTCACTGGTTTTTTCCATCACTGTAGCGGTTCCGGAGGTCTTAAGATAGCCTTCCTTTCCGCCAGTACGGATCTTCACCCAGCCGCCATCGCTGCTCTCTAATACATCAAAGGTCTGGCCTCTCTTTACACTGGCCAGCTTTCCTGAACTCTTGTCCGCCTTCTGGTATACGGCTGCCTCAGGCGCCTCGATCTTTACCATATATACGGTGCGGGTCTGCACCTCCGCCTGCCGGATCGCCGCCTGGCTTTCCTTTGGTCCTGCAAGCAAAAGTCCGGCGCACAGGCACAGACCTGCTGCTGCTTTCCATAATCTCTTTCTGAACTGACTCCGATCCACTGTCATTCTCCTAACCAAATTCCTTTGTTTTATAATTGTTACAAAATTGTTACACATTTGATACAAGTATATTATTACTCAGGAAATTTGTCAAGAGAGGATCTGCGCCCCGCCTACCGTCTGGAGCCACGGAAGATCCAGATGATCAGGAAGATCAGGATCACCGGGCCAAGGTATGAAAGGATAATGCCTGCCAGACCCAGGATCCCAAGAAAGATAGTGATCAGCAGCACAATAGCAAGCAGCACCACCAGTCCTGCAATGAGCCTGGTATACCATTTGCTGAAATCTACATAATGGACATGGCCAAAGCCCCTCTGCCCGAAGGGATCTGTTGTATCAGAGCGGGAGCTGGAAGCCTCCCCATCCTCATAAACAGGACCGGAGCCGTAGGTCTCGTAGCCATCCGGCCGATCCTCCGCATCGATGGCCGCGTCCACAATGGTTCTGCCGATGATCTTCGGCCCCCCAAGGCTTTCGATCACCTCTGCCTCAGTATGTCCCTTTGCAGTCTCCTCCGAAATATATGTGTCATAGTAACGCAGGTTTTCCTGGATCACCGAATGCGGCACCCGTCCCTCAAGCTCTGCCTTCAGGCCCTGCAAAAATTCCGTTTTATTCATTATTCAACCCTTTCTTTTATCTTTCCTTCCCGGTAAGCCGCTACCAGCTCCTTCAGGTCCGCGATCTGTCCCTTCAGCTCCCGCCCCCTATCCGTATCCGCTACCATGACTCTGGATTTTACCTTTTCAACCACCGATACCCTTGGGGTGCTGTCCTTTTTGGGGTCAAAGGGCATATGCTCCGCCAGAGCCAGGTGATGGGAATTGTAGATCAAGGTATAGCCTGCGATCCCTGTGGTGCTCTGGTAGGCCTTTGAAAGCCCTCCGTCTATGATAAAGAGCTTGCCGCCTGCCTTCATAGGCTTCTCCCCGTCCTTTAATTTGACAGGTACGTGTCCGTTTATGATATGGGAGCCTTCTACGGGAAGACCGAACTCCTGAAGGATCCGGTTGCAGCATTCTTCATCTACACTGAGCTGGTAATAGGGGTTCATAACCTCCTTATGGGCCGCCTTGTCCGCTACAAAATAATGCTCAAAGGTGGTTATCTTATCCTTTCCAAACACCGGTGACCTGGCGCCGCACCAGAGATACCACATCAGATCCACAGCCCATTCCTTCCCCGGCTGTCCCTCCGGCATAAAGTAGGCGTTCTGCACCTCCTGGTTCAGATAATCCATCAGTGCCTTTCCGCTGTAGGCCCTTCCCTTTACAGTCAGATCTTCAAAGCTCCCATCCTTTTTCATGGGGATGCAGCCATGATACAGCAGATTGGAATTACAGCATTTGTAAATGGCCCCGTGGGAGTAGAGAAACTTCACATGGCGGTGAAGCAGCTCGCTGTGCTTAAAGGAGGCGCTGAGGGCACGCAGCAGCTCCTTTTCCCCTCTGGTAAGCTCCAGGGGATTTTTCGGATCGATAGTTGGGAAATTTTTATCCAGCATGGGATAGGTCTTTCCGTCAATATCCACCGTCCATTTTTCATAATCCACTGCCTCCAGAAGCACCCGGCCATCCATCCCATACTCCGGATGACGCTTGATCAGGGCTCCCTCTACCTTGAACTGGATCACCGCAATGGCTTTATGCATCTTGGCCGCAAGGCCGGGATCTACGGCGTCGTATATATTTTCATCCAGGATCTTAGGCATAAAGCGCTCGCAAGGATCATCCTGGTAAAGCCTGGCCGCAAACATGGAAAGGGGGCGCAGATTGATGCCGTAGCCATCCTCTAACACGTCAAAGCTGTTGTAGCTGATGGCAATGCGGAGCACATTGCAGATACAGGCCAGATTGCCTGTAGCCGCTCCCATCCAGGATATGTCATGGTTTCCCCACTGCACGTCCACGTCGTGGAAATTCATCAGCTCCTCCATAATAATATCCGCCCTGGGGCCTCTGTCAAAAATATCCCCGATAATATGAAGATTATCAACGGTCAGATTCTGGATCAGCCGGCTGAGAGCAATAATAAAATTGCCTCCGATCCCCGTTTCGATAATGGTATGGATGATCTCATCATAATACAGCTTTTTATTTTCATCATTGTAATCCACATGGAGAAGCTCATCAATGATATAGGCAAATTCCCGGGGCATTTTTTTACGCACCTTTGAACGGGTATATTTAGATGAAACCTCCTTGCAGATCTGAACCAGACGGTAGATAGTGATCTTCTGCCAGTCCTCGGAATAATGCCCCTGCTTCTGCATCCGGGCCAGATTCCGCTCCGGATAATAGATCAGATTTGCCAGCTTCAGCTGCTCCTCCTCAGGGATCAGATGACCGAAAGTGGCCTTGATCTTCTCTCTGGTAATGCCGGAGGAGGACCGGAGCAAGTGGATAAATGCCTCATACTCCCCATGGAGATCACTGAAAAAATATTCAGTCCCCTTGGGAAGGCTGCATATTGCCATCAGATTTACAATTTCACTTGTTGCTTCCTTCAGATTCGGATATTCTCTCGCCAAAAGCTGCAGATACGCCAGGTCTCTCATACGTTGTCCCTCCCCCGATCAATGCTTGTTTTTGCATAAAAATATAGTAGCATAAAAATACGTTGTTGACAATTCTTGTTCAGATTTCAATCCATCCATATTTTCATTCATCTTCCTGCTTTCTTCTGGGCGGGATGATATAGGGAAATATACCAAACCTGGAACCCAGCATATGCAGCGCGGCAAAGCTGACAGCCCCCGTCAGAAGCTGAACCGCCATAACCGGCATTTCCGTAAACTGCTCTTTTCCCATCCGCAGCGCTTCTCCCACCATATCCACATAAAAATCTGTACGGCTCAATTTCTCCCCTGTCTCAATCTGTTCCAGAAATCCTTCATCAGCCGCCAGATCCTCATATACGGCTTTTCCTACAGGCAGAATATTGTCACCGCTATACAGATCACTTCCCAGGCTCTGCACGGAATCGCCGTTAATACAGGCCGCTACCACTTCCCCGGAAGGCAGCGTCAGCGCATACAGAGTCCTTCCGCCATAAAATCCCATCCCCCGATTGCGGTACTCAATCCCTGGAGACACCACCGTAAAGGTCTCATGGGACAGGATGTCCTCTACATTTTGCGCCCGGAAAACCTCCTCCCCGGCGATTCCGCCAACCGCTCCTGCCTCTGCGGTATGAGCCTCCTCATAAGCCTCATACCTGGCATCTGCTCTGCTGTTCATCATACTTGCTGGCACCATGCTGACGGCATAAGCCACCGCCATACAGAGCCATACGTCGAACCTCATTCTCCGCACCATCATTTAGAATCGAATCCTTTCTCGTTTTTTGTGCTTTTATGATACCATATCCGCATCTGACTGAGAAGTCCTCTTGGCTCCCTGATTCATGTACAGGAGAATACAGAATGGGAAGGCTTTGACATTTTCCGGAAAATGACATAAGATAAAGCTGGTGATAAAGCCGCAAAAGGAGGCAGAGGACAATGGAAGAATTATATGTATTCGGAACCGGCAACGCCCAGGCGGTGCGCTGCTACAATACCTGTTTCGCGCTGAAGGATGGAGATGAGTTTTTTATGGTGGATGCCGGGGGCGGAAACGGGATCCTGAGAATCCTGGAAGATATGAATGTTGAGCTGACCCATATCCACAATATGTTTGTGACCCATGAGCACACGGACCATATTCTGGGCGTAGTATGGATCATCCGCATGATCGCCGCCGCCATGAAAAAGGGAAGCTATGAAGGAGAATTTAAGATCTACTGTCACCAGGGACTGACCGACACCATTTCTACCCTGTGCCGTCTTACCCTGCAGGGGAAATTCTACAAAATGATCGGGGAACGGATCTTTCTGATTCCTGTGGAGGATGGAGAAACGGTGCGGATCCTGGACTATGATGTCACCTTCTTTGACATCCTTTCCACTAAGGCAAAGCAGTTCGGCTTCACCACCCTTCTGAAAAACGGCCGCCGCTTCACCTGCGCCGGGGACGAGCCCTACAACCCTGAGTGCCGGGCTTACGTAGAAGGCAGCCACTGGCTCCTTCATGAGGCCTTCTGCCTGTACCGGGACAGAGAGCGCTTCCAGCCCTACGAAAAGCATCACAGCACCGTGAAAGAAGCCTGCGAGCTTGCTGAACACCTGGGCATCCCAAATCTGGTGCTGTGGCATACGGAGGATAAGCAGATTGGAAAGAGGAAGGAGCTTTATACGGCAGAGGGGAAGGAGTATTATCATGGAAATCTTCTGGTACCGGAGGACGGGGAGATTATAGAGTTATAAAATATGGAGGCCAGCCGGGTTTGCCGGCGGCCTCCATAATTTCACCATTTTTCTCTTTCTTTCAATACATATGCCGTACTTTTATAAGATCCCTGACGCTCTAATATATTTAAAGCTGCCATGTCTTTCAGAATTGCCGCAAGATTACATCCTTCTTCTCCTGTTGCAATATCCCGCCCGTATAGCCCGGCGCTTTTCAGTAATTCCATATCCGTTCATGCTGTCCACAGATACTGCCCTCCAGCGTGATTTTGTGCCATAATGCGAATTTCAGGCAGTAAATCCAGCCGCAGATCTGTTTGCGAATATACATCTGAGCTATCGCGCCTGTGGCTGTTGCCTTCACATCTGAATCATTTACACGGTCATAAATCACTCTTTTATAACTATGTACCTCTGCACTCGAAGGAATATGCACATGGATAATGGTGCGTTTCTCATCAAATCTGATAATCTCAGGCACCAGATACACCGTAGGGAAAAATAATGCCGGATTACTTACAACTGTTATAAAATTTTTCACCATATCAGGAGCGGCTTTTTCTGGCACTCCTAATACTGTGCCATCGTCCAGTACGCCCATAAAAATATCACCGCCACAGTTTCTCCGATTGTCAAAACGGACTGCAAAGTCTGTAAATCCATAGCGCGATCTCCTCTTTCCGTCTCAACCGACGTGTTTTATTTTTCCTATAAAATCCGTTCCGATTTTACTGGATCGACTGATAAAAATAAGCGTCATAGGGCATACCGTTCCGGATCAGATAAACCGGCAGTGTAATGATGTAAACACAGGAAAAAATCATTTTTAAAAGTCCATGAAGGGCTGCAAACCGGAGCAGGCTGCGGTCTTTTAAGACCACCCTGAGGCCCACCGCCTTCTTTCCAATGGAGCTGCCCCTAAAAAGCAGATCCTGCAGGAAAAAGTATGCATATATCAGCAGGGCAGTCCAGGGAAGTATCTGATGAGGCAGCGCTGTGGGAGACATAAAGGACGCATATGCAGTCACACTGGGAATCAATATAAAAATCAGCAGCAGATAGTCAATCCCAAATGCGGCCAGGCGCTTAAGGCTTACTCCCATGGGCTTTCCTTCCCGGCTGATCTGATAGAAATCCCGGTCATAGGGCATTTCTCCCCCTTTTCCCAGATAAACCAGCAGCCCGATGGGAAGCAGGCAGATAAAAAGCAGCTTGTATAAGCTGTGGAGAACCGCAAACCGCAGCAGGCTCTGCTCTTTTAAGACCGGCTCTGCCCTCAGAAGCCTCTTTCCAACGGAACTGCCCTTAAAAAGCAGATCCGTAAGAAACAGGCAGATAAAAGCGGCAATGGTCTGAAACAGCAGGGCGGTCCAGCTGGAGGCTGTTTTTATGTAAAGAACCGCTGTTATGAGTTCTACAGGGGTGAATATAAGCAGGTAGTCAATGAGGCCGGCAAAGAGGCGTTTCATAAGTCAGCTCCTTTCTATGCTCCCTACATCGCCATCCGGTAAATCTCTAACATCTCATCCTTCCCCAGCTCCCGGATCCCGGCCAGCGTTCTCTTACCCATATTGGTGCATTTTACGGCCATCTCCTCCAGGCGATCCGGGTCTACTTCCAGTTCTCTGAGGCTGACCGGCATCCCCAGGCTCTTAAAGAAATCCTCGGTTGCCTGGATTCCTGCCAGGGCGGTGTTCATGGGATTTTCAAAATCCATTTCCAGGTTCCAGACCTTAACTGCATACCGGGCGAAGCGTTCCGGGGCGGCAGGGCAGACGAATCTTGCCCAGGAGGGCCATAAAGCAGACAGACCGGCTCCATGGGCGATCCGGGGATACATACCGGAAAGCTCGTGCTCTAACTGGTGAACCTGCATCAGGAAGGTACGTCCGGCACTTGTCAGGTTATTATGGGACAGGCTTCCGGCCCACATAAGGGAGGCCCTTGCTTCGTAGTCATCCGGCTTTTGATCCGCTACGGTTCCTGCCTCGATCACCGTCTTTAACAGTCCCTCGGCGATCCGGTCTGTGAGCATGGTATCCTTTGTAGGGCTGAAATACCGTTCCAATGTATGCATCATAATATCCACTGTACCGCAGCCGGTCTGGAATTTATTCACACTGTAGGTCAGTTCCGGATTGCAGATGGAAAATAAGGGCCGGTGGGTCACGCTGTTAAAGCCCCTCTTTAATCCCTCCTCCTCATTTGTGATTACACAGGAGGCGCTCATCTCGCTGCCGGAAGCCGCCAGAGTCAGGATACAGCCTACCGGAAGAGCCTTCTTCGGCAAAATGCCCTTTGTAAAGAAATCCCATACATCCTCCTCAGGATTCCCTGCCCCGTCTGCAATGCACTTGGAGGAATCCAGCACGCTTCCCCCTCCTACTGCCAGGATAAAGTCCACCTGCTCCTCCAGGCACAGCTTAATTCCCTGTCTTGCCATAGCAAGGGTAGGGTTAGCCTGAACGCCGCCCAGAGTCAGATACTGGATCCCCTCTGCCTTCAGCGCATCAAGCACCTGATCTAAAAGCCCGGACTTCTTTGCGCTGGCTCCGCCAAAATGTACCAGCACCTTTTTAAATCCGTATTCCTTTACCAATTTTCCCACCTGATGCTGGGTGTCCTTTCCAAAAATCATTCTTGTAGGGGTGTAAAATTCAAAATTTTCCATAGGGACCTCCTCTGAAATTGATTCATTCTTCTGATCATTATCATACCATATTTGAGGGACAGACTCAAGAGAGCGTATTTCCCGTCCCTCCCTCACATATACTGTCTATATACTAATTCCGGGAGACTGCTTTTTTATGAAGAGAGACCGCTCCAAAACCATTATCTTCAGTGAAATCGTATTTCTCACCGCCCTCTGCCTCTGCTTTTTTTTCATGCGGACAGATACCGGCAGGGCGGTGCTTTCCAGAGCCGCCAGCCCTCCTGAGGCAGAGAAAAAGGACTACATAAAATGGGTAGATTTTAATGTGACCAGTGAGGCCATGAACCAGGCCTTCCGCTATGACGTGGATACCTGCCAGGACCAGATCCATTTAAACTGGGTAGACCTGTTAGCCTATCTCGGAGCGCGCTACGGCGGGGATTTTTCCAGATATAAAGCAGAGCATATGGACACAGTGGCCGCCTCCCTGAAAAATGGAGACACCACGCTGGAGGAACTCACAAAGGATATGAAATACTTCCGCTACTACCGGGAAGCCTACGGTGCAGTTCTGGACGGCCTGGTAGGCCAGTTTCAGGCTGAGATCCCCGCAAGCGAGGCTCCGGCGGCCTATCTTCCCTCCGGTGTAGACGGCGGGGCTGCGGGGGACCCTGAAACAGTATGGGTAACAAAATACGGGCTGAAGGCATTTTCCCCTATTGCAAAGGGCTTTCCCTACACCGATTATGATGATTTCGGCACTGCCAGAAGCTACGGCTTTAAGAGGCAGCACCTGGGACATGATATGATGGGGCAGGTGGGAACTCCAATCATCGCCGTTGAATCGGGCACCGTCGAAGCCATGGGCTGGAACCAGTACGGAGGCTGGCGGCTGGGGATCCGCAGCTTTGACAGGAAGCGCTACTACTATTACGCCCACCTGAGGAAGGACTATCCCTACCAGTCAAATCTCAAGGAAGGCAGCGTCGTCCAGGCCGGAGACGTCATCGGCTATCTGGGACGCACCGGCTACAGCACCACAGAAAATACCAACAACATCAAGCAGCCCCATCTCCATTTCGGTATCGAGCTGGTCTTTGACGAATCCCAGAAGGAAAGCAGCAACGAGATCTGGATCAGCTGCTATGAGCTGGTGAAGTTTCTGACTTTAAACCGCAGCGAGGCGGTAAAGGTGGAAGGCACCAAGGAATGGATCCGGCGGTATGAAACAAAGGAGCAGCCCTGACGGTCCCCACCGCCTGGACTGCTCCTTTTCTCTATCTTCTATACATTCCACATTTCAACTCAGCCGATGAATAAACAGCCCGCTCCTCAGCTTCGGCTCAAACCAGGTAGACTTAGGAGGCATAAGCCGCCCTGCGTCTGCCACCTGCAAAAGCTCCTCGATGGAAGTGGGGTACATGGAGAATGCCACAGTCATATCCTCATTGACTCTCCGCTCCAGTTCCTTAAGGCCCCGAATCCCGCCGATAAAATCGATCCGTTTATCGGTCCTTGGATCTCCGATTCCAAGAATGGGACCGAGAAGATAATTCTGGAGAATGGATACGTCAAGCCCCTCCACCGGATCGTCGCTTAAGCATTCCTTCTTTGCCTTCAGGCAGTACCATTTCTCATCCAGGAACATACCAAAGGAAGCCTTTTCCTCTGGCGCAAAAGCTTCGGTTCCTGCCGGCTCTGCCTCAAAGCTTTTTCCAATTTCCTCCAGAAATTCTCCCACGCTTCTGCCATTTAAGTCCTTTACCACCCGATTATAAGGAAGAATCATCAGCTCCTCGTCAGGAAACAGTACCGAAAGGAAGTAGTTAAATGGCTCCTCTCCCGTATATCCCGGATTCTCCTGACGCCTCTTAAGCCCTACCTTTACAGCCGAAGCCGCCCGGTGATGGCCGTCTGCAATATAGGTGGCAGGAATGGCCTCAAAGGCCTTCTCCACCGCCCGGACGGTCTCTTTATCTCCGATCCTCCATACCCGGTGACCGATGCCGTCCTCTGATACGAAGTCATATACCGGCTCTGTTCTCTTTACCCGGACGGTCACCGCCTTTAAGGTCTCGTTCTGCCGGTAAGCCAGGAAAATAGGCCCTGTATGGGCATTGGTGGTATCTACATGGCGGATCCGGTCCAGTTCCTTATCCTCACGGGTATTCTCGTGCTTTTTCACCACCCCCGTAAGGTAATCGTCGATGCTGCTGCAGGCCACGATCCCAGTCTGGCTCCTGCCGTCCATGGTCAGCTCGTACAGGTAGTAGCAGGCTTCTTCATCCGTTATGTAGATTCCCTCTGCGATCTGCCGGTCAAGAAGCTCTCTTGCCTTCTCATATACCCGGTCATCATAGGTGTCCACCTCGTCGGAAAACTGAGTCTCCGCCCGGTCGATGTTCAGGAAGGAAAATGGATTTCCCGCCACAGCCTCACAGGCTTCTTTTCTGTTATACACATCATAGGGAAGGGCCGCCACACGGGAGGCCAGCTCTGCCTTTGGCCTGATGCATACAAATGGTTTTACTGCTGCCATATCCCCTCTCCTATTTCACCACACGCACGCGAAGCACGCCCTTAATGTCCTTTAGCTTCTGTATTGTCCCGTCCTCCAGCCTGTGCTCCATATCCAGAAGGGTATAGGCATATTTATCACGGCTCTTGTTGGTCATATCAGAAATATTTACGCCCTGGTCAGCCAGGATTCCTGTAATCTGTCCGATCATGTTAGGGATGTTCCGATGAAGCACAGCCACACGGCTCTCCACCTGGCACACGCCCATATCGCAGGCAGGGAAATTCACAGAATTGCGGATATTTCCATTTTCCAGATAATCGGTCAGCTCTTCTGCTGCCATCACGGCACAGTTATCCTCCGATTCCTTAGTGGAAGCACCAAGATGGGGCAGAAGGATAGCCCGATCCATATTGGCCACCTTGGGATTGGGGAAATCGCTGACATAGCGGCTTACCTTACCGGATGCAAGAGCCTCTGCCATGTCGTCGTCATTTACCAGGCTATCCCTGGAGAAGTTAAGGATAACCACACCGTCCTTCATCATATCCAGCTTTTCCTTGCAGATCATACCCTTGGTGGAATCCAGCAGAGGCACATGGACAGTAATGTAATCACATTCCTGGAAAATGGCATCGGCGTTGGTAATGTGCTTTACATTCCTTGACAGTCTCCAGGCCGCATTAACAGAGATATAGGGGTCGTAGCCGTATACCTCCATCCCCAGATGGGTGGCTGCATTGGCTACCTCGGCGCCGATGGCTCCCAGGCCGATGACGCCCAGCTTCTTGCCCCGGATCTCGCAGCCTGCAAAGGCCTTCTTGCTCTTTTCTGCCGTCTTTGCAATATTGCCATCCCCTGCGTTGGCCTTACACCAGTCAAGACCTCCCGCAATATCTCTGGAAGCTAGCAAAAGCCCTGCAAGCACCAGCTCCTTAACACCGTTTGCATTGGCTCCCGGCGTGTTAAATACCACTACGCCCTTTTCGGCGCAGGCATCCAGAGGGATATTGTTCACACCAGCTCCGGCGCGGCCGATGGCAAGGAGCCCTTCAGGCAGCTCCAGCTCATGCATGGAAGCGCTTCTTACCAGAACTCCCTCTGCCTCTGCCAACGCGTCAGTCAGCTCATAATCAGCCGGGAAACGGTCGGTTCCGCAGGCTGCAATGGGGTTTAAGCAATGGATCTTTTTCATAACTACCGGCCCTCCTTTTTCTCAAATGCGTCCATAAACTGAACCAGCTTCTCCACTCCCTCAATAGGCATGGCGTTATAGATGCTGGCCCGCATACCGCCTACGGTTCTGTGGCCCTTCAGGTTCTCAAAGCCGGCTGCCTTTGACTCCTTTACAAAGAGGGCGTCCAGCTCCTCATTGCCGGTTACAAAGGGCACATTCATAAGAGAACGGTCCTTTTTCACAACGGTTCCCTTAAAGAGCCTGCTCTGATCCAGGAAATCATAAAGGATCTTTGCCTTCTTTTCGTTGTACTCCTTCATGGCCTCCAGGCCGCCTCTGGCCTTTAACCACTTAAATACCTTGCCGCACATATAAATGCCGTAGGTAGGAGGTGTATTATATAAAGAATCCGCATCTGCGTGGGTCTTGTAGCGGAGCATGGTAGGAGTTCCCTCCAGCACATCTTCTGTTACCAGATCCTCTCTTACGATTACAATCACTGTTCCTGCAGGGCCTACATTTTTCTGGGCTCCGGCGAAGATCAGTCCGTATTTTGTCACATCCACCGGCTCGGATAAGAAACAGGAGGACTGGTCAGCCACCAGGATTTTCCCCTTGGTATTGGGAAGTTCCCAGAACTTGGTGCCGTAGATGGTGTTATTTTCACAGATGTATACATAGTCCGCGTCCTCTGATACAGCCAGGTCGGAGCAGTCCGGTATGTAGCTGAAGGTCTGATCCGCGCTGGAGGCAATGATATTTGCCTTGCCGTACATGGCCCCTTCCTGCTGTGCCTTCTTGGCCCACTGTCCGGTTACGATATAATCCGCCACCCTGTTTTTCATCAGGTTCATAGGAACCATGGCAAACTGCTGGGAAGCGCCTCCCTGAAGAAACAGTACCTTATAATTATCCGGAATATGCAAAAGATCACGCAGGTCTGCTTCCGCATCCTTGATAATGGTATCATAAGCCTTTGAACGGTGACTCATCTCCATCACTGACATTCCCGTTCCCTTATAATCCAGCATCTCTGCTGCTGCTTCCTTCAGAACGTCCTCCGGCAGTACGGCCGGGCCTGCTGAAAAGTTATAAACTCTGCTCATCTCATTTTCCTCCTTTATTGCTGCTGGAACTGCGCTGTATCCGCTCGCTCTCTGTCACTTTATCATGGTAATCCAAAAGACCCTTAAAGTGTTAAAGCCTACTATACACCCATTTTAATTAATTTTCAAGTCCGTATCGTCAAAAGCATCCGCAATGGGCGCTCCCGGTGATACCATGGGGAATACCTTTTCATCACAGCTGATCTGGCAGTCGATGACAACAGGAATATTTAAGGAAATGGCTTCTTTAAGGACAGGCTCTAATTCCTCCTTCTGAGTTACCCGGTAAGCCTTCGCGCCCATGGCCTCTGCCAGCTTCACAAAGTCCACCGCATCATTTAAAACCGTCTGGGAGTAGCGTTTTCCATAAAAAAGTGTCTGCCACTGGCGCACCATACCAAGGACATGGTTGTTAACGATCACCTCGATCACCGGAATATTGTAACGGGTGGCGGTGGCGATTTCGTTCATATTCATACGGAAACAGCCGTCTCCCGCAATATTGATCACCGTTTTATCCTTGCAGCCCATTTTCGCACCAATGGCGGCCCCCAGACCGTAGCCCATGGTTCCAAGGCCGCCAGAGGTAAGAAGTGTCCGTGGCTGGCGGTACCTGTAATACTGGGCTGCCCACATCTGATGCTGGCCTACCTCCGTTACGATCACTGCGTCTCCCTGGGTCACCTTTTCGATGGTCTGGATAATATAGGGGCCTGTTAAAAGGTTTTTGTCATAGCGAAGAGGATACATATCCTTCATGCGCTCAATATGGGCGATCCACTCGTCATGGTTGATGGGGTCAAGCCTTGCATTGAGCTTCCTTAAAATAACCTTTACATCACCAATAATGCTTGCATCCACCTTAATATTCTTATTTATTTCCGCCGGGTCAATATCCAGCTGAAGGATCTTCGCGTTTTTGGCAAATTTAGAGGCATTTCCCGTTACGCGGTCGCTGAAGCGGGCTCCTACTACAATGAGAAGGTCGGCCTCTGTAATGCCGAAGTTGGAGGTCTTAGTGCCATGCATTCCCACCATGCCGGTGTAAAGCTCGTGGGCGCCGTCAAAGGCTCCCTTTCCCATCAGGCTGTCTGCCACCGGAGCCTGGATCTTACTTGCAAATGCCCTCAGCTCATCAGAGGCATTGGAAATTACAGCGCCGCCGCCTACGAAGATAAATGGCTTTGCCGCCTTGCGGATCATCTCCACCGCCCGGTCCATATCCTCCTCGCGGATGGTATCGCTCTGGCGGACAATGGCCTCCGGCGCCTGAGGCTCATATTCGCACAGGGCCGCCGTTACATCCTTTGTAACATCCACCAGCACAGGGCCGGGGCGTCCGGTCTGGGCGATGGTGAACGCCCGGCGGATTACCTTTGCCAGCTTTGTTACATCTTTAACGATAAAATTGTACTTGGTAATGGGCATTGTAACGCCGGTGATGTCGATCTCCTGGAAGCTGTCCTTTCCAAGAAGGCTGTTGGAAACGTTGCAGGTGATGGCTACCACCGGAACGGAATCCATATAGGCGGTAGCAATGCCTGTTACCAGGTTGGTAGCGCCTGGGCCGGAGGTTGCCAGGCATACGCCTACCCTTCCGGTTGCCCTTGCATAGCCGTCCGCCGCATGGGAAGCTCCCTGCTCGTGGGAGGTTAAAATATGTGTGATTTCATTCTGATGCTGATACAATGCGTCATATATGTTCAGGATAGCACCGCCCGGATAACCAAAGACGGTGTCCACTCCCTGTTCCTTTAAGCACTCAACTACGATCTCTGCCCCCGTCAATTTGCTCATATGTGCACACTCCTTTTCTGCGTTCTTTCAAACAGGCTTGGAATCATTTTACCTGAAGCACTGCGCCCTTATCTGCCGATGTTACCAGGGAGGCATATCTTGCCAGATAGCCGGTTGTAACCTGGGGAGTCCTTGGCTGCCACTTTGCTCTTCTGTCCGCCATTTCCTCCTCGGAAACCAGTACATTCAGCTGATGATTATCTATATCGATGGAAATGATGTCGCCTTCCTCAACCAGGGCAATAGGGCCGCCTACAGCTGCCTCCGGCGACGCGTGGCCGATGGAAGCGCCTCTGGAAGCGCCGGAGAAGCGTCCGTCTGTAATCAGGGCTACCGTAGAGCCAAGTCCCATACCGGCAATGGCAGAGGTAGGATTTAACATCTCTCTCATGCCCGGGCCGCCCTTAGGTCCCTCATAGCGGATCACAACCACGTCTCCTGCCACGATCTTCCCGCCCTTGATGGCCGCAATGGCGTCCTCCTCGCAGTCAAAGACTCTTGCGGGGCCTTCATGCTTTAGCATCTCTGGAGCTACAGCGGAGCGCTTTACAACCGCTGAATCAGGAGCCAGGTTGCCCTTTAAGATGGCAATGCCGCCGGTTTCACTGTAGGGATTTTCCACCGGCCGGATTACCTCAGAATTGCGGTTTACGCAGCCCCTTATATTTTCCCCAACAGTCTTTCCGGTGACGGTCATGCAATCCAGATTTAACAGCCCCTTCTTGCTGATCTCGTTCATAACAGCGTAGATGCCTCCGGCCTCGTTTAAGTCCTCCATATAGGTAGGGCCTGCAGGCGCCAGGTGGCACAGGTTAGGGGTCCTTGCGCTGATCTCATTTGCAATGTCTACATTTAATTCCACCCCTGCTTCATGGGCGATGGCCGGAAGGTGAAGCATACTGTTGGTGGAGCAGCCCAGGGCCATATCCATAGTCAGGGCATTCATAAAAGCCTCTTTTGTCATAATATCCCTTGGACGGATATTTCTCTTATACATCTCCATGACCTGCATGCCGGCGTGCTTTGCCAGCTTGATGCGCTCGGAATATACGGCGGGAATGGTGCCATTTCCCTGAAGTCCCATGCCAAGAACCTCGGTGAGGCAATTCATGCTGTTTGCGGTGTACATACCGGAGCAGGAGCCGCAGGTAGGACAGGCCTTGTGCTCAAATTCCTGTACATCCTCCTCAGTCATAGTTCCGGCGGCGTAGGAACCTACCGCCTCAAACATACTGGAAAGGCTGGTTTTATGGCCCTTTACCCGGCCTGCAAGCATGGGGCCGCCGCTGACAAATACGGTGGGAACGTTGATCCTGGCAGCTGCCATCAGGAGGCCTGGAACATTTTTATCGCAGTTTGGCACCATTACAAGGGCGTCAAACTGGTGAGCCATAGCCATACACTCAGTAGAATCGGCGATCAGGTCTCTGGTTACCAGGGAATATTTCATGCCGATATGGCCCATGGCGATGCCGTCGCAGACTGCAATGGCGGGAAATACAACCGGCGTTCCCCCTGCCATGGCTACGCCCAGCTTAACGGCGTCTACGATCTTATCCAGGTTCATATGACCCGGTACGATCTCATTGTAGGAGCTTACAATGCCTACCAGAGGCTTTTTCATTTCTTCTTCTGTCATTCCAAGGGCGTTGAACAGGGACCGATGGGGGGCCTGCTGCATACCTGTTTTTACTGCGTCGCTTCTCATCTATGTATCCTCCATCTCTGTATTCTGAATCTGTGTCCGGCTTAGCAGATGCGCTCTGCGATCAGGCTGCCCATCTGGGCGGTGCCTGCCTTTTTGCAGCCCTCCGACATAATATCGCCGGTGCGCCAGCCTTCTGTAAGGACGGCCTGGACGGCTGTCTCGATAGCGTCTGCCTCTTTATCCAGGTCAAAGGAGAACCGGAGCATCATGGCTGCGGAAAGAATGGTTGCGATGGGGTTTGCAATATCCATTCCCGCAATATCCGGCGCGGAGCCGTGGCTTGGCTCATAAAGCCCGAATTTGCTTTCGTTCATGCTGGCGGAGGAAAGCATACCGATGGAGCCGGTGATCATGCTGGCCTCGTCCGAGAGAATGTCTCCAAACATATTTTCCGTCAGGATCACATCAAACTGGCCCGGATTCATCACCAGCTGCATGGCGCAGTTGTCTACCAGCATATGGGACAGCTCCACCTCCGGGTAATCTTTTGCCACTTCTTCCACTACCTTCCTCCATAATCTGGAAGAATCCAGTACATTGGCCTTATCCACGCTGGTCACCTTTTTCCGGCGCTTCATGGCGATGTCAAATGCCTTGACGGCAATCCTGCGGATCTCCTTTTCATTATAAGTAAGGGTGTCTACGGCGGTCATCACACCGTCTACCTCGCTGGTATGGCGCTCTCCAAAGTACAGGCCGCCGGTCAGTTCCCGCATGATTACCATGTCGAAGCCGTCACCGATGATCTCCTTTTTCAGAGGGCAGGCCTGGGCAAGCTCATTGTAAAGGCAGGCGGGGCGGATATTGGCAAAAAGGCCCAGTCCCTTTCTTATGGCCAGAAGCCCTGCCTCCGGACGGAGGTTTGGAGCCACGTCGTACCATCTGGAGTTGCCTACGTCGCCGCCTACTGCTCCCAGAAGCACAGCGTCGCTTCTTTTTGCTGTCTCAAGAGCCTCCTCTGTTAAGGGAACGCCGCAGGCATCAATGGAGCAGCCCCCCATAAGAACCTCTGTATAATGAAAGGTGTGTCCAAATACCCTTCCCACCTGATCCATTACCTTCTGTGCCTCTCTTACGATCTCCGGGCCGATGCCGTCGCCGGGAATCACCGTTACATTATAATCCATATTTATATCTCCCTTTTTCTACCATTCTTTATAGTTATAACTTTCCAAGATACTGCAATTTCTTTCCATCATATATCATTTGTCAGTCTATTTCAACTACCGTCATTTATTTTCTCCATGTGAAAATATACAAGTTTGGAATTATTGATATAAAGTCAGGTTATGGGAGACAGGGGCTACAGCTCCTTTATCATACAATACTGCTTCAGTTCAAAATGCTTTTCCACTACCCCGAACACCTTGAAGCCAAAGTGCTCGTACATGGGCACATTCCGGGGATTGTGGGTCTCCAGGGAAATCATCAGCCGGTGCTCATCCGCGTACCGGATCACCTCCTCAAGGAGCATGGCGGCAATTCCGTGGTGCTGCATATCCGGGTCCACAGCCAGATATATGATATGAAGCCGCTCCTGCTGGTGAAGCTGGTCCGTCCAGCTTGAATTTAAGTAATCCCGCCCCCGAAGGAAATTCCACAGGGTTTTCAGGCTGGGATCCTCCTTGATCAGATATTCGTCTGTTTTCAGGCTGGCCCAGGCCTCGGTCAGATAAAAAAGAAGGGGATTATAAGGCTCGGATTCGTCTGAAACCACTAAAAGCCCGTTCATCTGGGGACTGTCTGCGTAAACCTGGCAGGTTTCAAAAAATTCTCCCAGATCGCAGGCAAACAGCTCCGGCAGAAGGCGTCTTCTGGTCTCCTCCTCCGGGATCAGGCTGCAGTAAAGAGGGTCATTTAAAAAGCATCTGGTCAAAAGTCCCTCCAGCCTGGGAAAATCCTCTTTTTGTACTCTGTATAGTTTGTCACTCTCCATGATCGGTTCCTTTGCCCGTCCTTTCTCTTACTGTATCGCAGCGCTCCAGACAGTCCTCCAGCTCCCGGCACAGCTTCTCTGCCGCCGAGGCCATGTAGGCAATATCATCTGCCAGGCAGGCTCTCTGGTTTTCTGCTGCCTTTTTCAGGAATTCCCCTTCCCGGTCATAGGAGCTTTTCTGCTTCTTAAGCTCCTGCACCAGAGGGAACAGATTTTCATGGCGGCGGATCCGCCCCGCCCCCCATTTCAGCCGGTCAGCCGGCTGGTCCAGGGCATACTCTGTAAAATAGCGGAATACCTCCTCCTCAAACTGGAAGGCATACCGGTTATTATCGATCTCATACACCGCCTCCAGGGCCCCGATCGGATCCCCGGCCTCCAGGCAGCAGAGCCCCCGGCTGACAGCCCGGAGATTGTTCTGGGAGGTCTCCTGGGGAAAAAGCACCTCGTCATGCCAGCCCAGGCGCACAAAGGAGTCCTGCTCCCTGGCAAAGGCCAGAAGCAGGCGGCGGTTCAGCTCTGCCAGAGACTCCCATTCTCCCGCTCCCTCCCGGTTGATCCGGGACAGCTCCTGATAAAGCCGCCTTCCCAGCTCTTTTCCGCGGCCAAACGCCGCAAAAAGCGCCTCTGTTTCGATTCCCTGCTCGCGGCACAAAGACAGATCCACCGATTCCTCTGCCGCCTGAAATACCCGCTCAAAGTCCATGGGAACTGCCCTCACACAGTCCAAAGCCATCACCAGACGGCCGTACAGTTCATGATGGAACCGGTACACCGGCTCCTGGTAGGCCTCCTCATTGTCAAACTGGGAATGATAGTGGGTTTCCATAAAGTCTCCGCCGCTGAAATCATTCACCAGGGAGGGGATCCCGCTGATGGCGATGGAGAAGTCGTCGGACCAGGTCTGGATGGGGCAGAGCACCTCCAGTCCCTCCGGGTAGGCCTCCGGCGGCACCTTCACAGAGGCCGCAAATTCTTTCATAAAGGAAGCATATTCGTAGGTACAGCGCAGTCCGTCCCTCCTGTCATGGGCATGGGCCGGAAGCTCAAAATTCAGATCCGCCATCACCTTCCCCTTCCACTCCGGATGGACGGTAAATACCTCCTCATAGGCCCCTGTGGACCAGTCATACCGGGAATCTGCCACCCCCCATTCCTCCGCCGCCATGGCGCAGAATACCAGGGTGCGCTCCGGCTTTATCCCGCTTCGGATCAATGCCCTGGCGATCCCCAGAAGCATGGCCACCGCCGCATTATCATCCTGGAATCCGCTGAAATAGGAATCGTAGTGGGCAGACAGAAGGATCATGGAATCCGGGTGCTTTCCTGGAATCGTCCCCAGTATATTCCAGGTTTTTCCATCCCGCTCCACCCGGGAGCTTGCATCCAGACGTACCTTCAGCTCACCGCCATTTTCCCTGAGCCTCTCCTTTAAAAGGGCCGCGTCTGACCGGGAGATGGAAAATGCCGCCGCCTCCGGCGGGCCGGCTATATCCTGGGCGTTGAGGGCCGTATCGCAGATTTCCCCATAGCCCTGCTCCTGTACGGCGATCAGAGCCCTGGCTCCCTTCAGATGGGCCTGGTACACCGGAAAATTGATCCACCACTCGTCCCTCTGGTTGATGTCCGCCAGCACCAGCTTCCCTTCCGCCTCCAGTCCCTCATAGTCCTCAGCCCGTCCCTTTCCGGCCCAGATCAGGGAAAATTCCTGAAATCCCTCTGTAACAAAATGGGTCTGGTACGCTCCCAGCTGGATCCGGCGGCTGGCTCCGTCTCTGTCCTGAAATTCCATTACTGCATGGTGGAAATCCCAGCTGTCCACCCGGATCTCGTCTTTACCCACATCCTGAAGACCGATGGCCCTCATCTCTTCAGCGATCAGCTCCCCTGTCTCCCACTCTGCCTTAGAGCCTGCCGTCCGATAGCCCAGGACGGGGTTTGTCCTTGGCACCTCCATCCGCCTGGCCAGGCGGCGTGAATACTCCGTATCGATTTCTTTTACAAATCCTTCCATGGCTTTCCTCCTGAAAAAAGGGCACTGCAGTCCCCTGCAGCACCCCGATCTATCTCTTACTGTGCAATCTTCGCCCCATCTGCCCCTACCAAATAGGAATCCGGTGTCAGACAGTCGGTAAGCATATCTCCGTTTTCTGAGCAGTAATATTCTTTGCGGTAGCCGCCAATTTCTTACTGTTACTTTATACATTTTCAGCTACCGTGTCAAGAAAGATTACTTAAAATCAGAAAAGGCAGAGAAGCTTTATCAGCTCTCTGCCTGAAGGGTGAATAGCAACCCTTCATTATCTCCTTTAATAACCGGCATAGGAATTCCGGCATTCATGAGAGTCTCTCCTGATAGGCTTAGCCCTAATTCTTGAATGCAGTAACTCAAGTCAGGATCCAAACCCTTTAAACGAATATAGGTAATTCCTTTATTCGCCCCTGAGACGCGCTGTACATACCCCAGCACCGCTTCCCTTTTATTTTCCGATACAGACATAAAAGCAGCATATTCCTGTTCTTTTTTCAGATCAGAAAGCCTATAGTAAACTCCATGAGCAGTCGTAAGTCCATGTTCCTTATAGTACTGAACCTGTTTCCTTACCTTTTCCTGTTCCTTAAAAGATAACCGATTCAAATCCAGTTCATATCCAAAAGTTCCAAAGTAAGCCACTACCGCCCTTGTGTCAATGGACACATTTCGTCCTGTCTGCTGATTCGGACACTCTGAAACATGAGCTCCCATGGTAAAAGGAGGATAGATAAAAGATGTTCCATACTGAATGTCAAGACGTTCTGCCCCATCTGTATCATCTGAGCACCAGATCTGAGGCATATAGTAAAGAACTCCTAAGTCAAATCTTCCTCCCCCTCCGCTGCACCCTTCAAACCGTACAGTCGGAAATGCCTCTGTCAGTTTTTTCATCAGCTTATACACTCCCAGAACATAACGGTGACAGAATTCTCCCTGACGATCCGGCGGCAAAGACCTGGAATACCGATCCGTCATACTGCGGTTCATATCCCACTTAATGTAGTCCAGCTTCACATCCTTAAGCTCTTCATAAAGTTGATTAAATATTCCCTCTACCACTTCATCTCTAGAAAAGTCCAGAATCAACTGATACCTCTGACGCGTGGGTTTTCTTCCTGGTATCTGTATGCTCCAATCTGGATTCTCCTCGTAAAGCCTAGAGTCTTCATTTACCATCTCCGGTTCGATCCATATACCAAATTTCATCCCCATACTATGAATTTTTTCAGAAAGTCCCTTTACTCCTCCCGGAAGCTTTTCACGATTGCTCTGCCAGTCTCCAAGCCCTCTGTATTCGTCTGTCCTCCTTCCAAACCAACCATCATCCATAACAAACATCTCCACTCCCAATTCCTTGGCTTTCGATCCAATTTTGATCAGCATCTCCTCATCAAAGTCAATCATTGTAGCTTCCCAGTTATTAATCAATACGGGACATCTTTGATGAATAAAAGCTTTAGGAATGAGATAATACTTCACCCCACGGTGAAAGTTATGGCTCATAGCTGTAAAGCCTCGATCACTATAAGTCATAACTGCTTCTGGCGTTTCAAACTTAGCCTCTGGTTCCAGCTTCCAATAAAAAGTTTCCGGATTAATCCCAACCGTTAACCTGGTCTGTTTAAAATCATTTACCTCTGTTGTAATTGAAAAATTTCCACTGTAGACCAGAGCAACCCCCCAGCAGTCTCCTCCGTCCTCTGTTGTATCCGGCCTGCAAAGGACTGCTGATGGATTCTGATAATGACTTGAGATGCCTCTTGTGCTATCTACCGTTATCTTTCCATGCCTTACTCCTGTCCGTTCCACACAGCGTTCATGGCCCCAGCTTCCATAGAAAGTAATAACATCCAGCTTGTCCCAAGGGAGGGAAAGACAGGCGGAGTGGGCAGTATTAATAAAAACCGGTCTTTTCCCTTTATTTCTAATTCTTGCACAGCGGGTAATCAGATCACAGTCCTCTAAAACACCATATATCAAAGTCACTTCAATACCAGTATATAGGTCCTCTAACACAACCTCCAGAGTCTTCCATGGCCCCATGCAATCCCTCATGGAAGGCATACCCTGAATACTGTACTTTCCCTCATGGATTTGATGGGACTGATACCTGAGATCGACACAATTTGATCCATCGCTGTTTATAATACTTACCGCATGAGTCCTAAAATCTGACACTCCAAATCCAGGATACTCCTGTTCTATCACATCCAAACTGATGGTTCTGTCTTTTTCTGCTTCATATGGATTAGCTTCAAAACCATGGCGGATTCTAACAGGCAGATAGTCTACCGGATCCTGAATTCTACATCCATAGTATAAATGCTCTAGAAAACCAAATTCTGCAATTCTAAATTGATAACTGGTATGATTTGTATCCAAGCAGAATACCTTTTTTTCTTCTATATATCTTATGCTCATAAAAACCTCTATCCTTCTTAGAAATACCTTATTTTACTGCACTGTCCACCATTCCCTGTATGAAATATTTCTGTAGGAACAAGAACACCAGAATCACCGGCAAAATCCCAAGAAAAGCCGCCGCAGCAGCACCATTTACATTTGCTGAATCTGCCGAAAAAAAGCTTGCAATCGCCAAAGTGATCGTTTTGATCCTAGGCGCCTGAAGAAGATATAAGGCAAATTGATAATTGTTCCAACAATTTACTCCTGTAATAATCACCACAGAAGCGGTGACCGGCTTCAGTTGAGGCATAATGATCCTGAAAAATGTCTGAAAAGGCCCACAACCGTCAATAGCTGCTGCTTCTTCTAATGCTATCGGAATACTGCTTATAAAACTTGAAAAAAGAAAAATACTAGTAGGAAGTTGGAACGTCAAAAGGGTTACTATCATTCCCCAGTAAGCATTAATTCCCTGAATTTTTGCCATAAAGGAATATAGAGGAACCAGAATACTGAGAGGAGGGATCATCATAACTCCCATAATAAAGCCCTTTACCAAATTGTTCATCCTACTCCTATTCCTTGCCAAAGGATAAGCTGCCATGGCCCCTATAACTACAATAAACAGAATGGCGATTCCACTGATAATCACCGTATTTTTAAGAGCCAAAAGCATTCCTCCCCGCTCCAGAGCTGTATATATATTTTTCAAGTATATATACCCTGGAAAAGCCCAACGGGACGAGTGATCATAAGGTGATTTAAAGGCAATGGCCAGTACCATATAAATAGGGACAAAATGGATGCCTATAATGATCATGGCAAGGATATATTTCCACCAATTGGACACCTTTTTCACGATACGTCTACCTCCTTTTTGTCAAAATACGTCATAACAATATTACTGATCACCATAATCAACAAGAAGGAACCAATACCTATAGCGGAGGCATAGCCTGCTGACTGAGCAGAAAAATATTGATTTGTTACCAGGGTAGAAAGTGAATGAGTTGTAAAACCTGGTCCTCCACTGGTAAGAGCCATAATCAGATCAAAAAGTTTCAGGCCTCCAATAAGGTTTAAAATGGTAGAAGATGAAATAGCTGGCATCAAAAGCGGAAGAGTAATATGACGGAACCTGTCCCAAAAGCTCGCCCCATCTAACATTGCAGCCTCATAATACATCCCCGGAACATTTTGAAGACCTGCCAAGTAGATAACCATGGCAACTCCTACAAACTGTAAAGAATTTACCAGTACGATTATGATAATCGCTGCATTTGAATCTGCCAGCAGATCCACTGGAGCCATGCCCAAAGCTATAAGAATGTCATTGATCGCTCCCCCATCATACTGAAAGAAAAAATACATAATATAACCCATAATCAGCGGTGCAATCATAACCGGCATATAAATAATAGTACGTACCAAGGACCGGCCTTTAAATTGGAGATTCAGAAACATAGCGTAGGCCAATCCCAATACATTTTGTATCAATGTACTCATAATTCCATAAATCAGCGTATTGACCAGAGCAGTCCTAACATTTGCATCCTGAAAAAGCCGAATATAATTTCTTAATCCTACATATTTCATGGTCTGTGAATAGCCATTCCAGTTTGTAAAGGAAAGACGAATTCCCTGGATAAAGGGATAGATCACAAATACAAGAAACAGCAGGATTGCTGGTACATAAAAAAGATTGATCATTCCATTCCTGCGAACCTTCATATGATTTTACTCCTGCGCTTTCTTTTCCTCATAGCTTGACTTCATCTGATCTACGGAAACGGTTAAAGCATCCGGCTGACCTGAAAGAAGGGATGCACCTGTTACACACAGATCATTCCACATACCGCTTGGGAGATATTTCCTATCAAAATAGGGAATGTTTAAAATACTGCTGTCTGAAGAATATTTATCATAATAGGGTGCCAAACGTCCTGTATCACTTTCTACATTATCAAGTCCGGAAGGCATACCACATTTTGTTGCCAGATAGGAGCTAACATCCTCCCTCGCAAGAAACTCCATAAATGCTCGTACCTCTTCTGGATGCTCCGTTGTTTTTGACATTCCCACAGCAAAATGTTCTCCAGTCATAAGAGATCTCTTAAATCCTTCTTCTTTTGCTGGAAGAGGCATAAAGCCCATTTCCGTATTGGGGTTCTGCACATAGGTTTCAGTAATACCACTTGCTGCTGTAAACATAAAAGCTGCTTTTTCCGCCCCCAGTGCCTTGATTCCAGTCATATAATCTGCCGTTACTGCGTCTGTGTTAAAGTATCCTTTCTGCCTCCAAGAATCTACCTTCTCTGTTACCATATTCCATTGACTCCAGTCAAAGCTTCCATCTAACAGAGCCTGCTGATTTTCCTCATTTTCATTGGTAATCAAAGTAGGGGCTACGAAGTCCATCATATTTCCAATCGTATAATTGTCCTTCCCCCCTAACTGAACTGGTGTTTTTCCAATTGTTCGGATTTTCTCACAAGCCTCTTCAAAATCGGCCCAGGTCATAATCTCATCTACATTTACTCCCGCTTCCTGAAGCACATTGGCATTATAAATAATACCTGTTAGATCCATATCGATCGGAAGAGTATAAAGATTCCCCTCCTCATCTGTGATCTGTTCCTTTATACTGGGTGAAATATGATCCGCAAAGGTAAAGTCATTTAAAGGCGTCAGGTATTCTGCATATCTGGCCACAGCCCATCCATGGGTGGTCCATACATCAGGAAGCTGATTTGAGGCCATTCTTGTTTTCATAATATCGGAAAAATTACTTCCCGGCATAACTGCTTCTACTCCAATTCCTGTTTCAGTTGTAAATTTTTTACATACTTCCTGAACTGCGTCGCTGATTGCCTCTCCATTCAGATTGTACAAAAACTCAATGGTTACTCCAGTATCATCAGCCCCTTTTGCTTCTCCCTCATTTTCCTGACCTATTGTCGCTGCTGGTGTTTCCTTAGGTTCCTCTGGCGCTTTGGAACATCCAATCATATTTGCTGTCATTAATCCTGCCAGAACTGTTAAAACTATCTTTTTCATAAAGATATTCCCCTCTCTCCTGTATTAATTTCGCATTATGTTTCATTTAAAGCCGGCTTTCCTGTGATTTCAGTCTACCATAGTTTTTACTTTTTCTTAAGGGATCCAAATCTACACTCAGGCGCTCATTTCTACACAATGCACAATTCTGATTGCAGTTTTCCCTTTTTGTGTGTACAATAAACCAAGATGTTCTGAGAAAGGAGATTTATATGCGAAGGGATAAACGAAAGAGTTTTCACAAACGCCTCCGGGCGCTATTCATCATAAGCACGATTCTTCCCATTATCATTCTATCCTCTGCTCTGGCCTGGTATTTTCAGGACCGATTATATAAAGAAAATAATATATATTTTTCTACCGCACTGTATTCAATTTCTACCAACCTAAGTACATACGCCTCAGACCTAAAGCGCCTTGCCATGGCACCTTATGTTTATGATGACATTCTTAATTTTTACACAGCCATTGACAATGGGCGTTATACAGAAGCCGGTTCCTCAGATTATGTTATCGAAAAACTGCGTCAGAATTATATAACTTCCATCCAGCGTATTCTGATCACTGCCAGAGAGGACATTATGGCCGTATCCTTTATGCCGTCTCCCCAGGCCGATCCTATCCTTGTTTCAACTAGCAAAACCTCCGATCTGACGGACATTACCAACTATTCCTACAAGAATGAGAAATGGTATCAAGATATACTGAACTCCCCCGAATCTTATGATTTTTTTGCTTCTCCAACTCCCGCCTACCTAGAGTCAGATCAAGCAGAAATCATATCTGCAGTTCACACTGTCCGAAACGTATTTACAAAACGAAAGCTTGGGGTTATCCGAATCGATGCATCGGATCAGATTATCAAAGATATTTTTAAAAATGTAGAATTAAGCCCTCATTCGGGCTTTGTAATTATTAATCAGAATGGACAACCTGTGTATCAAGTAGGACAGATAGAAGCTGATCTAATCAACCATCTAGGACAAATTAGCAGTAGCATTAAAACAGATCGTGATACTTATGACCTATACAAAAGCGATGTAACCGGTATGCCTTGGCAGCTTATATTCGTATCTTCCCGAAAGGATATGGCAAGAGAAGTTTCCATTATATGGTGCCTGGCCGGAACTCTTAGTCTGGGATCCATCCTGGCCGCTTATTTTATTTTCCACTCCTATTCCAGACAGACTTCCCATTCCCTTCATTCCATTCTAAAAACAATGGAACAGATAGCCAGGGGAGAATTTGACATCTCGGCACCAGATGCAGGTCTTTTTCCAAAAAATGCCTTTCGCACAGAGGAATTTTCTCTGATTGCAGAGCACCTAGATGAAATGGTACACAAGCTCCAGCTTTACATAGACCGCTCTTTTAAATACGAAATCAGCCGACAAGAGGCTGAATACAGAGCTTTGCAAAATCAGATCAATCCTCATTTTCTGTACAATACCTTAAATTGCTTTGTTTCCATGAATCGTCTGGGAATGAAGCAAGAACTGGAAGACAGTATTCTCCAGCTGACCCGTATTTTCCGTTACACCTGCAGTAATGGAAAACTAACTACAGTGCAGGAAGAATTTGACTTCTGCACACAATATTGCCTTCTTTTAAGAATGCGCTATGATGAACGGCTTACTTTCCACAGCTCTCTGGAAAAAGATGCCGCCAGATGCAAAATCCCACGTCTTTTGATCCAGCCATTAGTGGAAAATGCCATCAAGCACGGGATGGATATGGAAGGTATCTCCATTACAATCTGGATTCAGGCTTTTATTCAGAATGACTGCCTCATTTTAGAAGAGAAAAATAATGGGCTACCCATCCAACCAGAACAGATCTACGGGCCCGGTAAAGTAGGAATACCCAATGTAGAAAACCGAATACGAATTTTCCATCCAAAAGCAGATTTTTCCATTGGTCTGAAGGATGGTATAACCTCTATGACCATTAAAATACCATTAGAAGGGAATTTATAATATGAATATTCTTTTAGCAGATGATGAACGCCTGACACGTCTTGGATTAAAAAGCATGATTGAAGAGCTCTATCCAGAGCAGCATAACTTTGATGAGGTTTCAGATGGTGAAATGCTTCTTGAATATGTAGAAAAAGCCAAACCAGATTTGATCTTCCTAGATATACATATGCCTAGACTGACCGGACTCCAGGCATACTCCCAGTTTCAGGATATGCAAATTCCTGTAATTATGCTTACAGGTTATGCGGAATTTGAATATGCCAGAGAAGCCCTAAAACTCGGTGCTCTTGATTATCTACTGAAACCTGCCAGTCTAGAAGAGGTCAGGATCACAATGGAAAAGGCCCTTTCTCTACACCAGCGGCAAAACGAGATAATGGAGCGAGATTATGAACTAGAATACGCAAAGCTTCTGGATCTATATACCACCATCGGCTTTTTGCAAAAGCCCAAGTATGTACTTCCACCCTACACCTGTATCCTCTTTTATTTTGACGGATACAGAAGAGAAACCTTTAAGCAGGATCTCGATCAGCTTCATCAAGCGCTGAAAGAAAGCTGTGGAAACCAGACCCCTTCTGCCATGACCTTTATGCCTACAGGAGAAATCTGCTTTCTTACCAGCACCGCCATCCCAGCACCAAGCTTTCGCACTGTGCTCGATTCTTTTCATGAAGGACGGCACCTGCGTGCCACCGGTTTTTATCTTTATTCTGAAGATCTAGCAGATCTTCTGCCTCGACTTGAAGATGTTCAAAAAGAAGAAAGCCTTCGATTCTGTCGAGGCTTTGGTTCCATTCTCACAGACTCAGACCGGAAGCAATCTGCCGCCTTCCTCCCTTTTTCAACTCTCCTTGAAAAGCTTCTCTTAGCCCATAGAGGAGGGGATTTGATCCGGTTTCAAAAAGAGCTTTCAAACCTTGAGCAGTTCCTTTCAAGCTCTCCCTTCCTTCCGGACAGCCCCTCCTTAAATCAGATTCTGTCCATTGAAGCCGGTGTTTCCGTCTCTGTTCATACTCCGGCTCAGCTTATAGGCTTTTTAAAATCTATGTCCTCCAGCCACCAATCCATGGATCTGGCAGACCGTATCGACTTGTATATAGAACAACACTATATGGAACAGATTGGTATCAGCATCATTGCTGACAAGCTTAATATTTCCCCAAATTATCTTAGTAAGATTTATAAGATGAAAACAGGAAAAAACTTTACAGATCATCTCACCGATGTGAGAATCCGAAAAGCCAGAGATCTAATGGACAGCGGTCGTATCTCTAGTGTAAGAGAAACAGCTGGGCAAGTAGGTTACTTTAGTACCAGATATTTTACAAAAGTATTTCTTAAAAATACAGGAATGCTACCATCAGAGTACCTAAAAAACGCCTTACTGGCACATACAGAAAGGTAAAAACATGGAACCAAATGCTCCTTCCTTTTTCTGCCATGTTTATGTTTGACTCGCTCTAAGAAAACTTTTTTCGATCTCTTACTGTGCAATCTTCGCCCCATCTGCCCCTACCAGATAGGAATCCGGTGTCAGACAGTCGGTAAGCATATCTCCGTTTTCTGAGCAGTAATATTCTTTGCCTTCCCACTGGATCCAGCCTGTTTTCATATAGCCCTCCTCGTCAAAGAAATACCACTTGCCCTTGATCTCCTGCCAGCCTCCGGCTGGGTAAGTGCCGTCAAGGTTGCTGTACCACCATCTGCCGTCCTCTGACTGCTTCCAGCCTCCAAGCTCCATATCCGGGTTCTCTCTGAACTGGATGGCCTTGTCCTGGCTGATGTAAACAGAAGGAGAATCTGCCCACTCTCCCTTGTTTTCTGAATCAAACTTGCTGACAGAGCGGACTCTTGCGGTGTAGCTTACGTCGCCCTTGGTCATACGCTCCCGGCAGTTCAGCACCGGTTCCTCTGTGGTCATGGTAGCTCCTACGGCCTTTCCGTCCCGGTAAATCTTTACCTCGTAGCTTGCGGCTGTACTCACTGCGTCCCAGCTTGCCACACCCTCCTCTGACAGGGTCAGATTCTCTATGGGCCGCATCACATTCTGAAGGGAAGAGAGCTCTACATCCAGAAGGAGGGTAGAACTGGAATCCTGTCTGGTGGCCTTTTTAAAGGTAGCCCCGCCCTTTAAGGTGATCTTTTCCTTTGGCAGGGAGGTAAAATAATAATCGTCGTTGGCTGTGAGAGTGATCCGGATTTCCGGCACTGTATCCTCCGTCCAGCCAAAGCCTTCGTTCATTACCTCATATCCGTCTACATTGTAACGGCTGCTGCTGGATTCGATCTCAATGGTTTCCTGGCCGTAATCCGTATCCGGCTGAATGTCTGCCTTGATCTCCAGCGAGATAGACGTAATCTTCTTCCGGCTGGCTCCATAAGCCGGAACCGCCATAAGGGCCGCGAGAAGGCCGATGGCAGCCGCTGCCATGCAGGTTTTTCTTATATTATGCATATGGTTTCCCCTCCTGATTGCCGGCAGTCTCTCTGCCGGATTCTTACTGTTACTTTAAACATTTTCCGGTGGGGTGTCAATAAAGATTTCCTTAAGATTGCTGAGGCAGGAAGAGCGGGTGCTACTTTAGATGAATAATGCAATCCCTGCGGTAATCTAGCGACGTCTTTTACGAAGCCAGAATATGTTCTCACCCTTGTCCGCCATTTTAAATATTTTCTGCATCTTCTCATTATGCTCTTTTGAAAATACATGATCAGGCGCTTCCTTTTCCATTTTCTCATATTTCAGCATTTCCTCATCAAATTTCAGTTGTTCTTCCAACGCCAGCTCCAATAAATAATCGCTTTTTTTCTTTTTAATATTTTCACTCACTTTTTATCACGTTCCTCTAATTTTTTTGCTAATATGGCCTCGGTTCTCATACTCTTCCATCTCTATGTATCTCTCTTCCATTTTTTATACGAAAAAATCCCCTTCAATATAACAAAATTATTTTAGAAATTCATCATAAATCTCGAAAGCAGAAAACAACCTATTTATAGAAAGCAGCCTCTCTATTCCCCCTTGCATTCTCCCTCCCGCCCTGCTATAATAAATTCAGCAAACAGGTCAGCA
>URNT01000016.1 GCA_900549235.1 uncultured Clostridium sp. | reverse complement strand
TAAAAACGGAGCTGTCGCTCCGGTAGATTATTCATCTACTTTTGCAACAGCCCCTGCTGAAAATTGGCATAATACTCTGGATAAAATATTGGAATGCAGGCAGAGCTGGAGAGCGGAGCCATGAAACTGGAATACCATATGCAGCTGGATTAAGTTATTTTTTCTTGCTTTTTGAGGCTTTTTTCTCCCTTTTCTTGCCTTTGCCGGATTTCTTGGGCTTCTCTCCCTTGGGAGTGGGCTCTTTTTCCTCTTTCGCCGGCTCCATGGCCGGTTCAGATGGAAGACGGAGGGCAGCCTCCTCACTGGCTGGAACAAACTCTAAAATATCGCTGATGCCGCACTGCAGAATCGTACAGAGCGTATCCAGGGTGCGGGTGGAAACGTGCATATTTTTCTTCATACGGCCGATCTGCCCGGCGCTGAAGCCGTAAGTCTTGATCAGGCGGTACTGGCTCATACCTCTTTGTGCCATGGTTTCCCATAAACGGTCATATCGGATCATGGGCTTTACCTCCTTTGGATAACCTGTTATATTGTATAAATATCAATAATCGGATTATATCATGGACGGAGAAATGCGTAAATAGGATTTTACAAAGAATCCGGGTGGTGCTATAATGAATAATCAACCGATGCAGCCAGGAAGGAGCAAAAACGATGAAACAGGTAAAAGCGGTGATCTTTGACCAGGACGGTCTTATGTTTGATACAGAGAAGCTTGCGGCAGACGCATGGAATATAGTGGGAAAAAAATACGGGATCCAGGTAGATGAGGATTTCCTGCGGGATCTGCGGGGTACCAAGCCGGACCGGGTTCAGGCGGCATTTACGGAACGGTTTGGCACAGAGATTGATTATGAGGCCTTCCGCGAGGAAAAGAGGAGCTATTCCTACCGCTGGATCGATGAGAACGGTGTCCCGGTGAAAAAGGGTTTAAAGGAGCTTCTGGCATATCTGAAGGAGCAGGGAATCCCCTGTGCGGTGGCAACGGCCAGCAGCAGCCAGTGGACTCAGAGAAATGTAAAGGAAGCAGGGATCAGTGAGTTTTTTAAGGCCTATATTTATGGAGATATGGTAAAAGAGGCAAAGCCGGACCCGGCCATCTTTCTTCTGGCGGCAGAAACCCTTGGAGAAAAGCCGGAAAACTGCATGGTTTTAGAGGACAGCTTTAACGGGATTCGGGCGGCGGCAGCCGGGGGCTTTATCCCTGTGATGGTGCCGGATCTTGCGGCTCCTATGCCGGAGCTTAAAAGTCTTCTGGCAGCGGAGTGCGAAAGTCTTCTGGATGTGATCTCCCTGTTGGAGCAGAGAAAGGAAATGAACGAATGTGGATGAAGCTGGCGGCAGCCGGCGGCCTTGGAGGAGCGGTATGTGCCCTTGCAAGGTCCCGGTATGAGCGGAGGTCTCTTTCCGTAGAGGAGACCGAGATCATTTCACCAAAGATAAAGAAGGACAAAACCCTGGTGTTTCTTTCCGATCTTCACAACAATGAATTCGGGAAGGGAAACAGGGAGCTTCTGGCGGCCATAGACAGGATCCGGCCGGACGGGGTGCTGTCCGGGGGAGATATGATGGTGGTAAAGGATGGCCGGGCCGCTACCGATGTTCCTCTGGCGCTGCTTCGGGCGCTTTCGGGGCGCTATCCTGTTTTTTGCGGAAATGGAAACCATGAAAACAGGATGGAGCGGAAGAAGGAGCTTTATGGGGACCAGTACCAGAGGTACCGGGACCAGGTAAGGGGCATGGGCATTACCTATCTGGAGAATGAAACGGTGCTTTTCGGGGAGGATATTCAGATCGGAGCGGCAGATCTTGATAAGGCCTGCTACAGGAAGGCATTTTTAAAAAGGGTTCAGCCCATGAGAAGGGGAGAACTGAGAGAGAAGCTTGGATGGCCGGAGAGAGACCGGTTTGTGATTCTTCTGGCTCATACACCCATGTATTTTAAGGATTACAGGGAGTGGGGGGCAGATCTGAGCCTCTGCGGCCATTTCCACGGGGGGACCATACGGCTTCCATGGCTTGGGGGAGTGATGACGCCTCAGTATCAGTTTTTCCTGCCCTGGTGCGCCGGAACCTTTCGGGAGGAAGGCAGATATATGGTGGTGAGCCGGGGCCTTGGCACCCATTCCATTAATATCCGTATCAACAACCTCCCTCAGCTGGTGGTGCTGAGGCTGAAAGGCAGGTAAGAGGATGGAGACTATAACCTACAGGCTGGAGCATTTTGAAGGGCCTTTAGACCTTCTGCTCCATCTGATCGATAAAAATAAAGTAGATATATATGACATTCCCATTGCCGAGATCACCGCCCAGTATCTGGACCATGTGCGGCAGATGGAACGGGAGGATCTGAATCTGGTCAGTGAGTTTCTGGTGATGGCGGCTACCCTCCTTGACATTAAGGCAAAGATGCTCCTGCCAAGAGAGCTTGATGAGGAGGGGGAGGAGATCGACCCCAGAGCGGAGCTGGTGGCGCGGCTTCTGGAGTATAAGCGGTATAAGCTGATGGCAGAGGAGCTGGCGGAACTTGAGGAGGGAGCTCAGAAGCATTTCTACAGAGCCCCTTCCCTGCCGGCGGAGGTGGCAAAGTATCAGCCCCCTGTTGATCTGGACAGCCTTCTGGACGGGCTGACTCTGGCAAAGCTCCAGCGTATTTTTGAGCAGGTGATGAAGCGGCAGGAGGATAAGATCGACCCCATCCGAAGCAATTTCGGCACCATTAAGCGGGAGCCGGTAAGCCTGGAGATGAAGATCGGCTCTGTGCTGGCCTTTGCCAGAAGGGAGAGGCGCTTTGGCTTTAAAGCCCTTCTGGAGAGCCAGGGGGACCGTCTGGAGGTGGTGGTGACCTTTCTGGCGGTGCTGGAGCTTATGAAGCTGGGAAAGCTCCATCTCAGCCAGGAGGAGACTTTTGGTGAGATGGAGATCGAGGCTCTGGAGCCGGAGGGAGAGGAAGAAGAACTGGATCTGGAGTCTCTGGAGCTGTAGCTCTGGAAACGGGAAAGGCAGAAGAAGGAAGTATGATGAAGAAGGAAGATAACAAAGAAGGTTTTGAGGCGCTGACAGGAAGGCTGGAGCCTGTGACAGATCCAAAGGAGCAGGAGGCGGCCATTGAGGCAGTGCTTTTTACCATGGGAGGCTCTGTGGAGCTGTCCCGGCTGGCGGCGTCCATCGGACAGGACGCAGACACAGCCAGGCAGGCGGCAGAGCGTCTGATGAAGCGGTATCAAAAAGAGAAAAGGGGCATGGAGATCCTGCAGCTGGAGGACAGCTTTCAGATGTGCACCAGGGCCCGCTATTATGAAAATCTGATCCAGGTGGCGGCGGCGCCGAAAAAGCAGGTGCTGTCCGACGTGGTTCTTGAAACCCTGTCGATCATTGCCTATAAGCAGCCGGTGACCAAGCTGGAGATCGAGAAGATCCGCGGGGTAAAATCTGACCATGCGGTGAACCGTTTGGTGGAATACGATCTGGTTTATGAGGCAGGCCGTCTGGATGCGCCGGGCCGTCCGGCTCTGTTTGCCACTACGGAGGAATTTCTCCGCCGGTTCGGAGTGGGGAATATCCAGGAGCTTCCGGACGTGAATCCCGCTCAGGAAGCGGAGATTAAGGCTCAGGTAGAGGAAGAACTGCAGCTTAAGCTGGAGGAGGAAGCCGGGGCTCAGGAGTAGAGTCCTGGCTGTTTGAGCCCGATTGTACAGAAAAAAGAACTTGCCATTTTAACTTTAATATGCTAAAGTGCCGGTGTAAAGAAAACTCTGGAGAGTCTCAAAATGGGCGCCGAAGGTGTACGGCAGGCAGCGATGCCTGTTAATCTCTCAGGCAAAAGGACAGAGCAATGTTTTTCCATACCCACTCTTCCGAGGAAGCTTTTATTCTGCCATGCAGATGAAGGGCTTCTTTTTTTCTGATTTACAATATACATCAGCTGGAGGAAAGAAACATGTTTGGAACGGTAAACGAGATACTGAAGCAGATTGACGATCTGGTGTGGGGGGTTCCCCTCATTGTATTGATCCTGGCAACGGGGATCTATCTGACCATCCGTTTAAAGGGGATGCAGATACGCAGGCTGCCGGCAGCTCTCAGGTTTATGGTACAGAATGAGGAGGGTGGGCATGGAGAAGTAACCAGCTTCGCGGCTCTCTGTACGGCCCTGTCCGCTACCATAGGAACGGGCAATATCGTAGGCGTGGCAACAGCCATTGTGGCAGGAGGCCCCGGCGCTCTTTTCTGGATGTGGGTGGCGGCGCTTTTCGGCATGGCGACTAAGTATGCCGAGGGCGTGCTGGCGATCTGCTACCGCCGGATCGACGAGGACGGCCATGTGCTGGGAGGTCCCTTTTATTATATTGAAAATGGTATGGGCAAAAGCTGGAGATGGCTTGGCAAGATCTTCGCCTTCTTTGGCGCGGGAGTAGGTCTTCTGGGAATCGGTACCTTTACACAGGTAAATGGCATTACCTCTGCGGTAGGAAATTTCTTTGACAGTGAAAAACAGCATGTGATTGCCCTGTTTGGAAGGGAATATACAGTGGCAGTACTGATTGCGGGCCTGATCCTTACTGTCTGCGTGGCCCTGGTGGTTCTTGGCGGCATCCAGAGGATAGCGAGGGTATCGGAAATCATTGTCCCCTTTATGGCTGTCTTTTATGTAGCGGCTTGTGTGGTGATCCTCATCGTCAACGCGGACCGGGTGCCAGGGGCATTTATGGAGATCATAGAGGGCGCCTTTGGCTTAAGAGCGGCAGCCGGCGGCGCCATGGGAGCGGTGCTGCTGGCTATGCAGAAGGGAATCGCAAGAGGTATTTTTTCAAATGAGGCAGGTCTGGGAAGCGCCCCGATTGCGGCAGCGGCGGCCCAGACAAAGGAACCGGTACGCCAGGGACTTGTATCCATGACTGGAACCTTTATAGATACGATCATTGTATGTACCATGACCGGGCTTTCCATTGTGCTGACCAAGTCCTATGACATGGGACTGGAGGGAGTAGAGGTTACTACCTATGCCTTTAACCAGGGGCTTCCTATGCCTGCCTGGGCAAGCTCCTTCCTGCTGATGATATGCCTGATTTTCTTTGCTTTTACTACCATCATCGGATGGAATTATTATGGGGAGCGCTGCCTGGAATACCTTTCAAATGGCAGTGCAAGGGCGGTAATGACCTACCGGTTCCTGTATATTCTGGCTATTTTCGCAGGCCCCTTTATGACGGTGGAGGCCGTGTGGACCATCGCGGATATATTTAATGCTCTGATGGCCATCCCCAACCTGATTGCTGTGCTGGCCCTCAGCGGAGTTGTAGCGGCTCAGACAAAGGATTACTGGAAACGGAACAGGTAGTGCCATTTCCTACATATATTAAGGTAAAAAGAAAAGAGGGATCCTTATGATCCAGAGTATTCTCTTTATTTTGGCCTTATGCACCGATTCCTTCGGGGCCAGTCTGGCATACGGAACAAGCCGGACTCAGGTATCCTGGGGGAAGGTGCTTCTTTTAAATGCCATATGCAGCGGCTGTCTGGGAGTATCCCTGGGAGCCGGAGCTTTCTTTAAAGCCCTGGTGCCTGAGGGGATCGCCAGGGCTGTCTGCTTTTTTTGTCTTTTTTCCTTAGGGAGTGTAAAGCTTCTTGACAGCGGTATCCGATCCTGGATCCGCAGGAGAAATTGCTTTGAGCCTCAAAGCTGCAGCTTTCATTTTTCACTTTCCGGCTTAAAGGTGCTCATCCGGCTGTATGCCGATCCGGCGGCGGCAGATGCGGACGGCTCCCGCTCCCTTGGCTGGCGGGAAACTGTGGGCCTCGGCCTTGCTATGTCCATCGACAGCCTGGCGGCGGGGATGATGGCGGCCTATCTGTTTGTGCCGCCCCTGATGGCTGCCGCTCTTTCCTTTATTACCGGCACCTGCCTGATGGAAGCCGGTCTCTGGCTTGGAAAACGGGCCGCCAGCCGGTGGAAATCCGATCTGTCCTGGGCTGGCGGGCTGATGCTTATGGGGCTTGCGATGATGCAGGCAGTGAAGGGGTGATGGGTTGACGGAGGGGTATCTGGCGTGTTACAGTAAACCTATATGCCCCGGCGGGCAGTCGCACCACCAACCCATAAAAGTCCGGCGGGCACATGGGGCATTCCTGAACTTATGCCGCCTGACGGCGGCGGGGAATTTTAGAGTAAAAACAGATGAGTAAAATCTGGAAAGGATGGAAAACATGGGAAAGCTTGAGAACAGAAGAAACAGCATTTTAAAAATATTGGAAAAAACCCAGCTGGCAACGGTGGCAGACTTATCAGAGGAGCTGGATGTGACCATGGAGACCATCCGTAAGGATCTGCTGGTTTTAGAAGATGAAAATAAGATCGTCCGCATCCACGGAGGGGCGGCTCTGGCAAACCAGGAGCAGGATTTTATTCCCTATGGAATACGGAAAAATATCAACAGTGAGGAAAAGCGCCGTGTGGCAAAGAAAGCCCTGGAGCTGATCTGTGAGGGAGACAGTATCCTTCTTGAGAACAGTACCACTACAGCGGCTTTGTGTCAGCAGCTGTTAGAGCAGCCGGAGATTCTGAGAACCCTGACGGTGATCACCAATTCCTTTTATATGGTTCAGTGCCTGAAGGCCGGGGAGCTGTGCCGCCGGCTTTTATTTTTAGGAGGCTGGGTTTCTTCTTCCGAATCCTCGACTCTGGGAGCAGTGACAACGGACATGATGAAGGAGATCCGTGTGAATAAGGCATTTATATCCGGAGCCGCTCTAAATGACCGGCTGGAGCTGACCGCCTACTATGAGCGGGATATGCAGTTTCAGCAGGAGGCCATCCGTCAGTCCGATGAGGCGGTTCTTCTTCTGGACAGCGGAAAATATCCTAAATCCGGGGTGATGTCAGTAGCAGGGCTGGAAGCTTTCGGGGCTCTGGTAACAGATCTCAGCTTTACAGAATCCCAGAAGAAGGAACTGGCAGAGCGGGGGATCCGGCTGCTGCAGGCTTAGAGCCTGTCTGGAGCCGGAAGATTATTTCTAAAAATGGTTACGAAAACAGAAAAAAGCGCCAAAACAGGCGCGGCTGGAAACGGAAATCTCCGGCTGCGCCTGTTTTGTCTCTTGTTTGTAAAAAACCAATAAAAAACTTGTAAAATACTAACTTTAGATTGACAAAACAGCGAAAAAGGAGTAAAATTCAAACTAATAAAATTGGTAAAAACAAATTTATAAATTGGTAAAAAGCAAATTTTGGAGGACGGAGTATGAGCGAAGAAAACAGATTCACCTATCCCGGCGATCTGGATTTCCATAGGTTTAAGGGGATGATCGAACGGCTGGACCGGCCTAAGGGGATGGTGGATGCCGTATTGGATACGGATACTTTTAATGAGGTAGACGATCAGTTTGCTATCGCCTATCTTCTCCAGTCAGAGGAGAAGATAAATGTCAAAGCCATTATGGCAGCCCCGTTTTTAAACCATCACTCAGACACCCCCGGAGATGGAATGGAGCGCAGCTACCGTGAGATATGGTATGTAATGGAGCTGATGGGACGGGAGAAGGATGCGCCTGAGATATGGAAGGGAGCAGACCGGTTCCTTCCGGATGAAACGACTCCTGTGGAGTCCGAAGGTGCAAGGAAGCTTATCGAGCTTTCAAAAAACTACACCAGAGAAAATCCCCTGTATGTGATCTGTATCGCGGCACCAGTGAATATAGCTTCAGCCATCTTGATGGATCCTGGTATCACAGACCGCATTTTCGTTATATGGAGCGGCGGAGTGAGGCTGGACTGGCCTGACTGCAAGTGCTTTAACGGAGGACAGAACGTAGCGGCCAGCCGGGTTTTGTTTGAGAGCGATACGCCGCTGGTACTGACTCCCGGACGAGCTATGGCAGACCATCTTCTGACCACCGGCCCAGAGCTTACCTACTGGCTTAAGGGGAAAAATGCTTTCTGTGATTACATGATCGAAAAGACCATTCACGAGGCAGAACTTTTTGCAGAGGGAAAAGTATGGAGCAGGCCCCTGACGGATGTGGTGCCCATTGCATGGCTGGTAGACGGCTCTATGGTCCTGGACCGGATGGAATTCCGCCCTACTATCGAGTATACAAAATATTACAGCCACGACCCCAGACGGCCTATGATGCGTTATGTTTATTACATCAAAAGGGATATGATATTAAATGATCTCTTTGATAAGCTGGCCCGTATTCAGGAGGTAGTATGAAAAGAAAAAAGTCGCTTATGAGCAGGATCGAACCCTATTTATATCTGGTTCCTGCCTTCCTGTTTCTTATAGTATTTGTGTTCTATCCTTTTGTTAAAAATGCCTGGCTCAGCCTTCATACGGTGAACCAGTTCCGCCTGGTAAAATCCTTTGTGGGCCTTAGAAATTACATGAAAGTCCTGGGGGATGAGGCCTTTATAAAGTCGGTAATCAATACCTTTATCTATGTGCTGGCAACGGTTCCGGCCTCTATGGTCATCGCTTACTTACTGGCGGTGATGGCCAGAAAGACCAGACGGTTCTCTGTAGGATATGAAGTGCTGTTTGCCATCTCCATGGCTGTTTCTGACGCAGTGATCGCCATGATCTTCCAGCTGGCTTATAACTCTCAGCTGGGTGTGATCAACAAGCTTTTCGGTTTAAATATCGATTGGCTCCACGACGGAAAATACGCCCTTTTAAGCCTTATGATCATACAGATATGGAAGAATATCGGCTACAATTTCCTCTTTATGCTGTCAGCTCTGCGGGGGCTTTCAGAGGATGTGCTGGAGGCTGCAAAGCTGGACGGAGTAACGGGATTTACCCTTCATTTAAAGATCATCATGCCTCTGGTATCGCCTATGTTATTCTTCCTTCTGATCAAGGATATTGCCTACGGAATGACTGTATCAAGCTACACCCTGATCCTGACGGGAGGCGGTCCGGACAATGCCACTCATACCATTATCACCTATATTTATTCAAAGGCCATTGAAAGTACCAACTACAATTACGCTTTTGCAGCGACCATGCTTGGATTCTTTATTTCAGCGGTACTGATCGCGTTCAGTATGGTGATTGAGAAAAGGAAGGTGCATTATAACTGATGAATACGAAGAAAAATACAATAAAAAGCGGACTCTTCCAGCTTCTGTGCATCTTTGTGGGACTGGCTTTATGCCTTCCTCTGATCTACGCGGTACTGATCTCCTTTATGAAGGAAACGGAGATTGTTTCCACCAGCCTCCATCTGATCCCGGAGAAATGGAGCCTGGAGAATTATATGGCGGTGATTCGCAGCCAGAAGCTTCTGCGGTATATGGCAAACTCTTTTATCGTAGCCATAATCTCCAGTCTTGCCCGTGTCATCACAGCCTGCCTGGCCGCTTACTCCTTTGCCTTCTTTGAGTACAGAGGAAAGCGCCTGCTCTTTGGCATGGTACTGGCAAGTATGATCATTCCTCCGGAGATGCTCATGGTACAGAATTATTTTACCACAGCGGAGCTTGGACTCATCAACAGCTACCTGGGTATGACCATTATCTATATGGTATCAGCGGCGAATATTTTCCTCATCCGCCAGCAGTATCTCGGCACCTCCAAATCCCTTTGGGAGGCTGCGAAAATGGACGGCTGCAGCAGCTGGAAATTCTTTACCACCATTTTGATGCCTATATCAAGACCGGTGATTGCCACCGTATTTATATCCTCTTTTGTTACTTCGTGGAACGCTTATCTGTGGCCTTTGATGGTAACAAATGTAGACAGTATGAGAACGGTCCAGGTCATTATCACAAAGTTAAATGCTTCCGAGCTTAATACAGTATACGGCCAGGTGATGGCTGCGGCCGTACTGATTCTGATCCCTTCAGCCATTGTATTTATACTGTTCCAGAGAAAAATAACAGCCGGTATGATGGCCGGTGCAGTAAAGGAGTAATAGAGATGATGAAAAAAAGATTAGCGGCAGCAGGTATTTCCATGTGTATGGCGGCAGGCCTCTTAACGGGCTGCGGCGGAGGCGGCTCCACTGAGGTGACCCAGGCAGAAAATGTGCCTGAGGGCTCTACAGAAGTAGTGTTCTGGCACAGCTTTGGCGGAAGTCTTGGAGAGACAGTCCAGACCATTGTAGACGAGTACAACGAGGGCCAGGGAAAAGAAAAGGGTGTATTTGTAAATGCAGTTTATCAGGGGTATGAGGGCACAGACAAGCTGATCCTGGCCTACCAGACCAAAGACGCAGCTAATGCCTGCGACATCAATATCGGCCTTACCTCTACCATTCCCAGTATGTTAGATCTGGAATGGACGGTAAAGGCATCTGACATGATGGAAAAGCACCCGGAGGGCATCCAGCCCGATGACTTTTACCCATCTCTCCTCCGTTCTGTTTCTTATCAGGACGAGGCCATTGCCCTTCCTCTTTCCAACTCCACTCTTGTGATGTATTACAATGTGGACGCCTTAAAGGAAGCAGGATTTTCCGAGCCTCCAAAGACCCTTGAAGAACTGGCTCAGTACACCGAAGCGCTTACAAAAAAGGACGCAGAGGGCAATATCACTCAGTACGGTTTTGAGTGCCAGGTAAAGCGCTACCAGCTGGTAAACTACATTACAAGCCAGTCTGAGGACAGCTTCTTTGGAGATCAGGAAGGCGGCCGCGCAGGAGCTATGACAAAGCTGACCTGCGGCGAGGACGGAACGCTGGACGCATTTTTAGAGAAATGGGATTCCTTAGTGGCTTTAGAGGGTTATCAGCCGGTAGAGGGCAAGGTGGCGGAGGAATTTTCAGCAGGAACCTGTGCCATCGCCCTGATGTCTTCTTCTAAGTGCCAGAGCGTAGAGGGCCTTGTAAATGGTTCCTTTGAGTGGGCAACTGCTCCGATCCCCAAGGTAAATGAGTCTGATACCAGCGGCGCGGCTGTAGGAGGAAGCTGTATGGTACTGATGAACCGCGGAGATGAAAAAAGAGTGGACGCAGCCTGGGATTTCATGTCCTATATCAGTTCTCCCGAGATCCAGTGCCGTATTTCCATGGCTTCCGGTTACGTTCCGACCACTCTGGCAGCAGAGGAGCTGGAGGATATGAAGACATTTTATGAGGAGCATCCTCAGTACAAAACAGCCCTTGATGTGATAAAGACCAGCAGCCCTATGTCTCAGGAGCCGATGGATCTGTGCTATAATGAGATCGACGCAGCCATTACCGACGTTATGACACGTTACTGCGGCGGCGAGATCACGAAGGAAGAAGCGGCAGAGCAGATCGTAACAGACTGTAACGCGCTGTTAGACGAGTGGCATGAGGCAAATGACTGATATGGCAGTTAAAATGATACTGACAGACCTGGATGGGACTCTGCTGGATGAAAACCGGCAGATCCTCCCGGAGGGGATTAAAGCCATAAGAAAATGGAAGGAAGCCGGCGGTATCTTTTCCTTTATCACCGGCCGTCCGGCCTTCGGCGTGCTCTCTTATGGCGCCCAGGCCGGGATCAACGGCCCTCTGGTGTGCTGCAACGGTGCGGAGCTTGCGGAGGCTGTGTTATGGGACGGAAGCGGAGAAGCCCCTGAGATCCCTGTGATACAGAGGCTTGGAATGAAGCTGTCCGGCCTCCGTCCTCTGATGGAAGCGGCCTCTAAAGCCGGCGTAACGGTCCTGTGCTATCACAACGGCGAGGAATACACCATGGACCTGACAGACTGGGTAAAGGTGCGCAGGGCCAGAGGCAGAAGCTATCCTCTTGCCAGCCGGGACGAAGCCTTCTGGCAGGGAGAAGCCCAGAAGGTAAATATCATGGCAGACGGAGAGAGGGAAAAGGTATTAAAGCTCCGTCCTCTGATGGAAGCGGCCAAAGACAGCTATCAGGTCATCATCTACGGCGACGGCGGCTGTGAGATCATTCCCGCGGGCTGCAGCAAGGCAGAGGGTATGAGAGAGCTGGCCCGGCGGATGGGCATTTCTCCCTCCCAGATTATGGTCTTAGGGGACAATGCAAATGATGTGGAAATGTTAAAAGCGGCTGGAATCGGCGTGGCTGTGGCAAATGGTACAGAGGAGGCAAAGGCCTGCGCGGACTATGTGTGCCGGGAAGCGTATACCCTGGGGGTGGCAGAGGCCATCGATAAACTGATGTCCGGGGAGCTGGACTAAAAGGTAAAAGATACTGAGAGCGTGTTTACGGACACGCTCTTGGTGTTATAGAGAGGATTTGAAAACAGGCTTCAGGAAAGGATGGCGTTATATGGAACATATTTCAACTTCTACCAATATCTATTTTGAGCGGAGAGACGGGGAACGGATTCCGGCAAAGACCAGTATGGAGATATGCAGAAAGGCCGGATATGAGGAGATGGATTTCTGCTTTGTGGACCAGATTTTTACGCCGTCGCCTTTTACAGAGGATGGCTGGGAACACTATGTAAAGGAACATGCGGCTCTTGCAGAGGACCTTGGGATCCGCTTTACCCAGACCCACGGTCATATCCATGATTTCTGCAATAATCAGGATCCGAAGCAGTGGGAGCTGGTCCTGCGCTGCGTGCGTGCCACGGCTATGCTTGGCTCTCCCTGGATGGTGATGCATCCCTCCACCCTTGTAACAGATGGTAAAATGGATCCGGCTACGGAGGAGATAAACGCAGAATATTTCGGCCGTCTGGCCCACGAGGCGGCAAAATGGGGCGTGGGGATCGCCATTGAAAATATGTGGGGAGAAACAAAGGAAGGAGTAAAGCGCTACGCCATCCAGCCGGAGGAGCTTCTTTCTCTGACCGGAAAGCTGGGGAGGAAGAATATCGGCGTCTGCTGGGACACAGAACACGGGTCTATTGAAGCTCTGGATCAGGGACGGGCCATCCGTATGTTAAAAGGGCTGATCCATGCAACCCATATTTCCGATGAAACGGGAAGGAACAACATTCACATTCTCCCGTATACTGGTCATATGGACTGGGATGAAGTGCTGAGAGCCTTTGCAGATATTGAATACAAGGATGCTTTTACCTATGAGATTCAGCATTATCTTCTGGCCATGCCTCATGCCCTGGTGCCTGAGGCGGTGCGTTTAAGCTTTGCGGTGGGGGAGGAAATGATCCGTACTATTAGGTCCTTCCGGCCGTCTGGAAAAGAGGAGAAGTAAGGAGGCTGCGTATATGGGGGATTTGTGGAGAACTGTATTTTTTGCAGGAGAAGGGGCCTGGATCATGGCCTGCCGCCTTTTGGTGGCTGCCATTCTTGGAAGCGCCATCGGCATCAACCGGGGAAGGATCGGCAGGGCCGCCGGCCTCCGCACTCATGTACTGGTGAGCATAGGAGCCTGTATGACCACGCTCATAGGCGTTTACAGCATAGAGATCCTGAATTTTGGAGGCGATCCGCTGCGGGTAGGGGCCCAGGTAGTGTCCGGTATTGGATTTCTGGGAGTGGGTACCATCATTGCAAGGCGGGACTATCAGGTCATGGGGCTTACCACAGCGGCAGGGCTGTGGGCTACGGCTATGGTGGGGCTGGCGGCGGGGCTTGGCTTTGGTCTGGGAGCGGCCCTTGCTACGGCGGTCATTATTTTTACTATGTCTGTCTGTGCGAAAATAGAATCTCATTTTATTATAAGGGACCGGGCAGTGATGTATCTGGAGGTAAGTGATGTGGCCTGTGTACAGCCATTTTTAGACCTCTTATATGACAAGGAGATCGATGTGGCCATTACCACGCCAAGAACCGGTCTGAAAGGGCATGCGGGCCTTGAGGTGGTATTTCATCATGCTGCCCGGACTGAGGTACTGAAGGAGCTGTCAGAGCTTGAAAAAAAGTTCTGCGTGATCCGTAAGCTGGAGACTAAGGACCGCCGCGAAATGCAGGGATAAAATGTTTCCATCGCGGTGAAATCATCTTGACGTACTGCCTCGAACGTGGTACGATAGCATACGTCCCTTAATACATCATGTGCAAAGTATTGGGGATAAACACAACATATAGTATTTAGCGTTTATGTTATCACAAGTGAGGTATAGATATGAAGTGCAGTGAGATCAAGGTTGTAAAGAAAGACGGCACCAGAGAGGATTTTAATGTGCAGAAGGTGGTTGCCGCCATTACCAAGTCGGCCAATCGGGCCATGATCACATTTTCAAAGGCGGAGATCAATTTTATCTGCGATTTTGTTGAGGAGAAGGCAGAGAGCCTGGAGGAGGCTCTGATCCCTATTTCCCAGATGCATAATATTGTAGAGGGGGCTCTTGAAAAGGTGAATCCTCTGGTGGCAAAGAGCTACCGGGACTACCGTAATTATAAGCAGGATTTTGTGCAGATGCTGGATGATGTATACAAAAAGAGCCAGTCTATTATGTACATCGGAGACAAGGAAAACAGCAACACAGACAGCGCCCTGGTATCGACTAAGCGCAGCCTGATCTTCAATGAGTTAAATAAATCTCTGTACCAGAAGTTTTTTATGACCGTAGAGGAGCTTCAGGCCTGCAGGGAGGGCTATATCTACATCCACGATATGTCAGCCAGACGGGATACCATGAACTGCTGTCTCTTTGACGTAAATTCTGTCCTTACCGGCGGTTTTGAGATGGGAAATCTCTGGTACAACGAGCCAAAGACCCTGGATGTTGCCTTTGACGTCATTGGAGATATTGTCCTCAGTGCGGCCAGCCAGCAGTACGGCGGCTTTACGGTTCCAAGTGTAGAGGAGATCCTGGCTCCCTATGCAGAGAAATCCTATAAAAAATATACGGATAAATACATGGATCTTGGCCTTCCAAAGGACAAAGCCCAGGAGGTTGCCTGGAAGGATGTCCAGAGAGAGATGGAGCAGGGATTCCAGGGCTGGGAGTATAAGTTTAACTCCGTATCCTCCAGTCGGGGAGATTATCCGTTTATCACTATGACAGCTGGAACCGGAACCAGCCGCTTCGCGAAAATGGCTACCATCACCATGTTAAATGTACGCAAAGGAGGGGAAGGAAAGGAAGGCCACAAAAAGCCGGTTCTGTTCCCTAAGATCGTATTTCTTTATGACGAGAAGCTCCACGGGCCGGGAGGAGAACTGGAGGACGTATTTGAGGCCGGTCTGGACTGCTCCAGTAAGACTATGTACCCGGACTGGCTTTCTCTTACAGGAAAGGGCTATATCGCCAGCATGTACAAGCGCTACGGCAAGATTATTTCTCCTATGGGCTGCCGCGCCTTTTTATCACCCTGGTATGAGAGAGGCGGTATGTATCCGGCAGATGAGAAGGATTCTCCCGTATTTGTAGGCCGTTTTAATATCGGCGTTGTAAGCCTGCATCTGCCGATGATCCTTGCAAAGGCCCGTCAGGAAAGCCGGGATTTTTATGAGGTTCTGGATTATTATCTGGAGCTGATCCGCCGGATCCATATCCGTACCTACGCCTATCTTGGAGAGCTGAAGGCTTCTACTAACCCGCTGGCTTACTGCGAGGGCGGCTTCTACGGCGGCCATCTGGGGCTCCATGACAAGATCAAGCCTCTTTTAAAGACAGCCACCGCCTCTTTCGGCATCACCGCATTTAATGAGCTGCAGCAGCTTTACAATAAGAAATCCCTGGTGGAGGACGGGCAGTTTGCCATCGAGGTTCTGGAACATATCAATCAAAAGATCGAGGAGTTTAAGGAGGAGGACGGCAACCTGTACGCCATCTACGCCACTCCTGCAGAGAATCTGTGCGGCCTCCAGGTAAAACAGTTCCGCAATAAGTACGGCATTGTGGAAAATGTATCGGACAGGGAGTATGTAAGCAACGGCTTCCACTGCCATGTAACCGAGGATATTACCCCTATCCAGAAGCAGGATCTGGAATACCGTTTCTGGGAGCTGAGCAATGGCGGCAAGATCCAGTATGTAAAATATCCCATCAGCTACAACAAAGAGGCTATCCGCACCCTGGTGCGCCGGGCTATGAAGATGGGCTTTTACGAGGGTGTAAACCTGTCCCTGGCTTATTGTGACGACTGCGGTCATGAGGAGCTGGAAATGGACGTCTGCCCAGTATGCGGAAGCAGGAACCTGACGAAGATCGACCGTATGAACGGGTATCTCAGCTATTCGCGGGTGAAGGGCGATACAAGGCTTAATGAGGCAAAGATGGCCGAGATTGCTGAGAGAAAGAGCATGTAATCAGGCAGGAAATGAAAACAGGATCCGTCCGGCAGAACCTGAGGAGGGGGAAGCGGACGGGTCTTTTTATTGTTAAAAACAATAATAATTATTAATATTGTTAATTGACAAACCATTCTATTCCTGCTATGCTTAAGATAACAGAAACAGTGATTTCAAAATGTATACACCCCATTCAAAAGGAGGATACCCACATGTCATTGATCGGAAAAGAAATCAGCGATTTTACCGTACAGGCCTATGCGGAGAGCGATTTTAAGACCGTAAAAAAAGAGGATATATTAGGAACCTGGTCCGTTTTTTTCTTCTATCCGGCAGACTTTACCTTTGTATGTCCTACAGAACTGGAGGATCTGGCAGATCATTATGAGGCCTTTCAGCAGGCAGGCTGTGAGATCTACAGCGTATCCTGTGACAGCCATTTTGTCCATAAGGCATGGCATGATGCTTCCGCTACGATCCAAAAGATCCATTTTCCCATGCTGGCAGACCCTACAGGAGCCCTTGCAAGGGATTTTGATGTGATGATCGAAAAAGACGGTATGGCGGAGCGGGGCAGCTTTATCCTGGATCCCCAGGGACGGATCACTGCCTATGAGGTTCTTCAGGGAAATGTAGGCCGAAATGCCCAGGAGCTTCTGCGCCGCCTCCAGGCCTGCCAGTTTGTGGCAGCTCATGGCGACGAGGTATGCCCGGCCAGATGGCAGCCGGGAGAGGAGACTCTTAAGCCCAGTCTGGATCTGGTGGGGCTTTTGTAGGGAAATGCTTTGCGGGGACTGCGCTGATTGAGACAAGGGCATGTGTATGGATGATAAATACGCATGCCTTCATTCAAAATCAGCATTAAAATAAATGATTTCTGCCATAAACAGTATTGTTACCAAAATATTTATGGTTTTGCCGGATGAAATATTCTGGAAATTGCAGTCTTTTTAAAATCACCTTGACGCACCCGCTTTTCGTATGCTATTCTATATAAACTAACACGGAACTTCCGTGAGTGATTTTCTTATTATTTCTATCTTTATTGACCGGCCGGTTCGGCCTTATACCCATTGCGGACAAAAACAGACAGAGAAGGGAAGGATGCCTATGGGCGCGGATTAGGAGAAGGCGCTTATGGTTTTATAAAACAGTGTACTTGAGAGTGCACAACATACAAAGGGGAAAATTTTATAATGAAATGTGTAAAACGAGCAGGTATTTTTCTGCTTACTGCTGTGATTACGGCAGAAACTCCGGTGATACCGGGATATGGAGCCCAGTCCGGGACATGGGAGGGAACTGCCCCGGAAAGGCTCAGGCCCTCCAGGGCTTATAGTGCCTCCGCTTCTGTCCCGTCAAAGGCAACGCCATCCAGGCCTTCCGGTCAGAAGGCCACATCATCTGTCACTGCAACAGCTTCCACGCCATCCCAGACTCCGGAAATCGTGATTGCATTTGAAGCAGTCAGGCCGGATCCCCAGGAACTGCCCTCCTGGTACAGCAAAATGAAGCAGAGCCTCTTTCGCACCAGCCGGCATTATTATTTTACAGACCGGTACGGACAGGAGCAGTACCGGATCTACGGGTATTATGAGGAGGAATCACAGGCCCGCTGGTATGAATGTGACGCCAGAGGACTGGTGACCAATGAAAGCCAGTTTGTCGACCTGGACTGGGAGGATGCTTATCTGGCTCCGTTTCGGTGGAAAAGCGGGGAGGTGGGAATAGGAGAAATCCGCAGGCTTTGGGAGCAGAGCTGCGGCCCATATGAAGAAACAGGTTATCCTGAGGTTATTTCAGGGAGAAAAGAAAACTATGACGGGACAGACTATGAGATCTGGAGGATTGCTCAGGGAGAACAGGAGGACCGCTCTTATTTTTACGGCGTCTGTGAAAATCAAGGGGAGAAGGCCGGAGAGGAGCGCTGGTATCCCTGTGATGCGGAGGGCCGGGTGATGGAGGGGGAACTGCCGGAACAGTACGGCATTGCTGCCCCTCGTTCGGAGAACGTAACAGCGGAGGAATTTGAGGGAAGATATATGTCCTGGAGCAACTGGTATTTTGGAGTAAAAGAGGGGAAGATCCCTTCGGGAGGCAGTACCCTTTATGTTCCCTGCGGCCTGTATAAAAAATATGAAAATAAAGTAGGCGTAGGGATCCGCTACCTTGGGAGCAGCGGCACTGACCGGCTCATGTACCAGGCCGTTTACCGGTTTAATAATGACTACACGTTAAGGGATTACAACAGGGATTCCGGCCATTCGTCCTGGCTGAATCCTACAACCGAGGTGGACGAAAGCTGCTGGTACTGGACTACCAACAGCAGGCATGTCTATACAGCCCAGGAATTTGCCCAGGGCTATTATCAAAGCTATTCTGAATCAGAGGGAAATCAGACCATCTATTTCGATTACAAACCCCAATATTTCCGGATGAAAATGCAGCATACATATGGAGACTGGATCACCAGCCAGGCCCCTTCCTGTGTAGGGACCGGCATGAAGAAGCGGAGCTGCACTGGCTGCGGCGCTTCGGAGACTCAGACGCTTCCGGCATCAGGGCATACATGGGAGGCTGCCCATTATACAGGCGCTGGAAACGGCACCCATTACAGACGGTGTACCGGACAGGGCTGTACAGCCTCAACCGATCTTCGCATGAATCCCTATACCATTCAGTTTGACGGAAATGGGGGCTCAGGCTCTATGAAACCCCAGGCTCATGTATATAATACGGGGAAAATGCTGCCGTCCAACGAATTTTCCCGCCCGCACTACAGCTTTAAGGAGTGGAATACACAAAGGGATGGCAGTGGAACAGCCTATCAGGAGGGCCAGACAGTCAGGAATCTGACCGGAGCCTATGAAGGGAAGGTAATCCTGTATGCAGTCTGGGAGCCGGATTCTTATCAGGTGACTTTCGATGACGGGATGAACGGCCAGCAGAATGTGGTAAAGAGCCTGAAATACACCTCTATCCTGGGGCCTCTGCCAGAGTTTATAAGAAAGGGCTATACCTTCAAGGGCTTTTACACAGACCCTCAGCAGGGAGAGAGGATAGAGGAAAGCCGGCCGGTACCGTCCCAGGACACCACCTATTATGCCCGCTGGGAGGCCAATGCCTATAAGCTGCAGCTTCATACAGAGAAGGCGCTGTGCAGCCAGAGGGAGAAAAACGTGATATTTGACCAGGTTACGGGGGAGCTTCCTATTCCAGTTATGGAAGATTATCAGTTTCTGGGGTGGTTTAAAAAGCCTTATGGCGGAGACGGTCAGGAACGGATCATGGAAGGGGAGAAAGAGCCGGAGGCAGATCTGCGCCACTGCTCAGGGGATGTATACACAGAGGACAGGGATATGGATCTGTATGGGTATATGAAGCTGCGGTGGCAGGAACATGGCTCTGCCTGCAGCCGGAGACCAGGGGCAGACGGGATTTTTTCCAGCCGGGATGATAATTTTTATGAAAATGGCCCCGACCGGCAGCCAGGCACCCGGGATGACCGGAGGATCCATCCGGGAAAAGACAGGGAATTTGGCAGTGAGGATGATTTTTATCTTGGAGAAGGGGGAAATATGGCTTATCCCGCAAAAGACAGGGAATTTGGAACAGGAGACGATTACCGGGATGAAAAAGACGGAACCAATACCCGGCCGGGAAAGGATGGAATCCTTGGGACAGAGGATGATATGAGGGTGTCAAATGGACTGGACCGGGTGCCGGGAAATGGGGATGACTGGATGGACAACAGCCTGGCTTATTCGGAAACCAACCGCCGCCCCGGATCTGATGGGGTGTTTGGAACGGTGGATGATGAAATCTATTGGAATGGACCGGATGGGGTACCGGGAACAAAGGACGACAGCCTGATCCATCCCGGTTTCGATGGAGAATACGGGACAAAGGATGATTGGACAGACAACAGCCCGTATTACCCGGAAACGAACCGCCGCCCCGGTGCTGACGGAGAATTTGGAACCGCCGATGATGAAATCTATTGGAATGGACCGGATGGGATGCCGGGGACAGAGGATGACAGTCTGATTTACCCTGGCTTCGACAGAGAATACGGAACAAAAGATGACTGGACAGACAACAGCCCATATTACCCGGAAACGAACCGCCGCCCCGGCACTGACGGAGAATTTGGAACCGCCAATGATGAAATCTATTGGAATGGGCCGGATCAGATACCGGGAACTGGGGATGACAGCTTGATTTTCCCCGGACCTGACGGAGAATACGGGACGGAGGATGACTGCATTGACAACAGTGATGAAAAGGAGAACACCAACCGCCGTCCCGGATCTGATGGAATGTTTGGAACCGGGGATGATGAAGTGTGGGACAATGGTCCGGATAAAATACCGGGAACTTCAGATGATAAGCTCTGGCGCCCGAACGGTTCGGGCGGGGGTTCCGGAAGCAGCAGCGGAAGCGGCAAGCCAGGCCGTTTCGAGACATTTGCGCCGGGGGGACCGGGAAATCAATTGGTGAAAGAGAATCGGGTCCAGAAACCTGTTTCCATGGGTTTTGTTCAGCCCAGTTCCAGCGCCAACCGTTCAGATCCCTGCCCTCTGCCTGTGCAAGGGAAGCAGTCCTCGGCTGCGGACGTTCATTTTGGCAAAGTAAAAACATTTCTGAAAGGACATGACGCAGGCCGGGCGGACAGAAAAAATGCCCGGGAATCCATTCAACCCTTTGAACGCCTGGCGGAGATTTCTCCATCTGCCCAGCTGAGATCCCCTTCTGTTTGGCTTCTGGGGGCTGCCGCAGTGATCCTCCTCCTATGGGGACTTCTGACCTATATTATTTTCAAGAAAACGAAAGAGAACACAAATCATGAAAAATAATACGATTTTTAAGCGGTTCATCCTGCTTTTTATGGCCGCTGTGATTGCCATGACTTCCATTCCGATTCCTGCGGCCGCAAAGGAAAAGAGCGGGAACAAGGCAACCATGGTGATGCGCTACAACCTGTTCCAGAATAAGGAATTTACCCTTTATGGGCATACACACCGCTCTATGACCTACTATATGGTAGGGATGGAGGATGGCAGTGTACCGGCATTCTGTCTTCAGCCGGGCCGCCGCCTGCCTAATTTTACCCAATCGGAGTATGAGCTGTATCCCGTAGATCCGGCCCAGTCTGTGCCGGTGGTGGGGAGCTTTGAGCGGTATCTTCCTATGACTCTGGCTTACGAATGGATGCTGGAAAATTATTATGACCCGCCCCGTTATGCGGTGGTTCAGACCTATCTGTGGGGCTGCATGGCGGGAGCCCAGCTGGACTGGAATACACAGAAGCCGGTGATGGAGCGTCTGTCAGCAGTAATGAAGGAGCCGAGGATCCTCAGCCTTTATGAAGAATTAAAGGAATATGTAAAAGACGGGGTTCAGGATTATTACAGTACGGAAAATACATCTCTTCCAGGATGGAATGGGACACAGCAGAGAATGGAACTGAAGGAAGGGATCTATGAGCTGACTCTGGACATCAGCAGCTGCCCTCAGCTTCAGGAGACAGTCTGGTCGTTTCCGGAGACGGGGTGGTCCTATCAGCTGTCTTCGGGCGGGGAGAGCATTACTTTCAGGTATCAGGGAAATGGAACACCCTCCGGCACCATCTGCTCTGGGGAGCTTTCCGGCATTGACACCCGGTTTTTTGCCTATATTTTCCAGCCGCCCGAGCCCTTTCAGATGCAGATGGGCTGGCTGGATATGAACCGTCCGCCGGCAGTGGTGTCATTTTCACTGGGGGATACGCCTGGGGTGAATCTGCCGGACAGTCCAGGGGTGGAGCTGTACCGTCATTCAGAGGTATTTGAAGCAGATTATAAAATTGATCTGGAAAAATACTGCGGGGAAACGGATCAGAGACTGGAAGGAGCCTCCTTTCAGGTATGGGAAGGATTCGACCTGGATCAGATCTGTACAGAGGATTATATAGAAGGGGAGCCGGACGGCCTTTTCGGGGAGGTATATGCCAACTGTATGTCTCCTGAACCGGAGGAGTATTTTCTCTGCGACATTATGACCACGGACCAGAACGGATATGCCAGCCACAGTGATTTTAAAAATTACAACTATAACAAAACCTACTGTATGGGCCACCCAGCCCCGGAATGGATCCAGTGCGACCATGAAAAGGAGGAAAAGGAGGGCGAAGGCTCAGAGGAGGAAGAATGTGGCTGCGAGGAGGAAAATGAACGCCTGCGCCAGCAGTGGCAGGCGGAGCAGGAGCTTTGCAGCAGTACCTGTGATTTCCATGTCCAAAATGAGAACGAGGATAACCACAGTCAGGATCCTTCTGCCAGAGAAGAAATGCTGGCTGACCGTGACGCCACCTATGAAAATTTTATCGCCCTGGAATACAGCTATACGCTGAAGGAGCAGAATGCCCGGGCTGGCTATATTCTCCATGGAAAACACAGAGATGACCAGCCGATTGAGACGGTTACCTTGACTTCTGCGCAGGATGGGGGAAGAATACGGGAAGCAGACGCCATACGAGAAATGTCAGCGGCTTTAATTTCAGAATCACGTTCCTATAGGGACAGAAGGAGTCTGGCAGGAGTCAAAAAATGGCTAACCCAGACTTTGCCGGAGGGCGTAGAGAGGATTTTGGATGAACTACGGGAGATCGTGGAGATTAAGACAGAGGAACTGGAAGATTTGCCGGAAAAGGAGGAAGGTGTGGATGGTGATAAGAAACCAGGTGCCGATGATTTTGTGGAGGAAGAAAAGCCGGGAAGCGGAGAAGGAATGGAGGGGGACGAAACGGATGATCCAGACGATTCAGAAACTTCAGGAGCGGGGGAAGGTGAAACTGGAACCAATCCAGAGAAACCGGGAACTGGAGATGGATCGGATGGTGAGGAGCCAGACAAACCAGATGATTCAGGAAATTCAGACAAGCCAGGAACAGGGGAAAGTGAAACCGAAACCAATCCGGAAAAACCAGGAACCGGAGAAGGAGCGGATAGTGAAAAACCAGGTAAACCAGAAAAGCCAGGCAATTCAGGCAATCCAGGATCCGAGGAAGACGAAACCGGAACCAATCCAGAAAAACCGGGAACTGGAGAAGGAACAGATAGTGAAAAACCAGGCAAACCAGATAAGCCAGACAATCCAGGCAATTCAGACAATCCAGAACCCGCGAAAGGTGAAACAGGGGCCAACTCAAGAAATGCAGGCTCCTTGGAATCTGGAAAAGAAAGAGAATCAGTCTCCGATTCGTCTGCCCCGAAAACAGGAGCAGACACAGATCGTCAGGAGATGGATGATTCAACTCCCCGATCCGAAGCAGAACAGGCCGGAGCAGACTCATCCAGTCCAAAGGCCAGAGAAAGCTCAAAAAATAAAGAACTTAAAACTGATCCAGATGGACAACCGAAGACGCCCCCGGAATCGGAACACAACGCAGACAAATCTGATTCAACTGCCCCAGCACCAGCAGAGAGTGCAAACAAAAAAGACAGCAAAGAAACGCCCATCACCGATCCAGGGAAAGCTTCCAGCGGAGCTGATCCGGCTTCCACCCAACTCACATCCGCTCATTTTTCTCCCCAGGCATCTATCACCCGCCGCAAAATCGGATTGAGGCTGAGCGCACATAAAGCAACCCCCAGCACCCCATCCAATATTTTCCGGGACGACCCTTCTGGCTGTGAGACCGAGTTCTACCAGTACACCCGCCAGGCCCCTGAGCCATCTGCAGATGATTTATCATCCCCCTGGCTCCCATCGTCCTCCGAGCCATCCCCACGTATTTTCGATCTGAACCGCATGAGGGAATCATTTTCCCGCCTTCTTAAGTCAGAGGACGGCTCCATCACCCTGTCTCTGCCTGATTTTATAGATGACACAGAGCCGTCTATGGACACCTCCGGCTATGGAAATCCAGGAGATATTCTCTATACCTTCAAGATCTGGAACCACCGGACAGAGGGCCGCCTCCACATCAACAAACGGGATCTGGAGCTCGGTCAGCTGGCCCCGGAGGCAAGCGGGGGACAGACCCAGGGAGACGCTACACTGGAGGGAGCCGTATACGGGCTGTTTGCCGCCCAGGACATCATTCATTCGGATGGGAAGTCCGGTGTGATCTACCAGAAGCATGACCTGACAGCCATTGCCGCCACCGACCGAGAAGGGAACGCGTCCTTTCTGGCATATACCAAGGTGCCGGGAACTACCCTTGGAGCCGATGGCACCGTCCAGATGCCTCAGAATTCTTCTGCCCCGGAAAATCTTTACAATGGATCTTCTATTTCTTCATCTTCAGAAGGTTTCGGCACCATTACTTATCCAGATTATGAGGGGAAAAATGGAAATTCCTGGATTGGAAGGCCCCTGCTGATGGGAAGCTATTATATCCGGGAGCTGAGCCGGTCCGAGGGCTATGAGCTTTCTGTTTATGGAAAAACTCAGCCGGATACCAACCAGACCGGCAAGACTGATACCATTCCTGAGGCCCAGGGAACCGCCCGCGTGAAATATGGTTTGTCTGAAAACAACAGCATGGAGGCGGACGGCACCTGGAATGAATTTGTAATCGAGCATCAAGGCACAGAACAGGGCTACGACATCACCCTTACCGGCTACCCGGAAGGAACCAGAATCTTCCGCCAGAAGATCTGTCAAAAAACGGAAAAGACCTCCACCATAACCGGAACCCGCAAAGAGATCAAAAAAGACAGCTTTGGAAATACCGTCTATCAGACTGCGGCCGGAGGGGAATATAAAATTGGCCCGGACGGAAATCCTCTGGAACGGCCCTGGACGGAGGGGGATACAAGAATCCCCGCAGGGGAAGCATACCCTTATCGTTTCCGCACCAGCCCTCAGCTAACGGGCGATGCTCTGCCGGAGGATTTTTCAAAATGGGATCTTCCTGTGGATGGGGATTATTTAAAAGCCCAGGTTAATTCCATGCTCCGCCAGCTGGGCTGTCAGCCAGCAGAGCCTGAGCAGGGTGCTCCCTGGATCAACCTGGAGCTTACAGGTTCCCTTAACTCGCAGGCCGCTGCTCAGATTCTTGACTGGTTTACTGCCCATGGCTTTTATGATCAGGGCATCACAGATGAAGTCTATCAGCAGGACGGCATCTGGTACGCCAGACTGTATTATGACAGCACCTCCGGAAATGAAGCCTGCCCCGCTGTTTATGACAGCGCCAGCCGCAGCCTTTACATACGGAAAACAGGCACATTGGAAGGCGGACAGGCGTTCCACTACTGGATCTCAAAGGCCCAGGGAGAATTCCGACTGGAGAGCCGCCTGGCACAGGTAATGGAAAAGCAGGAGATCACAGGCGAGGTTCGTGTAGAGGAGGATCTGGAAGCCAGGCTTGATACCATTTACCAGCCCATGTATGAAACCTACCGGCCAGGTGAGGTGCTTCTGGACAGGAATGGCAATCCTATTCCGGTGATGGAGGAGGTGCCAGTTTATAAGGAAATAGAGATTTCGGTAGATGAGCTGGAGCTGATTCCTGTAGAAGCCCGCTATGACCGGGAGCAGGGCGCCTATTCCATCCATGAGGAGATCCTTTCAGATGGGGAAACCTCCTACCGGGCAGTGACGGACCGCAGCACCATAACCTATGAAGGGAAAACCATCCCTTACAGCCAGTATCTGACCCAGGTTGGCGGCGCCTCTGTCTACGCATTTGTGACAGAGCCGGAGACGGATCCAGACAGCTATATCCGCTTTGCCCGTCTGGAATACCCCGGACAGGATATTCCGGTACAGGATGGAAGCACTGGAGCCCGCCCTATGGTTCTTCATGAGCGGGTAATTCGCCAGCCCATCCGGGTTACGAAGGATATTGCAAAGTCTTCCTATGACGGGGTCAATACCTACGGATCCGTTCACAATGACGCCATGACCAATTTTCTGGGGCTGTTTACAGGAGGCAGGGAGCATAAAGGCACCGGTCAGGTCAGCCATTTCCGATTTAAGCTGTATTTGAAGCAGAACCTGGAGCATTTGTACGCAGATGAACATGGAGGGCTTATTTCCAGGTACACAGGCAGACCGGAGTTCAAAGACCAGACGCAGGTGGTATTTCAGCCTCCTGAGGGCCCCGTGGGATGGCCGCTGCTGGAGAAAAAAGAGGATGGAACGCCGGATTATAAGAAATTTTTCAGCGCTCTGTATGCGGCGAAGGCCCTGGAAGAAGGGAATAGGCAGCGTTTAAAGGAATTTGTTCTGGAATATGATTCTATAGAGGTTCGAAAAAAAGAGATTTTGCAGAAGAATCCACATTTAAACAGTGACCAGGCCTACGCTCTGGCTTTAGTCCAGGCCATGGAAGAAGGGGAACAGTATCTGAAGCCATTTAAGGGCCTTGATTCGATCCTGTCTGTGCAGTGGGATTCGGAACCGGAGGGAGGAGCGGATAAAGATAAAACCACCCTTCAGTGCAATACGAAGTATGGATCGGACCATTATTATGCCTCCTCGGTTCCACTGCCCTACGGTACTTATGTGATGACAGAGCAGGTGCCGCAGTCAGATGAATTTGCCAACCGCCACTACCAGATCCGGGATCCTGAGGAGGTGGTGCTTCCATTTGTGCCCTCCAACGCAGGGGGAGAAATGGATTACACAGCAGGAGATCCTTATTTCCGCTACAACAGCAAGGATACGCCGGAGGAATTGATCAGGAAATATAAGATCCGCTTCAACGAGGAAACACATATAATAGAAGCAAACGGCCAGAATGGATCCTTTCAAATCTACAAATACGGACTCTGCCCTGATGCCCGCCCAGGACACAGCCTGACCTCGAAGGAGCCCTATGAGACGGAATATATGGATGGCAGAAATCCTGAGATTGCCGCCATCTATCAGGGCTATTCCAGCCAGAGCGAGGAAAAAGGGCTGGCAGATCAGGTCCGCTACGAAGGAAATGAGACGGAGAGCGGCGAGACAGAACTGCGGGATCAGGTTCCAGTGATGTCCGGAATAGGAATGGCCATTCATGGAAAATACGCCCCCATGCTGGTGCCCTGGTCCGTCACAGAGCCGGCGCCCGGCGAGGAGGGGAGATACAAGGCCTACGCCCATAAGGATGTGGAAAATACTTACTACCGGTCAAGACTGCGGATCGAGAAGCTGGATGCCGAAACCGGGGACAACATTCTCCATGACGGCGCCCTTTTTAAGATCTACGCAGCCAAGCGGGATGTAAAAAAGGAAGAAAATGGAACCATAACCGGCACAGGAGCTGTCCTGTTTGGCCCGGCAGTGGATGCGGAGGGAAATCCTGTGACAGACATGGATGGCCGGCAGATCCTATATCCCCGGGTAGGAGCCAGTAACAGCTCCGGGGATGACCTGCCTATCCGGCTGGATCAGGAGGGGATTCCCCTGTATGACGAAAGCCAGCTTATTTCACAAAAGGACACCTCCGGAAATGAAACTGGCATTTTCCGGGCCTTTTCCACTGAACAGGAGATCCTGGCTGATGGAGAGGTAAAGAAGGAGGTGACCGGCTTTATCGAAACCTATGAGCCTCTGGGAGCAGGGGCCTACGTTCTGGTGGAGATCGACGCTCCCAGGGGATATACCAAAAGCCGTCCCGTTGCATTTGAGATCTATGGGGATGAGGTGACTTATTATGAGGAGCTGAACCAGCCGGACGGAACTCACCAGGGCTGGGAGCAGAAGCCGGCGGACCGGTATCAGTACGCCCTGCCGTTAGAGGAGGGAAATATCCAAAAGACAGAAACCGTCAGCCGGATCCCGGTAAAGGATCATCCCTCCCGGGTCCAGATCCACAAGGTAGAGGACGGAGATTCCTTGATTGGAAATGAAAATGGTCTTCTGGAAAAGGACAGCCAGGGCCGGACCGAGGCCAGCGGCGGTTTTTCTTCCAAGGTGATGGTCAATGATACCGGTGACGGCCTGATTTATCAGGTCTGGGGCCGGGAAGAAAAATTGAAGGAAAGAGGGGATGTAAGGGACATCCGATACGACGAAGAATCAGAAAGATGGACCGGATTTGTCACAAAGGCAATGGACCGCTGGTCGGAGGAGATCATAGAAGGGACGGAAAAAGAGCTGAGATCCATGGCAGGAGTGAAGCCGCTGTACCATATGGACGGTACATTTTCAGGAAAAGGAATCCGCTTTGGTATCTCTGTTTCCAGGGCCGGACTTGCCCTGTATGAGGGGATCCAGCTGGAGCCCGCTGCCTCAGGTGGCTATACAGGGGTGAAGCCTATCTGGGAAAATGGAAAAATAACCCAGATCATTAATGAAAATACGGGGATCCACAAGGAGCTTGCTGTGACCGGGCACACGAACCCGGCATTTCAGACAGCAGGCCATAAGATCTGGGACGCCGTCCCGGTGAAAAATCCGCCGGTGAGCCTGTATTTTTATGATCTGTCTTCTGTTCCAAACCGACGGGAGGAGGAAACCGGCCGGCTGCAGATCCTGGATGATGGGGGGAATTTCCTATGCTATGCAGATGAAACAACGGGGATGGCCTATGTCTATGATGAATTTGGCCGTATGATCGCCTATGTTACTGATGAAACCAATGGAAAAAAGCTGGTCCGCTCTATCCAGGTGACAGAGCAGGAGAAGGGCAGGAGCATTTACCAGAAGAAACAGACCGAGGATGATGAAAATAGCCTTCCTGTTTCTTATACATCCTGGGAAATGACAGAGAAGGAAGAAACGTGGGTCACTGGCCAGAGTACCGGGCCGGATGGAAGCCCGGAGACTGTGGGAGGTGTCCATGAGATTGCCCGCATTCCCTTTGGAGCCTATATTCTCCAAGAGGAGGATGTGCCTTATGACCAGGGCTATATCCAGAGCGCCTATCAGGGCATGATCCTGGAGGATACAGACCAGGTTCAGAAATATTTCCTCCAGAATGTATTTACAAGGGCTGCCTTTGCCAAGATAGATGTACGGACACAGAAGGAGATCGTCGGGGCAGGCATGACTCTTTATCAGGCAAGGCTGGATGAAAAGGGAGATCCTGTTACAGACAGGGAAGGACGTTATCAGAAGGGGGAGGTATATCATACCTGGATCAGCGGCTATGCCTATGATGACAGGGGAAATCTGAAAACAGACGGAGAGGGAAATCCGGTGCTGACCATGGAGCCCCACTGGATCGACCATATTCCTGTAGGCCCTTATGTGCTGGAGGAAACCTCCTGCCCCTATGACCAGGGCTATGTTCAGTCCAATACGGTCAATATTGACATTTTGGAAACAGGACAGGTGCAGAGCTTTGAAATGGAGGATGATTTTACTGCTCTTGATATTAAAAAGGCAGATGCCAAAACAGGGGAGATCTTATATGAGGACAGTCCGGCTATTCTTTCCCTTTACAGGGCCGCTGCAGATGAAAATGGAAATCCTGTTTATAAAGAGGAAGATCTCCTTCTTACTTTCCGGGCAGCCACCTATCAGGACGGCCAGGCGGTGGCGGCTACGGGCCGGTATGAGCCGGACAGCTCAGGAAACAGACCCATTATGAAATATGATTATCAGTACCAGGAGATTCCCGGTACGAAGCAGGGCCGTTTTTATTATACGGAGCGGGGCTCTGTCCGTATGGAATACCTTCCGGTGGGCTATTATGTGCTGGCAGAGAAGGAAAATCCAGATGGGTATGCCACTGCGGATCCTATTTTCATATATATAGAAGATAAGGGCCACCTGGAAGAAATACAGTACAGCCGGATGGAGGACGAGCCTTTGAGGGTTCAGGTGTCAAAAACGGCTGCTGCAGGGGGAAAGGAGATAGCGGGAGCAAAGCTTGCCATTTACCCAGTAAAGGAGGATGGAAAGCCGGAGGAACATCCGCTGATTCTGCATATCCCGGTGGAAAACGGGGCGTATGAGGACCGGGAGGCAGTCTGGATCTCCGGGCTGGATGGAGTTTACACCCAGGAGGATCAGGAGCTTGGGAGGATTCCTGAGGGCTTTCTGCCTGGGGATCTAAGGCCTCATCTGGTGGAGTATATCCCGGAGGGAGAGTATATCCTGCGGGAGGAAATGACGCCTTATGGCTTTCTGCAGTCGGTGGATGTGCCATTTTCCATTGTGGACACCCAGGTAGTGCAGAAGGCAGAAATGGTGGACGAGATCCCTGCGGGACGGCTGGAGCTGGTAAAGCATGACGCGGATGATACGGCACAGACCCTTCAGGGAGCCTGGTTTCGGCTGGAAAATAAAACTCAGGGAACCTTGTGGGCAGAGGCGGTGACCGATGAGCAGGGAAGGCTTGCATTCAGCGGTATGCCTATTGGGTATTTAGATAATCAGGGAAAATTCAGCCCCTATACCTATCTTTGTACCGAGTTTCAGGCGGCTCCCGGCCATATGCTGACCTTAAAACCATTTGAATTTCAGTTTGAATATCAGGATGAGCATACGAAAACCATTGTTTTACCCTATGATCCGGTCAATGACAGTAATCGGGTGGTGGTGGAAAAACGGCTGGGAGCCACAGAGGAGCTGCTGGAGGGCGCCCTGCTGCGCCTGGAAAGAAAGGCTGAAGGACAGGACATCTGGGAGCTGGCGGAGGAATGGATTTCCGGAAAGCAGCCTCATATGATCCGGGCTCTGGAGGCGGGGGAATACCGCCTGCGGGAGATTCAGGCTCCGGAAGGATTTACCCTTTTAGAGGAACCGTTTTATTTTATCGTCCAGGACGGAATGACAGAGATCCCTCAGCTTGTGATGAGAAATTATGCTTCCATTGTGGGTGTAGAAAAGGTCAACGGAACTACAGGCGTGCTTCTGGGAGGAGCCAGGCTGGAGCTGATCCGCAAATCAGATGGAACGGTAATCCGCCAGTGGACCTCAGAGGAAGGAATGGGTCAGACTTTTTATGGGCTGGAGCCTGGAATTTATATTATCCGGGAGCTGGAAGCGCCGGAGGGCTATGAAAAAGCGCCGGACAAGGAAATTGAGATCACTGGAGACCAGTCTGCAGTTCAGAAATTCACCTTTGAAAACACTAAAATAACCTCATCCGGCGGAGGAGGCGGCGGAAAGCCGAAACCGGACTATATTTCTTTTAAAAAGACAGATATGTCTGGCCGTCCCCTTGAGGGCGCGGAATTTACCTTCTATGACCAGAAGGGAGAAGTGATGGCTGCAGCGGTCAGCAGGGCAGACGGAAGCCTGCGTATTGCGAAGCCGGAGGACGGAACCTATACTTTCCGGGAGACAAAGGCCCCGGAGGGTTATGCCCTGAACCCGGATACATTTACCTTTACAATCCGGGGAAAGGAGCTGATCACAGGCACTTATGAAATTAAAAATGAAGAACTAAAGGTGGTTCTTAAAAAAGAGGACGGCATGACCAGGGAGCTGCTTTCAGGAGCGAGGCTCCAGGTGATTCCAACGGATGGAGAGGGAGAGATCCTGGAAGGGGTCACAGGTGAGGATGGCACTTTGACGCTGCGGCTTCTAAAGCCTGGCGCATATCTGGTGCGGGAAATGGAGGCCCCGGAGGGCTACCAGCGTACCGGCCAGGAATACCATTTTACCGTCCATCCAGACGGAACTATACAGGGAAACACAACTATTATCAATTTTAAACAGGAAAAGCGTCTGGGAATTATTACAGCCTGGTATCGTCCACGTCCATTATCCGGCCAGGGCCACTTGACCGGTGAGGGAGGGGATAGAACAATCCTTGCTACAGGAGATGAGCAGCCTGTTTATGAGCTTGCTGCCCTTGGAGCAGTTTCTATGGCTGGTCTGTTCCTCTGCTTTCTGCGTATGAAAAAAAGAAAGGCAGGGAAATGGTTTCTGGCGGTGATATTGGCACTATTTACAATATTTGGAAGCACACGCCGGACCTGGGCCTCTGAGTTTCAGGAAAGTGAAATGGTCTATGTTGAAAAAGAACTGAATTATCTAGGGGTGGAGGACAGCTTCCAGCCCCCGGCCTCAGCCGGCTTCACCATTCAGAATCATATGACAGGAAGGGAGCAGAAGGTGTTTCTTCCTATTATAAAGGCATATGATTTAAACCAGCGCTGGGAGGAGGGCTTTCGTCTGGAGCTGGACAGTGGAATTTTGGATGGAGATTATTACCTGCTTGGAGACAGGGCGGTGGACCGGGAGACATTTTTGTCGGAGGAAGGGCTTCGTTCCTGCGAGGCGGATATTCTTAAAACGGCAGGACTGCCACCAGAGGGATACCGGATCCGAAAGGTGGAGAGAGATGGGAGAGCGATTATCTGTACCGGGGAGAAACGGGTGAGGGATTGCAGGGCTGTGTATGGAGGCTATGTAGGTCTGGAGAAGGAAGGGGAGAGTAGAGCAGCAATTGGAGAAGGGGATGTATGGGCCGTTCCGACGTATTATGACGGCAACAGGGGAATCTATGTACTGATCCTGGGTGGGATCCTTCTTTTAGGAATTGCCTGGGGGCTTATGTCAAGACCAAAGCTGATACCGGTCTTTATCTGTCTCTTTGCGTCGGGAGTTTTCCTTTCTGCCGGAAGCCTTGCGGGAATGGCGGAAGGCTATAGGAAAGAGGCCAGGCAGTATGAGGTGTTGCGGGAACAGACATTTTCACAGGAGGAGGTGAAGGCAGAGGAATCCCGGATCAGCACTCCGCCGCCGGGAGGCCCTGCTTCTATAGATGAGAAGGAACTGAGAGCTGCCAACCCGGATTACCAGTTCTGGATCCGGATACCGGGGACGGAGGTTGATTATCCGGTGGTGCAGCGTCCAGATGACCGGGAGTATTATCTTACCAGAGACTTTTATGGAAAGGAGTCGTCAGCCGGGAGCATCTTCGCAGAGGAGGGGAAATTGCTTGAGGAGGGAGTCAATACGGTTCTGTACGGCCATAACAGAAGGGACGGATCGATGTTTGGGGGGCTGAAGGCTTTTCTGGATCCGGATTACAGGAAGGCGCACCCGGATCTTTATCTCTATTACCAGGGAGCATGGTTCCGGTGTCCCATCCGCCTCGCCCAGGTGCGGCCAGGGGAGGATAAGACCCTGTATCAGCAGGAGATTTCAGGCAGGGTTACCCTTTCTACCTGCCACGGGCAGGGGCAGAGGATGATCCTTCAGGCAGATCTTCCTGAGGGTTTTAAATAACGAAAAATTGCTTGCAAAATGTCGTTTTTTGTGAGAAAATAAAACCAAGTATGATGTGATAAAATTAACAAAGGGCACTGTACTTGATCAAATTCATTTTTGAAAGGAGTTTTAACACATGATTTATTCACATGAAGTAGAAAAGATGTGCACAGTCGCACAGGGCGTTCATCATGGCGCTGCTCCAATCCCCGAAGAAGCAAAATGGGTAAAATCAAAAGAAATCAAAGACATTTCCGGTCTTACACATGGTGTAGGCTGGTGTGCTCCACAGCAGGGTGCCTGTAAGCTGACTCTGAATGTGAAGGAGGGTATCATTCAGGAGGCTCTGGTAGAGACCATCGGATGTTCCGGTATGACACATTCCGCGGCTATGGCTTCTGAGATTCTGCCGGGCCGTACTGTGCTGGAAGCTTTAAATACAGACTTAGTATGCGACGCCATCAACACCGCTATGAGAGAGCTGTTCTTACAGATCGTTTACGGAAGAACCCAGAGCGCGTTCTCTGAGGATGGGCTTCCTATCGGCGCAGGTCTTGAGGATTTAGGCAAGGGACTGCGTTCTCAGGTAGGTACGATGTACGGTACATTAAAGAAAGGTCCTCGCTACCTTGAGATGGCAGAAGGCTATGTAACCGGTATCGCTCTGGATGCAGAGGATCAGATCATTGGTTACCAGTTCGTAAGCCTTGGCAAGATGACTGATTTCATCAAGAAGGGCGACGATCCAAATACTGCATGGGAGAAGGCAAAGGGTCAGTACGGCCGTGTTGCAGATGCAGTTAAGATCATCGATCCACGTCAGGAATAAAGGGAGGACTAGAATCATGGCATTATTTGAATCATATGAGAGACGTATCAACCAGATTAATGCAGCATTAAACAGCTATGGCATTGCTTCCATCGAGGAGGCTGAGAAGATCACAAAGGATGCCGGACTTGATGTATACAAGATGGTAGAGGGTATCCAGCCAATCTGCTTCGAGAATGCTAAGTGGGCTTACACTGTAGGCGCAGCTATCGCTATCAAAAAGGGCTGCAAAAAGGCAGCAGACGCAGCAGCAGCCATTGGCGAGGGACTTCAGGCATTCTGTATCCCGGGTTCTGTTGCTGACCAGCGTAAAGTTGGCTTAGGCCACGGCAATTTAGGAAAGATGCTTCTGGAGGAGACTACAGACTGCTTCTGCTTCCTGGCTGGCCACGAGTCCTTCGCAGCTGCTGAGGGTGCCATCGGTATCGCAGAGAAGGCAAACAAGGTACGTCAGAAACCACTGCGTGTTATCCTTAACGGTTTAGGCAAGGACGCTGCACAGGTTATCTCCAGAATCAACGGTTTTACATATGTAGAGACAGAGATGGATTATTACACAGGCGAGGTAAAAGAGCTGTGGAGAAAGTCCTACTCTGACGGCTTAAGAAGCAAGGTAAACTGCTACGGCGCAAACGACGTAACAGAGGGTGTTGCCATCATGTGGAAGGAAGGCGTTGACGTTTCTATCACTGGAAACTCCACCAACCCAACCAGATTCCAGCATCCGGTAGCAGGTACCTATAAGAAGGAGTGCGTAGAGAAGGGCAAGAAATACTTCTCCGTAGCATCCGGCGGCGGCACAGGCCGTACCCTGCACCCAGACAACATGGCAGCCGGCCCAGCTTCCTATGGTATGACCGATACTATGGGACGTATGCACTCTGACGCTCAGTTTGCTGGTTCTTCTTCCGTTCCGGCTCACGTTGAGATGATGGGTCTGATTGGCGCTGGTAACAACCCGATGGTTGGTATGACTGTGGCTGTGGCTGTTTCGATCGAGGAAGCAGCTAAGGAAGGGAAGTTCTAAGAGATTAGCATATACGAAGTAATAGATAGAGGCGCATATCAGGTGCGCCTCTATTTGACGTTATGGGATCAGTACGTAATTATTTGAAATACCGGAGCATATAAGAAGATTCTGTGATCTAGAACGGCTTTGTAATTGCGGCTTAGCCACAGCTATTCTAGGTGGTGTAGCCTGCCGCTGCATTTTCCAGCTGTCAAAAAGCCAATCAACCTCTCCGCCCCAATTGCAACCCACCCCATTCTGTGGTAATATAAATAAGTATCAAACCAAGGAGACCCATCACACTATGACCTATTACCTGGCCCCTATGGAGGGGATTACCGGATATATATACCGCCGGGCGTATCATGCACATTTCAGGCCTATGGACCGGTATTTTACGCCGTTTATCGCGCCGAAGCACAACAGTATATTCAGCACCAGAGACAGAAATGAGATCCTGCCGGAGCACAACCAGGGTCAGAACCTGATTCCCCAGCTTCTGACCAGCCAGCCGGAAACCCTTCTTCAGGCCGCCAGCGGGCTGAAGGAATACGGCTATGGGGAGATTAACATAAACCTTGGCTGCCCGTCCCCGACGGTGGTGACAAAGAAAAAGGGCTCCGGCTTTCTGGCATTTCCTGAGGAGCTGGAGCAGTTCCTGGAGGAGATCACAGAGGGGCTGGAGCGCCTTGATATGAAATATTCCATCAAAACCCGCCTGGGAAAGGACAGTCCAGAGGAGTTTGGGAGGCTGCTTGAGATCTACAACCGCTTCCCTCTTACGGAGCTGATCATCCACCCCAGGATTCAGCAGGATTTTTATAAAAATGATCCCCGCCTGGCTTATTTTATAGCCGGTATGGAAGGGAGCCGCAGCCCGGTGTGCTACAATGGAGACTTGTTTATGCCGGATTCCTATAAAAAACTGGAAGCGTATCTGAGGGCTGAGAACTGCCCTGTGCCAGACCGGGTGATGCTTGGCCGGGGCATTTTGTCAAATCCCTGGCTGCCCGGGCGGATGGAGGCCGCCCCTGAGGCAGCGCCTTCCAGGGATCAGATCCGATCTGTTCTGAAGGAATTCCACCATTCGGTCTATGAGGGCTATCGTCAGGTGATGTCCGGCGACCGCAATGTATTGTTTAAAATGAAGGAGCTCTGGCTCTATCTGATTCAGCCGTTTTCTGATGATGGCTCCCACATGAAGCGGCTCCGCAAGGCCCAGCGCCTGGGAGAATACGAAAGCGCGGTTTCAGCCATTTTCCATGATCTGGATTTTGACATAGACGGGGGATTCAAAGGCTATTGACCGCCGTCAGCTTTTTCGTATTACACCGCAGGCGATCATCATTCCCGGATTGCCGGAGGGCTGGGAGGTAAAATCATCCGGCATCTGGTGGATGATCACCGCCCGCTCCATGATGCCGGGGATAGTAAAGCGCTTGTCATAGAAGGAAAGCCAGGCGTAACCCTCATTTCCCAAAAGGGGCAGCAGATCTCCCTCATGGAAGGGATGATCCGATCCCGTAGGATTATAATGCCCGCCTACATGGGAAAACTGATCGGAGCAGTCACTGTTTTCGTGGATATGAAGGGCATAGAAGCGGGAGCCCTTGGGAAGATTAAAAACTTCTGCTTCTACAAGGATCCCTCCATAGGGAGTGGAGTAAAATTTGACCAGTCCGCTGATCTGGGGATAGGCGGCGCCGCCTCTGACCCAGGCCACCGCGTCAGGACTGCGGAAACGCAGCAGGTCGGCGAACACGTCGCCGGGAGTAACAGATTGAGATTGTTCAGCCATAGGATTCTCCTGAAAATGGATTCCTTACAGCATATGTAAAAAGGACAGAAAAAATCCCCCTTAAAATGGAGGGAGCCGGCAGAAGGGGGCTGCCGGCTTTAGGTATGAAAAAGTGTTTTCCTGTATGGTAAAAGGCTCATCGCCTTTACATGTATTATAATACCTGGAAAATGTGACCAAAGTTTGAGCACAGACTAAAGAAATCCTAAAAAAGCTAAAGTGAAAATAAATAAATTATAAAAGTCGGGTCAGACATAGATGAGAGGAACAATATATTTGTACAACCGGATCATGGCCGATTACCTGACCCAGGGAGGCCGGGACAGAAATTATTAGAAAGGACAGCGCAGGCTATTATGTATGATAATCTGACGAAAAATGACATTAAAAAAATGCAGGAGGAGATCGAGTACCGGAAGCTGGTAGTCCGCAAGGAGGCACTGGAGGCTGTAAAGGAAGCAAGGGCCCATGGAGATCTCAGCGAAAACTTTGAATATAAGGCAGCAAAGCAGGACAAGAACCGTAACGAAAGCCGGATTCGCTATCTGGAAAAGATGATTAAGACAGCCAGGATTGTTTCTGACCAGTCCCGCTCCGACGAGGTAGGCCTTGGAGACCGGGTTCAGATCTATATCCCGGAGGATGACGAGACAGAGGAGTACAAGCTGGTAACCACCGTCCGGGGGAATTCTCTAAAGGGCCTGATCAGTATAGACTCCCCTCTTGGAAAGGCCATAAAGGGCCGGAAGGTGGGAGATAAGGTATATGTAAAGGTAGATGACCGGTTCGGATATGACGCGGAGATCCGTTCCATTGACAAGACAGCAGAGGACGAAGAGGACGATCTGCGCAAATTCTGACCGCCGGAACGTGACAAAGGAGCAGTAATTATGGCAGCAGTAAATATGACAGAAGGCAATATACACAGACATTTGATCAACTATTCCATCCCTCTGATCCTGGGAAATTTGTTCCAGCTTACCTATAATGCAGTGGATTCCATTATTGCCGGGAGGTTTATTGGAAAAGAGGCACTGGCAGCAGAGGGAACAGCCAGTCCCGTTATGAATATTGTAATTCTGGGCATATCCGGGATCTGTATGGGTGCCTCGGTGCTGATGAGCGAATTTTTCGGAGCAGGAGAGAAGGAAAAGCTGAAGCGGGAGATGTCCACCACCGTTATCTTCGGCTTCTGGTTTTCTCTCATTGTGGCTCTCACAGGAGCTTTTTTTTCAAAGCATCTTCTGACCCTGCTGCAGGTACCGCCGGAACTTCTTGACAGTGCCTCTGCCTATTTGGCCATCATTTTCCTGGGAGCACCATTTACATATTTTTACAATGCTGTTTCCTCCGCTTTAAAAAGCGTGGGAGACTCCAAAACACCTCTGAAATTTTTAGCCTTTTCTTCCATATTAAATGCGGTGCTGGATCTGATCTTTATCGGAGGTCTGGGCTTCGGTATCATCTGCTCTGCTGTTACCACAGTCGTGGCGGAAGCGGCCTCAGCCCTTCTCTGTATTGCCTATGTATATAGAAAGATCCCCATGCTCCAGCTGAAGCGGGGAGAATTTTCCATGGATCTGCCCCTTTTAAAGCAGACTTTGCGGTACGGCAGTGTTACGGCTCTGCAGCAGTCCTGCCAGCCCATTGGAAAGCTGCTGATCCAGGGGGCCATCAATCCTCTGGGAGTGGATATGATCGCGGCGTTTAACGCAGTGAACCGGATCGACGATTACGCATTTACGCCGGAGCAGAGCATTTCCCACGGCATCACCACCTTTGTGGCTCAAAACCGGGGAGCCGGGAGAAATGACCGGATCCGGGCCGGCTTCAGAAAGGGCCTGACTCTGGAGGCGGCCTACTGGGGGCTGATCTGTCTGGTGATCACTCTGTTTAAGAAGCCTCTGGTAGGTCTGTTTGTAACAGAGGGAAATGGCTCCATCGTGGCCATTGGAAGCAGCTATCTGGCAGTAATGGCATTTTTTTATATTTTTCCGGCCTTTACCAATGGGATCCAGGGTTTTTTCAGAGGAATGGGAAATATGGGTATTACGCTGATGGGGACCTTCATTCAGACCAGCCTTCGGGTAATCTTTGTCTACCTGTTTGCGCCCCGGATGGGGATGCAGGGAGTGGCATATGCCTGCGCCATCGGCTGGAGCTGTATGCTGTTGGCAGAAGTTCCCTATTATGTATGGTATATGAGGGAACGATAGCGTATATTTGAAAAATATCTTTATGTGTAGTAAAATATCTGTAAACGTTTCGCAGATTAGGGGAGGAGAAAAATGGGAGAAGGAAATCAAGCAGCAAAGGCAGGACCGGAGTTTAAGGTGACGATGATGGGGACAATGGCTTTGGAGCTGGATCAGAGGCGGCTGCCGCTGGGAAGCAATCCCGGCGGAAAGGTACTGCAGCTGCTTTTGATCCTGCTGTATACTGGAGAGGAGGGAGTTTACAGAGAGGAGCTTCTGGCTATGCTGTACGGCAGCGGCGACAGCTCCAGTCCTTCCGGAAGCCTGCGGGCGATCGTATTCCGCCTTCGCAAATTTTTAGAGCAGTGGGGATTTCCGCCTCATGAATATATACGGACAGAGGGCGGCATCTACCGCTGGGACAGCGGAGCACTTCAGGTTACCATCGATGCCCGCAAATTTGAGAAAAAAGCTCAGAAGGCATTGAAAAGCGGTCGGGAAGAGGACTATAAAAAAGCCTGCAATCTATATCAAGGTGAGTTTTTATCTCAACACACTGGTGAAAAATGGGTTTCCGCCATCAGCATTTATCTCCAGGATCTGTATTTCGCCTGCTTAAAAGCAGTCTATGACCAGCTTTGGGCCAAGCGGGAATACGGTGAGCTTCTGGAACTGTGCTCCACGGCCTGCGAGCTGTACCCCTATGAGGATTGTCAGATCATGAAGATCGATTGCCTGATCGCAATGAAGCGCTACAAGGAGGCCATGCAGGTCTACGATAAGGTAGTGGCTCAGTATTTTGAAGAACAGGGGCTTCCGCCTTCTGAAAAAATGCTGGAGCGGTTTCGGCTGATGAGCAGCCAGATCCGCTATACGGCCGATACCCTGCGGGACGTGCAGGAAAGTCTCCACGAGAGAGAACGGATGGATGGCCCCTATTACTGTTCCTACCCCTCCTTTATGGACTGCTACCGGCTGCTGAGCCGTATGGCAGAGCGGGTCAGCTTTAACTATGTACTTCTGTGCTGTACCCTGCTGGATACAAAGGGGAAATCCCTGGACGGAAGCGGAGATTTTATAAAAGACGCTTCCGTCCATCTGAAATCCGCCATTGCAGGTTCCCTGCGGAAGGGGGATCTGTTTACCTGCTACAACCCCAGCCAGTATCTGGTGCTTCTAAACGGCACCACAGAGGAATACTGCACCAGGATCTACCAACGGATAGACCGGAGTCTCCATCTGTGGGAAGGAGCCAGAAGGCTCCGGCTTAACTATCAGGTTATGCCTCAGAACCTGATGAATCCTTGATCACAGCCGGGAGGGCGCCGTAACGTCCTTCCAGATATTGTTTGCCATAGGCCTCATCATTTCTAGGGATGAGGCCATTTTCCTTTTTATAGGAAGAAAGAGGGTAGAGCACCGCCTCCCGGCCCGCGGGGCGGCAGCACAGCCAGATCTCATCCCGCCGGAGAGCCGCAGGGGTCAGAAGGGCGGTGTTATGACTGGTGAAAATAAGCTGAGCATCGTGAGGATTATTCTCACGATTAGTAAACTGCTCCACGAGAAAACGGATCATATGGGGATGGAGACAGCGGTCCAGATCATCAGCCAGCAGTACAGAGCCTTCCTTCAGACAGCGGAGCATCAGAGGCAGGAAGCAAAGGAGCTTTCTGGTGCCTGCCGATTCTTCTTTAAAAGGCAGGGAATAGGTATGGGAACCAAAGCCCCGGCTTCCATGGATCAGGAGAAGGCTCCCGTCTGCCGACGGCTCATAGTCCCATATATCCAGTCCCATTCTCTGAAGAATAAGGCAGAGCTGCTCCCGTGTTTCGCTATCAGCAGGCAGTTTGTGAGAAAAATCCTCTCCAAAATCGGCTCTTATTTCCTTAAACCACCCAAGAGCTGCCCGTACAGCCTCTGTATCAGAGGGGGAATCAAACAGAGAGAGAAGGGGACGGTCCGGAGAAAGCCGTTCCAATGCCTTCTGTCCTGCCTCACGTCCCAGATGCACCTCCATATCCCTGCGGCTGAACAAGATGCCTGCATCATCTGACCCCAGTTTTCCGTAAAACAGAGTTTCTTCTATAATCGTGTGTTCCAGCAGCTGCAGCTGATACCGGAACAGATACCCGCCGTTGCGAAACAGCACATCAAATCCAGTAGGAAGCTCTCCATATCCTTCATCCGCCAGATAAAAAAGAGGGCCGCTCCCTCTTACACTTCCCCTTGTAACCCATCCGGCCAGACCGGCCAGTGCCTTCAGCACCGTAGACTTTCCGCTGCCATTTGGCCCGTAGATCCCTACAACAGGAAGAACCCGCTCCTGATCCGCCGGATCCGTCAGCAGAGACGCCTTGTGCTCATTGATCGGAGCAGGCAGAAGATCCAGCAGGGTTTCATCACGGAACAGCTTAAAATTATTAAAAGTAAATTGAACCAGCATAATATGATCACTCCTTTTGAGAAAAAAACTCATTCTACACAGATTGTATCATAGAGATGTTACAAATACAACTGGTTATTTTGGTGAGAGATATTGTTTGTGCCGGAAGCCATGTATATAAGTTTTCCTGTACCGTACAGGAAGACGATCTGGGAACCGGCGTTTTATGCGGAACCGTTTATGGAGGTGCTGACCATGATGCTGTCAGGTATTCTGCTGATGTGTACAGGTGTGGGAAGAAAGAAAATTGTAGAAATTAAAAACAAATTTTTAATATTTCCCCATATGTAACCGAAATGTAACCATCATCTGCTATACTTGTAATTACCTGGTGGAATCAACTGGGAATATGGGGGAATTGGAAAAAATTTATAAAACTGTACAAAACCGTCAAATATAACGGCTTACGTAACGCCCTATTTGCTATACTGGATATACGGGGCAGTATGTTTTCCTGTGAGACAAATCTGATTTCCCAAAAAACCAAGAAAGGAGAAAAAGTATGGAAGGACGAGTAAAGTCCAGAACACGCATGGGACAGAAGCTTAGCACGTCTAAGCGCTTGATTTCATTTCTGCTTGCGGCAGCTATGATCTTCACCAATGTAAGCGCGGATCTGAGTACCGTTTACGCATCTGCCGGAAGTCAGGTTGATTTCGAGATCTACGGTTCCGATCTGGTAGCTTCTATTGAAGAAGCAGTAGAGAGCGGCACAGAGGTGACAGCAGAATCCCTCGACTTTACCAACGGAGACAAGGTCGGCAAGTTTGAGAACCTGTTCTTCGGAGAAGGTAAGGTATACGAGGTATATCCCCAGGTAGAAGGCGCCAGTATGGATGCCGACCTGCGTGTGTTTGTCCGACTGCCAGAGGACGCTGACGACATGTACATGGTGACCGGTGATGAGGAGATGATCTTCCTGTATGTGAACAACGGGGAAGATACCATCAGCTGCTCCACCAGCATCATCAGAAATGAAAACGGCGAAGAAAAGGTAAAGAGGACAAAGAGGGTAACAGTAAGGGCATTTGACGATGTGTTCGGAGATGACGAGACAGAGATCGTATCCCGTCCGGAGGAAACGCTGCCGGCAGAGACAGCGCCGGTTGAAACAGCGCCGGAAGAATCCGCGCCAGCAGAATCCGTACCGGAAGAATCCGCACCGGCCGAGAGCGACACCGCTCAGGAGACCAGCGCACCGGCAGATGAAACAGAGTCCCAGGCTCCAGAAACAGAAGAATCCACAGCAGAAGAGACCGGGACCGAAGCTGAAACAGAAACAGAAGCTTCCGCAGAGGAGACCGAGGCAGCAGAAGAAACAGAAGCTCCTGCCGAGGATACCGATGATGAGGAAAATTCTCAGACCCAGGCAGAGATTCAGGCAGCCATCACCCGCCATGATGCTCCTATCGTAGCTGAGAAGGAGGAGACCACCGATTCCGTTGTAGAGATCGTGGAGGAGGAGGCTCCAAAGGCAGAACTGCCAAAGGAGACTGAGGCACCGGCAGAGACCGAGACCGCGGCTCCCGCAGAGACCGAGACTGAGGCTCCCGCAGAGACCAGCGCTCCTGAAACCGAGACCGCGGCTCCTGCAGAAACAGAAGCACCAGTTGAGACTTCTGAGGAAACCACAGAAGCGGCACCAGAGGAAACCTCTGAGGCAGCCACCGAGGAGACCACAGAAGCAGTACCAGAAGAAACAACCGAAAGCACCGAGGAGACTCAGGCTACGGAAGAAAGCAGCAGCGCTGCAGAAACCGAGACAGAGGCCACAGTGCCGGAGGCAACACCTTCTGAAACCGTTAAGCCAGAGCAGCCAACCGAGGCTCCTACAGGAACACCGGGCAATGCAGGAAGCACAGGAACTGCCGGAACCAGTGATATTGTTGGTATCGGGTATTGCAGTACGGCGAAGGCTTACGTAGCAACTTTGGATGAACTGAAGGTTATGAACCAGGCTTATACCACTCTCAGTACAGCAGTAGAGGGCGCGGAAGACGCGGAAGTAACCTTAACTGCAAGAGCAGGCGTGATTCCGGAGGGAAGCTACATTGAGGCATTTGTCATTGATGATGAAACGCAGCTTGAATGGATGATGGATGAGGCGAATGCAGAGCTGAATCCCAAAGATATGGCTGCAGTTGACATCTTCGCGGCAGATGTAAGACTGTATAACAGCGATGGCGAAGAAATCCTGCCAGAGGGCAGTGTAAAAGTATCCTTTAGCGGTACTGGCTTAGATACTTCTGCTTCAGAAGTATTTAATATGAATGATTCGTCCTACGCTTACATCGAGGCAGAAGAAAAAATATACTATCAGGTAGATTTCTACTATATCGATGAAACAGGCAATACGATTCCGATTTCTAAAGGACAGTATGTAGAAGAAGGAGCGGATGCTATCTTACCGGATGCCCCCGCGAGAGAAGGCTACGTATTTACCGGATGGGATCCGGAGCCGGCAGCGGTGCATGAGGACTTAAAAGTATACGCGCAGTATGCTGAGGAGGCCGGTACGATCAGGCTGACTGTAAACTATGTTTATTCAGACGGTACAGCAGCAGCTCAGCCATGGGTTGCGGAAGTACAGTCAGGAGTAACCTGCGGCTATACTGTTCCTTCACCGGAGATCCCAGGCTTTGAAGCGGATCAGGCTGTTGTGGAGTTTAACGGAGCGTATACAGAGAACCAGACGGTAACAGTTACTTACAAAGGAACAACAGCAAGCTATACAGTAGAGCATTACCTCCTTGACGTACAGGGAAATATGCCTGGTAAACCAGAATCAACAGAAACATTAACCGGCGAAGTAGGCTTACAGACTCAGGCAGAAGCAAAGACATATGCAGGCTTTACTGCCAGAGAGATCGTACAGCCGATTATCAACGCGGATGGAAGCACTGTAGTTCAAGTCAGGTATGAAAGAAATTCATACACGCTGACCTGGGATACAGGTGATGGCGGTTCTTATATTGCGCCATCTGAAGTTGTATACGGCGCTTCGATTGACAGGCCATCTGATCCCACCAGATTGGGATACGAATTTGCCGGCTGGGAAAACCTTCCTGATGAAATGCCAGCGAATGACCTTGTTGTAAGAGCAAAATGGAATGAAGCCAGAACTGCCTCCTATAAAGTGATCTATTGGACTGAAAAGCTGGAAGAGGGAGACTATTCTGTTGGTAAGATTGAAGAGAGAAGCGGAAGCGTTGGTTCTGTAATCCCGACCCAGGAACAGAAGTTTGAAGGATTCAAGCTGAATTCCGATAAGTCAGCAGGAGATGTTACGATTACTGCGGATGGTATGGCGGTTAAGAATGTCTACTATGACAGGGAAACCTATACGATTAAGTTTTATGAGAGGCAAGGATTGAGGTGGAGAGAAAATACTTCTCTGAGAATTACTGCCCGGTATGGTGTAGATGTTTCAAAGCAGTGGGAAAAGGCTTGCAAGGATTCTGGATGGGGACCAAATAAAGGCGACGATATTCAGTATACTTTAATAGCTAATATGCCAGCTGACAACCTTGAAATGTATCAGAAAACTAGTGGTAATGTTGAAAATATTACTTACTATGTAGAAGGATTAAATGGTGAATGGGATGTCTATGCCAAATTTGGTGCTCCAAAAGGTGTACATTTGACAGAAGAAGATAAAATGCCTATTACCGGATTTTCCTTTAGTGAGTGGAAACAATATTTGGAGGAAAGACCGTATTGGCAACAAGGTGATCATGACCTATGGCTGCGCTACACCCGCAACGCCTACAAAATCTACTTCGAAAACTGTGAAGGAATCAGCACTGCTAATGTAAAATTTGACGCTCCTATATCAAACGGCCAGCCGAAAAACACTCCAAAGCCGCCAGCAAATATAGACTCAGATTATACATTTGACGGTTGGTATCTTGACCCAGGCTTTGAGACCAGAGTTGACTGGAATGAGAAAATGCCTGCAGAGAACATTACCATTTATGCCAAGTGGAAAGCGCCTGAGTATCAGGTGACCTTTGAGACAAATGGCGGAAAAAGCATTGATCCTGTTACTGTAGTAAAAGGAGAGACGCTGGATTCCCTGCCAACTCCTGAAAAAGAAGGCGATACCTTCCTTGGCTGGTATACAGACAGCAGCCTGACAAAGCAGTTTATAGAGGAATCTAAGATTGTTAAGGATACGGTATTGTATGCAAGATGGGAGAGTTCAGATCAGTTTGACTACGAAGTAAGATATGTAACCAAAGACAGCAACGGTACATTAAAAGAAATTGCAGAGAGCGATCACGGCAAGGCAATCCGGGATCAGGTTGCTAATATTACAGCAAAGCCCATTGATGGATATTATGCCAAGGTAACAGCACTCAGTGTTCTGATCACAAAGCAGAATCAGGTGATTACTTTTGAGTATGAGCCGATTCTCACATGGGAGTATACGGTGCATTATGTTCTGGAAGGTACAGATACTCCGGTAGCGGCTCCGGTTACTGCTATGACAAGCAATCAGGAGGTAATGGTATCCTTCAAAGCTATTGATGGATATACACTGAAATCCGATCCAGTACAGAGCGCAACTCGTGATAACCCGGTAATTACATTTGAGTATGCTGAAAAAACAGCGGTTTATCATATTCAGCATTGGTTTGAAGGATTAAACGGGGAGTTTGGATTACACAGCATTACCACAAAAACTGCTGCCGAAGGAGAGAGAGTAGAGGCGAAGCCATTTGCGTTAGAGCCTGTTGGCTACACGCTGAACCTGGAGCAGGATGATACAGTACCAGCGGGAACAACTGATTTAGAGAAGGTATTAACCTTAAAGCTGTACTATACCAGAAATTCCCATAAGGTTACCTACCGCTATGAAGGAGAAGTTCCAGAAGGAGCAGCGGAGCTGCTTCCCAAGGCAGCTGATCATAAATACAATAGCCAGGTGACTGTAGCTGATGATGTTGCTATCAATGGATACACATTCAGCGGCTGGACAACAGATGATACGGCTGTTGCAGGTGGTAAATTTATGATGCCTGACGGGAATGTGGAATTTGTTGGATCTTTTACTAAGAGCGTATTTAAATATAGCGTAGAGTATTATTATGATGGTGAACTGGATGAGAGTGAGACCGAGACAGCGGAAGCTGTGCTGGGACAGGTTATCCAGGAGTATGATGATAAGACCAAGGAAGGCTATGCGTTAGATCGGACAGAAGGGATCCCGCTGACCGTTGGAACCGAGGAAGATAAGAATATTATCCGCGTATATTATGCGAAGGATGACAATGGAGATGAGATCCCGGATAAGTACCAGGTACCAGTAGTATTCGTATCAGTAAACGGTACAGTAGATGGAAAGACTCAGGTAGAGAAGCTCATAACTCTGTATGACGAGGAAGGAAAGTTCTCAGAAGAAGGAAGTAATACTCTTGCAGCAGCAGACATTCCGGAAGCAAAGGCAGCAGCTGGATACTCTCAGGAAAGTCTGAAGTGGGATACAGAGCCAGAGGGATATGTGATCAAGGCAGAAGGGACACAGCTGGTATTTACAGTGACCTTCACAGAAGCAGAGCAGACCTATACGGTACAGTACATTGATGAGGATACCAAGGAAGAATTAGCAGATCAGAAAGTAAAGACTGCGAAGTATGGTGATTACATTACTGGTGCAAAAGAAGCAAAAGAATTTACCGGATACACATTCACTACAGCAACGGATCTGAGAGTAACAGAGTATAATGAAAGTAATTATGTCTTTGTATACTACAGTAAGGATGATAACGGAGATCAGATCCCAGATAAGTACCAGGTTGTATTCACCTATGTAACCGAAAACCCAACCTACGGAACCGTAAACGGAACCAACTCCGTAACAGAAGTTGTAACCAGACCTAAGAACGATGACGGCAGCTATGATATGGATGCAGAGGTTTATCCATCAGCAAATGTAACCGCAGATGGTCTTGGAAGATACTATTTCGATTACTGGACAGACGGAACAAGGAACTACGCTGACACAGCTGAGATTCATGCGACCGGCTTCACAGATGACACCACATTTACCGCTATGTTTGAATACCGCGGCGGCAATGGCGGTGGAGGCGGCAATGGCGGTGGAAGCGGCGGTGGAGGCGGCGGACACTACACCGGCGGCTCTGAGGGCGGCCCGGGCGCAGCAACCACCATCACACCGGAGGAAGTACCGTTAGCACCATTACCCGAGGATGTAACGATCAGTGATGAGCTTGTACCACTGGCACCACTGCCAAAGACAGGCCAGACTGCTAAGAGCGCCATTACCATGATGTTCTCAGGTATCCTCTTGGCACTGACTGCAATGAGCAGGAAGCGTAAAGAGGAAGATGTATAAGTAAATCAGAGAAAGCAGTAAATTTCATAGTAATATGAAGGAGAAGGCTCCAGCTAAAAGGCTGGGGCCTTTTTTTGGCGTGAAATAAGAGCTTTTTGCATGTTTCCTCATTCATTTCTTAAGTATCTCAGTTCAAAGCGCTATTGTCTGACGGGTGGAAACGCTATATAATGTAAGCAGGCGGGGCTATGTGAATAGCTGTACGGAGGGATCATACCGGTGGCCGATGTCTTTGACGGCAAGAACGAAAGGAAAAGGGGACCCGGTTTGATCCGGTATCTGCAGATATTATGCTTGAAATGATAGGGGAAGGTTTATGTTAAAGGTTTTGATTGCAGATGATGAGAACAAGGTGTGCCAGCTGATCCAGGCGCTGGTTGACTGGGAGGCTCTGGATATGCAGGTGGCTGCGGCGGCGGAAAATGGGTTGGAGGCCATGGAGCTGATCCGCAAGCACCACCCGGATATTGTGATCACGGATATACGGATGCCTGGGTATGACGGGCTGGAACTGGTGCGCATGGGAAAGGAGTATGAGCCCAGGATGGAGTTTGTGATCATCAGCGGCTACCGGCATTTTGAGTATGCCCAGTCCGCCATCCAGTATGGGGTAAATGCTTACCTGTTAAAGCCTATCCGCAGGCAGGAACTGATGGAGACCCTGGGAAGGCTGGGAGAGAAATTCAGGGAAAAGACGGATCAGCTGAGCCGGGAGGAGCAGGTGCAGCGGATCCTTAAAAATGATGAAGCGGCCCTGAGGCAGAGCTTTCTTACAGAGCTGATTTACCGTAGGAACAAGGAGCTTTTATCCTGGCCCCTTGAGCGGGTCAATGAGGAATACCATTACCACCTGAGCCCGGGGCTCCTTCTCACCGGGATCCTGAAGCTGGACGGAAGCATATGCCATGAATCTGGAAGTCTTGCCTTTATGGCCGAAAAGGCCAGAAGCGTGCTGAACCGGCTGTTTTGTGACTGTACGGAGGAATATGAACTGGCCCCGGAGGGAAGCTTCTTCTACCTGTTTTTTAATTACAGGGAGGACCAGGGCCTTGAGATCCGGCGCCAGCTGAAGGTCTTCTTAGATGAGATGCGGGTACAGAGCGGGATCCTGCAGGATCTTGCGGTCACTCTTTCAGTGGGACATGCCTGCGCCTGTTTAAAGGAGCTGGGTGTCTCTCTGAAGCATGCCAGGCTTCTTATGGAGGAGCGCCTGATCGGGGGAACCGGCCGCCTGTATGAGGGGGAGCTTCCTGCCGGGGAACCATTTACAGACAGCGAGCTCTTTGGGGAGTTTAATATGAGGATGTCCCAGGCCCTTGAGACCCTGGAGGTATTTCCGGTGCGGGAGGCGATGCTGCAGCTGAAAACAAGGATGCTGGCGGCCAAGGGAGTGACGGGGCATGAGATCCTGCAGATGACAAAGGAGGTCTGCAATCTGTATCTGTTTTTTATGAAAAATTACAGGATACGGATAGAGGAAGATTTTCTGGAGCGGTTTCAGGAGGCGGCGGACAGCTGTGCCTCCGGTTCGGAGCTTTTTGACTGTCTGATCCGCCGGATCACCGCCTCCTACGAGCGGGCGGCCAGGCTGAAGCGGCAGGATGAGAACCGGCCTATCCGCCTGGTAAAGCAGTATATCGCGGAGCATTACAGAGAGGCACTGACCCTGGAGGAGGTAAGCAGTGTGGCACAGCTGTCTCCTGCCTATCTCAGCACCGTGTTTAAGAAGGACACGGGGATGACATTTCTGGAATATCTTTCCAGAGTGCGTATGGACATGGCAAAGCAGCTTCTGAAGGAAACCTCGGATACGGTAGCCTCTATCTGCGAGCAGGTGGGCTACAGTGATGTGCGCTATTTTACAAAATCATTTACAAAATACTCAGGGCTTAAGCCAAATGAGTATAGAAAGCTGTATTCATGAAGGAAAAAATGAAATATCTGTCCTGCCGTCTGTGGCTTGCGGCGGTTCTTGGGGATGTGCTCTTAGGGGTGCTGATGGCCTGGGTCTGGGCTTTAAGCCTTGAATATTCATTGAGAATGATACTGGCGGCCTTTTTTACGGCAGCCTTGCTGCTTTATAACTGGGGGGTCTGCCGCTTTGTGGTACTGCCCTACCGGGAGACGGAGGCTGTCTATGAGCAGTTTGTAAAGGGCTATGTGCTGGAGGATCTGTTTGTTATGCGGTATCCATTTTCCCCGGAAAGCGGGCGGGCCATCCAGAAGTTTAATGAGCTTCTGGATAAGGGGAATCTGATCCATGTATCCAGAAAGCAGGCGGAATACCTGGCTCTCCAGAATCAGATTAATCCACATTTTCTTTATAATACCCTGGAGGGAATCCGGAGCGAGGCGCTGATCGCGGGCCTGGACAGTGTGGCAGAGATGACGGAGGCTCTGGCGGCCTTTTTCCGGTATACCATTTCCCAGGTGGAGAACCTGGTGACTCTGGAGGATGAGCTGGCCAATATTGAAACCTATTATTATATCCAGCAGTTTCGGTTCGGGGACAGGCTGGCGCTGAATATTGTCTATGACCATGATGAGGATATGAATGAGCTGGATATTCTGCGGTGCAGACTGCCGAAGCTGACCCTCCAGCCCATTGTGGAAAATTCTATCTATCACGGCATTGAGAGGAAGATCGGCCGGGGGCATCTGGTGATCCGCATCGGAGTCAGCGACCAGCGTCTCAGGATCCGGGTGTCCGATGACGGCCTTGGAATGTCAGAGGAAAAGCTGCACAGGCTCAACGAGACCCTGCGTTCTCTGTCTCTGGACGCCGAAACGGGAAATGAGACGAAAAAGGGCGGGATTGCCGTGGTTAATGTAAACAACAGGATCAAGCTGCTCTTTGGGGAGGAATACGGCATCAGCGTCTGCAGCCATGAGGGAACGGGCACCGATGTGATGATCGACCTTCCTGTGGTGCGGGAGTAAGGAGGGGATATGAAGCGGGAATTGCTGCGCATGGATCATGTAAGCCTGGAGGCAGGCGGGGAGCTGCTTTTGGACAATCTGAATTTCCAGATGTATGCAGGAGAGATCATGGGACTTGTATCACGCAGCTACAAGGGCCATGACAGGCTGATCGATCTGATTTGCTATAACCACGCCATTTCTTTCGGCAGTGTCTGGTATGACGGCAGGGTGGTGAACCGGTATTCCAGCAGCGACGGCAGTGCCAACCGGGTGTATGTGATCGAGCAGACCAGCCATCTGGTTCCGGCCCTCGGCATCGGGGATAATCTGTTTGTCCTGAAAAAGGGCTTTAAAAAATATTTTATCAATAACCGGGTGCTGGAGGAGCAGACCAGGCGCTTTTTTGAGGAAAATGGAATCTGGGTGGATCCGGGAAAGAGGGTAGATGCCCTTACAAGCCTGGAGCGGTGCCTGGTGGAGCTTGGAAAGGCGCTGCTGCTGGGCTGCAGGCTGATTATAGTGGACAATCCCGGGAATTTCCTCAGCCAGCATGAGCTGCCCCAGTTCCAGCGGATGCTGAAAAAGGTAAGGGACGAAGGGGTGTCCGTGCTGTATGTGGGCAACCACCATGAGGAGGTATTCCGGATGGCAGACCGGACCTCTCTTTTTTACGATGGGCAGATACGCAAGGTTTTTGAGCGGGAGGAGATGACGGATCAGAGCATTGCACCCTATATCACAGCCTGGTTTCAGCAGAAATTCAACCCGGAGACAGAGCCAGAGGACGGGGTACTCCATTTTCACGGCGTAGAGGCGGGAAGTCTGGCGGAGCTTAGGTTTGTGCTCCATAAGGGGGAATGTCTGACCCTTCTTGATATGGATAACCGGATCGCAGGGGACATTTTAAGTCTGATGACCGGGGAAATGAGCTGCGATGGGGGATGGATCTCCCTGGATCACAGGCCCTATACGCAGGAGAGAGGGCTTCGTTATCTGGATGAGGGAGTGGCTGTGATCCCAAATGATCCGGTAAAAAACCTGCTGTTTCCAGACCGCAGCTTTATGGAGAACCTGACCTTCCTTCTGGACCGGAAGCTGAAAAAGAGCCTGATTCCCGGAAAGATATACCGGAGCATCCACAGCGAGTACGGACCTCTGGTGGGGCCGGTGATCGACGAGACCTCCATCAAAAATCTGTCCCTGGAGGACTCTATGGCCCTGGTGTACTACCGGATGGCCCTTCTGCGTCCAAGGGTGCTGATCTGTATCCAGCCCCTTGCAAGGGGGGATATGTTCTGCCGGATGAAAATCCTGGATCTGATCCGGGGAGTGTTAAAGGAAGGGACGGCGGTTCTGATCATAACCAGTCATGTTTCAGACACTCTGGGAGTGGCGGACCGCCTTCTTGTGGTGGAAAACGGAACCGGCACCGCTTCCTATGAAAAGCATGAATTTAACCGTATTCTGAGATGATCTGAAGACATTTTCCGGAAAAATCCCAAAAGCGAAAGATTGTCTACAAAAAACGAAAGAATGCCTCCTTAAAAGGGGGTTTTTTTCATGCTATAATAAATGAAAGCAAGGAGATGTAACATGAAGGAATACATAGGGATTGACATAGGCGGTACGAAATGTGCTGTTGTCAGGGGAGATGAGACAGGAGCTATCCTTGAAAAGCGCCGTTTTGATACGGCCGGACGGGATGAGACTCTTTTGGGGATCTATGAGAGAGCAGAGGCTCTCTGGACAGATCAGGTGGTTTCTGCGGGAGTCAGCTGCGGAGGCCCCTTAGACAGCAGACGGGGGCTGATCCTTGGGCCGCCCAACCTTCCAGGCTGGGACCATGTGCCTATAACAGAGGAGCTTACAAAGCGCTTTGGAGTGCCCGCCTATCTGAGAAATGACGCAGACGCCTGCGCCGTGGCAGAGTGGAGGTTCGGGGCCGGCAGGGGAACAGAAAATATGATCTTTCTGACCTTTGGAACCGGCTTTGGAGCAGGGCTTATCTTAAACGGGCGGCTCTATGAGGGGGCCTGCGGCATGGCAGGAGAGGTAGGTCATGTAAGGCTTTTTGAGGGGGGACATACAGGCTATGGAAAGGCTGGCTCCTATGAGGGCTACTGCAGCGGAGGCGGCATTGCCCAGTACGGACTGGGAAGCGCGAAGGAACTGGCTCTGAAGGCAGACAGCGGCGATCCTAAGGCCCGCTTGATCTGGGAGAAAACAGGCGAGAATCTGGGCCGGATTCTGGCTGTTCTGATGGATGTGCTGAATCCAGAGGCGATTGTCATCGGAAGTATCTACGCCAGGTCCGGCCATCTAATGGAGGCGGCCATGGAGCGGGTGCTGAAGAGGGAGGTCCTTCCTCCCAACAGAAGGGCCTGCCGGGTTTTAAAGGCAGAGCTTGGAGAAACTCTTGGGGACGTGGCGGCGCTGTGCGCGGCCATGGGAGAGCTGTAAGGAAATCATATAAGAAAGCAGGGAGAAAGCGGATGGGAGAAGTGATCGTATCAATGGAACACATTGTAAAGACCTTTCCGGGTGTAAAGGCTCTTGACGATGTGCATTTTGAACTGCGCTCAGGCGAGGTGATGGCTTTGCTGGGCGAGAACGGCGCGGGAAAGTCTACGCTTATGAAGATACTGAGCGGCGTGTATACCAGAGACGGCGGCACCATGAAGCTCTTTGGGAAGGAATACGGGGATCTGACTCCGAAGCAGGCCCAGGCGGCCGGTGTGGCCATTATCCATCAGGAGCTAAATATGTGCCGTCATCTGACGGTGGCGGAAAATATGTTCCTTGGCCGGGAGCGGGTAAGAGGCATCACCTTAAAGGACAGGGAGATGGAGGCTGAGGCAAAGCGGATCCTGGACGATCTGAAGATCGATATTGATCCAAAACAGGCTGTAGGGGAGCTTCCGGTATCCAAGCAGCAGATGGTGGAGATCGCGAAGGCTCTTTCCATCCATGCCAGGATACTGATCATGGATGAGCCAACCTCATCTCTGACGGCTAAGGAGATCGATGAGCTGTTCCGCATTATCCGCAAGCTGCGGAGCGAGGGCTGCGGCATTGTATACATTTCCCACCGTCTGGAGGAGCTTCAGCATATTGTTGACCGCGTGACCATCATGCGGGACGGACAGTATATCACCTCCGGGGAATTTAAGGATATGACTATGGACCGGCTTATTGCCAACATGGTAGGACGGGAGATCAAGGAACAGTTTCCAAGAGTGGAGTGCAGGAAGGGAAAGAAGATCTTTGAGGTCAGGAACCTGAACGCAGGCAGACTGGTGCGGGATATAAATTTCTCCTTATATGAAGGCGAGATCGTAGGCTTTGCAGGGCTTATGGGAGCAGGACGGACAGAGACCACCAGGGCCATTTTCGGAGTGGATCCAAAGACAGAGGGACAGATCTTTCTGGACGGGAAGGAGATTAAGATCAACTGCCCAATGGATGCCATACAGGCAGGTATTGTCCTGGCGCCGGAGGACCGTAAAAAAGACGGCCTCTGTACGAAGCTGAGCATCCGCCACAACCTGGCTCTTCCTAACCTGGATCTTTTATGCAGCAGACTGGGTGTGATCAGCAGCGGAAAGGAAGAAGCCCTCTGCGAAAAGGCGGTGAAGGATCTGCTCATCAAGACGCCCAGCGTAGAGGTAAACGCGGCCAATCTTTCCGGCGGAAACCAGCAGAAGGTGGTAGTTGGAAAATGGCTGGCCCGCAATTCCAGAGTGGTGATCTTTGACGAGCCTACCAGAGGAATTGACGTAGGTGCGAAGGTAGAGATCTATAACCTGATGAACAAGCTGAAGCAGGAGGGCATAGCGGTTATGTTTGTGTCTTCGGAGATGCCGGAGGTGCTGGGAATCGCAGACCGTGTGATCGTCATGTGCGACGGCAGGATTACAGGGGAGATTATGGCAAAGGAGACCACTCAGAACGAGGTCCTTAAGTACGCCACAGAGTTTGAAAAGAAGCAGCAGGCAAGCTAAGGGAGGGTATATAAAAAATGAATGATAAAAAGCAGAGCGCCTTAAAAAGGATACTGGGAACCAGAGGGATGGGGGCCGTTGTCACAGCCTTTATCGGACTGATTATCATCTATGTGGCCTTCGGCCTTATTGACAGCAACGTATTTTCCGGACAGAATGTGATGAACCTTCTTCGTTCCATGTCCAAATATCTTCTGATCGGCGTAGGACAAAGCTACCTGCTGATCACCGGCAACATTGACTTATCCATCGGCTCCATGGTAGGCATGAGCGCTATGGTATCGGCTACCCTTATGACCATGGGGATCCACCCGGCGGCCGCTATGGCGGTGGCACTTGTATGCTGTCTGGCCTGCGGCGTGGTCAACGGCTTCCTGGTAGGAAAGTTTAAGCTTCCTCCCTTTATCGCTACCCTGGGAACCATGTTCGTAACCAGAGGCGTGGCCTATATGGTCAATAACAACCGAAATACCGACGCAATCGCTACAGGGATCGGAAAAGAGGCAGGGGATGCCTTTCAGAATTTCTTCTACTACGGAAAGACACTGGGCATCTATAATACCTTCTGGATCGCCCTGGTACTGTTTCTGATCTTTTTCTTCCTGTTGTCAAAGACCCGGACGGGCCGTCATATCTATGCCATCGGCTCCAACGTAGAGGCAGCCAAATTATCCGGTGTCAATGTTGTAAACACCACCATTAAGGCATACCTTGTAAGCGCCGTGTGCGCCTGCGTTGTAGGTCTGATCCTCTGCGCTCAGGCCGGCATGGGCAACATGGAAGCCGGAAATATGTACGAGATGTACGGCGTTGCCGCAGGCGTAATCGGCGGTATCTCACCTCTGGGCGGAACCGGACTTCTCCTTGGAACCTTTGCGGGAGCAGCTGTATGGCAGACCCTTGAAAATGGTCTGAACATGATCGGGGCACAGGTAGGCATCCAGCGTCTTGTGATCGGTATCATCGTAGTATTTGCTGTTCTCCTTGATGTAGTGGTAAGAAGCGGCAGCTTTGGAAAAAAGAGTAAAAAATGATATTGAGCCGTAAAATCAGAAAACGGCTTTGTATAAAAAACATATTATGAGGAGGGTTTCATTATGAAGAAACAAATTGCGTTGATCCTTGGCTGTGCCATGCTGGCTGGTTCTGTACTGACAGGGTGTTCCAGCTCAAAACCGGCAGAATCTGCAGCAGCTCCTGCGGAGACAACTGCGGCGGAGGCTTCCGCAGAGACCACAGCGGCAGAGACAACTGCTGCAGAGGCAGAAAAGACAGAGACAGCAGGTGATGTGAAGATCGCCCTTGTTACCATGGATTCCATCGACCAGCACTGGGTAACCTTAAACGAGGGCGCTCAGAAGGCAGCCGGAGAGCTTGGGGTAACCGTAAGCTTCATGTCCCCCAATACAAAGGATGACGCCCAGCAGATTGAGTGCGTAAACAATGCGGTAGCAGGCAACTATGACGCGCTGGTAGTAGCGGCAAACGGCCCGGATGCTATTTCCTCCGCTCTGAAGGAAGCAGCTGACGCAGGCGTAAAGATCGTATATGTAGACTCCCCTGCCAATGTAGAGGCAGAGGCCACCTTCTCCACTGACAATGAGGCAGCTGGAAAGACAGCAGGTGAGGAAATGATCAAGGCTCTGGAGGCTAAGGGCATTACCTCCGGCAAGATCGGTATTGTAAATGTAAACGCGGCAACCGATTCTACCGTAAAGAGAGAGAATGGCTTCCGCTCCGCATTTGAGGGAACAGAGTTTGAGCTGATGGAAACTCAGTACGGTGAAGGTGACGCAGCAAAGTCCCAGACTATCGCAGAGAACTACATTACTCAGGGCGTAGTAGGAATCTTCGGCTGCAACGAGGGCTCCACCACAGGAACCGGCAATGCCATCAAGGCTTCCGGAAATGCTGACATCATCGGCGTAGGCTTTGACAAGTCCGATGCCATCATCAACCTGATTAACGATGGCTATCTTCTGTGCACCATGGCTCAGAACCCGGATGTAATGGGTTATGAGGGCGTAAAGGCAGCAGTAGCGGCAGTAAACGGTGAGTCCTTGGGTGGAACTGTTACCGATACAGGCGTGTCTGTGATCACAAAGGAATAAGATTTTGTTCCGGTAAATAAAATAAGTAAGACGGGAAGGCTCCCGGCAGTCCGATTGGCTGCCAGGGGCCTTTTTCCAATATATTTCCAGTTGATCTGGTACTTGACTAGAATACGATTTCGTACTATAATGAATCTCGCGGCCGTGTAGTACGAATCCGTACTATAAAGTCCGGCCGATTTTATTTAAGAAAGGAAGTGGTGAAGCATGACCTCGGATGATAACCAAAATTATATTGACAGGCTGATGGTCTGTGTGAACCGGATCAATGGCATCTATTACCTGGTGGCAAGAAAGCTGGGGATGAAAGAGAATACGCTGGCGCTTTTTTACGCCTTAAATGATGGAGGGGTCCACACCCAGAAGGAGATCAGCGAGGAGTGGCTGATCCCCAAAACCACAGTCAACACTGTGGTAAAGGAGTGCGTGGAAAAGGGCTACATAACGCTGATCCACAGCGGCCATACAAGAGAAAAGAGCCTGGCTCTTACAGAGGCAGGCCGGAACTATGCCCAGAGTATTCTGGGAAGCACCTACCAGGCGGAGCAGAAGGCCACGGAGCGGACCGTGGAGGAGTTTTCGCCGGAATTTGTGGAGGTGCTGGAGCATTTTACAGAATATCTGTGCCAGGAATTTCACAGTGAGATCCTGGACAAAAAAGATACGGAATCATAGAGGAGGAGAAAAAATGGATTCCCATACCTTATTTGCGAAAACGCCGCCCTTTCGTCTGTTTTTGATTGCGGCGGTCCCCGGCTCTGTCAGTATGCTGGCTTCCGCCCTGTACCAGCTGATCGATGGAATGCTGGTGGGGCAGCTTTTAGGCGGAACGCAGTTTGCGGCCCTGAATTTTGCCATGCCCTTTGTGGTGATCAACTTTTCACTGGCTGACCTGATTGGTGTAGGCTCAGCCGTACCTATATCCGTCAGCCTGGGACAGAGACGGGAAGATGAGGCAAACAATATATTTTCCTGTGCCTGTCTGATGATCGTAGGCGCGGGAGCGGCCATCGGGGCCCTTTTGTACGCGGCGGCTCCAGGGCTTTTAAGCCTTATGGGGGCAGAGGGAGAGCTGCTGTCCTATGCGGTAACCTATATGCGGGTGTATGCTCTCTGTTCCCCCATTACAACCATTATATTTGCAGTGGATAACTATCTGCGGATCTGCGGCAGGATACGGATGAGCATGTTTATGAACATTTTTATGTCCGTTTTGACAGCAGTGCTGGAGTTTGTGTTCCTTTATGTCCTTAAGCTGGGGATCGGAGGAGCCGCCCTTGCTACCTGTATGGGCATGGGCATCTGCGCGATGCTTTCCTTCTTGCCCTTTATCAGAGGGAAAATGCTTCTGCGCTTTGCCCGTCCCCATTTTTCTGCCCAGCTGATCCGCAAGATTATTACCTGCGGCGCCCCTAACTTTTTAAATAATATTGCCGGCAGGGTCACCTCTATCCTGATGAATATCCTGCTGCTGCGCTTCGGCGGTGAGATGGGAGTGTCTGTTTACGGCATCCTGATGTATGTGGAAGCCTTTATCCAGCCTCTGCTTTACGGGATGTGCGACTCCCTGCAGCCGGCAGTGAGCTACAACCTGGGGGCGGGAAATCACAAGAGGATTCATGCCATTCAGCGGTGCTGCTACAGTGCCAGCGGAATCCTGTCTCTGGTATCAGCGGCCCTGATCTTCCTTTTCCCGGCACAGATTGCCGGAATCTTTATAAGCGGCGGCGATCTGGCCTATGGGGAGATGGCAGCGGGGGCTCTGAGTCTCTTTGCCCTGACTTATGTGACCCGTTGGTTTTCCTTTGCAACCCAGAGCTTTATGCTGGCGATTGAGCGGGCTGGGGAAGCCACGCTGATTTCCCTGTCTACGGCCCTTTTATTCCCGGTGATCCTTCTGGGGGCTCTGTGGCCTCTGGGGCTTACGGGAATCTGGCTGAATTTTGCGGGAACATCCCTTCTGGCCGGGATTCTTTCCGGCATCATCCTGCTGCGGATGAGAAGGACAGTTCTCTCGGACTGTCATTAGGAGAGCCTGAGCCGGGGCGGTGAGAGGCCGCCCCTGGCACCAGGCAGCGATCCAGCTGTAGGGTTCCGGGGGATCAAAGGCAAGGAGACGTTTGCCTGGAAGTCCCGGAGTCTCTGCCGGCAGGATCACATTGCCATAGCCAAGACGGAGAAGATCGGTGAGAATGTGAAGCCGTCCTCTGGCGCATACATTAGGAGAGGAGATACCGGCCTCCATCATCAGGCGGTTCTGTTTCTGGAAGAGGAAGGTATTTTCCAGGCTCATTATCATAGGCTCCTCTGAAAAATGGCTCAGGCGAAAGCCTTCTTTCCTGCTTCGGGCCAGTCCAGGCGAGTCCTGGGCAGCGCAGAAGACAAGCTGGGAGGTAAAGAGACATTCCTGGGAAAAATAGGGTGTTTCGTAAGGATCTCCCATAAAAAAGCCCAGGTCCACAGTACCGTTGCTTACCAGGCTGCGGACCTGGTTGCCGCTGTGTTCCTCCAGACGAAGGGTAAACTGGGGATACCGGGCTTTGAAACGTTCCTGGATGCGGCCCTCCAGCCAGGGGATGAAAAGGCTCTGAGCGGCTGCGGTGACCGTAAGGCTCCGGTCCAGTCTGACGGTCTTAAGCTGCTGCAGGACCTCCTGTTCTAAGTGGAGCATACTGCGGGCGCCGTTAATAAACACCTTTCCGGCAGCCGTAAGGATCAGACGGTTATGCTTTCTGTAAAATATAGGGGTTCCCAGAGCCTCCTCTATCCCTCTCAGATAGCGGGAGAGAGCGGGCTGGGACAGGTAAAGAGCCTCGGCTGCTTTTGCAAGCCCTCCTTCATCTACAATCGCTACGATATAACGCAGCGTCTTTGTATCTATATCAATTTCATTTGGTTGTTTCAAGATAATTCCTCCAAAAATGAATCAATTTCAGGCCCGGGGATCAGCTCGTGACTGCGGGTTTTCAGCCGTTCCTCCACCAGGATTCCCAAAAGACAGCGTTCCGGGGCAGTGAGAACCCGTTCCGCCTCATAGCGGATATAGGATATTTCAAAGCAGGGCGGATCCAGGCGGAAATGAACCAGCTCCGGCTCCGGTTTTAGGTAGCGTCTGGGGATAAAGCCGGCTCCCGCTCCCTGGCGGATCATAACGTCTACGGTCATGCCGTTTCCCGATTCAAAGGCGATCACAGGGGCGAAGCCTGCGGCCTCAAAGAGGCGGTCCGCAACGATGCGGATGTTATTTTTTTTGCCCGGAAGAACGAAGGGAGTGTTCCGGAAGGACTGGATGGAAACGGACACAAGGCAGTCCTTCCGGGCCAGAGGGGCCAGGGGATGGAAGGCAGGGACTGCAAGGAGCAGTTCCTCTCTGCATACGGGAAGGTTTTTCACGTTCCGGTAGGAGGCGTGAAGGTTGACGCCGAAGGCAAAGTCCGTATTGCCCCGGTGAATCTCCTCCTCCTGGGCAGAGGAATAGATTTCGTCCAGGGAAAGGTCGACAGTAGGGTACAGGGCGGAAAAACGCCGGAACACACGCCCGAACAGCTCAGCGCCCCGGTAAGGGGTAGAAGCGATGCGGATGGGCGTTCCGGCTCCGTGGGTCAGGCGGTTGACCGTCTGAAGAGTGCTGTTTTTTACAGCAAGGATCTTCCTGGCTGCCTCCAGATAAAGTTCCCCGGTAGGAGTGGGGTACATATGCCTTTTATAGCGGACAAAGAGCTTGACCCCTAAAAGCCGTTCCTGTTCTGCCAGAAATTTGCTCAGCGCCGCCTGGGTGATTCCAAGCTTTTCGGAAGCGGCCAGGATCCCCTTGCAGTCGGCGATAGTCAGAAGATAATTGTACTGCCTGGTATTCATAGGCGGGTCCTCCTTTTTCAAATACGCTCTAAGGCTAGAGTAACACGGCTGCAAACCTCTGTCAATGATTAACTAAAATGGTATGTCATATGTGAAAAAGCGGATATTGTTTCCTGGGAAAAGCTGTGCTATTTTAATAGTAAATCAAGAGAAATCAAGGGAAAATAAGAAAATATGACGGCATAAGGAGAGAGCTTCAGAAGCATAACTATAACTGATATGTTCTGTGTTTTTCTGCTGTCAGTTGTCAGGAGGACAGGAAAATGAAATTCGATTTTAAAGATAAGCTTCAGTTTACCAAGGCGGTGTACTACAGCTTCCGCCCCATTCCCCTTCCAAAGCCTTTTAAGGACGGAACCGGCGGTATGGGACGGTTTGCTCCCGAACGGGGCTGCATAGAGCTGTATGATCAGGAGGGCTGCTGCGCCCATCTGAGCGTAGGGCAGGGCTTTGTCAAAGACATTCTCCCCATGATCCTTACCGGGGAGGTGAAAAGCTACAATGATTGGAGAGAAAGCCTTTACTGGAGGATCCGGAATGCCGGCTTCCAGAGTGAGAAGGCAGTGGAGGTGGGCCAGCTGGATCTGATGATGCTGGATCTCCTTGCCCAGAGAGCCGGAAAGCCTCTGCACCGTTTCCTGGGAGCTGGGAAGGACTGGGCGGCGGCTTATAAGGGCGGCGGTTCCCTTCTTCTGGAGGATGAGGAGCTGACAGCAGACATGGTCCGGTATGTGGAGGAAGGATATAAGACCGTCAAGTTCAAGGTAGGAAGCGGAGACGGCAAAGATATGGAGCGGGATATACGCCGCCTTAAAATGGTGCGTGAGGCAGTAGGCAGCCAGATCGGCATCGCAGTGGATGCCAACCAGAGATGGACGGTGGAGGATGCATACCGCTTTGCCCAGCTGGCAGCCCCCTATGGTCTGGAATGGCTGGAGGAGCCCATTCATTCCAACGATTTCAACGGCATCCGCCGCTTAAAGGAAATGGGCGTTCCTATGCCAATCGCTTTCGGAGAGTCCATGCGGATTTCCTATATGTATGAAATCTATCTGGAAAAGGGCGTGGATCATGTGCAGCCTTCGGTAGGACGCATGACCAGGATTGACGACCTTCTGACCATCCGGGATCTGGCAAGAGAGCATGGAGCTGTTTTTTCCTCCGGCGGACGCATTTACCTGAATGCCATCTTCGGATGCCTGTACGGAGAGGACGAGCGGGTGGAATTCCACGAGCCCATCACTGTTCCTGTAGGAGAATATACTCTTTTTAAGCCGGAAGAAAAAGACGGCCGGATCATCTGCAGCCAGGGAATAGCGGGAATTGCACCGAGAATGGATGTAGAGAAGCTGGAAAAGGACGGGCTTATGGAGAGCTGGCAGGTGTTTTATCCGGCTGGGGTTTAGAATGAGAGGGGGATATAAATGTCATTGGGAAAAATAGCAAAAAAGAACATAGGGCTGGCGCTGATCCTTCCCTGGTGGATTGGTTTTGCAATCTTTAAGCTGTATCCGTTTATCACATCTATGGTTTACAGCCTTCATGATTACAACCTGTTTCGTCAGCCGGAGTTTCTGGGACTTGGGAATTACATCAGCATTTTAAATGACAGCCTGACTATGAAGGCCTTCGGGGTTACCTTTTTGTACGCGGTATGCACCGTTCCTCTGGAGCTGGGGTTTGCGCTGTTTATTGCCTACATTTTGAATTACAAGATGAAGGGAATCAATTTTTTCAGGACGGCTTATTACATTCCATCTATCCTGGGAGGCTCTGTTTCCATTGCAGTTTTGTGGAAATTTTTGTTCCGTACAGAGGGTCTGGTGAATATGATCCTCGGGCGGTTTGGTGTGGAGCCTTTTAACTGGCTGGGAGACCCAAATGGAGCTTTTATCGTGATCGTGCTTTTAAAGGTATGGCAGTTTGGCTCGCCTATGGTCATTTTCCTGGCAGCCCTTAAGGGAGTATCTGAGGATCTGTATGAGGCGGCCTCTATAGATGGGGCAAAAAAATGGCGTCAGTTTGTAAGCATCACCGTACCGTTAATCACACCGGTTATTTTTTACAATTTCGTAACCCAGCTGTGCAATAAATTCCAGGAATTCAACGGCCCCTTTATTATTACCCAGGGAGGCCCGCTGCGTTCCACTACTCTGGTGTCCCTGCTGGTTTACAACAATGCGTTTAAGTCCTATAACATGGGAATGGCAAGCGCCATTGCCTGGCTGCTGTTCCTGATTATTATGATGTTCACCGCTGTGGCATTTATCAGTCAGAAGCACTGGGTATATTACAGCGATGAGGATGGGAGGTAGCATATGACCAGAGAACAGAAAAGAGAGATCAATACCTTTCTGCGGTATGTGCTTCTCATCGTGGTAGGAATTATCATGGTATACCCGCTGATATGGATGGTGGGAGCTTCCTTTAAGACCAATTCAGAAATATTTTCCAGTATAGGATTTATTCCAAAGAATCCGGTCTTTACCGGCTATGTCAAGGGGTTTGCAGGCTATGAGGGGATGACCCTGCTGCATTTTATGGCAAATACATATAAGATTGTGATTCCAAAGGTGGTAGTTACTCTGATCTCCGCTACCATCACCGCCTATGGCTTTGCAAGATTTACATTTTTTGGAAAGAAATTTTCCTTTGCGGTTTTAATGTCCACCCTGTTCCTGCCTCAGGTTGTGCTGAATGTACCTCAGTATATCCTGTTCAATGAGCTTGGCTGGCTGGATTCCTATCTGCCTTTGATCGTGCCCTCGATCCTGGCAGGCGATACCTATTTTGTATATATGCTGATCCAGTTCCAGAGGGGGATTCCTAAGGAGCTTGAGGAGGCGGCCCGGATCGACGGCTGCGGCATCATGAAAACACTGTGGTATGTATTGGTGCCTATGCTGAAGCCAGCTATCGTATCCTGCGGACTGTTCCAGTTTATGTGGACCTCCAATGACTTTATGGGGCCGTTGATCTATGTAAATACGGTTGCGAAGTTCCCTGTATCTATCTTTTTGCGCATGTCCATGGACGCGGAGGTAGGCTTTGAATGGAACCGTGTGCTGGCAATGTCGCTGCTGGCGATTATTCCGTCACTGATCGTGTTCTTCTCAGCCCAGAATTCCTTTGTAGATGGAATCGCGGCCGGAGGAGTGAAGGGTTAAAATGTATATTATGTATATGGAGGGATTATAATGAAAAGAAAAAAATGGATAGCAGGATTACTTGCATGTGCAGTAGCAGGTTCTACAGCAGGCTGTATGCCTACTCAGACGGCACCGTCTGCGGATCAGCAGGCTGAAACCACCACTGCAGCTGCGGCGGATGTAGAGGTGAATACGGAGGAACCGATTACATTGCGAATGAACTGGTGGGGAGGGGATAACCGGCATGAGGCCACTCTTGAGGCGATCAAGGCATTTGAGGCGAAATATCCAAATATCAATGTAGAGGCCGAGTATGAATCCTTCACCGGTCATGAGGAAAAGGTGGCCCTGGCTTTAAAATCAGGTTCGGCGGCTGATGTGATCCAGCTTAACATGGACTGGGTATTCAATTATTCACCAGATGGCTCCATGTTTGTAGATCTGAATACTCTTTCAAATGTAATTGACCTGACAGCCTACGATCAGAGCGATCTGGATTTCTTTACAGTAAATGGAAAGCTCCTGGCTCTTCCGGTCAGCAATACCGGCCGTGTATTCTACTGGAATAAAACGGTTTTTGACCAGGTGGGAGTGGAGATTCCGGAAACGCTGGATGAGCTGTATGCGGCAGGAGATGCCTTTGCCGCTTATGAAGATGGAAGCTACTATCCTTTGGTAATCAAGGAGCTGGACCGTATGACTCTGATGGTTTATTATCTGCAGTGTAAATACGGCAAGCCCTGGGTAGAAAATAATGAGCTTCAGTATACCAAAGAAGAAATCGTGGAAGGAATGGAATTCCTCAACGAATTAGAGAATCGGCATGTGATCCCTACACTGGAGGTTCTTGCGGGAGACGGCTCCGAGCTGATTGATACCAATCAGAAGTGGATCGACGGGCATTACGCAGGGATTTATATGTGGGACAGCAACCTTTTAAAGCACAAAGAAGCGGCTGCAGGTTTTGAGTTTGTGGTAGGAAATTTCATTAACATGGGAGATTACCACGGCGGTATGTCAAAGGCATCCATGGTTTTCGCTATTCCTCAGACCAGCGAGCATCCGGCAGAGGCAGCAGCCCTGATCCAGTTTTTACTGGGGGAGGAAGAAGGGGTGCAGATCCTGGCAGATACCCGTGGTGTACCGGCCAATAAAAATGCCCTTACCTATCTGGATCTTTCAGAAAGCGTAGCGGCAGCCGGAAACGCGAAGATGACAGAATGGACTCAGTTTAAATTCGATCCTGTTTTCGAGCGTGCCCCGCTGAAAAACGCAGACGGAACCTATTTCCTTACCCAGCAGCTTCTCAGCTACAAGGAAGCCGACGCGGAAGAATGTGCCGGACTTCTCATCGAGGGAATCAATGAACAGCTGGCTGCGGCCAAAACCCAATAAAAACCAAAAATGTAAAAAGGTGGTCAGGATTAATCTGACTGCCTTTTTACGTTTTTTCATTCCGGCAGCTTCCTCCTCTCATAAGCATACACCGGAACCAGGAGGACCACTGCACCCAGCCATGCCAGAGGAGATGCAAGGCAGATTCCGGTATAGCCGATTAAAGATGCCAGGCCGAAGGTGCCTCCGATCCGCATGATCAGCTCTACAATGCAGGCCGCAAAGGGGGCGGTGCCATTTCCCATGCTCTGGACCGTGGAGCGTACCACCAGAAGAAGTCCCAGAAGCAGATAGAAGGGGGCCACTGTTGTAAGATAACCGTTTGAATAGGCCATAATGGCAGAGGTGGGAGCTTCCACAAAAAGGGCGGGCACCAGGTCTTTAAACAGAAGGATCAGCCCGCACATCAGAAGGTTGGCAGCTTCTGTTTGGATCAGAGAAGCCCGGACACCCTGGCGGATCCGTGTTCCAAGCCTTGCTCCATAGTTCTGGGCGGTAAAATTGGAAATGGCGATGCCGAAGGCATTGTTAATCAGCACAGAAACCTGGTCTGCCTTTGTGGCGGCTGTGTAGCCGGCAATGGCATCGGAGCCGAGAGCATTGACTGCCGCCTGCATGGCAAGCTGTCCGATGCACATAACAGACATCTGAAAGCCGATGGGAAAGCCCAGCCGGAGCAGGGCGGAAGCTTCCGAAAATATGGGGGAAAGACAGCCCTTTGAGGGCCTCAGTACGGAAAAATGCCTCATACCGGAGATCGTACAGAGAACAGCAGAGATCAGCTGGCTCAGCACCGTGGCCCAGGCGGCTCCTGCAATGCCCATGCCAAAGGGCAGGATAAATACAAGATCCAGCACAATGTTCAGCAGAGAGGAGAACACCAGAAAGATAAGGGGGGTCCGGCTGTCAGGCTGTATTTCCATGACAAAGGGAAGCTGCTGCCGCTTCTTTAAAAAAATGACCGGACAAACTCTTTCCCAGTATCTGGAAAGCTACAGAATCTCCCGGAGCCTTTCCTTTCTGGCAGAAGGAACGCTCTCAGTTACCCAGGTTGCGGCCCAGGTAGGATTCAGCAACCCGGGCCGCTTTTCAGCTGCATTTTCCAGGCGAATGCACTGCACGCCCAGACAATACGGAAAAAATCAAACAAATTTATCATAGCCGGACAGGCAGATAGCGGAAAGCCGGATGTTGCAGGATTTTATACAGATATTGCCGGATTTCTGTCTGTGTCTGCTATCTCTCGATCCGCTTCTGCACCCAGGCAATGGCCTGGTATAACAGGCCTGAAACAATGCAGAGGATGACAATGGAGGTTACAACCATGGTCATGGCGAAGGTCTGACTCCCATAGGTAATCAAATACCCCAGTCCAGCCCTGGCCGACAGAAACTCCCCGATGATCACCCCCACCAGGCACAGCCCGATATTCACCTTCATATTGCTGATCACTAACGGCAGGGAGCCGGGCAGCAGCACCTTGATCAGTACATCTTTTTTACTTCCCCCCAGAGAATAGATCAGCCTCACCTTCTGCTCATCCATCTGTCCAAAACCTGTATAAAGAGTGAGCACAGAGCCGAATACAGCCACAGACACCGCCGCTACGATAATGGTTTTCATGTTATTTCCCAGCCATACAATCAGGAGCGGCGCCAGGGCGGATTTTGGCAGACTGTTTAAAAGGACCAGGAAGGGCTCCGTAACCTGGGCCGCGGACCGGCTGGACCAGAGCAGAAGGGCGATACTAAGGCCAAGAATGGTGCATAAAAAGAAGCTGACCAGTGTTTCATACAGAGTGATGCCGGTATGGAGGAAAAGACTTCCGTCCGCAGCCATGGAGATCAGGCACTGAAGGATCAGAAGGGGAGAACTGAAGATGAACTGGTCGATCCAGTTCATACGGGCCGCCGCCTCCCACAGCCCTAAGAGTGTGAAAAGGAGAAGGAAGCGGCAGAGCACCACCTGTCTCTGACGGCGCCGTTCCCGGTGCACATAGGCGGCCTGGGCGGGAGAAATATAAGGTTTGTTACTCATAGATTCTCAGCTCCTTCCATACCTGATTAAAATAATTGGAAAACTCCGGACAATTCCGCCGCTTTAAGGGACTGACGCACTCAGGCGGGAAGGAAATGGGCAGGATGGTCTTGATCTGTCCAGGGCGCCTGGTTAAAACTACAACCCGGTCTGCTGCGCTGATGGCCTCTGCCAGATCGTGGGTTACCAGAATGGCCGTTTTTCCATTTTTCCGTATGATAGAACTGATGTCATCGCAGACTGCCAGCCTTGTCTGATAATCCAGGGCGGAAAATGGCTCATCCAGAAGAAGCAGATCCGGCTTTAGGGCCAGGGTGCGGATCAGGGCCGCTCTCTGGCGCATTCCTCCTGAAAGCTCTGAGGGTCTGGCGTGCTCAAAGCCCTTTAAGCCGTAGGCCTCCATCATTTCCATCAGCTCTCGTTTGCAGGTTCCGTCCAGCTTCTTCTGTATTTCCGGACCCAGGGAAATATTTGAAAAAATGTCCCTCCATTCAAAGAGATGATCCTTCTGCAGCATATAGCCGGTGGCAGAGGCAGACTCACCGAGAGGCTTTCCATCTAAGAGAATGCTGCCCTTTTCTGCCTTGGTCAGGCCGCTGATCAGGGACAAAAGGGTAGATTTGCCGCAGCCGGAGGGCCCCACGATGGCCACAAACTCTCCGGGAGCCACCGTAAAGGATATATCAGAAAGAGCCGGGGTCTCACCTTCCAGGGTGTGGTAGGAGAAGCTGACTCCCTGTAATTCCAGTTTGGGAATCATAAAAAAAGCTCCTTTCTTTGCATATGGATTCCTTGATGTATCATATGCAGAAAGAAGCTTTTCCGTGTTTTGACTGTAATCCTTAATAGCTCCAGGTCACAGGCTGAGGCCTTGAGGTATCAAATATATCCGCGGCGTCAAACAGGTCGGTCAGCCGCTTTTTTGCCGGATCCGTCTGGATCAGATCTTCATAGAGACGGTAGCCGTCCAGGTTCCTGCGGGCCATACGCAGGTAATTAGAGCCTTTCTGGATCCAGGCTGGCTTGCTGGCATCTACGTTGCAGAAATAGCGGAAGCCTGCCGCCTCCAGATAGGCAAAACGGGAATTGTCCTGGCTGTAGGGATGCCAGTCAGCAATATCATTGCCAAAGGGATAGAGGATAATATCTGTAGGCCCGATGAGGGACTCCACCTCCGCTTCCCACTTATCCGTATCGGAGCGGAACCGCTCCTCGGAAATGGCAAAACCGCCCTCCGGCGCGTCGGAGATCCCAAGCTTCAGATGCCCCCAGCTGTGGGAGGCCAGCTCCCAGCCGTTGTCCTTCAGACATTGGGCCACCCTGGCAGCCTGTTCCCGGTCGGCCTCATAGGTGGGGCTGTCGCTGTAGGAGGAGGCGGTGCGGTAGCCCAGGATCCCCTCGTAGCCCGTAAAGGCCAGAATAGCCCTGGCTCCCTTGTAGGAAAAATCCGGGTGCTCCTCAATAAAATCCTCCAGGATAGGCACCAGGTCATAGGAACCGGTAGAAACCGTTCCGTCCTCCATGGTCATTTCACAGGTGGGTTTTCCGTCCTCGCCGATGATGATCCGGGAGGCAAAGCCGTCCCCTTCCATATATGGATAATAGCAAAGGTCATCCTGTGACATGACAAAGGGCTTCTTACCCTCTGGAAGCATCACCGTCCCCCAGGTAAAGGAGGGATTTCCATTTTCATCAGTGGTCTCATAGGCGATGTCATGGATCCGAACCAGCACATAGCCCCGGCTGTACATCTCCTCCAGAATCTTTATAAACTCGTCTTTGGTGGTCATAACGGAATTGTAGCCCGTACTGTCCGCGTCCCCGTCAAATGCCTTGGAAGTATCCATGATCAGGGTGTGGAAAAATACATGAGTGGCCTCCTGTACATTGGCAGGCACAAGGGCAGCCTTTTCTGTCTCATAGCGGGAAAGGGCCTCCTGGATCCGGGAATCATTCACATCCAGCCCGCTTTCAGTCAGCAGGGCGGAAGCCTTGTCATAGTCATAGCCCATGGCGATCCGGTCAGCCTGAGCTACCAGGGCTCCAATCTCGTCAGCCGGCTCCTGGTCAGCAGGAGGGATCTCAAGCACCTCCTGGGAAGAGGTCTGGGTGTCAGCCGGAGCGTCCGTCTGGATGGAGGAACCGGGCTGGCGGTTTAATACAAAGCGTGTCAGGGCGAAGATGCCGCCTCCCGCCGCGCAGGTAATGGCAAGCAATACCAAAAAAGTAGGAAGGTGCCGGGAGAATACCTGTCTCCTGCGGTTGAACCTCCTGCGTCTGAAATCTGATCTGCTCATAAAATATCTCCTGTCATTGGTCGTTCAAAACTGATTATAGCACACTTTTCATAAGAAGGGAATTGAATTTAAGCCTTATTCGTGGTATGTTAAAAAGTGGAAACAAATTTAGCCAAAGGAGAATAAGGTTATGGAAGAAATGGTAAAAGATCCCAACTGCGCATACTGTATGCAGGGAGAACTGGTAGCAAAATTTGGTTATCCTGTCTGCGAAATGGAGACAGGCTTCCTTTATGTATTTAAGGAGCAGAGCAAGAAGGGCAGAGTGATCCTGGCTCACAAAAAGCATGTAAGCGAGCTGATTGATCTTACCGATGAGGAGAGAGATGCTTACTTTGCGGAGATTGCAAAGGTATCCAGAGCCGTACATAAGGTATTTAATCCGGATAAGGTAAACTACGGCGCATACGGCGATACCGGCTGCCATCTGCATTTCCACATTGTTCCAAAGTACAGGGGCGGAGAAGAATGGGGCGGCACCTTTGAGATGAACAGCGGACGCACCATGCTCACAGACGCTGAGTATGAGGAGATGGCAGAGGCGCTGCGGGCTGCTTTAAAGGAAGTATAATGCATAGGCCGCCTGTCTCCTTCCATATATTAAAGGAAGAAGATGTCTGAGCGGAGGAACCTATGAAAGGGATAACTGCATTATGGACGGCCGCTGTTATGGCTGTGATGCTTCTTGGAACGCCGGCTGCCGTTCTGGCCAGAGCGCCGGAGTTTGCCGTACCGGCGGCAGCGGAGGCTGTAAGTACAAAAGGGGATGTACAGGAGGGGGAGGAAGCCGCAGCGGCGCCGGCCCTTCAGGTACAGGCCCCTTCTGTGCTTCTTATGGAGGCCTCCACCGGCCAGGTGATATACGAAAAGGGAGCGGACGATCAGAGAAGCCCTGCCTCTGTTACTAAGGTTATGACCCTGATCCTTATTTTTGATGCCCTGGAGGAAGGGAAGATCCGCCTTACGGACGAGGTAGTGACCAGTGCTAAGGCAAAGTCTATGGGAGGTTCCCAGGTGTTTCTGGAAGAAGGGGAGGTCCAGACCGTGGAAACTCTGATCAAATGCATTGTCATCGCTTCGGGAAATGACGCTTCTGTAGCCATGGCGGAGTACATAGGAGGGACAGAGGAAGAATTTGTCCGCATGATGAATGAGCGGGCCGCAGGCCTTGGGATGAAAAATACCCATTTCGTGGACTGCTGCGGTCTTACAGAGGATCCGGCCCATCTGACTACCGCCAGGGATATTGCTCTTATGAGCCGGGAACTGATCAACCGCTATCCAAAGATCCACAACTATTCTACCATCTGGATGGAAAATATTACCCATGTGACAAAGCAGGGAACTAAGGAATTTGGCCTGTCTAATACCAACAAGCTGCTGAAAATGGGCGCAAATTTCAATGTCACCGGCTTAAAGACCGGCTCTACCTCTCTGGCAAAATACTGTCTGTCTGCAACGGCAGAAAAGGACGGTGTCAGGCTCATTGCTTCCATTATGGCGGCTCCGGATTATAAGGCCAGGTTCGCGGATGCCCAGACACTTCTTAACTACGGCTTTGCAAGCTGCCGTCTCTATGAGGATAAAACTCACCTGCCTCTGCCCCAGATGCCGGTTACAGGAGGCGTGGAGCCGGAGGTCAGCTTAAAATACAGCGGGCCATTTTCCTGTCTCGGCTTAAATGGAGAGGATTTTAGCGCCGTAGAGCGGAAGCTGTCCCTGTCAGAGTCCATGCCCGCACCCATCGAGCCGGGGCAGAAGGCCGGTGTGCTGGAATATAGCTTAAATGGAAAAAAGCTGGGCCAGGTGGATGTTCTCACAGCCGGAAGCGTCCGTAAGGCCGGATATATGGATTATCTGAAGCAGCTCACTGCCTGCTGGCAGCTTCAGAAGCAGTAAAATCCCGGTTGAGAAAGGGGCAGAAGAATGGTACACTGTAAGGAAAGCGATTGCAGACTGCAGCAAGGAGAATCAATATGCGTATTTCCTATATACGATCTGATCATATCTGGGCTTATGCCCCCAGCCTGTGGCAGGCTCTTGGGCTTCCGGAACGGAGCCTGCCTTCTAAAGGCCCCTATATCACTGCCCTGACCGGTGCCGGAGGAAAAACCTCACTGATCCGCCGCCTGGCCTTTGAGGGCCGGGAGAGGGGGCTTGAGATTCTTGTTCTGACCACCACCCATATGTTCCGTCCTTCTGCCTTCGGCGTCCTTGACGCCCCGGCAGCTGCGGCGGCAGAGTGCCTGGAGCAGAACCATCTGGCAGTGGTCGGGCATTTGGAGGAAAATGGAAAAATATCCTTCCAGGGCTGGGAGTATTATCATCAGCTCCTTCCTTTGGCAGACGTGGTCCTTATAGAGGCAGACGGCTCCAAACGGCTTCCTGTAAAGGTGCCTCAGGGAAATGAACCGGTACTTCCGGAGCATACGGACCTTCTTTTATGCCTCACAGGTCTGTCTGCCCTGGGACGTCCGGCAGAGGAGGCCTGCTTCCGCCTGGAACGGGCCAGAGAACTGAGAAGCTGCTATATGTTGGAGGGGGATTTTAAAGAACCCTGGTACCTTGGCGCAGAGGACCTGGGCGGCCTGCTGAAATGGGGTTACCTAAAGCCTTTGGAAGCCCGGTTTCCGGAGAGCAGGATCGTGCCTGTACTGACTCAGGCAGATACCAGGGAGGAGGCAGTGGGCAGAGAGATTCTTGAAGCTTTGGGGGAGCAGGAGGGAATCCTGTGCGGAGGACTGAAAGAGGAGCCCTCTTTTACCCTGTTTTAAAGGTTTCTCTGGGGGAGCCTATTTTTAAGGAGCTTACTTATGAAAAAAATCGGTATGGTATATATGGCTTCCGGTTTTGGGAGCCGCTTTGGTTCAAATAAGCTGTTGGCAGAACTGGAGGGAAAGCCCCTGTTCCTCCACGGTCTGGAGCACCTTGAGGAGAGTGCTTTGGCTCTGGAGCAGGGAGGAGAGCTTAAGACCCAGATCCTTGTGGTAAGTCAGTATGAGGAGATCCTTCAGGCAGCCCAGAGGCAGAATGGAAGCATTTCTGTCCGGGGGATCTATAATCCTGACAGCCAGGAGGGTATCACTGCCTCTCTGCGTCTGGGCACAGAGGCGGCGGGGGAGGACTGGGACGCCTGCCTTTACTTTGTAGGGGATCAGCCCTATATGAAGCCAGAGACCCTGACTGCCTTTGTACAGGGATTTTTAGACAGCGGCAGAGGCATTGGCTGTGTCTGCTGTGAGGGAAAGCGGGGGAATCCGGCCGCCTTCACAAGCGCTTACCGCAGGGAACTTCTGGCCCTTACCGGGGATAAAGGGGGGAGCCAGATTATGAAGTCCCATCCGGAGGACATCTGGACGATGGAAGCCGCCCCGGAGGAGTTAAAGGATATTGATGTGGCGGAGGATCTGCAAAAGACCAATGACTTCTCTCAGGGAAGCGTAGTGGGCAATATCTTAAAGCTGGCTGTCCCCATGACTCTGGCCCAGCTGATCAATGTGCTCTACAACATCGTAGACCGGCTCTATATCGGTATGATCCCGGAACATGCCACTCTGGCTCTTACCGGCCTTGGGCTCTGCCTGCCGGTAATCTCTATTGTAATCGCCTTTGCAAACTTGTTTGGCATGGGAGGTGCACCTCTTTGCTCTATTGAACGGGGGCGGGGAAATATAAAAGAGGCAGAGCACATTATGGGAAATTCCTTTGTTATGATGGTGATCGTAGGAGCAGTGCTTACGGTTCTGGGCCTGATCTGGAAGCGGCCCATGCTGTATTTATTTGGGGCCAGCGATGCCACCTACCCCTTTGCGGACGAGTATGTGACCATCTATCTCCTTGGGAATATCTTTGTTATGACTGGTCTTGGCATGAACAGCTTCATCAATTCCCAGGGCTTTGGCACCATCGGTATGATGACTGTCCTTCTGGGGGCAGTGGCAAATATCCTTCTGGATCCTTTGTTTATCTTTGTGTTTCACATGGGAGTGCGGGGAGCGGCTCTGGCCACCATCCTTTCCCAGCTTTTGTCCGCCCTCTGGATCCTCCGCTTTCTCACAGGGAAAAAGGCTATCCTAAAGCTGCGCCTGGATGCCATGGGTCTGGAGCGGGAGCGTGTCCTTAAGATTATGGGCCTTGGGATGTCCGGTTTTACCATGTCCATCACCAACAGCCTGGTGCAGATCCTCTACAACGCCAGCCTCCAGAAGTTCGGCGGCGATGTCTATGTGGGGATCATGACGGTGATCAATTCTGTCCGGGAGGTCATTTCCATGCCGGTAAGCGGAGTCACCAACAGCGCTCAGCCGGTGATGGGGTACAATTACGGCGCTGGAGAATACAAGCGGGTCAGGAAGGCCATTGCTTTTATGTCTGCCGTCAGCATCTCGTATACCATTCTTGTCTGGGCTTTTGTCCACGGCGCGCCGGAATTTTTCATCCGCATCTTTAACCGGGAAGGAGACCTGGTGGAAGCGGGGATCCCTGCCATGCGGGTGTACTTCTTCGGATTCTTTATGATGTCTCTGCAGTTTGCGGGACAGGCGGTTTTTGTAGGCCTTGGAAAATCAAAAAAGGCGGTGTTCTTTTCCATTTTCAGGAAGGTGATCATCGTAATGCCCCTGATCCTTATTCTCCCATACTGCTTTAATCTGGGAACCACGGGGATCCTGATGGCAGAGCCTATTTCCAATTTTATCGGCGGTGCGGCCTGCTTTGGCACCATGCTGTACACGGTGTGGCCGGAATTAAAACGAAGAGAAAGGGAAAAAAGATCTCATGGCTAAATGGAGTACCTATTTTACAAAAAGCGCCCTGTGCCTTCTGGCGGCGGCTTCATTTCTCTGTGCCTCCGGATTTGCCAGGGCAGAAGAGTACGCGGCGGGGACAGCCGGTTACCTGAAGTCAGCTACCTATTATTCTGATGACTGGGTGATCAATTTCTGGAACGGGGAAAGCGACCATATGGAGGAGGAACTGGCGCAGATTGCGGAGGACGGATTTAACAGCGTGATTCTGGTGGTTCCCTGGAGGGAATTTCAGCCGGAGACAGATCCCTGTACCTATAATGACTATGCCTGGGACAAGCTGGATCAGGTGATGGAGGCGGCCGGGGCCCGGGGGCTTGGAGTGATGCTGCGGGTGGGCTATACCTGGGATTATTATGGCCTGGAAAGCTCGGCACTACGGTTTCGGGAGCTTTTATATGATAAAACGGTACAGGCCGCCTGGCTGGAATACGCAGGGCGGCTTTATGAGCGGGCTTCGGCTCATGAGAACTTCTGTGGGGGATTTATAACCTGGGAGGATTTCTGGAATTTCGCGGAGGACAGCACAGGCTTTGGAAATGGCTATATGAGCCGGCAGCTGGCGGATCAGTACGGTCTGGTGGCCTACGCAAGGGAGCACTATTCTCTGGAGGAACTGGAGGAGTTCTACGGACATGAGCTTGGGGGCTATGAGGATATATATTTTCCGGAGAAGGAATCCTATGCCAGAAAGTTGTTTTATTCTTATTATGACGCATTTTTAAACAGGCTTCTGGAGGAGACCCAGAAGGTGTTTCCCGATCTTTCCATGGAGGTGCGTCTGGACGCGGATCCGGTGACCCATGGGGACGGGAGCCTGGAGGGCTTTATGCACACCGCAACCTATCCCTGCGGCAGCTCCTCCTTCGTCAGCACCATGTACAGTGTGCCTATGGGCTTCCCTAACCAGTATGAGCGGGTGACGGCGGCAGAGGCCCTGAAAAATCCGCCGGTCTTTTTTAACCGTGTCCATGCCCACAGCGGAGGGAAGCCTGTGTATGTGGATCAGTTCCTGTTTACGGACAATACCGTAGGCTTTGAGCACAACGCCCAGATCCTGGATGAAGAAAAGGCCCTCTATCTGGAACAGATGGCCCCGGTCCTTAAGTCCATGACCATGGGTTACGGGATCTGGACCTACCGGGACTACGGGGATAATAAGCTCTACAATGCCCAGTTTGCCCTTGGGAAACAGGGCTGGAGCTTTAAGGGAGACAGCCGGGTGACGGAGCATGGGGGCAGCCATATGGCAGTTCTTTCCTCAGGAGGAAGCATTTCCCAGAATGTGGGAAGCAGGATCACGGGAACGGTGGGAAAGGATACCTTTATAAGCCTTGATGTGGAAACAGAAGGAGAGGCGCGGGTAATGGTAAAGGCAGGAAACCAGAGCAGGCAGGCGGTGCCGGGAGAGGACGGAAGGGCAGAGCTTACCTTTACAGACTGCAGCCCCAGGGAGATCACCATCAGCTGCCAGGGCTCAGGACAGGTCTATGTGGATAATGTAAAGGCCTATACCACTGTGACAAGAGGCGAGCTTTATGAAATGGACGGCTCTGAGGGCGCCTGCATCCAGGCTGTAAGGGAACTGAACCGTCAGCTGCCCTGAATTTCTTAAAAATGAATGGAACGGACCGGTCTGCATATACTATCTCTGCCAAGATCACACAAGGAGGTAGAAGGATATGACAAGATTAAAATGCAGTGTAAAGACCTGCGTCCACAATTCAGACCAGTGCTGCTGTAAGGGAGCCATCACCGTAGACGGCTACCAGGCCTCGGCATCGGAGGACACCTGCTGCGCCAGTTTTGACGAGAACAAGGGCGGTATGTTCACCAACCTGTTTAAGACCCCGGAGGACCGCCTGGAGGTAAGCTGCGACGCCAGAAACTGCACCTACAACGATGCCTGCCGCTGCTCGGCCCAGGCTATCGACATCTGCGGGGACGGAGCCTGTCAGTGCAGTGAGACAAAGTGCAGAACCTTTAAGGCAAGATAAAAAAACAAAAAAGCTGTTGACAAACCAGCTATTCTGTAGTAAACTAGCAGAAGTTGTGAGAACGACTGACAGGAAAGCAGGTATCCGCCTCACCCTGGCACGAATAAGTGACCCGGGTTCATAGCAGAAGCAGAAGGCTGGTTAAGAACAGCTGATGGTTTAGTATGCAGATTGAGCGGATAGGATAACTGTCCGCTTTATTTTTTTGTTTCCGGGTATCCCCCGGAGAGATGCTGATTCCAATGAACAAGATGTATGGAGGTGTAGGACCATTAGCGAATTAATGATTAACGAACAGATCAGAGACAAAGAGGTGCGGCTCATTGGCGAGGATGGAGAGCAGTTAGGTATCATGTCTGCGAGGGACGCGTATAAGCTTGCCCAGGAAGCAGAGCTGGACCTGGTAAAGATTGCTCCTACTGCGAAGCCGCCGGTATGTAAGATCATCGACTACGGAAAATACCGTTACGAACTGGCCCGCAAGGAAAAGGAAGCCAGAAAGAAGCAGAAGGTAATCGAGATTAAGGAAGTTCGTTTATCCCCGAATATTGACACAAACGACCTGAACACCAAGGTGGGAGCCGCAAGGAAGTTCCTTGAAAAGGGTGATAAGGTAAAGGTAACACTTCGTTTCCGAGGCCGCGAGATGGCACATATGTCCAAGTCAAAGTATATTTTGGATGATTTCGCTGAGAGTCTGGCTGACATCGCAGTTGTTGATAAGCCCTCAAAGGTAGAAGGAAGAAGCATGGTTATGTTTTTAACTGCAAAACGTTAAAATACAAAGTTTTAAGGAGGAAATTACAATGCCAAAGTTAAAAACCAGCAGAGCTGCAGCAAAGCGCTTTAAAAAAACAGGAACCGGTAAGTTAGTCCGCAATAAAGCTTACAAGTCTCACATCTTAACTAAGAAGTCTACAAAGAGAAAAAGAAATCTTAGAAAAGATATTGTTACCGACGCTACCAACGTTAAGGCAATGAAGAAGATTTTACCATATCTGTAAGTTTTACATTTTTATAAGGAGGAATTACCGATGGCAAGAATTAAAGGCGGTTTAAATGCAAAGAAGAAACATAACAGAGTCCTGAAGATGGCTAAGGGCTACAGAGGAGCCCGTTCCAAGCAGTACAGAATTGCGAAGCAGTCCGTTATGCGCGCACTGACCAGCTCCTATGCAGGCAGAAAGGAAAGAAAGAGACAGTTCAGACAGCTGTGGATCGCACGTATCAACGCTGCTGCACGTATCAACGGCCTTTCCTACAGCAAGTTTATGTACGGCTTAAAGCTGGCTGAGGTTGATCTGAACCGTAAGGTTCTTTCCGATATGGCGATCAACGATGCAGAGGGATTTGCAAAGTTAGCTGAGCTGGCAAAGAGCAAGATTGCTTAATTATTTATAAGCTGATTATATATGGCCCGCAGGCAGAGATGTCTGCGGGCTTTTTTACGTTTGGAAGTAAGAAAAACTTAATAATAAATTCTTTTGTCTGAAAATGGATTCTATGTTACACTAATCGTATATGACAAAAGGCAGGAGGATGGGATATGCTTAAGGTGTCAGGGATCTGTAAGTCCTATGGAAAAGAGCAGATCCTCCGGGAAGCCGGCTTTGAGGCCGGGCCGGGGAGCTGTGTGGGAATCCTGGGGGTAAATGGCTGCGGGAAAACCACTCTTTTATCTATCCTGGCCGGAGCGCAGAGGGCGGACCGGGGAAGCATCCTCTTTGACGGCAGGGAGGCAGTGGGACATCCCGAGGTATTTGACCAGATGGCAGCCTATGTGCCCCAGGAAAATCCGCTGATGGAGGAACTGAGCGTCAGGGATAACCTGCGTCTCTGGTACAGAGGCGATAAGAGGGCCATGGAGACAGATCTGAAGGAAGGGCCTGCCGCCATGCTGGGAGTGGACCAGATGCTTAAAAAGCGGGCCGGAGCCTTGTCGGGCGGCATGAAAAAGCGTCTCAGTATCGCCTGCGCTCTGTCAGGCCATGGCTCGGTGCTGATCATGGACGAGCCGGGAGCGGCTCTCGATCTGGAGTGCAAGGAGGAGATACGAAGGTATCTGAAGCACCATATGGCCCAGGGAGGAATGGTGATCCTTACCTCCCATGAGCTGGAGGAGCTGGCTCTCTGTACGGAGATGTATGTACTGAAGGAGGGAAGGCTTGTAAGGATCAAAAACAGCCGGTCGGCCTCGGAGCTCATCGGGCTGTTTCGATAAAATACATAAAAGCGGGAGGAAAAGTGATGAAATGCAGCAAGTGTAATGCGGAGCTTCCGGAGCAGGCAAAGGTATGCCCGGAGTGCCAGACACCGGCAGGAAAGAAGAATGGAAAGGTGATCGGGATCGCGGTGGCGGCAGCGGCTGTGGTCTGCGTGGCAGCGGCGGCTTTTGTGAAGTTTGGGATGGAGGATCCCAAGGAAACAGTGATCCATGCATTCGAGAACATTTACCAGGAGGATCAGGTATCTCCTGTGGAGGAACTGTTTGGTCTTGAGGCCCTTGCCGAGGCGGCTGCAGCCGGTGATTACGAGGGTGGCCTTACCTTAAAGCTGGATAGCAGCAGCGACGAAATGGTAAATGCCTATGCAGGCAGCGGCCTGAGCTTTGAGGGAAAGAACAGCGTCACTGAGAAGAAGGCGCTGTTTGATATGGGTCTGATTTACGGGGGTATGGACGCGGCCAATCTCTATGTATACGCAGATGATACAAACCTGATGGCGGCAGCTCCCCAGCTTTCCGGGAAGGTATTTACCCTGGATATAAGCGAGGGGCTGGCGGACCGTATTAAGGCTTCGCCGGTGTTTGGGCCCTATCTGGAGCAGAATGGCGTGGATATAGACGGACTGACGTCTTATTATACAGAGCTTGCAGAGAAGGAAGACTCGGAACTCTTTGATCTGAAGGCTCTGTATGAGAGATATAAAGAGGGAAGCAAGGCCCAGGAGAATTTTAAGGCGGCTCTTACCGTAGAAAAGGGAGAGAAGGGAACCTTTCTGGTAGATGGAAAGGAAACCTCCTGCAAGGGCTACCAGGTGGCTGTAAGCAAGGCTGCCATGATCGATTTCCTCAGAACCTCCTCTGATTTCTTTCTGCAGGATGAGACCTTAAAGGGAGATTATTTAAAGCAGCTGGAGGCCATGACAAGGATGGCAGAGCTGATGGGCAGCTATGGAACCGGACAGGAGCTGTCTGCCCAGGAGCAGCTGGATCAGACCTACGAAGCTGCCGAGACAGCGGTGGAGCAGATGATCACAGAGCTTGAGGCTGCCTTAAATGACATTCAGCTGAAGGTTTATGTGACAAAGGATGGAAGGCTTGCGTCGGTGGAAGGAACCACCGTATTAAACGGTGCAGCTTACGGCGCGGAAAGCGACGTGCAGGTAGATGGGAACTGGCAGCTTCAGGGAGGGACCTATCTGACCCAGAATATGACGGGCAGCCTGATGCTGACCCAGGGTGAGTCAGCGACCAGTCTTGAGTTTGTAAAGCAGGGAACCTATGATGGCAAACAGCTGACAGCTGATGTTTCCGTAGATGCAGTCCTGCCGGATCAGACTTCTTTTAACGGTATGTTTACCGGCACCTATACGGCAGAGGACGGCGCTTATCATGCCTCCCTGGAGGGTGGAGTGAACGGTGTGCAGGCTGTAAAACTGGATATGACAGGAGCGGTAGATGAGCTGGAGAAGGGCAGCAATATCCATGTGGCGCTGGATTCCCTTACGGTGGTGGTGCCGGATGCGAATATGGAAGAACTTACCACCACACTCAGCGGCGAATATTACCTGCAGCCTCTGTCGGGCGCTATCGAGGCTCCTCAGGGAGAGACCTTTGATGTGCTGGCTGCAACAGAGGAGGACTGGAACAGCGTGGTGTTTGAGCTGCTGTTTGGAGTTATAGGGCTGGCTGGCCAGTTGGAGGGCGGAAACTAAAGAAATATGAAGAATGCGCGTCTGGTATTTTTTGAACTTGAATTAAAACGGGCGTGTAAGCGGCTTCCTTATGTAATCGCAGGGGCAATCGTACTGATCTGCTTTATGGGTACGGTTGCCCTTTTGGCAGACAGAACCCTTTACGGAGGGCAGGCGTCAGGGAGGATACCTGTAGGTGTGGTGCTGCCGGAGGAGGATCCTCTGGCAAAGCAGGTGGTCTCTATGCTTGGCTCGTTGGACAGCGTGGAAAGTCTGTGCGATTTTTTATATATGGATGAAGCAGAGGCACGTAAGGAACTGGAGTCGGGAGAACTGTTTGCAGTGCTTTTGGTACCTCAGGGCTTTGTAGAGGGGATCCTGGAGGGCAGCAATCTGCCGGTCCAGGTACTGCTGCCTGGGGGAGGCGGGATCCAGAGCGGGATCTTTAAGGAACTTACACAGGCAGGGGCCAGGACGCTGGGTTCTGCCCAGGCCGGGATCTATGCAGGGGAACGGCTTTTAGAGGAATATGGACTTTTGGACAGCATCCGGCAGCTGGAAAAGGATCTGAACCGGAGCTATCTGCAGTACAGCCTGTCCAGGGAGGATTATTTTCAGACTGTCCGGGTCAGTGCAACGAAAGATGTGGATACTCTGGCCTTTTACGGAATCAGCGGCGGGGGGTTGGTGCTGCTCCTTAGTGCCGTTTCTGCCTCAGGGTATCTGGCTCCCTACAGTCTGGGGATGGGGCGAAAGCTTAAGCTTCTTGGCATCGGAGACAGGACGGTTTTTTGCGCCAGGGTTCTTGGGCTTTTTGTGCTGGAGCTGGCAGTAGGAGCGCTTCTTTGTGCCGGTGCGGTGTTGGCGGGATGGATGCCGGTATCTGCCGGGACAGCAGTAGGCCTTCTTCTGGTGTGCTTTGGGGCTGCGGCTGTATCTGCAGCTGTGTTTGAAGCGGCGGGAGATCTCACAGGAGGAGTGCTGATGTTTTTTGGGGCGGTGGCTGCGGCTCACTTTGGGTCTGGAGGTTTTCTGCCCCTTGTATTCCTGCCTGAGGCGGTCCGCCGGGCGGCGCCCTTCCTGCCTTCCTATACCCTGATGGATGGGGTGAAAATGATGGTGACAGGGCAGTGGGAGGCCCTGGCGGCTTGGCGGCTGGCGTTTCTTGGGGCAGCCGGCCTTCTGGCGGGGCTGGCAGCAGGCCGTTGGCGCAGATGGAAGGAGGGGAAAGATAAGTGAAACAGGCAGTTTTATGGTTTTTTCTCTCCTGTAAAAGATGTCTGCGCAGAGGGGCATTTCTGGCAGTGCTGTTTTTCTTTCCTGTGGCGGCGATGGCATTTTCTCTGGGAGAAAAAGGAGTGGATGAGGGGATCCGGGTGGCTGTCTGGGCAGAAGATGAAGATGGCCTGGGCCGGGAGCTGGCAAGGAAGCTGACAGAATCCTCGGAGGATGGGATGTTCCAGTTCTTTTTGTGCGGAAGTGAAGAAGAGGTAGAGGAGGAGGTTGCCTCCCGCCGGGCAGAATGCGGGTATGTGATCAGCGAGGGGCTGGAGGATAAGCTGGATAAAAAGGAGTTTAAGCGCTCTATCCGGGTGTATAAGGCACCTTCTACCGTAACGGCGGAGCTTTCTGGTGAGATTGTGTTCGCGTCCCTGGCAGAGCTGTACCATAAGACTCTTTTAGAGCGGTATGCGGCAGAGGGAGAGGCGTTTGCGGCGCTGGATGAGGCGGAGCGGAGAGAGGCGGTGGAGCGGGCGGGGGAGCTGTATGAGGAGATCCTGGCAGAGGGCCGTACCTTTCACTTTGAATATACGGAGACCCGCGGAAAGGAACAGGCGGTGCAGCCAGAGGATACAAAGGCTGTCTTTCCGGTCAGGGGAGTGGGAGCGGTTCTGATCTTTGCGGCCGGGCTTTACGGCGGTGTGATGTTGGGAGAGGATGAGAAAAAGGGGCTGTTCGGGCCTTTGAAGTACAGCCTTCGCCTTCCCTGCCGCCTGGCTCTCCTTGGGGCTCCTGCCGCCCTTGCGGGCTGCTCGGTGCTTGCCGCCCTTGTGGCAGGCGGAGTCTGGGAGGGAGTATGGAAGGAACTTGGGTGTATGGCCGGTTATGTGATCCTGACAGCGGCATTTTCCTGGTGCCTGAAGATCGTGTGCAAAAGCAGCCAGGCGCTCTGCTGCCTGATTCCGTTTTTTCTCATAGGCAGTTTTGTGTTCTGTCCGGTTTTTGTGGATATAGGGAGTGTGTTCCGGGAGATAGAGTGGATTGGGCGGTTGTTTGCGCCGTATTATTATCTGAAATTATTTTAAATTATGAAAAACCGGGGCATTTGCCCCGGCTCAGACTGTAGACAAAGTCCCGGCAAAAGCCGGGCTTTTCTACATTTATAACCGTTTTTCTGGTATAATGGGGTTATCAGAAAGGCGGTGTTTTTTATGATGACTAAAAATGCAGATAAAAAACGAGAGCAAATGATCATGTTCTGTATGGATGACATGGTTCCACAAAACCATA